>CAZIFB010000039.1:0-49407 GCA_964538915.1 uncultured candidatus Brocadiaceae bacterium | reverse complement strand
GCGACCTGGATCGGCTTCCGCCAGCCGGTGCACCGCGTGCTCGCCGAGCGCCAGGGCAAACAGGTGACATGGACCTACGAGTGCAACCCGGGCGAAGTCTGGGAGGAGGACGAGTTCTGGATCGCGCTGTCGTGGCACGTCGACCCCGACGGCTCGCTCGGCATCCGTCAGCACTTCGAGTCGCCGTACCGGAAGGGTGAGCGCATCACGATCACCGAGTACTACCGCTGGATCTTCGAGAACTCGGTGCCCGGTCTCCCCGCCGCCGCGAAGAAGGAAGGGCTCTCGCCGCTCGAGTACATGCAGCGACACGGGTGTTTCCTCGTGCAGGAGCAGGTCTACAAGACGCACGAGAGCGAACTGAAGGGCGACTTCACGGTCGACGAAGCGCGCGGCGTCGTGCTGCAGAACGGCAAGGTCGCCGGCGTCTGGGCGGGCGGGAAGGCGCGCGCCGGCTTCCCCACGCCGAGCAGGAAGCTCGAGATCTTCTCGCAGACGATGGTCGACTGGGGCTGGCCCGAACTCGCGGCACCCGTCTACGTGCGGAGCCACGTCGACGAAGCCAATCTCGACCGCAGCAGGAACGAGATGGTGCTCGTCGCGACGTTCCGCCTGCCGACGCTCATCCACACGCGCTCCGCGAACAGCAAGTGGCTCACCGAACTGTCCAACACGAACCCCGTGTGGATGCACCCGAGCGATGCGCAGCGGCTCGGCCTCGCGATGGGCGACCTCGTGCGCGTCGCGTCGAGGACCGGCTACTACGTGAACGCGGTGTGGGTCACCGAAGGCGTGCGTCCGGGCGTGATCGCGTGCTCCCACCACATGGGCCGCTGGACGGTGAAGGGCGACCAGGTCTCCGGCAACCACTGGCAGCTGCACGACGTCGACCTGCGCAAGGTGACGGAGACCGCGTGGCTGATGCGCCGCACGAAGCCGGTCTCGTCGTTCGAGAGCAACGACAAGGACAGCGACAAGGTCTGGTGGAGCAGCGGCGGCGTGCACCAGAACATGACGTTCCCGGTGCAGCCCGACCCGGTCAGCGGCATGCACTGCTGGCACCAGAAGGTCACCGTCACCGCGGCCGAACCCGGTGATCGCTACGGCGACGTGTTCGTCGACACCGCGAAGTCGATGGCGGTGTTCGAAGAGTGGCTCGCGAAGACGCGGCCCGCCGGCGACTTCGGCCAGGACGGTCTGCGCCGCCCGCTGCACCTGAAGCGCGTCTGCCGCCCGACGGACGCGGCGTTCAAGCTCTGAGCAAGCCGCCCGCGCAAGTGCGAGGCTCAGAACCCCAACGTGATCCACCACGCGTCGCCGCAGTCCGCTCCGGTGGGCTGCGACGAAGGCTGGAACAGGACCTGGGCGATCGGATCGAACCCCGCGGTCGCTGGGCGCAGGCTCGGTTCGACCGAGTATCGAGCAACCGGGGATGCCAGAGCCGGGCACCGCTCGCCTGCGACGTTGCACTGGACGCAACGTGCTTGACGCGCGCCGATCGCCGGGGACGGTTGCGGCATGCCCGGCAACCTCTTCGACTCCGGTGACCGCGCCGCCATGGTGGCCCGCATCGAATCGTTGCGACCCGACACCCGCCGTGTGTGGGGCAAGATGTCGATCGCGCAGATGCTCGCGCACTGCCAGCAGCCGCTGCGTGTCGCGCTCGGCGAACTACCGCTGAAGCGTTCGTTGATCGGCATCCTGTTCGGGCGCCTCGCGAAGAAGAAGCTGCTCGATCCGAAGCCCTGGAAGCAGGGCCTGCCGACGGCGCCGGAGTTCAAGATCACCGACGAACGCGACTTCGCGAAGGAGAAGAGCGCCCTGCTCGCGCTCGTGAGGCGCTTCGGCGAAGGCGGACCCGCGACCGTGACGAAGCAGCCGCATCCGTTCTTCGGTCCGATGACCATCGACGAGTGGCAGCAGCTTCAGTGGCGCCATCTCGACCACCACCTGCGGCAGTTCGGAACCTGAACCGCCTTCGCACCAACCGCGGCCCGCGTCACGGCCGCTCCGCCGAGGATCCTCCATGCCGGAACGAACTGCCCAGGGGCCGCGCGTTCTCCCCCACGGCCACACGCTCGCTGGCTACGACCGTTGGGCCGCGAGCTACGACGCGACCGACAACCCGATGGTCGCCGCGACCGCATGGGCGTTGCGAACCCGTCCTCTCGACGTGCGCGGCGCGGATGTCGTCGAACTCGGCTGTGGCACCGGCCGCCACGCGACGGTGGCCCTGTCGTCCGGTGCGCGATCGTTCACGGGCGTCGACGGCTCGACGGGCATGCTCGCGCGCGCCCGCGAAACCGTCCGGGATCCGCGCGTTCACTGGCAGCGTGGCGAAGTCCACGCGACGGGCCTGCCCGATGCGTCGTTCGACCGTGCGCTGATCGTGCTCGTGTTGGAGCACCTTCGCGACCTCGCGCCGATCTGCCGCGAAGCCGCACGCGTGCTGCGCCCCGGCGGCCAGTTGCGGATCCTCGAGATCCATCCCGACCTGCTCGCCGGGGGAACGAACGCGCACTTCCACGACGGCGGCATCGAGCATCGCTTCACCAGCGTGCCCCACACCGTGCCGTCGATCCTCGCGGCCATGCGGGCGACGGGCTTCGCGGTCACCTCGCGCGAGCTCCGTGCCGACGGCGAACTGCTGGGCGCGGTGCCGCGCCTGCAGAAGCACGCGGGTCGCGCCGTGCTGCTCGATCTCGACGCGCGTCGCGGATGATCACTGCCCGGTGATCGCGCGGAACCTGTCGAGCAGATCGTCGCGCAACACGTCCTTGCGCACGAAATGCCCGAGCGGAACTCGCGGCGCTCGTGGAGACGACCATTCGCGGATCGCGGCGTAGTCGCGGCGGAACCGCGGGTCCTCCTGTAGCCCGCTTCGGATCGCGATGTCGCCACTGAGCCGCACGAACTCCGGACGCAGCGTGTCGAACACGTGGTCGGCGAGCCGCGCCGGGTCCCGGTACAGCGTCTTGCCGATCACCGGCTCGCACAGCCCGCCGAGGTCGTGAATCCGCAGCGACGAGTAGAGCAGGGGCGCCCCGACATCCTCGGTGAGCAGGCTGCAGGCTCCGCCGAGCAGCTGGCAGTACCGTTCGAACACCGCGTGGTCCGCCGCGACGACGGTGACCGGCACGGTCGGCTCGCTGCGGAAGCGACGCCAGCGAACCAAGTAGTTCGGCAGCAGTCCCACTGCGGCGATCGCGCCGACGACCCACCAACGCCGTCGCTCGACCCCACACCAGTTGGCCGCCAGGCCGAACGTCGTGAGCAGTGCAAACGGGACGAAAGCTGTCGCGAATCGGTACTCCCCCATCCAGTCCTTCGGCAACGCGCAGTACGCGGTCGCGGCGATCGTCGCGCAGAGCACCGCGGCTCGCATCGCCGGCCCAGGGCTCCGCCATGCGGACCAACCGGCGAGGACGACGGCGCCCGCAACGATGTCGAACCACCCGAAGACGCTGCGGAACAACGAACGCCCCGAAGTGGTCGTGAGCAAGAGCGCGCACGCCGCCGCGAACGCGCACGCAGCGATCCATCGCCGACGCTCCAGCCGATCGGCGATGCGCACTCCGAGACCGTGCAGGCCGACAACGAGCGACGGCACCGCGACGAGTGCCACCACGAGCCCTACGAGACCAGCGGACTGCTTCACGTGGAAGGTGTTCGGCACGACGTCGCCGAACGTGCGGTAGCGAACCCACTCGCCGAGCAGCCCGAGCCCACCGACCATCGGCAGGAAGACGACGAGCACGAACCTCGACGCACGCTGCGTCCCCGCGCGCGACCACGCGGCGATCGGCCATGCGGCGCACCACAGGGCACCGTCTGGCCGGACGAACGCGAGTGACGCGGCGACGACCGCCGCGGCGCTCGCCGCCGCCGCCGTGACGCCGTCGGCGAACACCCGCCGCACCATCGTGAACGTCACGACGGCGCCGAACACGAGCATGCCGTTCTCGAGACCGGAGACGCTCCAGATCACGAGGGCCGGATTGCAGGCAGCCGCGATGCACGCTAGCGACGCTGCGAATTCGTGGACCTGGCCGTCTTTCGCGACGCACCGCCACACGAGCACGAGCGCCGACGCGGTCATCGCGCCCGACAGAAGTTTCGGCGTGAGGACCGGGTCGAACGCGGCAACGACGTCGAACATCGCCAGCGACAGCACCCACAGGGCATTGCTGAAGCCTTCCACCGGTACGGCCCCCGGCTGCGCGACGGGGCCATGGCCGGCCGCGAGGTTCTTCGCGTAGGCGAACGAGATCGCCGCGTCGTCGACGATCCACGCTCCGTAGGACGCCGCGTGCAGGCAGTACAGCCCGACCACGACGGAGCAGACGGCGATCGCGGACTTCGAGGGCGCCGTCGGCACTGGACGGGTCCGGACACTCCTGCGCAAGCGACGGGGGTAAAGCCCCGCCCTTGGAGCGGTCGATGACACCGGGACTTCGGAGAGTCCCATGAGCGCCCCAACCCCGTTCCCGCTGCCGACCCCCGAGATCCACGTGTGGGTCGCCTACCTCACGGCGCGCTGCAACTTCGCGTGCGACTACTGCATCCAGAAGCCGCAGATGGTCCCCGGGCAGCGGCGCAAACCGTGGGGTCGCTACCAGGAGCTCACCGGTCGTCAGTGGGTCGATGCGTTCAACTCGTTCCCGGTGCGTCCCGAGCACCCGCTGATCCTGACGGGCGGCGAACCGTCGCTGCACAAGGACTTCGCGTTCATCGCGAGCCGTCTCGAAGGGTACGAACTCGACATGACGTCGAACCTCACGTTCGACATCGACGCCGTCGCCGCCGAGATGCGCGCGCACGGCAAACAGTTCGCGACGAGCTTCCACACCTACCACCCGAAGTTCATGGCGCCGGAGAAGTGGCTCGAGCAGGCCGAGCGTCTGCGCGACTCGGGCCTCGTGAAGGCGCCGGTGTTCTCGATGGTGAACCTGCAGCGCTTCCCGCACTTCCGCGACGACGAGCACGACCAGAACATCCGGAAGCTGACCGAGCTCGCGGACCGGCGCGGCCTCGTCTACCAGTTCAACGAGTTCCGCGGCACGCACATGGGCGAGGCGTTCAACCGCGACCACAAGTACCGGATCGAGTGCACGAGTGCGTGGGTCAACATCGATCCCGAGGGCAACGTCTACAACTGCCAGTACCACCTCACGGAGAGGAAGAACACGTTCGGCAACATCACGGACATCGCGCACTGCCGACCGCTGCCCGCGATGGGCGAGTTCTTCGGCTGCTCCGACTTCGGCTACTGCGATCCGTGCCACGAGAACAGCGGCCACGGCGCGTTCCGCGACAAGGAAGGCAACGTCTTCCGGCGCACGAGCAACGATGCGCGCGTCTACCTGAAGTGGATGGAGCCCGCGGCGATCCGCGACGTGAGCCGGAGATACTTCGCGCAAGGCGACCTCGCCGAAGCCGAACACGCCCTGCTCGCGGCCATCGGCAAGGATCGCGAGACGGGCAACGACAGCGGAGAGACATGGGCCGACCTCGGCGTCACGCTCTACGAGTCCGGCAAGAAGAAGCAGGCACTGGCTGCTCTGCTGCACGCCGTCGAAGCGGGAGTCACCCGGACGGAGACCGTCGCGAGCGCTCTGGTCGTCGCGCGCGAGCTCGGCCTCCTCGACCACGCGAAGACGACGATCCTCCGCTACGTACCCGCGCAGAACCTCGCGCGCATCGAACAGGCCCTCGACGACGTCCGGCCCGCCGAACCCGCGGCCCGCTGATGGACGTTCTCGTCGACTACCAGGGCAACTGGGGCCTCGGCGACCTGTTGTGCAGCGACCCGATGATCCTCGGGCTCGTCGAACGGCACGGCCGCGACACCCGCGTCTTCCTGCGCGGCAAGAGCGGCAACGTCGCACACAACCCGCTCGTCGCCGGCACCGCGCGCGAGGGCCAGCGCTTCGACCGGGTCGTCGAGGTGAAGCTGTTCACGCACATGCCGATCACGGACTACGCGAAGCTCGAAGCGATGCCGAGCCTGATCGAGCACATGTGCAGCTACGCAAACGTGAAGCCGAGCGACCCACGGCCGAAGCTGCACCTCGGCCGCGACGACCTCCGCTTCGTCGACACGCTGCGACTGCCCCCACGCCGGCCGCGCATCGTGATCTGCGCCGACCACGTCGATCCGCTGCGGCACTGGCCCGTGGACCGTTGGCAGCAGGTCGCGAACGTTCTCGCCGGTGCCGGCGCCGTCGTGATCGGCATCGGCCAGAAGGACCACCTCGCCGTCGACGGCTGCATCGACCTCACGGGCAAGCTGTCGATGCGCGAGACCGCCGCGGTGATGACGCAGTGCGACCTGTTCGTCGGCAACAACAGCGGCCCGTTCCACTACGCACAGGCCGCGGGCCTGCCGTGTGTGACGCTGTTCTCGCTCGCTCTGCCGACCCGCTTCATCCATCCCGCCGCCCGCGTTCACGTCGTCGAGGCGACGGGGCTGCCGTGCCTTCACTGCATGAGCCGGTGCTTCGCGAGCATGGTGAAGACGGGCTGCATCGCCAGCCCGCGCGGCCGCTGCATGACGGACATCCCGGTCGAAGAGGTCCTCGAGGCCTGCGACCTCGTACTGCGCACGAACGCCGCGATGGCGGCGCCGTAGGCACCGCCAACGCGACCGTTCGCCGGTTCAGCGCGAACCGACCGTCGCCGTCGATGCATCGCTCAGCACGAAGCCGCCCGGATTGGCGGCCTGATCGAGCGACAACGTTTGAAGATGGAGCTGCAGACCGACGAGCGCCGGCGCGTCGGGCACCCCCACGGCCCAGGTCGAGAGTCCGGCGAAGGCGGGCGCGATCCAGGCAAGATCCGCCGCCACCCGCTGGAGACAACCCGGTGCACCGGCCCACGCGAGATCCCGCGGCAACGGACCGAACGAGTCCTGCGTGTTCGAGAGACCGAGCACCCACAGCGCTGCCGCCGCCCCGGGCGGAAGGTCGTCGCAACGCAGTTCGAACCCGTCGCCGATCCACGGCGAGCGCCACGGATCGGCAAAGAGGCGCGGCACCCCTGCGGACCCCGCGCACCCCGTCCCGAAGGTGCGCACGGACGCTGGCCACGCCGAGCCGATCCGCAGCAGGTCCTCGTGCTCGGCCTGCGTACTGTTCCAACCACCGCCCACCAGCACGTTCCCGTCGGGACCGGCGACCGCGGCGCTTCGGATCCAGCCGGCGGTGAGGTTCGGCGCCGGCTGGAAGGTCGCGCCGTCCCATTCCCACGCAGCGAGCGACACCGACGTGCCGAACGTCGGGACGTAGACAACGGACAGGCCGCCCCCGAACACCACGCGGCCGCGCGCCGGATGGAACGCGGCGAAGACGTCCTGTTTCAGCGAGAGCGGCGGTGCGGGAATCGGTGCGGACCAGTTCGAACCGTTCCACTCGTACAGCGCACCCTGCAGGCTCGGCACCATCACCAGGATCCCGCGGAGGCGATCCTCCACGAGCAACGGGCGGTACAGGTTCGGCGGCGGGGACGTCGACGGAGTCAGCTGAGCCCAGCTCGCGCCGTCGTAGGCCCATGTCTCGTTGAGCGTCGCGCCCGACGGCGGCGCCCCGCCGAACAGGATCACACGTTGCCCGTCGTACCCGAGGCCGGCGCCGATGCGTGCGGGACCGAGCCCGCTGAACACGGTCGTCGTCCAGCTCGCCCCGTTCCACTCGAGCGTCGTCCCGTCGTCGCGGTACTGCACGACGACCTGCCGACCTCGGTCGTACACGAGGCTCGTGTTGAAGAAGCCGGGCTGCGTGTCCACGCGAGAGAACTGCCCACCATCCCACTCCCAGGTCTCGACGCCGCCCGCGCCGACGCCGACCCAAACCGTGCGGCCGCGGCTCTCGTCGAAGCAGCCGCAGAGGCGCAACAGGGCACCGGGCGGCGACTTCCCGACCTGTGCGAACGAGCCGTTGGCGAACACCCACGTGTCCCCCATGAACCTCCCGGAAAGCTGTCGCCCCCCGAACAGCACGACCTGGGATCCGTCGTGAGCGACCTCGAAGTCGTTGCCGAGATCCGGTCCGTTGGAGCCGATCGTCACCCAAACGCCGCCGCTCCAGAGGAACACCGCCATCGACGAGGTTCCCGCCGGGTAACCCACGACCAGCGCGTCCCCGTTCGACACGTCGTTCGTCGCGTCGAAGCGGTAGTTCCCCACGGGCGGCGCCGGCCACGAAGACCACGCGCCGCCAAGCCACCACCACGTCTCCATGGTGGACGACGTCCATCCCAATCCGACGAGCAGGAAGCCACCGCCGGGAGTCGTCACGAGATCGAACGTTCCGAGGCCGGGGCCGCCGCTCGTCACCCCCACGAGCGACCACGAGATGCCATCGAACGACCACAGCTCGTTCGTGGCGGCCTGCACGTTGTAGCCGCGCACGACGCAGGCGGCGCGCACCGGGTCGAAGACGATCTGCTGCTGCGTGCAGCCGTACAGCGACGCCGGCACGTTGGCCGGGTACGCCACCGCCCCGTCGGTCCACTCGACGAGACTCATGCCCGCCCCGCCTTCGTCGTAGAGCACCACCAGTGTGCCACGGTTCGAATCGAACGCCGCGTCGGAGAACGGCAGCCCGAAGGTCGCGACGCCTCGGGCGACCCAGGCGCCGTTCACGAACTCGAAGATGTCCTTGTAGTCCCCTCCGGTGCCGCCCTTCGAGCCACCCGCCATCAGGACACGACCCGGTGCGCTGCACATCGTGTGGCCGACGCGCGCCTGCACGATGGGCACGTTCGAACAAGCGACCTGGGCAAGCGCGGTGGCGCCCCCGAGAACCAGCGCGAGACTCGCGATACAGAGCGACTTCATGTTCTCCTCGCCGGGCAGCGTGGTGCCCGCGTCGAAGAGTAGTCACCGGCCCCCGGGCGGACTAGCCCGGGCGCTTCGCGGTGCTCGCGATCTGCAGCTCCGCCATCTGTTCGGGGGACGCGGCGCCCGGTGCTTCGGCCATCAGGTCGAACGCCATCGAGGTCTTCGGGAACGCGATCACGTCGCGAATGCCTTCGCGGCCGAGCGCCAGCGTCACGATGCGGTCGACGCCGAGAGCGATGCCGCCGTGGGGCGGGCCGCCGTACTTGTACGCGTCGAGCAGGAAGCCGAAGTTCGCGCGCTGCTGCTCCTTGCTGATGCCGAGGAACTCGAACACACGCGCCTGCAGCTCGGTGCGGTGGATGCGGATCGAGCCCGAGCCCAGCTCCCAGCCGTTCATCACGAAGTCGTACGCGCGGCTCCGGATGTTCTCGGTGTCGACCGAGAAGTCCTTCACGTCCCAGTTCACCGGCGCGCTGAACGGATTGTGCGCGAACTGCCAGCGGCCCTTCTCGTCGTTCCACTCGAACATCGGGAAGTTGAGGACCCAGCAGCAGCGGAACACCTTCGGGTCGCGGAGACCGAGCATGCCGCCGACCTTGAGGCGCAGGTCGCCGAGCGCCTTGTGCACGACGCGCTTCTGGTCCGCGACGAACAGCAGCAGGTCGCCGGCCTTCGCGCCTATGTGCGCGCACAGCTCCTTGCCCTTGTCGCCTTCGTAGAACTTCGCGATCGAACCCTCGAGTCCAGCCGCCGTGACCTTCGCCCACGCGAGCCCCTTGGCACCGAGCCCGGTCACGAACGTCGTGAGTTCGTCGATCCCCTTGCGCGAGAACTTCTCGGCAGCACCCTCGGCGCAGATGCCCTTCACGATGCCGCCGGTCTCGACCGCGCCCTTGAAGACCTTGAAGTCGCTCTTCGCCGCGAGCGCGGAGCAGTCGACGAGGGTCATGCCAAAGCGCAGGTCCGGCTTGTCGCAGCCGTACTTGTCCATCGCCTCGAAGTAGTCGAACCGCGGGAACGGCTGCGGCAGCTCGATGCCGAAGCCGTCGCGCATGCCCTGCACCACCATGCCTTCGACCATGTCGAGCACGTCGTGCTCTTCGACGAAGGACATCTCGATGTCGATCTGGGTGAACTCCGGCTGACGGTCGGCGCGCAGGTCCTCGTCGCGGAAGCAGCGTGCGATCTGGTAGTAGCGGTCGAGGCCGGCCACCATGCAGAGCTGCTTGAAGATCTGCGGGCTCTGCGGCAGCGCGAAGAACTTGCCCGGGTGCACGCGGCTCGGCACGAGGTAGTCCCGTGCGCCTTCGGGCGTGCTCTTCGTCAGGATCGGCGTCTCGATGTCGATGAAGCGGTGCTGCTGCATGTAGTTGCGGATCGCGGTGACGAACCGCGCCCGCTTCAGCAGCGCCTCCTGCAGAGGCCGCCGGCGCAGGTCGAGGTAGCGGTACTGCATGCGCAGCTCCTCGTTCGCCTCCGCCTTGTCGAGGATCTCGAACGGCGGCGTCTCCGCCTCGCTCAGCACGGTGACCTGCAGCGCCACGAGCTCGATCTCGCCGGTGCTGCGGTTCTTGTTCACCTTGTCGGCGTCGCGAGCACGGACCTTGCCGCGAACCGAGATCACGTCCTCGGCGCCCAGGCGCTTCACGACGTCGAACGTTCCTGCGGCGGTGCCCTTCGCCTCCTGGTCGACGACGATCTGCGTGATGCCGTAGCGATCCCGCAGGTCGAGGAACACGAGCTGGCCGTGGTGGCGGTGGTTCTCGATCCAACCGTTCAGGACCACGTCCTGGTCCTTGTGCGCGAGGTTCAGTTCGCCGCACGTGTGCGTGCGCTGCCAGGGAGAACGCTGCTTCATCGTGGCGAGGGTCGTACCGCCAGCAGCGCCCACCTTCCACTGTTCAGCGGCCTTCGCTCCGCCCGATCCGCTCGCGATCCCGCGCGAACAACGGCGCCTCGACGACGAGCAGCCCCCGTCGGGCCGAACGGTCCCCGCCGGCGTTCCGGCGCGCAACGTCGCGTGCAACGGCAACCACGACTCGCCGCCTTCGGTGTCGCGACGAACGCCAGGACGTCGCCGTGCCGCATCGACGTCTCGTCGACTCGCAACACCGAAGCACTCCGGCGTCGCACCGCCGGCACGCCGAACGCCCCCGCGATCGCGAAGAACACGAGAATGCCCGCCGGGAACGGGCCCAGTTCGCCGCCCACCGAACGGATCATGGTGCACGCGGTGCCCAGCGCGTCGCGGCTGCTGCTGAACAACGGAAAGGCCCCGCCTTGCTCGAGCAGGACATGGATGGCGAGCCAGCTGACGACCGACCCCGCCACGACCAGCGCTCCGGTCTTCGCGCGGCGCGACATGGGCTGCTCGGACCAGAGCATCAGCAGGAGCGCGACCGCCGGCACGAATGCCAGCGCCGCGTGTCGCACTCCGACGATGCCCGCCGCGCACAGCGTCATCGTGATCGTCGAGGCGACGGACGCGAAGCCGTGTTTCGCACGGCGCCAGCATTCCGCAGCCGCGAGCAGCGCGAACAGGAGTGCGTACATCAGGTGTTCCGAGCTCGCGCCCCGGAGGGCACCGAGAACCATCGCCACGCAGAACGTCGCAGCCGGCCACGAGGACCCGCGCTCCTGACGCCGCCTCGAGAGCAGCCAGGCACACGCCAGGGCGGCACGGCGGCCAGCCATGCCGAGTACAGCGGGGGCCACGACACGACGGGGAGTCCGTGCGCGTCGACGTAGCCACGCCCCTCCAGCAGCGACACCGAAGCGGACCAGTGCACCCACGCATCGGGACCGAACGCCACTCCACCGCGCATCACGACGAACGCCAGGGCGAACGTCATCAGACCGAGGCCGCGACGACCAAGACCGGCGATGCAACCCGAAGCCTTCCGGCGTCCGTCGACGACTCCCGCATCCGGACCCTTCTATCGGGCGGCTCCTCCACCGCCAGTGGGTTCACTCGTAGCGGACGCTCTCGCTCGGACTCTGCCGGAGCGCACGCAGCGCCGGCACGATCGCAGCGAACACCGACGTGGCGAGCGCCGCCGCGGGCACGCCGAGGAACCATTCGTACGGCAGTGTCACCGGCGCATCGAGCTTCGCGACCGCGTTCATTCCCGGCACGAGCACCCAGGCGAGCGGAACGGCGAGCCCCAGCGACAGCAGCGACGCGAGCAGTGCAGTGATCGCGCCTTCGAGCAGGAAGGAACCGCCGAGTGCGTTCCGGCCCATGCCGAGCGCGCGCAGCACGCCGAGTTCGCGCACGCGCCCGAGCGCCGCGATCGTCATCCCGTTCAGGAGCCCGACACCGGCGAGCACGAGCATCAGGAACAGCAGCACGTCGAACAGGCGGAAGTCCTTGTCCACGTCGTGGGCGAAGTACCCGTGGATCTCGTAGCCAGGCTTGCTCATCGGCACCGACGGCAGCAGGTTCCGCGCGGCGGCGGTGATCGCCGCGAAGTCGGCACCTGGGCGCCCCCGCACCGTCAGGTGTTCGACGCAGGTCTCGACGATGCAGAAGTCCTGCCGCAGCCAGTGCGGCGCCGCGATCGCGAACGCGCGCTCGTCCGAGTCGAAGCCGCATCGATCGTCGATGCGCAGCACCTGGTAGGCCACCGGGACGCCGTTCTTGTCGAGCATCGGCACGAGGTCTCCCTCGCGCCAGCTTCGCGCCTTCGCCAGGCGGCGGCTCACGACGAGTGTGCGCACCCGGGTGTCCGCATAGCGCGCGACGAGCGCCTGATCGCCTTCGAGCGGACCGCCGCGGCCGGCGGCGCTCTTCACGTCGAGCCCGCGCAGCAGGAACCCGCCGCTCGTCTCGAGGCCTTCGTAGATCTCGACGTGGTCGACGCCCGGCACCGTCGCGAGCTTCGCTGCCGCTTCCGGCGTGCAAGGCGACGTGCGCAGGAACAGCCGGTCGGCGAGCGCCTGTTGCGCGAACTGGTCCACCTCCGCACGCAGCGACGCCGTGAGGCTCTTCAGGCCGAGCAGTGCGAGCAGCACGGCCGAGAGCCCGCACACGGCGGCGGCGACGCGGCCCGGCGAACGCGCGATCACCTTGCCGACGAGCCAGCCCGCCATCGGCGTGAACAGCCGGAACGGCAGGAGCAGCGCTCGCCCGAGCCACGCGACGATCCACGGCGCCAGCAGCAGCACACTGCCGAACAGGCCGAGCATGCCACCCAGTTGCAGCAGCACCATGCGCGTCTCGGAGCCCTCTTCGACGGCGAGCGGCGTCATCGCGAGGTACGCGAGCGGCAACGCGAAGACCAGCAGCGCGAACATCCAGACGTTGATCGACCTCAGCAGATCGACGCCGTCGCCCTTGCCCGGCGCGATTCCCCTGGCCTGCAGGATGTCGAGCGCCGGCACCTGCCGCGCACGCACGAGCGGGAACATCGCGCCGGTGATCGTGAAGAGCACACCGAGCCCGGCGGTCCACGCGACGGGGAAGACCGGGATCTCGAACGTCGACCACTCCTTGCCGATGCCGAGCGAGGTGACGTGGTTCGCTCGGAGGATCCACGCGAGCACGAGACCGAGTGCGATGCCGAGCAGCGACCCGACGACGCCGAGCATCAGCGCGTCGAACAGGAAGATGCGTGTGATGGCGCCCGAACCCGCACCGAGACAGCGCAGCAGGCCGAGCTGGCGAATGCGGGCGACGAGCGAGTGGGACAGTGTCTGGAAGACGATGTACATCCCGAGCAGCAGTGCGAGCCCGCCGAGGACCTTGAGGCCGTTGCGGAACGCGCGTTCGTCCGCCCCTTCGCCGATCAGCACGCCGCGGGCGTCCTGCACGACGTACTGGCCGCGCAGTTCGTTCCGCAGGCGATCGAGGTCGGCGCCTTCGTCGCGCACGATCTGGTACGCGTTGTCGCCGCGCACCTGCAGGCGCCCCGCGAGGTCGAGGCCGCACACGAGCATCTGCCCGAAGTTGCGCTTGCCGAGACGTTCCGGCTCGAGCACACCGACGACCGTCGCTTCGACCTCGAAGCGCACGGCCCCCGCCGGAGCGGCGATCGGCACGAGCCGCCCATCGCGGCACTCGTAGCGCTGGCCGAGCTGCGGCTCCCCGACACGAACGCGCGCGCCGACGTCGACCCCGAGCATGCGCGCCGCTTCACCGCCGAGCAGTACACCCGGCGCCGCCGGCTCGTCGTCCGCCGCCTCGAGATCGCGCCCTCGATTCACCACGTAGTGGCGGATCGGCGCCGGCAACGGCCCGATGCCGAACACCGCGGCGTCGAGGTCCTTCCCCGCGGCGGTGACGCGCCCGAAGGCCTGCCGCCACGCCGCCGTCCGCGCGACACCCGTGCGGCCGCCGAGGTCGGCGAGCACTCGCGCCGGCGTCGCGTCGGGCGCCATCGACCGCAGTTCGAGGTCCACGCGGCCCCGCTGCGGATCCTGCGCGAGCAGCCGGCTCTGGATGGTGTTGTGGTCCATCACGTAGATGGCCACCACGATCGCCGTGCCGAGCGCGATGCCGCACAGCGTGAGCAGGAGCCGCAGGCGGCTAGATGCCCAGTTGCGAAAGACGATGAAAGACGTCAGCGACACCGAAGGGTCCCCCTCGCATCTCGGACTCGTTGCGCAACGCACCGTCGTGCAGGAACAGCACGCGGTCCCCGGCCGCCGCGTCGCGCGGATTGTGGGTCACCAGCAGGATCGCGGTGCCGAGCTTGTCGCGCACCGAACGCAGGAGCGCGATCACTTCTTCGCCGGCCTTGCTCGACAGGTTGCCGGTCGGTTCGTCGGCGAGCAGCAGCGGCGGCTGCGTCGACAACGCGCGCGCGATCGAGACGCGCTGCATCTCACCGCCCGACAGGGCGTGCGGCAGCCGGCCGCGCAGGTGCCCGATGCCGAGGAGTTCGAGGAGACTGTCGATCCGCGCCGCGTTGCGCCGCAGGCTCTGTCCGCCGATCCGCAGCGGCAGCGTCACGTTCTCCTCCACGGTGAGATCGGGCAGCAGGTGGAAGAACTGGAAGATGAACCCGATCCGCTGCCGGCGCACGGCGGCGCGGCGTTCTTCGTCCCCGCTGCCGAGGTCCTCGCCCGCGACCAGCACCTGGCCGGCGGACGGCTTGTCCAGGCCGGCGAGCAGGTGCAGCAGCGTCGACTTGCCCGATCCGGACGGCCCCATGATCGTGGCGAACTCACCGGCGCTGAGCGCGAAAGACACGTCGCGCACGATCGGCACCTGCTGCCCGTCGGAAGCGCGCAGTCGGAACACCGACCGGGCTTCGAGAACCGGCCCGACCTCGGCGGACGACGCAGCCGGCGAAGGAGACGCGGACGTCATGGACCGCATCATGGCGAGCGCACGCGCGTCGCGCACGATCTACTTTGCATTAAAAAGTAGATCGTGTCGCCGCGATGCACGGCCGATTCGGTGCAGCGCGGCAGCGGGCGCGAACGCCCGCCGTCGAGGTCACTTCACCTCGACGAGCTCGACCAGGAAGACCAGCGTCGCGTTGGCGGGGATCTTCGGCGGGAAGCCGTTCGCGCCGTATCCGAGGTCGCCCGGGATGCGGAAGAGGAACTTGCCGCCCGGCTTCATGAGCTGCAGGCCCTCGGTCCAGCCCTTGATGACCTGGTTCAGGCCGAACGACGTCGGTTCGCCGCGCTCGTGCGAACTGTCGAACTGCGTGCCGTCCTCGAGCCAGCCGGTGTAGTGCGCGAGCACGGTCTGGGTCGCCTTCGGCGAGGTGCCGGTGCCCGGCTCGATCACCTCGTACTGCAGCCCGCTCTGCGTCGTCACGATCTTCGCCTGGTCGAGTGCGCGGAACTTCGGGACCTCCGGCTTTGGCTTCACGCTGACGACTTCGAGCTCCCACACCGTGTCGGCACCTGCCCTCGGAAACTGGGCCTTCGGCACCTCGGCGCGCAGCACATCGCCGACCTTCGCCGTCTGGACGAGGGTCTTCAGGAACGGCATCGGCAGCGAAGCGAGCGTGCCCGTGATCTTCTGGCCGTTCTGGCGCTCGGTGCAGTCCTTGAGGTCGCCGTCCGTGGTCCAGATCGCGTAGCGAAGCGACACGATGCTGTCGTCGGTCACCTGCGCGCCGGTACCGACGGCGAGGTTCTCCACCTTGATCTCGCCATCGAGCGTCTTCTGCTTCGCAGTGTCCGCCGCACGGAACTTCGGCATCCGGATGACCTGCAGCAGCTCGACGTCGAAGACGAGCGTCGCGTTGGCCGGGATCTTCGGCGGGCGGCCGTCGGCGCCGTAGGCGATGTCGCCCGGGATCACGAACTTGTAGCGCGCCCCCGGAGTCATCAGCTGCAGGCCTTCGGTCCAGCCCTTGATGACCTGCGTGACGCCGAACTTCGCCGGTTGGCCGCGGTCGCGCGAGCTGTCGAACTTGGTGCCATCGGTCAGCCAGCCCGTGTAGTGCACCTCGACCGTGTCGTCCCGCGTCGGCGACGGACCGTCGCCGCCCTTCTTGAGCACGCCCCATTCGAGGCCGGACGCGGTCTTCTGCATCTCCTTGCACTCGGGGATGCCACCGGTCTGCGGTGCGGGGTCTTGGGCGGGGAGGGAGGCGATGGCGGCGAGGGCCGCCACGCTGGTGATCAGGATCTTCATTCGTGGAACTCGGGCGCGGGAGTCTACGGCGCGGGGCTGCGCCGCGGAATCCTGCGGCCGGCGAAGGTCGCTCGCCGGTATCGCTACGGGTGGGTAGCGCTTCCGCGACGGTCGGACCCCATGGGTGCGGCGGCGCCTGGAGGCACGACGATTGCCCGAGGGAGCTGCCCTCCGTTCCCCTGAGTCCCGGACATGCCCTGCCATCGCTCGACGAGCTTCCTCGCCCTCGCCGTACTCGCCGCGTCGCTCACCGCGTGGCTTCCCGCGCAGTGCGCGACGAACTGGCTGCCGGGGCACCCGCTCACCAGTCCGGGCGGCCCCGTGCACTGCTCGGTGGCGTGGGATCCCGACGGCACCGGACCACTGCCACGAGTGCTCGTGATCGGCGGCGAATTCGCGGCCGCGGGCGACGTGCTCGCCGCGAACGTCGTCGCGTACGAGCCCGTCGCGCGCACCTGGTCGCCGCTCGGCCTCGGCCTGGACGGCCCGGTGTATTCGCTCGCGGTGACCGCGGGCGGCGACCTCGTGGTCGGCGGCGACTTTCTTGCTTCGGGTCCCGCGGCGACGGCCCACGTCGCGCGCTGGAACGGCTCGACCTGGAGCGCGATCGGCGGCGGCACCTCCGGCCCGGTCTACTCCCTCCTCGCGCTGCCGAACGGAGACCTCGTCGCGGGCGGCGAGTTCGCCTCGGCGGGCGGAGTCGCTGCCGCCAACATCGCGCAGTTCGACGGCACGAACTGGGCACCGCTCGGCGCGGGCGTGACCGGAATGCTGCCGGGCTTCTCGCAGACTCCGCCGGCGGTGCGCTGTCTCGGGCGGCGCAGCAACGGCGACCTGGTCGTCGGCGGTTCGTTCGCCGTCGCCGGCGGCATCCCGGTGCGGGGCGGCGCGCTCTGGGCCGGCGGCGCATGGCAGGATCTCGGCGTCTTCCCGGGGCTCGCGCCAGCGAGCGGCATCGGCGTGACGGCGATCGTCGTGCTCGGCAACGACGACGTCGTCGCGAGCGGCGAGCTGGTCGGCGGCAGCCCCGTCACCGGGTCGCAGGGCGTCGGACGATGGAACGGCACGCAGTGGCTGCCGATGGGGTCCGGGTCGCCGCTCCAGGCGCACCGGCTCGTCGAACTCACGAACGGCGGCATCCTCGCGGGTACGCTCAGCCTGGCGCCATTGCGGCAATGGACAGGCACGAACTGGGCGCCACTCGGTCCCCTCGAGGCGCCGCTCGCCTTCGCCACCACCATCACGGAGGTCGGGCCGGGCGACGTTCTGGTCGGCGGCTACGCGAGCGCCGCGCTCACCAGGGCCACCGCATTCCGCGTGATGGGAACTCCGGTCGCCGCGTGGGTCCCGCTGTCTGCGGGAACCGACGGCCCGATCACGACCATCCGGAACGAGAGCGACGGCACGACCATCGTCGGCGGCGGCTTCTCCCAGATCGGTGGCACCGCGGCGCGGGGCATCGCCCGATGGAACGGCGCGTCGTGGTCGCCACTCGGTGCGGGGCTCGACGGCGCCGCGTTCGCGACGGCGCGCCTGCCGAACGGCGACCTGCTCGTCGGCGGTTCGTTCGGTACGGCGGGATCGGCGATCGCCAACGGCATCGCGCGATGGGACGGCTCGTCGTGGTCGGCCGTCGGCGCCGGTGCGTTCGATCCGACGTTCACCGGCGCAGCGGTCTACGCGATGGCGACGATGCCCAACGGCGATGTCGTCGTCGGCGGCAGGTTCGAGCAGTTCGACAACGTCGCTGCAAACCGCATCGCACGCTGGAACGGCGTCTCGTGGTCGGCACTCGGCGGTGGTCTCGGCAACGGCGTCGACGACGTCGTTCGCGCGATGGTCGTGATGCCCAACGGCGATCTGGTCGTCGCGGGTGAGTTCACGACCGCGGGCGGCACACCGGCCGTGCACATCGCGCGGTGGAACGGCACCTCGTGGTCGGCACTGGGGCCGGGTCTCGGCATCGGGTTCCAGTACGTCGGGGCTCTGGCCGTGCTGCCGAACGGCGACCTCGTCGCGGGCGGAGCGTTCACGGCGACCGGCGACGGGGCGACCGCGATCGCGCGCGTCGCCCGCTGGAACGGCACAGGGTGGAGCGGTTTCGGCAACGGACTGACCGCCGTCGTGCAGTCGCTGGTCGTGCTGCCCGACGGCGACGTGGTCGCAGGCGTCGAGAGGTTCGATACGCTCGGACAACCGTCGCCGAGTCCGCTGCGCTGGGACGGCACGACGTGGTCCACGGATCTCGCGAGCATCGACGAGCCCTACGGCGTGGTGCAGGCGCTCGCGTTCGCGCCGAACGGCGAACTGTGGGTCGGCGGCCTGTTCGCGGCGGCGCAAGGCAACGTGTCGGCGCATCTCGCGCGACGCACGACGACGTGCGCGGCGAACTCGGTGGCGACCGGAGCGCCGTGCCTCGGCAGCGCGGGCCCGGTCACGCTGACGGCGACCGAGCTGCCGTGGATCGGCGGCGCGCTGCGCGCCGAAGCGGGGTTCGTTCCCGCGAACAGCCTCGGCGTCGGACTGATCGGACTGTCCACCACGTCGATCCCCCTGCCCTCGATCCTCCCGCAGGGTGTGCCCGGCTGCTCGCTCCTGGTGGCCGACGACGCCCTCACGCTGCACATCCCGGTCGCCGGTCGCGTGATCACCACGTTCGCGATCCCCGACTCCCCCGCTCTGGCCGGCATCACCTTCCACCATCAGGTCGCCCCGCTCGAGTTCGATGCGCAGGGCAACCTGTCCGCGCTCGTCGTCAGCAACCGGCTCTCGCTGACGATCGGCTCGTTCTAGAAATCGCCGGCAACGAGACGAAGGGAGTTCGTCGCGGTGATCGAGAGGATGGCGAGCGTCGGGTCGACCTCGACCGGAACCATCTGGTGGAAGAACGGAACACCGACGACCGACGGCGAGCTCGGCAGGAACAGCGACGAGTCGGCGATGCCGTTCGCGGTGCCGATCGCGTGCACGATGTCGGGGGCGACGAGCAGGTCGCAGCCCGCGGGACTCTGCGCGAAGAACGACGCCAGTGGCGCCACGCCCTGTGGAATCGACACGAAGCTCGTCAGCGCGAGCACGACGGCGAGCTGCGGCAAGCCGGTGCCGCGCGCGCGGAACTCGGCATCGACCCACGGCAAGGACGTCGCGGTGAGCACGTTCGTCCCGCCGCTGCTCGCACAGCCGCTGCCGCTCGTCGCCGCGGTCGCGGGGCACGTCGAGACGTAGCTGCTCGTGAAGTCGCCGGCGACCGTGAGTTCCCCCGTGGGGTTCACGAGGAGTGCGTTGACGACGCCGTTGGTGGCGGTGCCCAGGGACGTCCACGCGGTGCCGTCCCAGCGAGCGATGTTGTCGATCGCCACACCGCCTGCGGACCAGAACAGTCCCCCCGCGATCAGGTCGCCGTTCGGCAGGCTCGCGAGCGCACCGCCTACGCCGGAACCCGCGGCGCACCCAACCGGGCGACTCCGCTCAGCTGAGGTTGCCCGTGCCCGAACCGCGGCGGGCCAGCATCTCGCGCGCGAGTGCCTTGCGCAGCGACGCTTCGGCCTTCAGGAACTCGGCGCTGAGACGGTCGAGGCCCGCCATCTTCTCGCGCGCCTTCGCTTCGGCGGCCTTCACGCGCTCCATGTCGATCTCGCTCGCGAACTCGCCGGCTTCGCAGACCATCGTGAGCACGTTGTGCTGCATCTGCGCGAAGCCGTCGCTGACGAACAGTTCCTGCGTCTTGCCGTCGAGCTCGGTGATCTCGGCGGTGCCCGTCTGCGCGATCGCGGTCATCAGGGGCGCGTGGTGCGGCAGGATGCCGTAGCTGCCGTCGACGCCGCGGAACGACACCGCCGCGACCTTGCGGTCGATGATCGTGCGATCGGGCGTGACGATGCGAAGGTGGAGTTCAGCGGCCATCGTGGTTCTCTCTCGGGGCCGGGATCACTTGCCGCGGGCGACGGCTTCTTCGATCGAGCCGACCATGTAGAAGGCCGACTCGGGCAGGCTGTCGTGCTTGCCCTCGAGGATCTCCTTGAAGGAGCGCACGGTGTCTTCGCGCTTCACGAACTTGCCGGGCGTGCCGGTGAAGGCTTCGGCGACGAAGAACGGCTGCGACAGGAAGCGCTGGATGCGGCGCGCACGCGCGACGACCAGCTTGTCGTCCTCGGACAGTTCTTCGATGCCGAGGATCGCGATGATGTCGCGCAGGTCCTGGTAGCGCTGCAGCGTGCGCTGCACTTCGCGCGCGACCTTGTAGTGGTCTTCGCCGACGACGCTCGGCGACAGCATCTTCGACGTCGACTTCAGCGGGTCGACGGCCGGGTAGATGCCGAGTTCGGCGATCTGGCGCTCGAGGATGATCGTGCTGTCCAAGTGCGCGAACGTCGCGACGGGCGCCGGGTCCGTGATGTCGTCGGCAGGCACGTACACCGCCTGCATCGACGTGACCGAGCCCTTCTTCGTCGACGTGATGCGCTCCTGCAGCGCACCCATCTCGGACGCCATCGTCGGCTGGTAACCGACCGCGCTCGGCAGACGGCCGAGCAGTGCGGACACCTCGGAACCGGCCTGCACGAAGCGGAAGACGTTGTCGACGAACAGGAGCACGTCCTTGCCTTCCTGGTCGCGGAAGTACTCGGCCATCGTGAGGCCGGTCAGCGCCACGCGGAGGCGCGCGCCCGGCGGCTCGTTCATCTGGCCGAACACGAGCACCGCGTTGTCGAGCACCGACGCCTTCTGGCCCTTCGCGTCGGTGTACTCGGCTTCGGCCATTTCGAGCCAGAGGTCGTTGCCCTCGCGCGTGCGTTCGCCGACGCCGCAGAACACCGAGAAGCCGCCCTTCTCGACCGCGGTGATGCGGATCAGCTCCTGGATGAGCACCGTCTTGCCGACGCCTGCACCGCCGAAGAGACCGATCTTGCCGCCCTTCGCGAACGGGCAGAGCAGGTCGACGACCTTGATGCCGGTCTCGAAGACCTCGGTGATCGCCTGCTGGTCCTCGAACTTCGGCGCCGCGCGGTGGATCGGCAGCGTGCCCTTCGCCTGGACCGGCGCCATCGGCTTGCCGGTGCGCGGGTGCGGCACGTTGACCTCGAGCGCGCGGCCGAGCACGTCGAACAGGCGACCACGCGTGGCGTCACCGACCGGCACCGAGATCGGCGCGCCGGTATCGGTGGCGACCATGCCGCGGCTCATGCCGTCCGTCGACGACATCGCGACCGTGCGCACCGACGCGTTGCCGAGCTGCTGCGCGACCTCGAGCACGAGGTCGATGCCGCGCTGCTTGTCGACGACGGTGATCGCGTTGTAGAGGTTCGGCACGTGGCCTTCGGGGAACTGCACGTCCACCACCGGGCCGAACACCTGGAGGATCTTGCCTTGCACTTGGGTTGCGGTCGTCACTTCTGTCGTCCTCGGAATCGAATGCGTTCTGGGTGAATGATCGTGGATCAGCCGACGGCCCGATCAGCCGACGGCGTTGGCACCGCCGACGATGTCGAGCAGTTCCTTCGTGATGTTCTCCTGGCGGGCGCGGTTGTAGACCTTCTTGAGGCCCTTGTTCATCCGCACCGCCGCGTCGGTCGCGCCCTTCATCGCCATGCGGCGACTCGCGTGCTCGCTGGTCAGCGACTGCAGCATCGCGTCGAAGACCACCGTCTCGAGATAGCGCGGCATCAGGTGGTTGAACACCGTGGCCGCATCGGGCTCGAGCAGGAAGTCGAGCTCGTAGTCGTCCTTCGCCGCTTCCTCGCCGACCGCGATCGAACGGATCGGCAGGAACGGCGAGTCCGTCGGCACGAACTTGATCATCGATTGGAAGCGCGTGTAGAAGACGCGCACCTCGTCGACGGCGCCCGTCTGGAACGCCTCCACGAGCGCTTCGGCGACGATCTTGGCCGCCGCGAAGTCCGCCTTGTCGAGCGGAGGCTCGACGAAGAAGCGTTCGACCGCGAAGCCGCGGCGCGTGAGCCAGCCGTAGGCCTTGCGGCCGTAGACCCAGAACTTCGCCTTCTTGCCCTCGGCGGCGAGCGCGTCCACGACCCGCTTCAGCCCGAACAGCAGGTTGCTGTTGTAGCTGCCGCAGAGACCGCGGTCGGAGGCGATGACGAGGAAGCCGACGGTCTCGACTTCGCGGCCCTGGAACAGCGGCAGCTCCGCCGTCGACGTCACCTTGCCGGCGAGCCGCTCGATCATGTGGCGGATCTCGTCGACGTAGGGGTGGAACGACTGCGCCTTCGCCTGCACCTTGCGCAGCTTCATCGACGCGACCATCTCCATCGCGCGCGTGATCTGCGCGATGCTGCCCACCGACTTGATGCGGCCGCGGAGTTCCTTGAGGTTCGCCATGGGTCAGATCAGGAAGAAGGCTGGGAAGCGAGAACACGGCGTCGCACTGCGGTGCCGACTCGTTGCGTCGATCTTGGTTGGTTCATCGCTTCCTTGCGCCGAGCCACGTGGTTGATGGTTGCGCCGCCGTGCGTGCGCCGGCCAGTTGCTCTGCTCCCCGCGGAGCAGGCATCCGGCAGCACGGCGGGAAACACCCGAAGTCCCGCCGGAGTTCTGGCGTGAACTTCGTTCACGCCAGGAACTCCTGGCGGAACTTGGCACCGATCTCGTCGCACTTCTTCTGGATCGCGTCGGTCCACTTCTTCTCGGTGCGCAGCGAGTTCAGCAGGTCGCCGTGCGAGGCTCGCACGAACGCGAGGTACTTCTTCTCGAAGTCCTGCACGCGGTTCAGAGGCACGGTGTCGAGCAGGCCGGACGATCCGGCGTAGAGGATCACGACCTGCTCCTCGACCGGCATCGGCTGGTACTCGGGCTGCTTCAGCAGTTCGGTCATGCGCTGGCCGCGCGTGATCGCCTGCTGCGTCGCCTTGTCGAGGTCGCTGCCGAACTGCGCGAACGCTGCGAGCTCGCGGAACTGCGCGAGCTGGATGCGCAGACCGCCGGAGATCTTCTTCATCGCGCCGATCTGCGCCGAGCCACCGACGCGCGACACCGAGATACCGGCGTTCACGCCCGGGCGCTGGCCCGCGTTGAACAGCGACGACTCCAGGAAGATCTGGCCGTCGGTGATCGAGATCACGTTCGTCGGGATGTACGCCGACACGTCGCCTTCCTGCGTCTCGACGACGGGAAGCGCAGTCAGCGAACCGCTGCCCTTCTCCTTGCTGAGCTTCGCCGCGCGCTCGAGCAGGCGGCTGTGGAGGTTGAACACGTCGCCCGGGAACGCTTCACGGCCCGGCGGACGGCGCAGCAGCAGGAGCACCTGGCGATACGCGACGGCCTGCTTGTAGAGGTCGTCGTAGGCGATGACGACGTGGCGACCTTCGTCGCGCAGGCGCTCACCCATCGACGCACCGGCGTAGCAGGAGAGGAACTGCATCGCCGCTTCGGCCGACGCAGGCGCCGACACGACGATCGAGTACGGCATGGCGCCGTACTTCGTCAGCTTGTCGACGACTGCCTTCACGGTCGACTGCTTCTGGCCGACCGCGACGTAGATGCAGATGACCTGGTCCTTGTTGTTCGGATCGCCGCCGCCCGTCGACTTCTGGTTGATGAACGTGTCGACGATCAGCGCCGTCTTGCCCGTGCCGCGGTCGCCGATGATGAGTTCGCGCTGGCCGCGGCCGATCGGGATCATCGAGTCGATCGCCTTGATGCCCGTCTGGAGCGGCTCCTTGACCGGCTGGCGCTCCGGCACCGACGGCGAACGGCCTTCGATCGGCCGGTAGTCGCTCGGGGCGACCTTGATCTCGCCCTTGCCGTCGACCGCGCGGCCGAGTGCGTCGACGACGCGCCCGCACATCTGGAGACCGGTCGGCACCGAGATGACGCGCCCCGTCGTGCGAACAGTGTCGCCTTCCTTCACCTTCGCGTCGCTGCCGAGCAACACCGCGCCGATGTTGTCCTCTTCGAGGTTGAGGGCGACGCCGAAGATGCCGTTCCCGAAGTCGAGCATCTCGTTCATCATGCAGTCGTCGAGGCCGTGCACGCGGGCGGTGCCGTCACCGACCATCAGCACGGTGCCGACGCTCGACTTCTGCATGCGGCCGGCGAAGCCCTCGATCTCGGACTTCAGGACGGTGGCGACTTCGGAGGGTTTGAGGTCCATGGTCTATCGGGCGGAGAACGGAATTCTGGGAATGCGAGAAGGTGTCAGACGGCGGCCTGGTTCAGCTTCTGCTCGAGCTGCTCGAGCGCTGCACGCAGGGACCCGTCGTAGAGGAGATTGCCGATCCGCAGGCGGACGCCGCCGAGCAGGCCCGGCTTCGTCGTCGCGGTGAGTTGCACGGTCTTGCCGCTGAGACGGCCGGCCAGCGCGCGCAGCGCCGTGAGGTCGTCCGCGGACAGAGGATGCGCCGATTCGACGACGCCCTCGACCTCGCCGCGGCTCGCCATCACGAGCGTGCGGAAGGCTGGCGCCAGGTCGAACAGCACGTCGAGGCGACGGCGATGCTGCAGCACACCGACCAGGTTCTTCACGAGCTGCGAACGGCCGCCGCACAGCTTGTCGAGAACCGCCGCGCGTTCCTTGTCGTTCACGTCGGGGCTCGTGAGCAGCGCACGCGCCGCCGGCACCGCGAGCTCCGCGTGCAGCGCCGCGAGGTCGTTGCCCACGGCATCGACCGCGTTCTGCTGCGTCGCGAGGGCGAAGACCGCCGACGCGTAACGCTTCGCGAGCAGCGTCATCGGCCGCCCTTCTCCGCGCTCGCGAGGAACTGCTGCACGAGCGGGCGGTTCTTCTGCGCGTCGACTTCCTGCTGCAGCAGCTTGCCGGTCGCCTGGATCGTGAGGTCGATCGCGAGCGCCTTGATCTCCTGCAGCGCCTTCTGCTTCTCGGCGGCGATCGTGTCGCGCGCCTTCTGCAGTTCGGCCTTCGCGCGCTCGTCGGCGGCGCGAACGGCCTCGGCAGCCTGCTTCTCGGCGCGCGCCATGGCCTCTTCGACCATGCGACGACCGTTCTGCTGCGCCTGCTCGAGTTCCGCCTTGGCGCGCGCCATCGCGGCTTCGGCTTCCTTGCGGGCGACGTCGGCCGCGACGATCGCGTCCTCGACCTTCTTGTCGCGCGCTTCGAGCGCCGTCGTGATCGGTCCGTAGACGAACTTCCACATCACGACGAGGCCGAGTCCGAACGCGACGAACGTCCAGATCATCGCACCCGGCGCGAAGTCGAGCAGCGCGCTGAGCGGGCGAGGCTCGTCGCTCGGAACGGCGAGAAGAATGGTCGACAGAGTGCTGGCGGAAATCACGGCGGCCTCCGGCGGATGGCAGACCTGGAGCGGAATGCGAACGGCGACCGCGGCGGCACGGCCGCCGCGGCCTACGGAACGGTCACTTCGTGGCGAGCATCAGGCCGATGACCGCCGCGAACAGCGCGACGCCTTCGACGAATGCCGCGAGGATCAGCGCGTTGCCCTTGATGGCGTCGGCGGCCTCCGGCTGGCGGGCGATGCCCTCACCGGCCGAACCACCGATCTTGCCGATGCCGAGACCGGCGCCGATGGCGGCGAGACCGGCAGCGAGACCGGCGCCGATGCCGAGACCGGTGTTCGAGCCGACCAGCTTTGCGATTTCGTGGGCCTTGGCAGCGGCTTCGGGATCCTGGAAGAAAGCGAGCATTGGGTTCTCCGTGACTGACTGAAAGGAAATGGTTCGGGGAAGAGTGCGAGGATCAGTGATCCTGGTGCATCGCCTGGTAGATGAAGTTGATGCTCAGGAACGTGAAGATGTAGGCCTGCAGCAGCGTGACGAAGGCCTCGATGATGTAGATGAAGATCGCCATGCCGAGGCATGGCACGAGCGTGAGGTAGCTCGTGATGGCGCCGCCCTGCATCTTCGTGAACAGGAAGATCAGCGCGATCGCGGATGCGATGACCAGGTGGCCGGCGAGCATGTTCGCGAAGAGACGAATCGTCAGCGCGAACGGCTTCACGAGCAGGCTGATCAGTTCGATCACGAACATGATCGGGACGAGGGGCAGCGGCAGCCCGTGCGGCACGAGGTTCTTGAAGAACGCGAGGCCGTTCTTCTTGATGCCGAGACCGACCATCAGCATCAGCGTGACGATCGCCAGCGCGCCGGTGACGTACGGCGTGCCCGTCGCGGTGTAGATCGCGAGGGGGAAGTGGTGTCCGGCGCTCGGGATCAGGCCGATCACGTTCTGGAAGGCGATGAAGAAGAACGTGAAGAGGAACAGCGGCACGAAGGCCCGCCCCTCTTCCTTCCCCATCACCGAGTACACCATCTCGTCGCGCACCCAGAGGCAGAAGCCGCGCATCACGCGCGTGAACCAGCCGGCGCGCCCCGAGCGGAAGCTGCCCAGCACGGGCAGGAAGACGACGAGCATCAGCCCGAGGCACACCCACTGCCACGGCTGGACGTTGTAGATCGTGAACAGGCGGTTCACGTTCTCGTCCGGCGAGATCTTCGGCGTGTAGATCGCGTACGGGACGCTGTGCGAGAACTGGTGCTTGAAGAAGTCGCCGCTCGCCATCTCCAGCGTGCTCGCGGAGTGGCCCTCGTGTCCTGCGCCGGCGTGCCCGGCCTCACCCTGCGGTGCGTGTCCGGACGTGGTCGCACCACCCTGCTCGGTCGGGTGCTCCTGCGCGCGCAGCGCAGGCGACCCGACGAGTGCGGCGAGGAAGCAGAGCCAGGCCACCAGCAGCACGCGCATCCGTTGCATGTTCGAGTGGAGAGTGGGTCGTGAGCGGGAGGTCGGCGTCAGTTCGAGTCGCGTCGGGCCGCACCGTCGTCGACGCTGCCGGCCGCCGCGTTCGGTGCGTTCGCGAGCTTCGGTCGGATCGACCGCGCGAGGCACGCCGCGGTCGTCACCTGGCACAGCAGCGACGCTGCCGCGAACGTCACGGCAAAGGTCGCGATGTCGTCGAATTTCACGCCCTGTTGGCGGAGCGCGAACACGACGGCGATGAGGACGAGGAGCTTCACCGCGAACGCCGCGGCGAGGAGCCCTTGCAGGTGCGCTGCGAGCAGGCGCCCGTCGCCGGCAAATCGTTCGGCGCCGCGCCCGGACAGGAACCGGCCGTGCAGCCACACGGCGACCATCGCGGCGCCGAGCGCAGCCATGGCCCCGAGCGCACCGAAGGACGCACTCGCGGTCGGCACCAGACCCGACCACCATGCGAGCCCGAACGCCGCGAACACGACCGCGCCGCCGAAACCGAGGGCGCGCCCGAGCACGAGCGCGTCGACGGACGCCGGCGTGAACGCAGCGGCGGCGGTCCGTCCGGGGGCGGCGGTTCTGGAGGGCGACGTACTGATGGACGACGAAGGGGGCATGTGGCGAGTCACGACGGCGGCGTCTTGCCACCGTCCCCCGACGATCGCCCGAACGGCCACGCCTCCGGCGCCAGCACCCGGATCAGGTGCAGGATGCCACCGACGATGCCGAACCCGACGCACACGACCAGCAGCCAGGGCTTGGTGCCGAATCGCGCGTCCAGCCACATCCCGAACCAGGCGAACAGGCCGACGGACACCGCCAGGGTCAGGCCGGCGCCCAGGGCGCGCGAACCATGATTGGGGGACCGTTTCGGATCGTTCATCCCGACCGCGAGCGAGGCGAGTCGACGAGGGGCGAGGACTCTAGCGATCGCGCGCCGCCACCTGCAACGACGCACGGCGAATTTTTTGCGCGGAATTGCGCGGCATCGATCCACAGCTCTCGCGACCGCGCGGGAGGGCCGCGCACTCGCGACTCCACACACATGCATCACCACCGCCTCCTCACCGCCGCGCTGCTCTGCGCGGCGGCCCACGCCCAGATCGTCGCCGTGTCGCCCGCGGACCGCGGCTCGCTCGAAGGCAGCTCCTTCACGCACTTCCCTCTCGGTCGCGCGAGCGCACGCATGCAGACGCTGCACTCCGACCTGCCGCCCGGGACGATGCTGCACGGACACGCGTACCGCCGCGACGCGACGCAAGTGCGCGGCCAGGTCGACGGCTTCAGCTGCGATCTGCAGGTGACGCTGTCGATGTCGCCGAACCTGCCGACGCAGGCGTCGACGACGTTCGCGAACAACCGCGGGCCGAGCCCCATCGTCGTCCTGCCGCGCACGATCCTCGCGTTCCCGGCGACGCAACGTCCCCCGATCGATCCGGCGGCCACGTTCGAGCTCGTGATCCCGTACGCGATCCCGTACCTGCTGCCGGCGACCACCGGCTCGCTGTGCGTCGAAGTCGAGGTGTTCGGCAACCAGTCGGCGGCGGGCGCGAACCAGAACCTCTCGATCTACCTCGACGCGCACGAGAACTACACGAACGGCCAGGCCGAGCAGCCCGGCTTCCGCACCGGCGCCGGCTGCACCGCGCCCGGCAGCACGTCGCTCTGTTTCGCGACGATGACGCTCTGGCGCCGAGCCGCCGGCATGGATCTCGACGTCGCACTGCGCAACGCGGTGCCGAGCGCCACGGGTTCGTCGCTCGCGCTGCTGATGCTCGGCTTGTCGTCACCGACCGGACTCACGCTGCCCGGGCGCCCCGACTGCGCGTTCTGGAGCTCGGGCGAAGTGTGGACGCTGCTGCCCGGCTCGGTCGGCGCGACCGGCAGCTACGACGGCACCCTGTCGGGGCTGTGGCTGCTGCCGCCGGGTCTGCGCCTCTGGGCCCAGGTCGGCTCCATCGATCTCGCGACGGGCGGTCTCGCGGCGAGCGACGCGACGACGATCGTCGTACCGCCGCCCGGCCCGCAGCCGATCCCCGCTTCGCGCATCGTGAACAGCACGAGCCAGACTGCGGCGACCGGCACCGTCTCCTACGCGGTGCCCGTGATGGGATTCCTCTGACCGGCGCGCGAGCCGCGCGTCACTGGTCGAGCTTCTGGCACGCGGGGATCGGCGAGTTCGGTCCCCACGTCTGGATCGGGTGCTCGCGGTCGAACTTGCCGACGCCGAACAGTTCCTGCAACTGCTGGTGGCTGTAGGTGCGCACGGTCGCCGGGTTCAACAGCAGATTGACCGTACCGTCGCGATGGCTCCAGATGCCGTCGTTGTCGTTCGCCATCCACGCTTCCTCCGCGCTCTGCTCGAGCGTCCGGATGTGCGCCGCGGCACGACCGGCGTAGTCGGTGTCGTCCTTGCCCGTCGAGCGCAGCTCCGGCCACGGATCCTCGCCGCGCTGCACGGCCTTGCGCTTCTCGATGTACTCCGGATTGTTGTCGCGCACGCCGGGAGTGAAGTAACGATCGAAGTTCTCTTCCGTGTGCTCCACCACGCCGGAGGTCCACGTCGCCAGCACGAACTTGTGGCCGCCCTGGGTCGGCACGGCGCGGTTGTGCTTCGACTTGTACGACGTGAACCACTCGGCGTGGCGGCGCAGGTTCGTCTGGTCGGCGAGCAGGTTCGCCGCGTCCTGGCCGCCGATGATGTTGGGCAACAAGACGGCCGCGAGCAGGCCGATGATGCTGATGACGATCAGCAATTCGATGAGGGTGAAGCCAGAGGTCGTGCGACGCATTGCGCGGATTCGGCGAACCGGGGTTGAGGGGACCGCCGGAGTCTAGCCGCGAACGCCGCGCAGGAACCAGCGGCTCTGCAGCGGGAGCGGCGGACAGCCCTTCGCGCCGGGTCCGCCCGCTCGACCGCGACCGCGTTCAGCGGTTCGGGTTCGGGGTCGGATCCGGCGTCGGGGCCGGCTCGTTGCCGTTCGGCATCGGCTCGGCCTTCGGCATCGGCTCCGCCATCGGGGCGCTCTGGTCCGGGGTCGGCGCGGGGTTCATCGCGGGCGCCGTCGGCTTCTGCTCGCCCATCGGCATGGCCGGCTGGGCCTCGAGGCCGTGCGCCTGCTGGTAGCTCTTCGCGAACAGGTCGTCGCCGGAGTACTCGCTCCACCACTGGCGCCAGCGAAGCACCGACTGCTGCAGCTCGGCGACGTTCTGGTTCAGGTGGTCGTAGCCGAAGTCGTGGCCCGTGGCCGTCTTCAGCGCCTCGTGGCACAGGAACCGCACTTCCTTGCGGTCGCTGTCGAGGCCCTCGATCAGGTTCGGCGACCACTCCAGGTCCCCCATCGTCACCAGCGAGCGTGCGCACTCCATGCGGACCGTCTGGTCGCTGTCGCGCATCGCCTGCTGGAGGTTCGGGATCGTGCGGCGGTCGCGGATGCGGCCGAGCACCCAGGCGCACGAGCTGCGCACCTTCGGGCTCTCGTGGCGCAGGCCGTCGAGGACCGACGGGATCGTCTGTTCGCCGGTCTGCGCGAGCCACATCAGGTTCTGCAGCAGCTCGTCGCGGTGCTGGAACGGGATCTGCTCGACGCGGCGGGTGATCTCACCGGCCATCAGCGAGTTGGCTTGCTGGTAAGGACTCTCGTTCGAACCGGTCGTCGAGCAGGCCGCGAAGGCGAACAGCAGTGTGGCAGCGATGGCCCTGGTCATGATTTCCTCGTCGAATTGCGGGGGGTGCAGAGGCGTCCCGCCTTTGCCCGCCCGACATCGGCTCGATCCCATCGGCGGCTTGAGGAGATTCCACGCACGAGGTACCCGCCCCACCTCGCCGCGCACCAGCGTCGCCCGCCACCCCGCACCGGGAGCGGGTTTCCGGGCGATGTGGCCTTGTCATGGCGTGTTGGCAGCCCGTAGAGTTCGCGCGGCGCTGACCGAAGGGCGGTTGGGCCACTCACTCGTGTGTCCCTGGAGGGAATCACCATGAACAAGGCAGATCTCGTCGGAGAAGTTCAGAAGCAGCTAGGCGCCGAATGCAGCAAGGCGCACGCGGAGCGCGCGGTCAACGCGCTCATCGCATCGATCCAGAAGGGCCTGAAGAAGGACAAGGCGGTCCAGATCGTCGGCTTCGGCACCTTCGCAGTGAAGAACCGCAAGGCGCGCATGGGCCGCAACCCGCAGAGCGGGCAGCCGATGCAGATCAAGGCGTCGCGCACCGTCGGCTTCCGCGCCGGCGCGACGCTGAAGGACAGCGTCTGAGAGCCTGGGAGAGCATCCTGCGTAGTTGCTCCCCGTGACTGCGCGTGGCCGCCTTTGCGGCCACGCAGGCGTTCGAAACCGGTCGGTTCGCTCGCTCCGACCCGCGCCTCCGCGCAGCAGGGTCGATCGCGTCCCGGGTCGCCTGCGCGGGGACCCGGAGAACGAGGTGTCGCGCGCGGCTCGCAGCGAACTCTCCGCCCGCTGCGCGGCGCGCCGCCGCGACGTGACGCTCAGCCTTCGATCCAGCCGCCGCCGAGAACGCGCGTGCCGTCGTAGAAGACGGCCGCCTGCCCCGGAGTGATCGCCGCGACGGCACCCTCGAAACGCACGTCGACGGCCGCCGGATCGAGCACCGACAACTCGGCCGGCGCCGCTTCGTGGCGCGCACGAACTTTCACGTTCGCGCGCAGTGTGGCCCCCGCCGGCGGCGGATCGACGAGCCAGCGGACGCCCAGAACCGAAGCCCGATCGCGCGCGAGGCCGTCGCGCGGGACGAGCAGCACGTCGCCTTCCTTCGCGTCGATCGATGCGACGTAGTGCGGCACGCCGAGCGCCGGCAACCCGCGCCGCTGCCCGACCGTGAAGCCGTCGACACCGTCGTGGCGACCGAGTTCGCGCCCCGCGCCGTCGACGAAGCGTCCGGGCACGCCGCCACCGCCGCGCGCACGCACGACGTCGCGGTAGTCGCCGCTCGTGACGAAGCAGATCTCCATCGACTCGGGCTTCTCGGCGGTGACGAGTCCGGCGTCGGCGGCGATCGCCCGCACCTCGGGCTTCGTGAGTTCGCCGAGCGGGAACATGGTGCGGCGCAGTGCCGCCCGTTCGACGCCGAACAGGTAGTAGGTCTGGTCCTTCGAGGCGTCGCGCGCGACGTGCATCGCGCCATCGCGAACGATCGCATAGTGGCCGGTCGCGACCGCGTCGGCCCCCACGTCGTCGGCGAGCGAAAAAAGTCGGCCGAACTTCAGGTGCTGGTTGCACAGCACACAGGGGTTCGGCGTGCGCCCGCGCCGGTACTCCGCCGCAAACCAGTCCATCAGCCCGCCGAACTCGTCCGCGTAGTCGACGGCATAGAAGGGCACACCGAGCCGATCCGCGACCACCGACGCGTCGCGCGCATCGCTCGCCGAACAACACGACTTCTCCTGCGCGGCCTTGCCGGCCACGCCGTTGCGCATGAACACACCGAGCACTTCGTGGCCCTGCCGCTGCAGCAGCAGCGCTACGACGCTGCTGTCGACACCACCGGACATCGCGACGAGGACTCGCATCGGGGAGACCGCGGCCAAAGCCGCGGGGCGAAGAGGATGCCCGCGTTTGCGTGCAAGACAACGGGGCCCCTCCCTATACTCCTCCGCCCTCCATGGCGACCCCGACGAGTTCCGCGATGCCGCACACGACGTTCTTCGTGTCCTTCCCGATGACCGCGCACACGGCGCTGGCGACCCAGGAACCGAAGGGAGTCTCCGACAAGCCCGCGTCCCCCACGACCGGCGGCGCCCCCGCCGCCGGCACGCAGGCGCCGGGCAGCCCGCAGGCCCCTGCCGGGGGGCAACCGGCGAGCCCATGCGGCATGGACCCCAACATGATGCTGATGCTGGGGCTCGTGATGTTCGCGATGTGGCTGCTCGTGATGCGCCCCGAGAACAAGCGGAGGAAGCAGCAGCAGGAGATGCTCGCGGCGATCAAGGTCGGCGACCACGTCGTGACCCTCGGCGGCATGCACGGCAGCGTCGCGGCGCTCACGGACAAGACCATCACGCTGCGCGTCGACACCACCAAGATGGTGTTCGACCGTTCGGCGATCGCGCGGGTCGAGCGCGATGACGCCACCGCCGCTGCCGCCGAGCCGAAGAAGAACTGACCGCCCTCCGGCCGCCGCCGCCGCGACGCCGCGCCGCTCCGGTGCGGACGGCGAACGGCTCGCCGCCGCCGCCCTAACGCGCGCTGGCTACCGCATCGTCGCGCACGACCTGCGCACGACGGCCGCCGAGATCGATCTGCTGGTCCGCCGAGGCCGCACGTGGATCGCCGTCGAGGTGAAGGCGCGTGCGGACCATCCGGCGCCGGAACGGTTCGTCGATGCCGAACGCCTCGGCCGCCTGCAGCGCGCGCTCACCGCGCTCGCACCGACGCTGCGGCCCGTGCCCGCCGAACTCCGCATCGACGTCGTCGCCGTGCGGTGGCTCTCCCGCGGCGCCGAACTGTCGCATTTTCCGTCACTGCGCCGCGCCCCCGGTCCCGGCGTCGCCACAGGAACGTGGCGACCGAATGAAGCCGCGTGGTATGGATGGCCGACCACGGATCCACGGTCCGTCGTCTTCCTCCCGACCCCAGCGATGCCCACCCTTGCCGAGCAGATCATCCCGCGGCGCAAGCTGCTGCTGATCCTCTGCGAGAACCTGATCTTCAGCCTGGTCCTGCTGGTCGGCACCACGGCACCGCCGCTCAGCACCCACTCGTTCCACCTGTTCGAGCCGTCGCTGGAGCTGTTGAAGTGCGTGCTGAGCTGCGTGTCGATCGCGCTGATCTGCCAGGCATCGCTCAGCTACAACGACCTCTACGACTGGAAGACGTCGCAGAACCGCGCCGAGTTGGGCAACCGTCTCGTCACCGCCTGCGGCTACTCGCTCGTGATGATGGCGCTGCTCGCATGGATCGCGCCGGCGCTGTTCGTGTTCCCTGGCCTCGCGAACACGCGGGCAGAGACTCCGAAGCTGATCCTGCTGATCGCGATCGGGTTCGCCTTCGTCTACCTGCTCCGACACGCGTTCCACTGGTTCTTCTACAAGTGGCGCTTCGGCGAGCGCGTCGTGGTCCTCGGGTCGTCGGACGACGCGGTACAGCTCGCGCGGATGATCGTCGACAACCCGATGGCCGGCTTCGAGGCGCTCGGCATCGTCGGCGAACCCGGAGTCCCCGCACCGGCAGTCAAGGCGGGCGACCCGCCGCTGCTCGGCGAACTCGACGATCTGCGCTCCCTGTGTCGAGCCGAGGGAATCAGCCGCGTCGTCGTCGCGCTGCGCGAACGCCGCGGCCGCGTGCCCGTGGATCGCCTCCTCGAGTGCAGGATGGAGGGCGTCGTGATCGAGGAGCGCGAAGCGATGTACGAGCGGCTCACCGGCAAGCTCGCGCTCGAGAGCATGCGCCCGAGTTACCTGATCTACGGGCAGGGCTTCGGCAAGCACCCGGTGAGCACCGTGCTGAAACGCCTGCTCGATCTCGTCGCGGCGCTCGTCGGCATCACGGTATCGCTGGTCCCGTGCCTGCTCGTCGCGCTCGCGATCAAGGCGACCAGCCGCGGACCGGTCTTCTTCCTCCAGGAGCGCACGGGCCAGGACGGGCGACCGTTCCGCCTCGTGAAGTTCCGGACGATGCGCACCGACGCCGAACGCGACTCGGGCCCGGTTTGGGCGCAGAAGAACGACGCGCGGGTCACGCCCGTCGGCCGCTTCCTGCGCCTCACGCGCATCGACGAGATCCCGCAGTTCTGGAACATCCTCCTCGGACAGATGTCGTTCGTCGGTCCGCGCCCCGAACGCCCGCACTTCGTCGAGCAGCTCGTGCAGCAGGTGCCCTTCTATCCGCTGCGCCACACGGTGAAACCCGGCCTGACCGGCTGGGCGCAGGTGCGGCATCCCTACGGCGCTTCGATCGACGACGCCCAGGAGAAGCTGCGCTACGACCTGTACTACATCAAGAACATGAACCCGCTGTTCGACCTGAACATCATCTACCGCACCATCACGGTGATTCTCGGCGCGAAGGGCGCGCGCTGATCGACGACGGCTCCGGCGGGAACTGGAGCAGGAATGCGACACGCGTTCCGCGCGGGGAACGACGAAGCCCGCGAACGGCCGGCTCACCGCGCGGCAATGGCGCGGCACTGCAGTTGCCCTTGCGCATCGTCCGCTTCCAAAGGAACCCGATGCGCACGATCAGCCTGCTCACTCTCGCGGCGTCGCTCGCGACGCCGCCGTCGCTCGCCGCTCAGAGCCCGTTTCGCACCAATCGCAACGCCCCGATGCCGCCGTGGCCGTCCCCCCTCGGCGACGGCATCTACGACGTGTGCGCCGGAGACGTCGATGGTGACGGCGACGTGGACCTCGTGATCGGCATGGATCACGACCGCAACCTCCTGATGCTGAACGACGGCCGCGGCGGCTTCGTCGATGCCACGGCGGGGCGGCTCGTGACCCCGGCGACGCCGACTCCCGGCAGCGGGTACGCCAACGCGACCTACGAGGTCGATCTCGCGGACGCCGACGGCGACGGCGATCTCGATCTCTTCGTCGTCAACGACCACGACGTGGTCGACCGCCTCTACCTGAACAACGGGCTCGGCTTCTTCACCGAAGTGACCGCGACGGCGACTCCGACCTACCCCGACTACGGCGTCGACCAGGTCGTCGCGGACTTCGACGGCGACGGAGACGTCGACTGGCTGATCTGCAACACCGATCAGCTGCGGCTCCTGCTCAACAACGGCGCGGGCGTCTTCACGGATGCGCCCGCCGGCAGCGTGCCGGGCGGCGTGTTCGGCGACAACCGCAGTTTCGCCGCCGACCTCGACCAGGACGGCGATCCCGACGTGGTGCTCGGCCGCGGCGGCTTCTACGCGAGCGGGAACCCGCGGATCCTGGTCAACCAGGGCAACGCAGTGTTCACGCTGGCGCCCGCTGCGACCATCCCGTTCCCCGGCCTCGTGCACGCGGCCGACGTCGATGGCGACGGCAAGCTCGACCTGCTCGCGAACAACGGAAGCCAGCTGCTGCGAAACCTCGGCGGCCTCGTGTTCGCGCCGGCCGTTGCCCTGCCGACCTCGAGTCTGGTCAGCCTCGACTACGACCTCGACGGCGACATCGATCTCCTCGGGAACGGCAAGCTGCTGGTCAACGACGGCACCGGCACGTTCACCCTGGTGACGACGGGTGTCACTCTCAACGGCGACGGCGCGTGCGTCGCCGATCTCGACAGTGACGGCGATCCCGACGTCGTCGACACGGTTCGGGCGGCGTGTCCGCGCGCTTCACCTTCTTCAACCAGGTGCACACACCGACTGCGCCGGTGCACGGCCAGACCTGGTCGATCCAACTCGCGTCCCCCGTGCGCACCACACCCGTGCTCTGGGTGCCCGGGGTGGCGAACGGCGCGGCGCCCGCGCCCCTGTCGCTGCCTGGCCTGGATGGCCGGCTTCGCCTCGATCCGGTCACGGCCGTGCCCCTGTGGCCGATCTTCTCGACGACGGGCCTCGACACGATCACGTGGACGATCCCGAACCTGCCCGCCCTGATCGGGACCGAACTGCACTACCAGGCCGCCGTGCTCGATCCGCTGCGACCGGCCTTCCTCACGAACGCGATCCGCGACGTGATCCAGTGATCGCGTCCGCGCGGCGTGCCGCTACGTTGCGCGCGTGCGAGCACCGTTCGCCTCCGTCTGGTTCGACTGCGACTCGACCCTGTCCGCGATCGAAGGCGTGGACGAACTGCTCGCGTTCGCGCCGAAGGAGCTCCGCGCGGACGTCGCCGCGCTGACGACGAAGGCGATGGAGGGCGCGCTGCCGCTCGCCGAGGTCTACGAGACGCGCCTGCGCCTGCTCGCCCCCCGCCGCGACCAGCTCGATCGCATCGGCGAACTCTACGTCGCGCGCCTCGTGCCGGACGCGCGCGACCTGGTGCAAGCACTGCAGCATCTCGGCAAGCACGTCGGCATCGTGAGCGGCGGACTGCTGGTGCCGGTGCAGGCGGTCGCCCGACACCTCGGGGTGCCCGACACGAACGTGCACGCCGTTCCCGTGCTGTTCGACGCCGCGGGGCATTACGTCGACTTCGACCGCCGTTCGCCGCTGTGGCGGAACCAGGGCAAGGTCGAGGTGCTGCGCGCGCTGCCCGCGGACCGGCGCCCGCTCGCGTTCGTCGGCGACGGCGTCACCGACCTCGAGACGCAGGGTACCGCGGACCTGTTCGTCGGTTTCGGCGGCGTCGTCGCTCGGCCGCGCGTGCGCGACGGGGCACAGGTGTTCGTCGCGACGCCGTCGCTCGCGCCCGTGCTGCAGCACGTGACCACGGCGGACGAACGGGCGCGGCTCGCGTCGCTCGCCCGCTTCGCACCGTTGCTTTCGGCCGCGCGGGGATGATGCTGCGAGCATGGGTGACCACCCCGTGCTCTTCATCCCTGGACCGACCGAGGTCGACGAGGAACTGCGCCGGATCCTCGCAGAGCCGTTGATCGGCCACCGCGAGGAGCGCTTCGTCGCCGTCGTGCGAGACGTGTGCACACGCCTCCGCGACCTCTACGTCACGACGGAGCCCGCGGCGTTCGAGACGTGCCCCGCGACGGCACTGATGGAAGCCGGCATCCGCAACTTCGTCCCGCGCGGCGGCCGTTCGCTGCATCTCGTCTGCGGCGCGTTCAGCGAACGCTGGCAGCAGATCGCGTCCGCGTGCGGCCGCACCGCGGAGCCGTTGACCGTGCCGCTCGGCCGCGCGCACGATCCCGACGCGCTGCGCACCCGCCTCCGCAAGGGACCGCCCGTCGCGGCCGTCGCGATCACGCACAACGAGACCGCGACCGGCGTCCTCGAACCTCTGCGCGACCTCGCGCACGTCGTGCGCACCGAAGCTCCCGATGCGCTCGTGCTCGTCGACGTCGTGACCAGCGTCGGCGGCGCCGAGCTCCGCTTCGACGACTGGGGTCTCGACTTCGCCTTCGCCGGCACGCAGAAGTGCCTGGCGCTGCCGCCCGGTCTCTGCACCTACACGGCGAGCGCGCGTGCGCTGCAACGCGCGACGACGATCGACGAACGCGGCTTCCTGCTCGACCTGCCGCGCGCGATCGCGGAGACGAACGAAGGCAAGACGCTGGCCACGCCGTGTGTGCCGCTCGTGTTCGCGTTGCAGCGTCAGCTCCAACGCGTCGCCGCCGAAGGCCTGCCCGCGCGCCAGGCCCGGCATCTCGCGATGCGCGACACCACGCTCGGCTGGGCCGCGTCGCGCGGCATGCGGCCGTTCGTCGCCGACGCGGCGCACCGTTCGCCGACGGTGAGCTGCATCGACGCGGCGGGTCAGGACGTCGACGCGCTGGCGAAACGCGCGGTCGGCGGCGGCTTCAAGATCGACAAGGGCTACGGCAGCCTGCGCGGCGTCGCGTTCCGCATCGGCCACATGGGCGACCACACCGTCGACCGCGTCCGCACGCTGCTCGCCGCGATGTGACCGGCGTCAGTGGCGGTTCAGCAGGCACACCGCCACGCCCGCGACGGCGAACAGGGTGCCGAGCACACCGAGCGCCCCGATGCGTGCCCCGTAGACGAAGCGTGCGACCGGCATCATGAAGATCGGCGTCGTCGCGATCAGCGCGCCTGCGACGCTCGGCACCGCCGCGTGTTTTCGCGCCATCATCGACAGCGTCACGCCGCCGATCGGCCCGAACAGCGCCCCCCACGCCGCGGCCGAGAGCGCACGGCGTTCGCGCAGCACGGCGACGAACGCCGACGGCGCATGCTGCACGGTCGCGACGAGCTGCAGCCCCACGAGCGCGGCGGTCATGCGGACCACGGTCGCCTGCAAGGGATCCACGCCGGCCGGCGCGTCGGCGGCCGCGGCCATGCCCATGCCCGCGAGTTCGAAGCCGATCGCCTGCCCGACGGCGCCGAGCAGCGCCCCTGCGATCCCGCTGATCTGCATTCGGCGCGTGAGCCCCGGCCGCCACGATGCACCGTCGGGACTGCGCAGCAGCACGAGCGCCACGCCGGCGATCGTCATCGTGATGCCGAGCAGCACCGGCCAGTCCGGCAGCCGCCCCTGCAGCGCGGCGATGGCCACGGTGACCGCGGGCCACGTCGCCATCACGACCGTGCTGATGCGCGGACCGACCGTCGCGAGCGCATGGAAGAAGCCGATGTCGCCGAGCACGAGTCCGACGAGGCCCGACGCGACGAGCAGAGCGGCGCGTTCCGTCGACAGATCGATCGGCCACCACTCCCCGGTGAGCAGGCGGCAGACCACGAACAACGCCGGCACACCGGCCACGAGGCGGAAGTGGTTCGCCGGCAGCGGCCCGGTCTTCTTGCTCACGATCGCGAACAGGAGTCCGCTGCCGGTGAAGCACATCGCCGTCAGCAGCGCGAACAGTTCGCCTCGGTAGGGCATGAAATCGGCGCGCGAGTGTGCCACCCTTGCGGGCGCGGCACAACGTGAGCGACGTCGTCGACGACTACCTGCACTGGCTCGCGAGCGAGCGCAAGAAGAGCGATGCGACGCTGCGCGCGTACGGCGGCGACCTGCGTGCGTTCACGGGCTGGCTCGCGGAGGCCGGGCGCACGCTGCCGCAGGCGACCCGCTTCGACCTTCGCCGCTACCTCGTCGAACTCGAAGAACAGGGGCTCGTCGCGACGTCCGTGCAGCGCAAGCTCGCCAGCGTGCGCGGCCTCTTCGCGTGGGCCGTCGAGCGCGGCATCGTCGAGCAGGACCCGTGCCGCTCGCTGAAGGGCCCGCGCGCCCCGCGCCGCGTTCCCGTGTTCCTGACCAACGCCGAGGTCGACCGGCTGCTCGGACAACCGTTCGACGACACCCCGCAGGCGATCCGCGATCGCGCCATCCTCGAGACGCTCTACTCCACGGGCTGCCGCGTCTCCGAGTGCGCCGGCATGAAGCTGCGCGAACTCGACCTCGAAGAGGGCATCGTGCGCGTGCTCGGCAAGGGCCAGAAGGAACGCCTCGCCCTGCTCGGCGGTCCGGCGCGCACCGCCGTCGCCGCGTGGCTGCCGGCGCGCCGTTCGTTGCTGCAGGCGGCGAAACGCACCGACCCCGGTGCCTTGTGGATCAACCGCACGGGCCGCCCGCTGAGTGCGCGCTGGGTCTTTCAGACCGTCGTCGATCGCGCGCGCGCTGCCGGACTGCAGACCGCGCTCACGCCGCACGGGCTGCGCCATTCGTTCGCAACGCACCTCCTCGACCGCGGCGCCGACCTGCGCACGGTGCAGGAACTGCTCGGCCACGCGCGCCTCGTCACCACCGAGATCTACACGCACGTGTCGATCGGCCGCCTGCGCTCCGTCTACGACAAGGCGCACCCGCACGGCCGCGAGAACGACGCGAAGGGCTGAGCGCGACGTTGCGGCGGATCCAGGAGAGGCTCAGTACTTCTTCCGGTACTCGTCCCACATCGCGCCGTGCCACGGCACCCACGCGCGGTGCCACGCCTCCTCCGGCTTCACCTGCATGTAGCGGTCCATGTAGGCGAAGAGCGGCGGATGGTTCCATGCGTCCTGCAGTCCCATCACGCGCGCCGCGAGGACCTCGCCGACCCACGCGTTCGCGGTGCAGCACCGGCGGTACGAGTTCTCGGTCCACGACGCGCGGTCCGACTCGGGCCGATCGGCGTGTTCGAAACCCCACTCCGGCAGGCCGTCGTGTTCGCGCGTGTAGCCGCCGTGCCCGTCGTTCCACACGCCGGGCGAAGTCTCCTTCACGAAGAACGTCTGCGTGTCCTCGCCGAAGAACGAGTTCTTCTCCGCGCCCGGCCGCTTGCCGATGCCGAACTCGCGTCCGATCGCGAGCATTGCTTCGTCGTGCAGCACGGCGCCGGCGAGCAGGATCGGGAACTTGCGGCCGTGCCCGTGACCGCCGAGACCTGGCCACCGGCATCCGCTGCGGACGCAGCCGTGCAGATCGATGCCGACCTGCACCATGCGCACGAGCAGTTCGCGCTTCTTCTCGTTCGACGCGTCCGAGTTGAGCAGGAGCGCGCCGCTGCCGACGAGCGACGCGATGTCGCGCCCGTAGTCGGGCATGCTGTCCGCGGGATGCGCGTAGCGCACCGGCCACTCCGGGAAGTGGTCGATCCACACTCGCTCGAAGCTGCGCGCCACTTCGTCGAACGACGGTGCATCGCCCACCGTCCTCAGCTTGCGGAGCACACGGAAGTCGAGATCGACGGCACGATGCCGGACCTTCTCGTCGCCGCGCACGAACGGCGGCCGGAACGCGTCCGGTGCGGGTGCCTCGGCGACGCACGTCAGCACCGCCGCGGTCTTCAGCGTCGGCATCGCCTTCGCCTCGGGCCGGCTCTCCACCGACACGAGGCTCTGTCCCGCCTCCAGGACCAGCGGGTGTGCGCGCGAGACGCCGAGTGCGACGTTCCTGTCCGCGCGATAGCGCTCCCGCTTCTCGTCGCCGAACATCGCGCTGTCGTAGCCCTGCAGCATCGTGCTCGGGTCGGGGTCCACCATCGATCCGTGCAGCACGCGCCCGTCGGTCTCGACGCACTTCGGCAGGATCTCGACGATGCGCACCGGGCCCTTCACCCACGGGTCGCCGTTCACGAACTCGCCGACGGTGTGCGGCGAGTCGAAGCGCCACGTGATGCCGTGCCGCTCGACCGACGACGCGCGTTGCTCTTCGCCGACCCGGTCGCCGCGCACTCGCTGCGCGCTCGCCGGCTCCTGCGCCGGCAGGAACGACGACACCACCGCGGTCGCGACCGCGACCGCGAGCCACCCGTTGGAGAACCGCACGCGCAGAACGTAGCCCGCCGTCGCCGCGCCCGCCATCGTGCGCGCCGTCGACTGCAGCCGGGCCGCCCCCGTATGCTGCGCCGCGCGTTCTCCCCGCCCACCCCCACGACGGAGCAGTCCATGCCGCCCACCCGTGCCGCCATCCTCGGTGCGTTCGCCCAACACCGCTGCTCCGCGATCTTGCGCACCAACGACCGCGACGCGGTGCGGCCCGCGCTCGAAGCCGCGATCGCCGGCGGCTTCAAGATCGTCGAAGTGACGATGACGACACCCGACGCGCTCGAACACATCGCGGCGCTCAGCGAACGGCACGGCCTCGTCGTCGGCGCGGGCACCGTGCTGTCCGTCGACAACGCGAAAGAGGCGATGGCCGCCGGTGCGCGCTTCCTCGTGTCACCGGTCACCGATGCGCAGATCGTGACCTTCTGCCGCCAGCACGACCTCGTCTCGATCCCGGGAACGCTGACGCCGACCGAGATGATGACCGCGCACCGCGCGGGCGCCGACATCGTGAAGCTGTTCCCGGGCCCGTCGAACGGCCCCGACTTCGTGCGCGCGATCCGCGGCCCGCTGCCCTTCCTGCGCATCTTCCCGACGAGCGGCGTCACCGAGGAGAACGTCGACGGCTGGCTGCAGGCGGGTTCGTTCGGCGTGGGCTTCGTCGGCTGCCTCTTCGACGCCGAGGACATCCGCGCCCGCCGCTTCGACGCCATCAAGGCGCGCGCGGCGAGGATGATCGCGAAGGTCAAGGCGCACGGCCCGATCGCGCCCGCCTGATCGCGCCGGCCAGCGGGACAGCGGCGGCCGCGACGACCACCGCCGCCTGAGCCGGCGGCACGTCGGCGCGATCGCCGAGCCAGAAGCCGCCCGCGAACGCGGCGACACCGATCGACGGTGCGATCCACAGGACCTGCACGAGCGAGCCGGCGAACGACCGCGCGACGAGAACGGGCAGCACCGTCGCCCCGAACGTGAACGTGAGACCCGCCGCCTGGATCGCGAAGCCGATCGAGGCGCCGGCGAAGGCGCCGACCAGCAGGTCGTACGCGAGCACCGGGACTCCCGCGACCTGCGCGAACGGCGGGTCGATCGCCCACGCGAGCAGGCGACGGCGGCGCACCACGAGCGCGGCAATGGCGATCGCGAGCAGGACCGCGGCCCCCGCGACGTCCGTCGGCGACGCACCGAGCACCGAGGAGAGCACGAGGCGCTGGATCCCGTGTGCACCGTACGGTGCGTTCGCGAGAAGGAGCATCGACGCACTCCCCGAGAACAGGAACGTCCACGCCGCCCGCGCCTCGAACGCGGCGTCCCGGACCGACAGGGCGCGCATCGCCGCCATCGCCGCAGCCATCGCGAGCGCCAGGCCCGCGGCGATCGACGCGAACGACGTATCGCCGTGGCCGCCGCCTGCACCGAACCACGACGCAACCGCGATCCCGAGCGTCGCCGCCTGACCGATCGAAGCGGCGAGGAACATCTGGTGCCGCAGCACGAGCAGTACACCGAGCAGCGGCAACAGCGCGGCCAGCAGCGCGCCGGTCGCGATCGCCGTGCCGAAGAGTTCCCATGTGCCGCCTGCCGCGGTCACGGCGTCCCTCCTGCATCGGCGAAGGCCTCGGGTGCCATCTGCGCCGCGGGCCCCTGTCGCAGCCGTCCGTCGCCGACGAGCGCGAGGTGGGTCGCGAACCGCCGCGCGATCGCGATCTCGTGCGCGACGTGCACGACGCACAGCCCGGCGCGCCGTCGTCGTTCGAGATCGGCGGCGAGAGCTGCCGCCGCCTCACCGTCGAGGTTCGCGAGCGGCTCGTCGAGCACGAGGAGCCGCGGCGTCCGCACGAGCGCGCGGGCGATGGCAACGCGCCGGCGTTGGCCTGTCGACAGCGAGCGCACATCGCGTTCCGCCAGCTCGCGGACTCCGACGTCCCCCAGCGCCGCGGCGGCGCGGTCCTTCGCCACACGGCGCACGAGGCCGTCCTCTGCGCCCATCGCGACGAACTCCGCGGCGAGCAACGGCAGCGACGGCTCGAAGCGCGGTTCCTGCGGCACGTAGCCGATCGCCCGGCGCACGGGATCCGCGAGCCGGACCTCGCCGCACCGCGGCGGCAGGAGCCCGACCAGCGTCGCAACCAACGTCGACTTGCCGCTGCCGTTCGCGCCGAGCACGAACCAGCTCTCGCCACCGCGCAGTTCGAGGTCGATGCCCGCGACGACGTCGCGATCGTGGCCGACCGCGAGGCCGCGCGCGACGAGCAGCGGCGGCTCGGTCACTTGTTCGCCGCTCCGTCCGCGGCGAGCGCCGCCGCGAGCGTACGGACATTCGAGTCGACGAACGCGATGTAGTCGTCCACGCCTTCCTTCGCACCGCACTGGTGGAGCATCGGCACGACCATGGCTCCCGTCGCCTTGGCCACCCGTTCCGCGTGCTGCGGCGCGAAGAACGGACTCGCCAGGATCGCGCGCACCCGCTCGGTTCGCATCTTCGCGGCGACCTCGTCGATGTGCGCCGTCGTCGGCGCGATCCCGGGCCGCGGTTCGAGGAAGCCGACCACGCGCAGCCCGAAGCGCTCCGCGAAGTAGGGCCACACGTCGTGGTCCGCGACCAGCGGAGCACTTCGGAACGGCGCCATCGCGGCGAACCAGCCACCGAGGTCGCGCGCATCGCCTTGTTCGCGGAGCACGGTTTCGAGGCGGCCGGCGGCGAAGGCGAGGGCCAGCCGCTCGGCGTCGTGGTCGTACTTCGCGGCGATCGTCTCGCCGACCATCGCGACGGCGAGACCGCGCCGGAACGCGGCGAAGTTCGCGGCGAACGCCTCGTGCTCGGCCGGCCACATCGCGGCGAAGCGATCGCGCAGCAGCGAAGCGACCTGCAGGCCGCACAGCGGGTCGGCGAGGAAGTGCGGATTGCCGCGGCCGTGCACGTCGCCCTGGCTCCGGTCCACGGGCCCCGTCGGCACGCCGAGCACGCGCACCGCGGCGCTCGCGTCGATGCGGCCCTTCTGCCCGGCGAGGATCGCGCCGTTGCGAGCGTTGTCGACCAGCACCGACAGCCAGCCGATCTCGAGTTCGCGCCCGACCTCGACGAGCACTTCCGCGGAACGCAGCGCACGCAGCATGCTCGGCCGCGCGTCGACGAAGTGCGGGTCTTCGGGGCCGCGCGCGAGCGAGACGACGGTCACCGCGTCCCCGCCGACGGAACGGCACAAGGACGCGAGGTCCGGCGTCGTCGCGACAACCGCGTGCTGCGCGGAGACGGAGCACGAGAGCAGCACTGCGAGCACGGCACACCGCCCTGCCGTGTCGCCGTCGAGCCGCGCCCGTTGCGGACGTCGGCTCCAACCGGGCGGGCGATGCCCGTGGATTGCACGTTCCTCAGTACGCATGGGGCGGATGGGTGCCGATCAGGATCTCGAAACCGAGCCAGACGGAGTGCACGGGGTCGGCGAGGTGGTCGCTGTCGTCGTAGTCGTACTGCAGGCGGACGCGCGAGAACTCCGACGGCTGCCACGCGAGCATCGGCGACACGCGGAAGCGGTCGGCGCGGTACGGATCGGTTGCCCGGCTCACGAACGTCTGCGAGGACGCGTCGTACCCGGAGCCGCGCCCGCCCGCTTCTTCGACGCGCACCCCCGCCGCCCAGCCGCTCGCGAAGCCGACGACGAGCTGCAGGTAGGCGCCCTGGTCGCGCAGCGTGTCGCCCGCGACGGTCACCGGAGAGAACGGATCCGCGAGGTCGGTCTGCTCCGCCGCCTCGAACTCGCGCGCGAGGAACTCGCCCTGCAGCTTCACGAACGGCCAGCCGCGCTCGGTCGTCAGCGGTCGCCAGCGCAGGACGAAGTCGCAGCCCCAGACGAGCGTGTCCGCGTCGCCGCCGGTCGCGTTCGGGCCGAGCAGCGCCGACGCGCCGAAACCGAGGCTCGTGGTCTCCGCGAGGTCGAACGCAGTCGCGGCGCGCATCGAGTAGACGAGATCGTTCGCCGCGCGGACCTCACGCTCCGCGAACAGGCGGCCGCCGATCGGCCGCTCCTCGTAGACCTCCTCGTTGGCGAGGAAGCTCGGCATCGTCTCGCCGTTCCCGTTCTGCACGCCGAGGAACACTTCGCCGTAGGTGTCGCCCGGCACGAGCCAGGCGAGCCGCGCCCCCGGGCCGCGCATGCCGTCCGCGCCGAAGAAGCGCGTCATCACCACCGGCTGGTCCTGCCAGTCCCAGGCATGCGGGTGCGTCGGGTTGATGCGGCCGAACTCCGTGAGGAACGTGCCGGCGCGCAGCTGCAGTCCGGCCGGGAGCTGCTGCGTCTGCAGGTACGCCTCTTCGAGTTCGACCACGGACTCGCCTTCCTCCGCGTCGAGCAGCGTCACGATGTGCGCCTTGCCGACGAAGTACGGATCCACCGCGCCGGCGAACGACAGCTCGGCCTGCTGCAGCGTGAACCCGCGCTTCTTCGGGTCGTGACCGCCGCCCTTCAGGTCCGCGAGCACACCGTCTCGCTCCGTCGACGCCCCCGCCGCGGCCATCACGTCGAGACTCACGTCGATCAACCGCAGGGGTCCCGACTGCGTCCCGAGGGCACCGGTCGGCACGCCGGCCGGCGGTACGAGGTCGTTCGTCGCGCGATCGAGGGCGGTGCGGCGCGAACTCGGCGGATCCTGGGCCGCGAGGCCCGCGGTCGCGCCGACTGCGAGGAGCAGGGAGAGGATGCGGTGCATGCGGCAGGGGCCGAGTGCCGCTCGTGCCGCCGCAGTTCCACGAATCCGGACAGAGTTCGAGCAGCACCCGCCGCCTTGCGGCGCGCGACTCTCCGGCCTAGCGTCGCGCCCCCGTGGCCGCACGCCCGAGAACCCGCCGCCTCGCCGAGACCGCCACCGTGCTGGTGTGCCTGCTCGCGCTGGCCGTGCGCCTGCTCCTGCCGGCGCTGCACACGCACACGCACACGCACCGTGCGGCGGCGAACGGGCCGACTCCGGTTGCCTGCAGCTGCGGCCACCACCACGCAACGTCGCGCGCCGGCCGCCGCGACGAGCGTGCCGTCGAGTCTCCGGCGGACGCGCTCGCCGAGACCGCGTGCCTCGCGTGCGAGATCGAGCTGTCGACCCCGGGCGCGCCGCCGCCCCCGCCGATCCTGCTCGTGCATCGAGGCGCACCGGGTGCACCGGCCGAGGTCGCCGCCGACGAAGTGCGGCCCGTGGACCTGGTGTTCGCGCCGCCGAGCCGAGCACCGCCTTCGACGCGCGCCGGATCCGTCGCCGAACGTCGCCGCACCGCGTGACCCGACCCCGCGCGGCATGGCCGCGTCCGGTCGTTCGCCACACGCACCCGCGGTCGACGAGTCGTTCGATGTCTCCACTGTTCCAGGCCCCTCCGGTGCCTGCCGCTCCGCACCTCCCCACGGCCACCCCGCACCTGGCGCGCGCCCACACGGCGGCGCGCGCCGTGCTCGGCTGCGATCACCTCGCCGACGACGCCGTGCAGGAAGCACTGCTGGTCTGGTGGCGCCTTCCCGCTCCGCCACCCGATCCGTGCGGCTGGTTCGTGCGCACCGTCGTGCACCGCGCGCGGCACATGCGCCGCACACTCTCGCGCCGCCGTCGCCACGAAGACGCCGCGGCAAGGTGCGACCACCATCCGGACTGCGACAACCCGCTCCACCACGCGTGTGCGCACGAACTCGCGAACCGCGTCGCCGCCGCGATCGAACGTCTGCCCGCCGAACAACGGGCCGTCTTCGAACTCCACGACCGCACCGGGCTCGACTACGCGGGCCTCGCACACCGTCTCGCCGTGCCCGAAGGCACGGTGCGGTCGCGGCTCCATCGGGCGCGAACGGCGGTCGGAACCGCACTCGGCGGCCAGGACGCCGTCAGCGTTCACGAACGACGAACGAGCAGCTCGCCCAGAGGCTCTCGTACTCGTACCCCGTAGCACGCGGTCGGGTCATGTGGACGAGCCGCAGCGTGGTCCACCCTGGGCGGACGATCGGCACCAGCGCCTCTCCGCGTTCATCGGTCCACGTGCACCCGGCGAGGTCTTCGCCGTTGCCGGGCAGGTCCCAGCACAGGTTCGCGCGCACGAGCGGCGCGCCGTCGAACAGCACACGGACCGGCAGCGTCTTTCGCGGTGCGAGCAGCGTCGGATCCTCGAGCGGCAGGATCTCGAGTCTCTGACCGACCGGCTCGGCGAAGCGGCCCGAGCCGTCGCCGGTCCGGAACACGACCTTCGCGCACTTGCGGTACTGCTCCGTCGCATCCGCCGCCTCTTCGCCCGCGTCCATGCGCGCAGCCAGCACGTGAGGCAGGCCGTCGTGCAGCAGGTAGTCGTTGAACTTCTTCGCGTCCATCGCGATGCGCTGCGGCGCGGTGTCGATCGCGGCGACGTGCACGCCCTCACCCAGGTCGACGAGCGGGCACACCAGGGCACGATCGTCCGAGGCCTCGCGGAATCCGTCGAGCCGACGGCGCGCGCCGACGGCGGGAACGAGCCAGCCGGTCGCGTTCGCCGCGGCGACGGCGTTCTCGCTGCGAGGGAAGTCCGTCCCCGTCCGCAACGACAGGCCCGAGACCCCGCGGCCGTCGGCGCCGGGCATGGTCAGCAGCCACGTGTCGTGCGGCAGGGGGGCGGCGAGGACGGCGAAGACCGCGACGAGGATCCGGGTGTGCATGCCGACAGAGGTGCGCTTCGCGCCGGCCGTGTCATCGCGCGGCGCGATTCCCGTCCCTTCGCACCGGGCGCAGCGGGCATCGGCGAACGCGTTCGTTGCGAGCCTGCGCGGCGCGCCCCAAGATGGGCGCCCCGTGCTCCTCCTGTTCAGTTTCCTCGCGCTGGCACTCGGCCCGCTGCTCGTGCTGCTCGCGCGCAAGAACGCCTGGTCGACGGTCGGCCTCGACGCGTTCTGCCTGGTGACGATCTGCGGCCTGTCGCTGCTGCACCTGCTGCCGGAGTCCGCCGCGCACGGCGGCTGGCTCGTGCTGCCGCTGGCGCTGGTCGGGTTCCTGCTCCCGACCTTCGCGGAGCGCACCCTGCACCACGGCTTCGCGACCGTGCGGCGCACGGTCCTCACGCTCGCCGTCCTCGGCATCGCCGCCCACGCCTGCCTCGACGGCCTGTTCCTCGTCGACGATGCGCATCCGGTCGCGGACGGCCACCTCCACGACCACGAAGTCACCGCGTGGGCGATCATCCTGCACCGCATCCCCGAAGGCCTCGGCATCTGGTGGATCGTGCCGCGCACGCTCGGCGTGTTCGCCGCCGTCGTGATCACGCTCGTGAGCGTCGGGTCGACGATGTTCGGCTACTTCCTCGGCGCGCACGTCCTCACCGACACGTCGCAGCAGGGCCTCGCGCTGCTGCAGTCGCTGCTGCTCGGTTCGTTGCTGCACGTGGTGCTGCACTCGCACATCCCCGCCCCGCGCGAACAGGGGCGCTGGCGCATCGCGTCGGTCGCGGGCGCGGTCGCGGGTGTCTTCGCGCTGTGGCTCGCGATCCGCGACCACTTCCCCGCACAGGCGCACGGCGGCCCCGCCGCCGT
>CAZIFB010000038.1:1108-50690 GCA_964538915.1 uncultured candidatus Brocadiaceae bacterium | reverse complement strand
CGACGACGAGCCCGAGCGTCTCGGTCGGCAAGGCGCGCGAGATCCTGCAGCAGACTGACAAACTGATCGCGTTGGTGCCCGAGGTCCGCACCGTGCACGGCAAGATCGGCCGTGCCGAGACCGCGACCGACCCGGCACCGCTGTCGATGGTCGAAACGGTCGTGCAACTCGAGGCCGATCGCAGCAAGTGGCGAACGCGGACGGTGGATCGGTTCTGGCACGGCTTCCCGGGTTGGTTGTCGTGGCTGTCGTGGCCGTTCGAGCACACGTTCTGGCCCGATCGCCGGCCGATCACGATGGACGAGTTGAAGTTCGGCTGGTCGGAGCCAGACGGCAGCCACCACCCAGGGCTCGACGAGATCGTGCGTCTGCCCGGGATGGCCAATGCATGGCCCTACCCGATCGAGAACCGCATCAACATGCTGTCGACGGGCATCAAGACGCCGGTCGGCATCAAGCTGTTCGGGCCGGACCTCGGCGTCTTGAACGACTTGGCGCAGCGCACCGCGGCTGCCGTGCAGGGTGTGCGCGGCACCACGAGCGCCTACGCCGAGAACAACCTCGGCGGGCTCTACCTCGACATCGACGTCGACCGTTCCGCGGCGGCTCGCTTCGGCATGACCACCGGCGACGTGCAGATGGTCATCCAGACCGCGATCGGCGGCATGCCGGTCAGCACCGCGGTGGAAGGGCTTGGCCGCTTCCCGATCAACCTGCGCTACGCCCGCGAACGTCGCGACGACCTGGATTCGCTGCGTGGGGTGCTGGTCGACACTCCCGCCGGGCAGCGCATTCCGCTCGGCGAACTGGCGTCGTTGAGCCATGTCTCCGGTCCTCCCATGCTGCGCAGCGAGAACGCGCAACGCACGGCTTGGGTCTACGTCGATCTGGCGAACCGCGATCTCGGTGGGTTCGTTGCTGAGGCGCGCGACGTCGTCGAGCGCGCGGTGCCGCTGCCTGCGGGCTACAGCCGCGTCTGGTCCGGCACGTTCCAGTACCTGCAGGAGACCGAGGAGCGGCTGTGGCTCGTGCTGCCCATCACGGGGCTGCTGATCGTGCTGCTGCTGTATCTCGCCAACGGCTCGTGGTTCCGCGTGTGCGTGATACTGCTCGCCGTGCCGTTCTCGCTGATCGGCGCGTTCTGGTTCCTGTGGGCGCTGGACTACGATATGAGCCTTGCGGTCTGGGTCGGCATCATCGCGTTGCTCGGCGTCGATGCGGAGACCGGGCAGGTGATGCTGCTCTACCTCGACAGCGAGTTCGATCGCGCGAAGTCGGAAGGGCGCATGCGAACCACCGGCGACCTGATGACGGCGATCCACGCCGGAGCCGTGAAACGCATCCGTCCGAAAACCATGACGGTTGCGACCGACATGATCGGTCTGCTGCCGCTTCTGTGGGCGACCGGGACCGGGGCCGACGTCACCCGACGGCTCGTCGCCCCGCTGATTGGCGGCATCGCCGTGAGCTTCCTGATGGAGCTGCTGGCGTACCCGGTGATCTTCTACCTGTGGCAGCGGTGGCGGCTGCGGGGCCAGTTGGAGGTGGTCGCATGAAGGCCGTTGCCCTGATGTTGGCCCTGGCCATGGCCGGGTGTGTTATGCGGCCCGAGGGCGAACAATCGGAGCGCGACCGAGTGGCGGCCGCCGGGATCGCGTTCCACAAGCCGTTTGCGGATCGAGAGCTTCCAGATCTGGCCCAGGGAGCAACGCTGTCGACGTTCCTGGCGCACGCCGAACAGGCCAACGGCGAACTGGAGGCGGCCTTCCACTCCTGGGAAGCGGCACTCGAGAAGGTGCCTCAGGCGAGCACGCAGGCGACGACTGCGATGGTCGGGTTGGAACACACCCTGGATGGCGGGTCTTCGCTTGATCGCACGGCCTTGCTGCTGATGAACAACACGATGGCCATGATCCTCTGGCCTGGACGGTTGGAGGCGCAGGGCGAAGCTGCCCTGGCCGACGCACGAGTCGCTGGTGCCGCTTTCGTTCGGGTGCGGTTGCGGCTGCAGACCCAGGTCAGCGACGCGTACTACGCCCTGGCCTTGCGCGACGAGGAGTTGGCGCTTCTCGACCGCCTGGAGCGGCTGCTTGCCGTGCAGGTGCCATCCGCGGCGGCACGGGTGCGAGCGGGCGCTGCCATGCAGGCCGAGCTTCTGGCCGCCGAGGTGGCACGCGATCGGGTGCGGGCGGAGCGCGCGAAGCTCGCCGGTGAGCGGCCAGCCCTGGACGCAGCATTGCGTGCGATCGCCGGTTTCGGTGGCGATGCTGTGGTGACGAAGCCGGTGCTACCGCCTCTCACGTCCCTTCGCCAGGATGAGCGGGTCGTGATCGAGTCCGTGTTGGCGAACAACGTAGAGGTCGAGATGCAGAGACGGGAGCACGCTGCCGCGATGGCCGAGGTCACGATGGCCGAGTGGGAGCGTGTGCCCGAGTTCTCCCTCAGTGCCACGGTCATGGGGACCATGAACCAGACGCTCGGAGCGGCCCTGACGCTGCCGTGGCTGCGGGGAACCGCCATCGAAGGCGCGGTTCGCGAAGCCGAAGCGCGCGTGCGCGCCGCCGACGCCTTGCGTCGACAGGCCGGCATCGACGCAACTGCCATGGCCGTGCGCGAGATGGCGATGCTCGCCGCGGTCGAGGCGGAGCACGCCGTGCTCGCGGAGTCCCTGCTGCCACGGTTGCGGCAGATGGGAGACGTCGCGCGCGCCGCGTGGACCGCGGGCGGAGGCAAGCTCACGGAGTGGGTCGCCGCGACCGCCATGGCCTTGGAAGCCGAGACGGCCTTGGCCCGATTGCGGCGCGAGCACTCGCTGGCGAGGGCGAGGTTGCAGGAGCTGCTTGGAGGTGTTGCACCATGACCTGTTCGCGCCCGAGCGGGGAATCGTACCGCCCGTCACACACCTACCTTGCTCCCGCCGGACCGACACGTTGTCGGCGCTGCGGGGGCAGTCTTGCGAGACGAGAGGAAACGAAGATGACCGCGAAACGACTGTTCTGGATCCTGCCGCTGCTCGCGGCGTTCCTGTTCGCCGCCAACGCCCTGGCGCAGCACGACCACGGCGACCACGGCCATGGCAAGAAGCAGGAGGATGCGAAGGCGGTGGCCCGCGTGGGCGACGCCTACTCGCTCAGCACCTGCCCGATCTCCGACAAGAAGCTCGGGTCGATGGGCGATCCCGTGATCAGGCTCTACGAAGGGCGTGAGGTCCGCTACTGCTGCGGCGGCTGCATCAAGAAGTTCGAGAAGGACTTGGCCGCGAGCCTGTCGGCGCTCGACGCGAAGATCATCGCGGACCAGGGGCCGCTGTATCCGCTGGCCACCTCGGTGATCTCGGGCAAGAAGCTGCCGGAGAAGGCGCACGAGTTCGTCTTCGGCAACCGCTTGGTTCTCGTCTCCGACGAGAAGGAGAAGGCCGAGTTCGTCAAGGAGCCGGCCAAGTTCCTGAAGGTCCTCGATGCCGCGGTCGTGACCGCGCAGGGCAAGGACTACGTCTTGAAGCAGTGCCCTGTCAGCGATGAGAGCTACGGCGGCGACATGGGCGACCCCATCGACGTCGTGGTCGGCGGGCGTCTCGTGCGTGTCTGCTGCAAGGACTGCACGGACGAAGTCGAGAAGGCCCCCGCGAAGTTCGTCGAGATGGTGGACGCGGCCCGCAAGAAGGCCGTCGAGGCGAAGCCCGGCGACACCAAGCCGGACAATCCCAAGGAGAAGAAGTAGAGCACGACCGGCCGCGCCTCTTGGCGAGGCGCGGCCCGCTTTCAAATCCCATGGGCCCCCAGTCGAGGACGACGCCATCAAGCCATGAACCCGCCCGGCACGCGGCTTGTCCCTTGCCACAAGTCCGCGACTTCCAGCTCACCGATGTCTTCGGTCGCGTAGTGCGCGACCTGCTCTCCTGAGAAAGCCGCATGCTCAACGGATTCCTGCTGTCGTCCAGCGACCCCTCACCCTGGCTCCTCGTGTTCGGTCGGGCCCACATCGTCTTGCTGCACGCGCCACTCGGCATCCTGCCCGCGATCGCGTTGCTCGAGTTCGGCGCAGCGCTGCTGCGCCGGGAAGCGCCGCGAGGTGTGGTCCTCGCGCTGGCCTGCTTCGGGGCGGTCGCGGCCGTTCTGGCCGCCGCTTCGGGGCTCGTGCTCGCGGGGGAAGACGCGAGTCCGAACGAAACGCGCGACCAGCACAAGGTGCTCGGCATCGTGCTCGCGGGCCTCTGTGTGGTGCTCGTCGCTCTGGCCATGCTGGCCGGCCGGTGGCCATTCCGCGCCACTGTGCTCGCCGCACTCGGCGTCATGGTTCCGACCGGCCATCTTGGCGGCTCGATGACGCACGGGCAGGACTTCCTGTTTGCACCTCTGCGCGAGGCCAAGAAGACAGGCGACACCGCGACCCGGAGCGTTTTCCAACGCACGATCGCCCCGATGCTCGAACGCAACTGCACGAAGTGCCACAACCCCGACAAGAAGAAGGGCGAGCTCCTGATGACGACGCCCGAGGGCCTTCAGATGGGTGGTGAGAACGGCCCTGTGTTCGTAGCCGGCAAGCCCGAGGAGAGCCCGATGCTGCAACGCTGTCTGCTGCCCGTGGACCACGACGACCACATGCCGCCCAAGGGCAAACCGCAGCCGACTGCCGCCGAACTCGAGGCCTTGAAGGCCTGGATCGCGGCCGGCGCAAGGTTCTGATCCCGCGGTCCTCGTGCCTGCCCCCTACATGCGCTTCCTGCCCACCCTGCTGCTGCCCGCCGGGTTCGTGCTAAGCCTGTGTCGATGCGCCGAGCGGGCCGAATCAATAGCCGAGTCGTGCTGCGAGCCGAGCATCTGCGGTTGTTGCGTCGGGAAGACGAAGGCGCACGACAACCCCGGCGATGACGCGGTTGGCCAGACCGCAGGGGCTCACCAGGACTGCCTGTGCCCCGTGCTTCGCGGCCCCGACCGCAAGACCGCAGCGACCGCACCCTATCGCGGTGAAGATCCGGGCCGCTGTGAGGATACGGGCCCGGACCCGATCGTGCTGCAACCGGAGTGGCTCCTATGCGAGCCGCTGACGCCAAGAGTGACGCAGTGCGGTGAAGCTGCCGAACGCAGCCCGCCGCCACCTGATCGCGCGCGCAACCTGCCGCTGTTGCTGTAGTGCGAACCGCGAGCCTGCGTCTGCCGGGTCGTGTCTTGTCTCCCCGCGGCAGGTCGCTCGTTTCGAGCCGATCCGCCGCAACCGCATACCGTGAGGTGCTGCCGTGTTCCGATCGCTGTTCCTGTCCGCTTTGTTCACCACTGGGTTGATCGCCCAGGCGAATCCCGTTCCCGCTCCCGCACCGAAGCCTATGCCGCAGGTGGAGCTGCCGACCTTCCCCAACACGAACTGCCCGATCATGGGCAAGAAGGTGTCGATGCCGCTGTTCGTCGACACCGAGGTGGGGCGCTTCTACGTCTGCTGCAAGCCATGCTTCAAGAAGGTCCTCGCCGACTTGCCGGCGGCACAAAAGACCGGCTATCCGACGACCAAGGAGGTCGGCAACAAGGTCTGCCCCGTGTCCGGTGAGCCGATCGGCGAACTCGCCGTCGGGATCACGCTGCAGGGTCATTCATTCCAGGTCTGCTGTGCTGGCTGCGTCGACGAAGCGCGGCGCGACTCGCAGCTCACGCTGACGAAGCTGCTGCGCGAGGGCATTGTCGAGGTCGGCAACACGACGTGCCCCGTCACCGGCGAGCCGGTTGCCGCGAATGCGTTCGTGCTGATCGGCAAGTCGCTCGTGCGTCTGTCGTCGCCGAAAGCCGTCGAGGCTGTCGAGAAGGACCCTGCCGCCGTGCTGGCGAAGGCGAACGAACTGAGCAAGAAGCAGCCGCCCAAGCCAAAGCACGTGCACACTCCGAAAGAGGCCCAGGCCAGCAAGCCCGGGGACGACAAGTGACGGCGCGCGCTGCCGCGCGGGTCGTTCCGGGGCACACGTTGCTGCTCGCCTTGGTGGCCTGCAGCACGGCACCGCCGATGCCACAGCCGCCGTCCACCCACCCGGCTTCGCCTCTCGCGGAGCAAGCCGCCGAAGCTCCTGCAACCGACACGTTGCGCATGTCACAGCCGGCCGCGTCGCCGGCGTCGGCTGCGACGAAACCACCGATGCGAGGCCACTGATGCGACCGTTCCCATTGCCGCTCGTGCTACTGCTCGGCTGCGCGCATGTCGACCCCGCCGCAAACGATGCGCGGTCCATCCGCGACGAACTCGACGCGCGACTTGGCGTCACGCAGGAGATGGCGGAGGCCGCTGGCCTCGACCCGTCGATTGCCGACGCGACCGTAGAGCTGCTCGGCAGCCCGCTGACCGAAGACGCCGCCGTTCGAATCGCGCTGCTCGAAAACCGCGACGTGCGCGCCGGGCTCGCCCGGTTCGGCATCGCGCGCGCCGACCTCGTGCAGGCTGGACTGCTGCGCAACCCTGTGTTCAGCGCCAACGCGATTTTCATCGGCGGCCGCACCGATGTCGAGATCGGCCTCGCACAACCGTTCCTCGATCTGTTCTGGCGGCCGCTCCGCCAACGCATCGCCGAAGCGGAGTTCCACGCCACACGGTCGGTGCTCACGCACGAGGTCGTGCAGCTTGCCTTCGCTGTGCGGCGCGGCTTCGTGCAGCTACGAGCAGCGCAGCAGCTTGTCGGCCTGCAGCAACGGGCGGTGGATACCGCAGTGGCGGCGCACGCACTGATGCAGCAGCTCCACGCATCGGGCAACGTCACCGACGTTGCGCTCGCTGCCGAACGTGTCGTCGAGTCGCGCGCGCGGCTCGACTTGCATGCCGCGGAACGGGCGGCCCGGGAAGCGCGCGAACCGCTGCAGGAGTTGCTCGGGCTGTGGGGGAAGCACACGCACTGGACCGTGACCCAGCAGCTCGACCTGGACCCGCTGGCCGGCTGGGATCCAACCAATCTCGAAGCGCGTTGCGTCGCCGCTTCGCTCGACCTGCATGCGCAGCGTGCGTCGGTCGACGCACTGGCGCAGCGGGCCGGCCTCGAGTCGTGGCGTGGCTGGCTGGGCGAGGCGAACGTTGGTATCGCGGCCACGCGCGAGGCCGCCGAAGGTTGGGGTTTGGGCCCACCCGTAGAACTCGAACTGCCGTTGTTCGACCGCAGATCAGCGCGCCAGGATAGGGCGGCGGCGGCGCTTCTTGAGGGCCTGCAACACCATGTGCAACTCGCCGTCCAGGTCCGTTCTGCGGCGCGCCTTCTCCGCGATCGCTTGGCGGCGCTCGGCGAGAGGCTGCGTTTCCTTCGCGACACCCACCTGCCGCTGCGGGAGGACTTCGTGCGGAAGACTTTGCAACACTACAACGCAATGCAGATCGGGGCTTTCGATGTGCTGCGGGCGCGGCAGCAGCAGATCGCCGACGAACGTGAGGAGCTGATCACGATGCGCGACGCGCATCTCGTGCGGCTCGATCTACAAGAACTGCTCGCCGGCAGTATGCCGCGCGATTCGCTTGAACCCACTTGGCCCGAGTTCGGCAGCTCGGATGCTCGCGCCGCCATCGGAGGAAACTGAAAATGACTAGCGACCGTCGTGAGTTCCTGATCCGCTCCGCCGCCATTGGCATCGGCGTACCGCTCGTGCCGGCTGGCGCTGCGCAGCGATCGCCATCTAAGCCATCGCCATTGCCGGGTCAGCCCTTCGTCGATTACCGACCTGTCGAGACGCCGAACGGCACGACGCTGTCGTGGCAACTCGTTGGCGGCGTCAAGGTGTTCCATCTGATCGTCGAACCGGTGCGCCACGAGTTCGCACCGGGCCTGCAAGCGAACTGCTGGGGCTACAACGGTGCTGTGCACGGCCCGACGATCGAAGCGGTCGAGGGCGACACCGTGCGCATCTACGTCACCAACAAGCTCGACTCCCCGACCACCGTGCACTGGCACGGCGTGTTCTTGCCCAACGGCATGGACGGCGTCGGTGGCCTCACGCAGCGTTCGATCGAACCGGGTGAGACGTTCCGCTACGAGTTCACTCTGCAGCAGCACGGCACGTTCATGTACCACAGCCACCACGACGAGATGGTGCAGATGGCGATGGGCCTGATGGGAATGTTCGTCGTGCACCCACGTGTCCCGAAGGAGCCGCTGCCGGACCGCGACTTCGTCTACATGCTTAGCGAGTGGGCGCTGAAGGTCGGCACGGAGCGACCCGATCCGAACGAGATGAAGGACTTCAACGTGCTCACCTTCAACGCCAAGGTGTTCCCGGCGACCGCGCCCATGGTGTGCAAGACCGGAGAACGCGTGCGCATCCGCATCGGCAACCTCAGTGCGATGGACCATCACCCGATCCACCTGCACGGCCATGCGTTCGAAGTGATCGAGACGGACGGCGGCCAGATCCCGGCCTCGGCGCGCTGGCCCGAGACGACGGTCTTGGTCGCAGTCGGGCAGACCCGCACCGTTGAGTTCGTAGCCAACGCACCCGGCGACTGGGCGATGCACTGCCACATGACGCACCACGTGATGACGCAGATGGGCCACGACATCCCCAACCTCGTCGGCATCGATCCGAGCTCGTTCGACGAGCAACTCGCCGCCGTGGTGCCCAGCGTGCACGCGCTCGGCGGCAATCCGAACGATCCGAACGCCCACGACGACACGTTGCCGAAGAACAGCACGCCGATGATTGGCGGCACTGCGGGGTTTGGCTACGTGACGATGGGCGGCATGGTCACCGTGCTCAAGGTGCGCGACGGCCTGACGAACTACGCGGATCCAGGCTGGTACGAGCATCCGAAGGGCACGGTTGCCGACGTCGCCACGGCCGAGGAGCTGATCCGCGACGGCATCCGCCGCTGACGCGCGCCACCTGCGATGTCCCCTTTACCATCCCCAGGACCTGAAGGCCCAGCGAGGGCAAGACCGACAAGTCCAAGGAGGAGAATTACGACGTGAGCAACGTGCTCTTGCCGAGGTGCGCTGGTCCCTTGCCAGCCACTCCAGAGCACAAGATCCGGCGCTCTCGCTTCACGTCCTCACACCAACGCGAGTGAGCCGAAAGCGCTATGCGTAGTTCTAGTGTGCCTTCCCCGCGAATGGCGGCATGGTGCCGTGCGTCCGAGGTTGGCTTTCCCGATGAGAGGTTCCCGATGCAACCCGAGATGCGACTGCCCTTCCTTCCCTCGCGCCCGCTGATGTTCTGCCTCCTGCTCGCGGCGCTCCTCCTGCTGGCTGCCTGCCACGGCACCGACACGGGCGCGGGGCACCGACACTGATCCTTGAGAATGCGCCGAGCAGGTCGTTCCTGCGTGGGCGATCGCATTCAACCTTGAACCCCCCGAGTGAAACGATGAGAACCCTGATTCAGATGCTCGTTTGCCTGCTTGCGTTCGCCGTCATGTCGAGCGCAGCCGTCGCGCAGTGTGGTGGCAGAGCCTTCGTGCGCAGCTCTATCCACTACGGCCAGCCCTACCACGCGCATGGCCATGTGCGCGCGCCGCAGCACGGTCACTACTACCACAGGGCGCGCTACTCCGCGGTTGGCCATTCAGGCGTCCGCCACCATCGGTAGCGAAGAGGTTCGAACGACGCCAACTAGAACGATCTGGTCGGGCCGAGCCACGTGCCAGGGCGTGCTCGGTCACTTGCGTTCATGAGCGACAACATCCGAACCGCATCAGCCTTCGTGCCCGCGCTGCGCTTTCATTGGCTGACGTTCCTCTACGACTTCGTGATCGGACCGACGACTCGGGAGCGAGCGGTCAAGGCGGCGATCGTTGTGCAAGCTCGCTTGGAGCCCGGGGCGCAGGTGCTCGACGTGGGAGCGGGCACCGGGTCGCTGACGATCATGCTGAAACGATCCCAGCCGGCCGCGAAGGTGGTCGGCATCGATGGGGATCCGCAGGTCCTCACGATTGCGCGGCGCAAGGGCTCGGCTGCGGCTGCCGACGTCAGTTGGGTGGAGGGCATGGCGCAGCGCCTGCCCTTCGAGCGCAACCAGTTCGACCGCGTCGTCACGAGCCTTCTGCTCCACCACCTGGATGACGCCGCGAAGGCTGCGGCGCTTGCCGAGATGCGCCGCGTCCTACGACCCGGTGGGACGATTGTGGTCGCCGACTGGGATCGGCCGCGAGGACCACTGATGCACGCCGCATTCCTCCTGGTCCGACTGCTGGACGGCTGGGCCAACACCCGGGCGCACGCGGCCGGACAGCTTGCATCCGCGATCGCCAAGGCTGGCTTCGTGAATGTCATGGCCGTCGCTCACTTCAGTACGTGCTGTGGAACCCTGACCGTGTTCACCGCGACCAATCCGGCCGCGGGAGACGGTCCCAACCCGAACGGAGAACTACTATGAGATCGATCCTGACTCGACTGGCCGTGTGGCGCAACTGCGCCCTTCTGTCCCCCCTCCTGCTGGCCGTGCTCGCCGCGTGCCACGGCACTGGATCTCGGTGCCACTGAACGCTCGATCGCGATGGCCCGATCGATTGGCGGTGGCTGGGCACGCCGCGCACTCTGCGCGTGACGTCGTGTCATCGACGACACCGATTCGCGTCGCGGCTCCGCGTCCTGGAGTGATCGAGCCGTGACACGAACGGCTGCAGCCCCACGATGCGCGAACTGCGTCGCATGTAATGCCCTTCGACACTCGACGTCTACGAGGGCATGACGACGAAAGATCCTGCTGAGGTCCCGAGCGAGACTGCCATCCTCGACATCACCGGCATGACCTGTGCCGCCTGTGCGGGCCGCATCGAACGCGCGCTGACGAAGGTAGGCGGCGTGGAGGCCGCCCAGGTCAACCTCGTCTCGCAGCAGGCTCGCGTCGAGATCGACCCGAAGCGCGCGAACCGAGCCGCACTGGAGGCGGCCGTCGTCGCTGCGGGCTACGGCGTGTTGCCACCCGCCTCCACGGCCGGTCCGATCGGGCTGGATCGCAGTGGGTCGGAGGAGCGAGACCGCCGCGTTCTGGTGCGCGACCTTGCCGTTGCGGCGGCTCTCACGGTTCCGCTTCTCGTCCTCGGCATGTCCCATGGTGCGATCCCCTTTGCCGACACTTGGGCAGGCCGCATCGTCCAGTTCGTGCTTGGCACGGGTGTGCTGTTCGGACCCGGCCGTCGGTTTCTGCGCGCTGGCGTTGTCGCGGTCCGCCACCTCAGTCCCGACATGAACACGCTGGTTGCGCTCGGGGCGCTCTCGGCTTGGGCGTGGTCGACGGTGGCAACGTTCGCCGCGCACTGGTTTGCACACGGTGAGCACTCCGCGCCGCACATCTACTTCGAGGCGGCGGCGGCAATCGTCACCTTCGTGCTGCTTGGCAAGTTCTTTGAGACGCGGGCTCGCTGGCGTCTGGGAGATGCAGTGCGTGCGCTGCACGCCCTGGTGCCGGCGCTGGCGCATCGTGTCGACGGCGACGCATCTTCGATCGAGCGCGACGTCCCGGTCGCTGACCTGCGGCCCGGCGATCGCGTGCGGGTTCGCCCAGGCGAGCGCGTGCCGAGCGATGGCGTCGTGCAGCACGGTAGTTCTGCCGTGGACGAATCGCTGCTCAGTGGCGAGAGCATGCCAGTGGAGAAGGGGCTCGGCGACCGCGTCGTTGGCGGCAGCATGAACACGTCCGGTGCGCTGCTCGTTCGCGTCGAGCACGCGGGTGCGGAGACCGCGCTGGCGCGGATCACCGCCGCGGTCGAACTGGCCCAGGGATCGCGGGCACCAATCGCTCGGTTCGCTGATCGAGCCAGTGCGGTGTTCGTTCCGATCGTCCTGGTGCTGGCGCTGGTGACGTTCGGCCTCTGGTGGTCGATCGACCCGACCTGGGGCGGGCTGCCGGTGGCGATCGAGTACATGGTGGCGGTGCTCGTGATCGCTTGCCCGTGTGCGCTCGGCCTTGCGACGCCTGCGGCCGTTGCCGTCGGTGCTGGACGCGGTGCGGAACTCGGGGTCATGTTTCGAACCGGCGCGGCGATCGAACAGGCAAGCCACATCGACACCGTGCTATTCGACAAGACCGGCACGCTGACGACCGGCCGTCCTGATGTGGTTGCCGTCGAGCCGCGACCCGGCATCGGGAGCGAGGAACTACTGCGCCTTGCCGCGGCGGTCGAGTTGTCGAGTGAGCATCCGTTTGCCCGTGCGGTCGTCGGTTCGGTGCAGGCGCGTGGGCTCGCGCTCGACGCAGCAACGCAGTTCGTCGCCGTTCCGGCGATGGGGGTGATGGCGCGTGTGGGCGGCTTCACCGTTCGCGTCGGCAAGCCCGAGTGGCTCGCCGAGCAAGGCATCGACGTCGCGGCGGTTGCTCCGCGCGTTGCGGCGCTGGCGTCAGGTGGGGTCACGCCGCTTCTCGTAGCGCGAGATCGCGACCTACTGGGGGTGATCGGCCTCGCCGATGCCCTGCGGCCCGAGGCACGGGCGGCCGTGAAGCATCTGCGCTCGATGGGGCTCCGTCTCGGGATCCTGTCCGGAGACAAGCAGGGCGTCGTCGCTGCGATTTCGCAGCAAGTCGGTATCGACGAGATCGCTGCGGAGCTGCTACCTACCGACAAGACCCGACGGATCGCCGAAACGAAAGATGGAGGGCAGCGCGTCGCGATGGTCGGCGATGGCGTCAATGACGCCCCGGCACTGGCGACCGCAGACCTGGGGATCGCAGTCGGCACTGGCACCGACGTTGCTGCGGCAGCCTCGGACGTCGCGCTACTGCGAGGCGGGCTCGCGGGCGTGCCTGTAGCCATCGCCTTGGCCCGAGCAACCATGCGCACGATCCGGCGCAACCTGCTGTGGGCGTCGGTCTACAACCTGCTCGGCCTGCCGATCGCGGCCGGCGCGTTCGCGGGACTGGGCATCGCCTTGTCGCCGGTGTACGCCAGTGCCGCCATGTCCCTGTCCAGCGTGTCTGTCCTGTTGAGTTCCCTCATGCTGCGGCGTTTCCGCAGCGCGAGCGGAGCGGAGATCGTGCGGTGAGCTGCCACGGAGAGCGTGAGGGCGACGCCGCGGGACTACCGGACCGCGTGATGCACGAACTCGTTGCTGGCCACCGCGAGTTCGTCGCGTTCGTGGAGCGGCGCGTCGGCGACCGCACCATCGCCGAGGACGTCGTGCAGGACGCTTTCGTCAAGGGGCTGGAACGCGGCGGCGACCTGCGTGCCGACGAGTCGTCGCGTGCGTGGTTCTACCGCGTGCTGCGCAACGCGATCATCGACCGGCACCGGCGATCAACGACTGCCGGCGCTCGGCTGCAGGCACTTGCCGACGAACTGCAGCGGGCCGAATCGCAGAGGGCCGCCGAAGCCGATCGCGAGTTGTGTAGCTGCATCGGCCGGCTGATCGACACCCTGCCGCCCGATCAGGCCACGGCCTTGCGTCGCATCGAACTGGACGGTGTCGCGGTCAAGGACTTCGCTGTCGAAGCAGGGCTCGGAGAGAGCAACGCGGGGGTGCGCGTGTTCAGGGCGCGCAAGGCGCTGCGCGAGCAAGTGACGAGGGCTTGCGGAACGTGTGCGGAACACGGTTGCTTCGACTGTTCGTGCCGCAAGCCACAGGCTGGCTAGCCAAGGTGCAATGCCGCACCGCCGCGATCCGGTCGCGCTGCCCCGGCTGAGGCAGGGCGAACGAAGAACCTACTTCTTCTGCGCCGGCTGCCCGCCTGCCGCCATGCCTTCCAGAACCTTGTCGACGTTCGTCGTCGCAGGATCGTAGTGGACGGTGATCTCGGCGTTGCCCGCCGTGATCTCGGCCCCCTTCACACCCGGCAGCTTCTCCAGCGTGGCACGCACGCCGGCAACGCAGCCGCCTCAAGTGGGCTTCTTGTCGAGGACCAACATGGCGTCCTTCGTCTCGATCGACACCGGATTTGTCGCGCAACACGCGAGGGCTAGCGCGGGCAGCAACCCCAGGTATCCGAGCCTCATGATTTCACCTTCGCGCCGGACTCACCGGCAGCGACCAGCTTCGCGACCATGTCGGCCGGTTTGATCTTGGCAGCGTCGTAGTGGACGGTGAAGTCCTTGTCGCCGGCCTTGATGTCGATCTGGCTGATGCCGTCGACTTTCCCAAGGGCACCGCGCACGGCGGTGACACATCCCCCTCAAACGGTCTTGCCCAACTCCAGCTTGACCTGCGACACGGTCGCGGCAGCACCCGGCGTCGGGTTGTTCGGAGCAGTTGGCTCCGGCTTGCTGCAGGCGACCAGGAACAGCGCACAGACGCTCGCGGCGAACAGTCGGTTCATGATCTCATTTCCTCGATGACAACCCCGCGAAACGTTCGCGGTGGGCGAGAATCCTAGGCAACAACCGGTACCGCACCAGGGGGAGACGCAGGTGCCGCCTGCGGTGCAACTCGGTGTGTTGCGCCGTTCTCACCTTCGCGGCCCTACGATGCCGTGCCGCCCTTCAACCCGTCAGGATGACCATGCGAGTCGCACTCCAGATGCTCTGTTCCCTCTGCTTCGTCTTGTGCTTGTCGGCGCAGCAGCCCGACTGGAAGCCGGTTGGTGTGGTGCTCGGCGAGGCAGGCTCGGTGCTGCCCGACGGCACGTTCCGCATCGACGTGCCGCGCAGGAGCCGGTCCTGCGCAACGAGTTTGGTTTCGTGGCCCCGCCAGCCATGGTGCTGACCTACGCGGCATTCACGGGCACGCCGAGCGAGCGATCGTGGTGGGCGACACCTGCATGTTGCCCGAGGAGGTCAACCCGGTGCTCGACGAGCTGAGGAAGGGCAACCTGAAGATCGGCATTCGCATCGTCGCGATCCAGAACCACATGCTCGGAACGAGTCCCGCGCTGATCTTCTGCACTTCTCGGCGGAAGGGGACGCGATTGAGCTGGCGCGGGCCATCAAGGTGGTATGGTCGCCGCTGCGAGCGAAGTAGGCGCGCCCTGTCGAGGGCGACCGAGTTCGTGCACCTCGGTTGTCGTGGCCTCCTACGGGGGCTGGGAACGCAGCTCGGATCCCTGCGCGTGACGTTGAGTCAGCGTCGGTGGCACCGAGCCCCTGCGCGCTCCTCGGTCACTTGGTAGGACTGCCAAGTTAAGGCGTCGACTACCACGAACCGGCGCAACGAGGCGCGAGCCAGCGCGACGCCTTGCGACTCTCGCCGACCGCTCGTAACCTGCGGTCTGTTCTCGGATTCGCGCACCAATCCGTTCCTTTTCCAGCCGCTCCGCAGGATGCGGGCGGGAGGGCCAGGAATGCATGGGGTGCAGGGGGTCGGAAGTTCAAATCTTCTCGCTCCGACCACTTCTCGCGGTCACGGCGGAGGTCCGCGGGGCGGCACCGGGCACCGGGAGGCGGAGCCCGCCCGCTGGCAGAGGTTGCCTCGGCCTGACTTGCGCAGCGGTCGCGAGTTTCGAAGAGACCGCCGCGATCAGCGCGCCTTCTTCGGCCGGCCGGTGGCCTTCCCCTGCGGTGCCTTCTTCGCGCGGACGGCTCGCTTCTTCTGCTCGTCGGCCTTCAGGACCACCGCGCCCTCGGCGCCGGGAACGAGGCGCACCTTCGCGATGCCGAGTGCGGCGACCATGAGCGCCTCGATCTCCGCGCTGTCGAGGTCCGCGGCTTTGGTCATCACGACGTAGCGCACGAGCTTGGCGGTGCCCTGGAGCAGCTTGTTCGGGTCCGCCTTCGCCAGCCGGGGGCCGCCCGCGAAGAAGAGCTTCACGTGCTCCGGGTAGAGCGCGAGCGAGCACACGGCGTCGTAGCCGCGCCCGCTCGGCGAGTACGAGATCACGAGCGATTCCTGGTTCTCGTACAGGTAGACGACCTCGGACAGTCCGGGCAGGCGCGCGCGCAGTTTCGTGCGCAGCGCCTTCCCGAGCCTGGCGATCGCGGGTTCGTACTTCGCGAAGAACGCCGCGAGCTGGGTCTCGGCGTTCGTCACGGCTGGAGGTCCGGCTCGTGGTTCATGGCGCGAGTGTGCCTGCCGCGGTGGGCCCGGTCCACGCCCCGACGCCTCGGCGCTGCGAGGGCGGCTCGGGCGGAACGCCGCGCAGCGCGCTGTTCTGGCGACTTCCTCGCGCGCGCCCTGCTCCGCGCGAACGTATGGTGCGACGCGCGACGAAGCCGGTTGCGCGGCGTGCGGACGCCGAGGCTTCGTGCTCGCAGATCCCCTTCGAAGTTCCCGTCATGCACATCGGCCTCCTCGTGTCCGTTCCCCTGCTCGCGGCGGCGTTCGTCGGCGCCCTGCAGGATCCCCAGAAGCCCACGCCTGCCGAAGAACTCGTCGTCGGCAAGATGGATCCCGCGCTCCTGAAGAAGCTCGAGTGGGTCTCTGGCACCTGGGTGCTGCAGAAGGGCAAGACGACGATCGAGGAGCACTGGCGGCCGCTGCAGGGCACGACGATCCTCGGCACGTCGCACACGTTCACCGACGAGAAGTCGACCTTCTTCGAGTTCCTGCGCATCGCTCATCGCGCGGGCTCGATCTCCTACGTCGCGATGCCCGGCGGCGCGCCGCCGACGCTGTTCCGGCTCGCGAAGCTCGAAGACGGTCTGATGGTGTTCGAGAACGCGGAGCACGACCACCCGCAGCGCATCCGCTACGAACGCACGAAGGACGGCCTGACCGCGACGATCAGCCAGCTCGACGGCAGCCGCGCGACGGCGTTCGAGTTCAAGAAGAAGGACTGAACGCGCGTGGCCCGACGCGCCTAGAGGACCTTCTTCGCGACCACCACGTCGCGCTTCTCGAGGTGCGGGAGGATGTCGTTCACGACGAGCGCCGCGTAGTGCGCGGACTGCCGGTGCGCGGCGAGCGCTGCGGCGTCGACGTACTCCTCGTGGAGGACGATCTCGCGGGGGTCGCTCTCCGACCGGTAGACGTCGTAGAGGCGGTTGCCCGGTTCGCTCCGGGTCTTCGCTGCGAGTTCCGTCAGCAGGGCCATGACGCGGGCCTCGGACGAAGGCAGGAGGGTCCACTTCACGAACAGGGTCGTCTTCATCCATCACCTCGGGAGCGTGGGGGGGCAGTGCCGCGGGCCCACTGAGCGTGGGCAGTGGACAGCCCGGTCGGCCGTGGCAGACGGACGCATGGTGGGCGTCTAGGATCGCCGGACCGGCCACGGGCCGCGCCAACGCGAGACCGCCAGTGAAGCAACCTCCGCACGACGCCCGCGTCGACGCACTGCTCGATCGTCTGCTGCAGTCCGCGTGCACTCCCGAAGAGGTTTGCCGCGAGACGCCGGATCTGCTGCCCGAAGTGTCGCGGCGTTGGAACGCGATGCGCGGCGTGGGGCGGAGGCTCGGCGAACTGTTCCCTTCGGCGGGCGCGGACGAGCCCGACGCCGGCGGTGGAGATCCGCCGCTGCCGCAGATTCCCGGCCACGCGATCGAGGGCGTGCTCGGGCGTGGCGGCATGGGGATCGTCTACCGCGCGCACCAGCAGTCGCTGCACCGCGACGTCGCCGTCAAGGTGCTGCTGCTCGGCGTCCACGCGAGCGCCGCCGAGCTCGCGCGCTTCCGGCGCGAGGCGCAGGTGGTCGCGGCGCTGCAGCATCCGAACATCGTGCAGGTGTTCGACACGGGCGAGGCCGACGGCTGGCCGTTCTTCACCATGGAACTGATGGAGGGCGGCAGTCTCGCCGATCGGCTGCAAGGCGAGCCCTGGGCCGCTCGCGACGCGGCGACCCTCGTCGCGGCGCTCGCCGACGCCGTGGAGAAGGCGCATCGATGCGGCGTGATCCATCGCGACCTGAAGCCCGCGAACGTGCTGCTCACCGCCGCAGGCACACCGAAGATCAGCGATTTCGGACTCGCGCGTCGCGCCGACGAAGCGTCCCTCACGCAGAGCGGCGCGCGAATGGGAACGCCGGCATACATGGCGCCCGAGCAGGCGCTCGGCAGGCTCGACACGATCGGCCCGGCGACCGACGTCTGGGCGCTCGGCGTCGTTCTCTACCAGCTCGTCGTCGGCCAACCGCCGTTCGAGGCGCGCACGCCGGGTGCGCTGCATCACGCCGTCGTTCACGATCCGCCGTCGGCGCCGTCGCGGCGGAACGGCGGTGTGCCGCGCGACCTCGAGAACGTGTGCATGCGCTGCCTGCACAAGGATCCGGCGCGCCGCTACCCGTCGGCCGCCGAGCTGGCGGCCGATCTGCAGCGATTCCTGCGCCACGAGCCCGTGCTGGCGCAGCCCGTGGGGCCGGTGGAGCGGTGCTGGAGCTGGTGCCGGCGCAAGCCCGCACTGGCGGGGCTGCTGCTGACGGGCGTTGCGCTCCTCTCGCTGGCGTTCGCGAGCCTGCTGCGCGAAGCCGGCCTCGCCGCCGATCGTCGCACCGAACTCGCCAGACTCGAGTCGCGGCTCGACGACGTGATCCGCTTCGCCGCCGCGGGGAACCTGGACGCGGCGTCGACGGCGCTCGACGGGTTGTCCGACGGCGCTTCCGACGGGTTGCGCGCGCGGATCGTGTCGGTGCGAGCCGACATCGCCCTCGGCAAGCAGCTCGAGGGAATCCGCATGCAGCGCGCCGCCCTGGCCGACGAACGGTTCGCGAAGGACCTCGGCAAGGACGTGGCGGAAGAGCGCTACCGGGCCGCGTTCGGTGCCGCGAAGCTCGGATCGGTCGACGAGCCGGCAGCCGTGGTCGCCGCTCGCGTCGCCGCATCCGCGGTCCGCCCGTCGCTCGTGACGGCGCTCGACGACTGGGCGATGTGTGCCGGCGACGAGACGCGCCGCGCCTGGTTGTTGGGCACTGCGCAGCTTGCGGACCCCGGCGCACCGGAGTGGTTGCAGCGCTTGCGCGATCCGGCGGCGTGGAGCGACCCCGAGGCGCTCGCGGGGTTGGTTGTGTCGGCTCCCGCCACCCGGTCCGTGACGCTGCTGGTCGGTCTCGCGGAGCGTCTGCGCGCGCGTGGCAAGGACAGTGTCGCGTTCCTCGGGAAGCTGCTGCTGCGCCACCCGGACGACTTCTGGATCAACTACGCGCTCGCCGACGCGGTGTTCTGGGGCGACCACGCGGCGGCCGTCCGCTATCTGCAGGCCGCCGTCGCCCTGCGCCCGGACAGCGCGGCGCCCCGCGTCGATCTCGCGCGCGCGCTGGCGTTCGTCGGGCGCAACGAGGAGGCCCTCGCGCAGGCCGGGATCGCGATCGAGATCGACCCGGGAGTCGAGACGGCGCACGTCGTCCGCGCGAACGTGCTGGGGCGCCTGGGACGTCGCGACGAAGCGATCGCCGCGTATCGGGAGGTGGTCCGGATCGTGCCCGCGTCCGCCCAGGCCCGGTCCAATCTCGGCGCGCTCCTGGCGGACGGCGACCGCCTCGAAGAGGCGGTCGAGGAGTACGAAGAATCGCTGCGCCTGCGCCCGGACGCCGGCGAGACACGCGCGAACCTCGGCAACGCACTCGGCGGCCTCGGGCGGCGCGACGAGGCGATCGCGCAGTACCGCCTGGGCGTGCAGGCGGCGCCCGAGATCGTGTGCACCAACTACAACCTCGGCCTCGGTCTCTGGCAGCTCGGTCGGTTCGACGAGGCCGCCGGGTACCTGCGCAAGACCATCCAGCTCGATGCGCGGCACGCGTTCGCGCACCTCTTCCTCGCGGAGAGCCTGAAGGACCGCGGCCGGATCCGGGATGCGATCCCGGTCTACCAGCAGTGCCTCTCGCTGAGGGTCCCGGATCCGCGGCCCGCCGGTGTGCTGCGGCGCCTGCAGTCCCTGCAGCAGGGGCGCGGCGAGGAGGCGCGTTCGGCATGGCAGCTGTGGTTGAACGACGTGCCGCGCGAGCACTGTCTGTGGGAGGGGTACGCCGAGCTGTGCGCGTTCGTCGGCAACCAGGAGGCCTACCACGGTGCGTGCGACGTGCTCCTCGCGTCGATCGAGGCCGACGACGTTCGTGCTGCCGGCAGGGTTGGCTTCACCTGCGCCTTGTCGCCGCGCAGCGACGCGGAGATCGGTCGCGCGATGCAGCTGGTCGAACGCGCGCTCGCCGAGCCGTCGCGCTACGAAGAATGGGAACGCCCGTGGTTCCTGTTCGCGCGGGCGCTGCTCGCCTATCGGACCAGCCGGTTCGCCGACGCGCTGGCGCAACTCGCCGCGGAGCCCGTGTCGGAGATCGGAGTCGCGGCGCGACTCGTCGCCGCGATGGCCTGCCGGCGTCTCGGCAGGGACGACGAAGCGCGGGAACGGCTCGGCACCGCAATCGCCGACACGGACTGGAGCGCGGTGCAGGCCATCCAACGCGACGTCTGGATCGAGCACGTGCTGCGTCGCGAAGCCGAGGCGCTGGTGCTGCCCGACCTGGCCGAACTGCTCGCGGGCCGGCGCGAGCCGAGTGGTCCCGAACGGCTGGCACTGCTCGGGGTGTGCGAGTTCGAGGGGCGACATCTCACGACCGCGCGGCTCTACGCCGCCGCGTTCGCCGCGGATCCGGCGCTCGCGACCTCGGGCGACGGCGGTCACGTGCACCGCGCCGCGCGTGCGGCGGCGCTGGCCGGTTCCGGCCGCGGCACCGACGGCGCGATGCTCGGTGCGGCCGAGATGGCCGGACTGCGGGGCCAGGCGCGCAGCTGGCTGCGGCAAGGGCTCGCGGCGTGGCGCAGCGCGCTCGAACACGACGCGAAGGGTTCTCGCGACGCGGCTGCCCGCACGATCGCCGCATGGCAAAAGGACGCGGGGTTCGCCGCGCTGCGCGAACCGTGGGTCGGCGAGTACCCGTTCGCGGAGCGCGACGACTGCCGGGCGCTGTGGAAGGAAGCCGACGACTTGCTGGCGCGGGCCGCCGCGAAGTAGCGGCGACGCGGCGCGCGCTCTACCGCACGGTCGCCGCGCGGCGCGCTTCGAGCGCCCCGTCGAAGACACGCTTCACCGGGCCGAGTGCCTGCACGAACTCCAGCTGCTCGCCTTCGGGGCCCTTGCAGTAGATGAGGGTCCAGCCGTCGGATCGGCCCTCGGTGATCTTGTTGCTGTTCGCGGCGAGCGGTGCGGCGCGGCGCGCCTGCTCCGACGTCACGGTGACGACGCGGTTGGCGCGCACCTGCGTCATGCCGCGGCGCGAGCACTCGGCCTCGAGATCGGCGATGAACCGGTTGAAGTCCACGTCGTCTCGGATGTGGAAGCAGATGTGCATCGACCGCGGGAACGCTGGGCTCATGTGGGCGCGGGGCTCGGCGAAGCACGCTCCGCCGCCGGCGGTCTGTTCGGCATCGCGGTACTGCAGCAGCTCGATGACGACGTTGTCGAACTGGATGAACCGCACGTCGAGGCGCTGCGCGCCGCTGCGCAGGTCCGGCACGCCCATCGTGCGCGGATTGACGCCTCGTTCGCGGGCTTCGATCTCGTGGTCCGTCAGCAGCGTGTTGTGGATGCGTTCCCCCTGGAAGTCGCCGTCGCGCATGATCTCCGTGCCGCCGAGCACCTCGGTGTAGAAGGCGAACGCGCGGTCCATGTCCTGCACCGTGACGCCGAAGTGCTGCACGCCCTGCAGCCTTGCACCGATCGATCCGGCGGTTCGCGCCGTCTCCTTCGGGATCGGATCCTGCGCTGCGGACGGCACCGCGAACGCGGCCGAAGCGAGTCCTGCGACGACCGTCGCTCCGGCCGCCTTCACGAGGGCGCGGCGTTCGAGGTCGGTGGTGTCCTGGCGATGGGGATCGTTCATGCGATGTTCCTCGACGGAGAGGGGTACGGGTCGGGGGATGGGGCGTGCGTCAGGAGTCCGAGCCTGGCACGGGAACGTCGAACGTGTTCAGCAGCACCGCGATCGTGCAGTAGCCGCCGACGAGGAAGGCGAGTTCGCCGAGTCCGTCGCGGCCGAGCGCTTCGAGAGCGCGCTCGTACGTCGACACGGGAAGGACGCCGCCGCTCGCGAGTGCTCGCGCGGCGTCGTGTGCGACCGCCTCCGCTTCGGTCAGGTCAGCCGGGCGGCCGCCCGCCGCGAGTGCTGCGACCTGCGCCGGCGAGAGGCCGACCGCGGCCGCGGTCAGTTCGTGGGCGTAGAGCTGGTAGCGGGCGCGGAAGGCCGCGGCGACCGTGAGGATCGCGACTTCGCGCACCGTCTTCGGCAGCCTGGCTTCGGTGACCAGGGCGCGGTGGAAGTGCAGCGCCGGCACGCCGAATCGCGGGAAGGCGAGCATCGCCGGGAAGGGGCCGATCAGCGCGCCCTTCGCATCGAGGACGGTGATCCGTTCCTGCGAGCGCGCGACGAGACTCGTGACCCCGTCGTGCACGACGCGCAGGTCGGGAGGCAGATCGGCGGGAGGCAACGGCGGGAGACGCATGTCGGGCACGGAGCCGTTCACAGCCCTTCGGTGAAACGGCCGTCGATCAGCACGAACGCGACACGACAGACGCTGCCGGAGCGGTTCGCCCACGCGTGGTTGGTGCCGCGCTGGACGACGATGTCGCCGGCGCGCAGGGTCGTCTCGCCGCGATCGACGACCAGGGTCAGTTCGCCTTCGAGCACGATGGCGTAGTCGACGGTCTGCGTGCGGTGCATGAGCGGATGAGGCGCGCCGTGTCGGCCGCGTGCCGCCCCCGCGGCGCTCATCTCGCCGAACTTCGCGGCTGCTTCGGCCGGTGAGAGGCTGTGGATCGCGGTGCCCTCGGGAGGGAAGTCCATGACGCGGATGCGTGTGCCGCCCGGCGGCGGAGCGAGGACGAGGCCATCCTCCGGCGGCTCGCCGGATCGACGGTCGATCCGCGCGGGCGTCTCACGGGTGTTCCACACCTCGAATGCGGTGGGGCCGCCCGGTCCGCCGATCCCGTGCACGCGCGTCGGGGGCGCGTCCGACGTGAGGATCGCGTTCCCGTCGTCGTCGTGGCCGGTGACGATGCGTCGCAACGTGCGCGGTGAGGTTGTCATGGGTGGTCTCGTTCGCGCGGTCACTGCGCGAGGTAGCCGCCGTCGATCGCGAGTTCGATGCCGGTGACGTAGCTCGCTTCGTCGGAAGCGAGGAAGAGGCAGCCGTTCGCGACCTCGGTCGCGGTGCCCGCGCGCTTCATCGGGGTCGCGGCGATCACCGCCGCGTTGAGGTCCTTCGCCTGCGCCATGGTGAGCGGTGTGTCGATGAACCCCGGGTGCACCGAGTTCACGCGGATGCCGTCGGCGACGTACGTCATGGCCGCGTTCTTCGACATGTTGCGGACGGCGCCCTTCGCGGCGTGGTACGCGTGTGCGCCCGCCACGGCAGCGCTGCCCCAGATCGACGAGATGTTGACGATCGACCCGGACCGGTGCTCGCGCATCACTCGCACCGCTTCGCGCATCCCGAGGAACACGCCGGTCTGGTCCACCGCGATCATCTTCAGCCAGTTCTGCACGCTCAGTTCGTGCAGCGGCTCGTAGGCGATGATGCCAGCGTTGTTGACCAGCACGTCGAGGCGGCCCGCCTTCGCGACGATCGTGTCGACGGCCTTCTTCCAGTCCGCTTCGCTGGTCACGTCGAGGCGCAGCGCCGTGATGCCCGCGGAGTGAGCGGGCTTCGGCGACGCGATGTCGCCGGCGAAGACCGTCGCACCTTCACGTGAGAACACCTCCGCGATCGCGTGGCCGATGCCGCTCGCGCCGCCGGAGACCAGTGCCACCTTGCCTCGCAGTCTCATGACGTTCCTCCTGCTCCGTGTGTGGGGGGGAGTGCGGTTCGCCGGTCAGCGGAGCCTCTGGAGCGCCGCGACCAGTTCCTTCGCCAGCGGGCCGGCCGACGCCGGGTTCTGGCCGGTGATGAGTCGGCCGTCGACGACGACCCGCGACTGCCAGTTGGCGGCCGACGAGTAGTCGGCGCCTTCGGCGCGCAGCGCGTCTTCGAGTTCGTAGGGCACGTCCTTCTGCGCGTAGTCGGACTCTTCCTTCTTCGAGAACGACGTCAGCTTCTTGCCGCGCACGAACGGAACGCCGTCGCCGAGGTCGACGCCGAGGAGCGCGCACGGGCCGTGGCAGACGGCGGTGACGAGCTTGCCGGTGCTCCACGAGCGCGCGACGGCGTTCTGCACGTCCCGGTTGCGAGCGACGTCGACCATCGGCCCGAGCCCGCCCGGGATCAGGATCGCGTCGTAGTCCGCCGCGTCGACCTCGGCCAGCCGACGGCTGCGATTGAGGCGGCGGAACGCCTTGCTCTCGAAGAACGCCTTCTGCGCGGGGTCCTTCTCGTCGTACGCGTCGTGCGGCGTCCATCCGCCGGCCGGCGATGCGAACTCCACCGCGATGCCCGCCTCGTCCAGCACCTCGAACGGGTGCGCGACCTCGGCGAAGAAGAAGCCGGTCTTGCGGCTGCGCGGCCCGATCACGGCGGCGTTGGTGACGATGAACAGCACATGGTGGGTCACGGGCACACTCCTCGGGTGCGACGGCACTTCGGCGGGCTTCGCCGACCGGAAGTGACCGGCGAAAGCGCGCCCCTGAGCGTGGCGGGTGGACACTTCCGGCGCGGATTCGTGCGGCGCGCTGCGCGGCGACGCTGCCCTACGTCGCGGCCGATTCGCCGTCTGCGTCGGCGACCAGGTCGCCGAGCGTCTCGCTCAGCAGCAACAGGCATCGCCGCAAACGGCGCTGCACCGTCTTCTCCGCGATCTCGAGGGTCGAGGCGGCTTCGGCGTGCGTCAGGCCCTGGAGGCGCACGAGCTCGAACACCTCGCGTTCTTCGTCCGGAAGGGCCTCGATCGACCGCAGGATGCGTTGCAGCGTGGCGCCCTCTCCCGCCGACGTCGGCGGCTGTGGGTCCGCCGGATCGAGCATCGGGGAACGCACGACCGGCTGGTTGTCGATGCGCCGCGCGATGTCGTTCAGTTCCCAGCGCAGGTGCTTGTTCGCGAGCGCGAAGAACTGACGCACGGTCTCCGGCTTCACTTCGTCGAGCGCCCGCAGCAGACGGCCGGTGAGCGCGCCGAGGACGTCGCCGGTGTCGAGGTAGGCAGGTTGCCTCGTGAGTCGCGGATAGTGGCGGCGCAGCAGGCGTGCGCAGAGGAACTGCAGCCGATCGATCGACCGGCCGAGCAGTTCGCGGATGACCGGATCCGCGGGCGAGCCGCGGCGATCGCCGAGATCGTCGAGCAGGCGCTGGACGGCGATCGTCGTGTTCGAGGCGGCCATGGTCGGGATGGTAGCGAGCCTCAACGACCCGCGAGGAAGCCGAAGCGCTGGAACAACCACTCGGGCAGGATCCGCACGACCGCCATCACGAGCCGCCATTTGCGCGGCAGGTAGACCGCGAACCGCCGCCCTTCCATCGCGCGCACGATGCCACGGGCGACGGACTGCTTCTCGCCCCAGAGGAAGTTGCGCGGGTGGCCTTCGGACATCGGCGTCGGCACGGGACCGAGCCGGATGTCGTGTACCCGCGCGCCGCTCCGCCAGAGCCGGCTGCGCACGCCTTCGAGGTAGACGCCGAGGGCCCGCTTGCTCGCGCCGTAGGTGTAGTTGCGCGGACGGCCGCGTTCGCCCGCCACGGAGGTGATCGCCGCGAGATGGCCGTGCCGCTGCTTCTCGAACCAGTCCGCGAGCGGCAGCAGCAGCGCCACCGCGCTCGTGAAGTTGACGTCGACGATGCGCCGCGCGTAGTCGACGTCGCGTTCGCTGCGCAGCTGGTCGCCGAGCCAGCCGTGCGCGATCAGTGCCCGGTCGAGACCGCCGAGCGCGGTGATGGCGCGCTGCACGACGTCCGCCGCCCGATCGATCCGTTCGAAGTCGGCGCTCTCGTGGCCGACGACCGCGTTGGCCAGCGCCGCGACGAGGACGTGCAGCTTCTCGGGGTCGCGCCCGACCAGGTACAGCCGGTCGCCGCGTGCCGCGCAGAGGGTGGCGACCTCCGCCGCGATGGCCGAGTTCGCACCGAGGATCAGCGTCCGGCGTTGCATGCCGGCGAGTCTACGGAGAGACGCTCCCGGTTGGCCGCTTCGCACGCTTGACCGGCGCCGGTCGTTTCGTACGACCTCGCTGGCGTCGCCCGTCGCCGGGCGGCCGCAAGGTGACCCCATGCGCACGAACCCCACAGCACGCGTCCCGTCGGTCGGTCGATGCGAACGGTCGGGCCGCGCTCGACCTGCGAGACGGCACGTCGTCGCAGCGGTGGTGATCGCGGCGACGGGACTGCGCGCGCAGGAGCCGGCGCGCCTCTCGCCGGCCATGGAGTCCTACACCGCGCACATCGCCGCCGCGGAAGCCGCGCTGGCGCGCAACGCGACCGGCGCCGTCCGCCGATGGCTCGATGCGGTGCCGGCGGCGGATCGCGCCTTCGAATGGCGAATGCTCGATGCGGCGGCCGACGAGAGCAGCGCGGCGTTCGATGCGCACGCGGCCGGGGTGTCGGCGCTCGCGGTCTCGCCCGACGGCGCCGTGCTCGCGACCGGCGGCAACGACGGCGTGGTCAAGCTGTGGAACGCCTCGACGTTCGAGCTGGTGCGCACGATCGAGGCGCAGCGGCACACGATCCACTGCCTGTCGTTCGACGCCGAAGGCAGGCGACTCGCGTCGTCGTCGGCCGATCGCGGCGCGAAGGTGTGGGACGCCACGAGCGGCGAACTGCTCGCGAGCTTCACCGGCCACGCGTATCCGGTCTCGACGATCCGCTTCTCACCGGATGGTGCGCGGGTCTGCAGCACCAGCTACCAGCGGCCGAAGGGCGGCGAAGTGCGCGTGTGGGACGCCGCCTCGGGCAAGGAGATCGCCGTGCTGCAGAGCGGCTACGCGCCGATGACGTGTTCGCACTGGAGTCACGACGGTTCGAAGATCGTCGCCGCGTCGTGGGACCAGCACCTGCACGTGTTCGATCTCGCGGCGCCCGAGAAGCCGCTCACGGCGCGGCTCGGTGCGGAGCCCGAGTATCGAGCAGCGCAGGCCTCCGCGTTGTCGCCCGGTGGTGACGTGATCGCGGTGGCGTGCAAGGACGACACGGTCCACCTGTTCGAGGCGTGGGCGGCGAAGCCGCTGCGCGACCTCGTCGGACATCGCAAGATCGTCGAAGGCGTCGCGTTCTCGCCGGACGGGTCGCTGGTCGCGAGCGTTTCGGCCGACTCGACCGTTCGTCTGTGGAACGCCGCGAGCGGCGGCGAACTGGCGACCCTGCGCGGACACCGCGGTCTCGTGCGTGCGGTCGTGTTCGCGGCGGGCAGTGGGTCCCTGTCGACGGGCGGCGCGGACGGAACGGTGCGGCGCTGGGACGTCGCCGCCGCGTGTGCGAAGAACCGCCGGTTCGCGTTCGCGGTCAATGCGTACCACGTCGAGGAGAGCCCCGACGGCCGCCTCCTGGCGGTCGGTTTCGCGAACGGCGACCTGCGGATCCTCCGGACGAGCGACGGTTCGGAAGCGGCGAGTTTCGAGCGGCACGACGGCTGGATCGGCGGCCTGCGGTGGAGTCCGGACGGCGCTCGCCTCGTCACGGCGGGCGAGAAGCGGCTGGTGGTGATCGACGTCGCAGAGAAGAAGGTCGTGCGCTCGTTCGCCGCCGAGGGTGCGACATCGACGCACGGGTGCGGCGGCGGCATCGACGCGGTGGACTGGACGGCCGACGGGAAGCGCATCGCGGCGATCGCTCGCGACCAGAAGGTGCGCTGCTGGCAGGCGGAGACCGGTGCCCTGGAATGGACGGTCGCGTCACCCGGTGGTCAGGGCCGGATCGAGTTCGCCGCCGACGGCTCTCGCGTGGCAACGTGCGGCGAAGACGACCGCCTCGCGTTGTTCGACGTCGCTTCGCGAACCGAGGTCTGGTCGCGCGACCTGAAGGACGGATACTGCCTCGCGTGGAGCCGCGACGGCGAGCGCCTCTGGTTCCTGCCTCTCACGAAAGAGATCGTGTGCTTCGACGCACGGCCGCTCCGGGATCGGGCGCGGTGAAGGTCGTCGTCGCCGAGAAGCCGTCCGTGGCCCGCGACCTCGCGCGGTTCCTGGGTGCGAACCAGCGTCGCGACGGCTTCCTCGAAGGGAACGGCTGGCGCGTCACATGGGCGATCGGCCACCTCGTGCAGTTGAAGAGTCCCGACGAGTACGACCCGGCGCTCAAGCGGTGGTCGATGGAGCGGCTGCCGTTCGTGCCGGAGCGGTTCGAACTGCGCCCTTCCGACGGCAACACGAAGCAGCAGCTCGACGTCGTCACCGAGTTGTGCCGTTCCGCCGAGGAGCTCGTGTGTGCGACGGACGCGGGGCGCGAGGGCGAGCTGATCTTCCGCTACATCCTGGACTGGGCGGGCTGCGCGGGGCGGGCGCACACACGGGTGTGGCTGAGTTCGCTCACCGACGAAGCGATCGCGCAGGCGTTCGCGCAGCGAAAGCCCGGCGCTGAGTACGAAGCGCTGCACGACGCGGCGAAGAGTCGCAGCGAGGCGGACTGGATCGTCGGCCTCAATGCGACACGCGCGTACACGGTCCGCTACGGCGGCGGCGCGGTGCTTTGGAGCGTCGGCCGCGTGCAGACGCCGGTGCTGGCGCTGATCGCGCAGCGCGACGACGAGATCCGCGTCTTCGACTCGCGCCCGTTCTGGGAGCTGCGCACGAAGTACCGCTCGGCGCGCTTCCGCTTCACGGGCGAACGGTTCCGTGAGCCGGCGCCGGCGCAGGACCTGCTCGCGAAGGTGACCGGCCAGCCGTTGTCGATCGATCGGCTCGAGCGGCGCACCGAGTCGCTGCCGCCGCCGCTGCTGTACGACCTGACCCAGCTGCAGCGCGACATGAACCTGCGACACGGGCTGTCCGCGCAGCGCACACTCGAAGTCGCGCAGGAGCTGTACGAGAAGAAGCTGCTGACCTACCCGCGCACCGACAGTCGCCACCTGTCGCTCGACATGGTCGACACCGTGCGCACGACGCTGGCGTCGTTGCGTGCGTGGGATCCGGCGAAGCTCGCGGTGCTCGCGCAATGGATCGCCGGCGCACCGGAGGGCGAGCGCGGGCCGAAGGCGAGGAAGAAGCGTGTCTTCGACGACGAGAAGGTCAGCGACCACCACGCGATCGTGCCGACCGGCAAGGTCGACGCGCTGGCGGGGGAGGCGAAGCAGGTGTTCGACGCGGTCGCTCTGCGCTTCGTGCAGGCCTTCCTCGGCGACCGTGTGCAGGACGTCACGACCGCGCACGCGTCGAGCAACGGTGTCCCGTTCCGCGCACGCGGTGTCGTCGTCACCGATCCGGGCTGGAGCGCGCTCGAGCCGGAGACGCCGAAGAAGAAGCGCGGCAAGGGCAAGGCCGCGGGCGGCAAGGACGACGAGGACGATGGCGACGACGACGCGCAGGAGCTGCCCGACCTGCGCGAAGGGGAGTCGGGGCCGCACGAACCGGAGCTGCACGAGGGCAAGACGAAGCCGCCGCGGCCGTACACCGAGAACACGCTGCTCGCCGCGATGGAGACCGCGGGCAAGGCGATCGACGACGAGCAGCTGCGCGAGGCGATGCGCGCCCGCGGGCTCGGCACGCCGGCGACGCGTGCGTCGATCCTCGAGACGCTGATCGCGCGCCGCTACGTCGCCCGCGACAAGAAGGCGCTGCGCATCACCGATCTCGGTCGCTACCTCGTCGCGATCATCGCGGATCCGCTGCTCAAGTCGCCGGAGCTGACCGGCGAGTGGGAGTGGAAGCTCGGCGAGATCGAGCGCGGGCGGTCCCTGCGTACGGCGTTCATGGCCGAGATCGGCGCCCGCATCCGGACGCTGATCGACGGCGGGCTGTCGCCGCGGAACGAGCATCCGGGGCTCGGCGCCTGTCCGCGATGCCGCGCCGACGTGATCGAAGGGCGCGAGGCGTACGGCTGTTCGCGATGGCGCGAAGACTGCACGTTCCGCATGGCGAAGGCGTTCCGCGGCGCGGTGCTCGCGCGCGAGCAGGTACGCGACCTCCTGTTCCGCGGCATCACGCTTCGTCCGGTCGCGATCGACGGCTCGCCGCGCATCGTGTGCCGCACCGCGAGCGGGGCGCTCATCGACCTCGACCCTCCGAGCCGCGACGCGCAGCGAGGGGCGCAGAAGAGCAAGGGAAGGCGCGGCCCGCGGCGCGGCCGAGACGCGGATGCCGGGTGACGCGTTGCTCGCGCGGGGTCAATCGTTGGCCACGGCCTTCTCGTGGTGAACGTCCGCCACGATCGTGCGGTCGGCGCCGCGGACGGACCATGTGCGCTGGTGCAGCGTCCCGTCCTGTTCGACCTCCAGGCGCACCACGCGCCGGGTGACGCGGTCCCCTTCGTCTCCCTCCAGTTCGAGGTGCATTGCGCCCCCTTCGATCTCCGTCACGCCGCCTTCGAAGACGCTGCCGTCGCTCGACAGCGCGAGGCAACGCACGGGGCCCGGTTCGATCGGCGCGTAGAACGTGACGTCGAGGCGGAGTGAGGGCTCGACGCCTTCGCCCGTCGTCGCGACGGTGCGCGCGCGGACGATCTCCAGGGACGGGACCCACTCGAACGTCGATCGCGCCCGCGTTCCGTCACCGGTTCGTGTGTCCCAAGCACCCAGGAACGCGTCGAAGGCTCTGAGGCGCCCGGACGGTCGCAGCGGTTCGCGGTGTGACAGTGTCGCCGCGCGCGCGGGGACCCGGACGAACGTCAGCTTGTTGAGCGGCATCGGCCCGCTGCCGCTGTCCTCGAGGAGCGGCTCGTCGTAGCGATCGGCGCCGTCGAAGAGCCAGTGGAAGGTCAGCCGCCGCGGGCCTCGCGGCTGGCGCAGGTCGAGGACCGCGTCGGCGTTCGTGCCGGCGAACGTGATCGCGCCTTCGCCCACGCCGCGGCCCACACCCGGGATGTCCTCGTGCAGACTGAGGAGCCGGACTTCCTTGCGGCCCGGGTGCCAGTACATCACGTCACCCGCCCACACGCCGCCGGCTTCGGTGGCTCGCGACAGCCTGTGGATCGAGAACCGGCCCGGGCCCCATTGCCAGGCCTGGAACATCTCCGCTCCGCTGGCGAGCGTGACGCGCCATTCGCCGTCGATCAGCCGCGCGAAGTTCGCCATCGGCTCGGGAGTCGCCTGCGGCGACTGCGCGCGGGTCGACGAAGGGGCGTCGTCGTGCACGATCCCGCATGCCGCCAAGGCCGCGAGCAGTGCTGTGGGGAGGGATCTGCGGAAGCTGCGGAACGGGGACGGACGCGCTCGTCGCGGACGGTGGAGCATGGCCGCATCGTGCCGGGAGGCGCGACACCGCGAGTAAGGCACGCGTCAGCGTGGCCTCGCTGCCGGGGGGCGCGGCCGGCCCGAGCAGCGACGGTCCGCCCGCGTCAGGGCGCCACGGAGTAGAGACCGTTCGTCATCGCGAAGCCCTGCGGCGCCGTCGGGTCGAGCACGACGCCCTGGTAGAGCAGCAGCGTCCCCGGCGTCACGGACGAGAGGATCGTCTGGAGGCCGAAGCGGCCGGCGGCGTCCGTCGGCAGCGCGAGCAGGATCTCCGGCAATGGCGCGAGCACGCCGCCGAAGAGCGGCAGGAACAGCGGCGTCGGACCGGCGCAGAGCACCGCGATCGAAGACGGCATTGCACCCGTGCCCTCGAGACGCATCTCGGTGAACGGCGTCCATTCGCCGAATCCGGCGAGCGACGGTGTTCCGTTCGCGCCGGCCACGCCGCCCTGCAGCACGTGCCACGGCGTCGGCAGCAGTTCGTCGATGCGGGCGACCACGATGCGCGGCACACCGGACGTGATGCCGTCGACGACGAGCGAACTCCACGCCGCGAGGCACGCGCCGTTGCTGCCGAGAGCCACGTCCTCTTCGGGCGAGATGTCCGTCGCGAGCGGGATGCCGTTGCCGTCGGGCACCGTTCCGTCGGTGCGGATGCGGCCGATCCAGAGATCGCCTCGCATCGCCTCGACGCCGCTGACGGCGCGGTAGTCGGTCCACGCGACCACGTAGTCGTCGCCGCGCGTCGTGACGGCGGGGAACACCTGGCCGGTCGCGTCGTCGCACACGACGATCTCGGGCCCGACGAACACGCCGCCGACCTGCAGCCGCTGCGCGCGGATCCCGTCTTCGCCGTGGTTGCCGGCCTGGTAGACGACGAGCGCCTGCAGGCCCTGCGCGGCAACCGCGACCGCCGACGCGTGCGTGTAGAAGCTCGTCGACACGAGGAACGCCGGTCCGACCTGACCGCCGATCGCGACTTCCGCCGCGTAGACCTGGGACATCGGGCTGTCGTGCGTGGGCGACCGCGTCCAGTGCACGAGCCAGCCGACGCCGAACGCCGTCAGCTGCACGTCGTGCGCGTAGTTGCCGCCGATCGTGAGGGGCGTCGTGTCGAGCAGCGCCGAGGTCCCGCCCTGCACGCGCACCGCGCGGATGCTGTTCAGGTGGTTCGTCACGGGAACGACGGCTGCCACGAGGAAGTCGCCCGCCGCGGCGGCGACCGCCGGCGTGCCCGTGGCGTTCGTGATCGCGACGATCGGCTGCGGATCGAGCGGCTGCAGCGCGAGGTCGTAGCGGCGCACCTTGCACTCGGTGCCGATCGTCCACGCGAACAGCAGTTCGTTGCCGTTGCACGCAGAGGCGGTCGTGTAGGTGAAGCCCGGCGCCCACGTCGCGATCTCGATCGGCTCCGCGTCGAGGCCGTCACCGCTCGCGTCGATGCGCTGCGCGAGGAAGCGGGTGCCCGCGGACGTCGCGTCGACGAACGTCACGACGTGACCGCCTGGCGTCGCGACGAAGCGCGCGTTCTGCTGGCGCGGCCGGCTCGCGTCGACGGCGACGTGTGCGGCGGCGACGCCGTTCGCATCGATCTGCACCGCGCGGAAGTCCTCGCCGCGGTACGGCGAGCTGCGGAAGGCGGCGAACATCACTTCGGTCGAGCCTCCGGCGCCGGCGACGAACGCCTGCGTTTCGAGATCGGGGTGCGCGGTCACCTGGATCGGCGTCGCGTCCAGCAGCGTCCCGTTCGCGCCGACCCGCTGCAGGTACACCTCGACGGCGAGCGCGGAGCCGCGGCTCTGCACGACGGACAACGAACTGCCGTTCCACGCGCAGTGCACGGTCTGGTCGACGCCGCTCGGCACCTGGGCCGCGACGATGCCGGTCGTGTCGAGCACGGTGCCGTTCGCCGCGATGCGGAACACGCGGTCCGCGACGACGAGGTAGTGCTGGTTGCCGTCGGATGCGAGCGAAGGTGGCCGCGTCGTCGTCTGCGCCGCGACCGTGAACGGCGCGCCGAGCGGTTGCAGCGCCGTCGAGAGACGCCGCGCCATCGCGGTGGAGGAGACGAGGTCGCGCCACGCGAGCAGGAGCGAGCCGCCTGCGAACGTGACCTGCGGCTCGCGCGGCCCGAACGACGGGAACGAGTACTCGTAGAGAGTGACCCAGTTCGGATCGAGCACCGCACCGTTCGGCGCGATGCGGCAGCCGGCGACGGTCGGGCGGCTGTTCGCAGGGTTCCAGTCCTCCCACACGACGATCCAGTTCGTGCCGTCGCTGCCGACGGACGGGTTGGTGCCGTACCAGTTCGACGGCGACGCCTGTTCGGGCCGGATCGGGATCGGCGTCGGGTCGAGGACCTGGCCCGTCGCATCGACGCGCACGCCGACGATGTCCTCGAAGAAGTACCAGTCGGGACGTTCCGTCACGAACACCACGAGCCAGCTCGTCCCGTTCCACGCGACCGTCGGAGTCCGCTGGTTGCGGCCGAGGTTGGTGACGACGATGGGCTCCTGCAGCAGCGGTTGTCCGGTCGCCGACAGGAGCTGGGCGTAGATGTCGGTCTGGTTGCCGACGCGCAGGTCCTGGCCGCCGCCGCCGCCGAGCCGCGTGCGGGAGTCCTCCCAGACCGCCAGGAAGCCCGGACCACCCGCCGCGATCGCGCCGAGGCGCGACTCGCCGACGGCAGGGGCGGGAGCGTTGTCACCGGGGAGGACGTGCTGACTCCGGGGGGAGCCCGCGAGCAGTAGGAGGGCGGCCAGCGGAAGGGTCGGATTCATGGCGATCTCCCTGCGCCGGATCGCCGGCCGCGCTGCCACGAAACCGGGATTCGTGCCCGCGCCTCGTGCCGCGGTCCCCGCGGGGCACCGCAGCCGCGCCGCAGAACCGTCCCGAAGGCGCGGAAATCCCCGGCTTCCGGGTGAAAGTGCGCGCCGCTTCCCGCCTCGAAGCCCCGCATGAACCTCGAAGCCGACTTCGACGCCATGGAACAGGCGCTCTGCCGCGCGTCGGCTCGCCAGGCTCCGTCGCCCCTCGACCTGCGCCGGGTCCGCCGCCGCGCCGCGCAACGAACCGTCGTGCGCCTCGCGTCCATCCAGGGCATCGAGCACGCGGAGATCGCCGCTGTGCTGGGCATCCCGGTCGGCACCGTCGGTTCGCGGCTCGACGAGGCGCGCGATCGGCTGCGGGTGCTGCTGGCATCGCGACGGGCGACGCCGGGTCCGTGACGGCGACGAGCAGCTCGTCGCGGCGCGTTGCGTCTACGGCTGCTGCAGCGACTCGAGTTCGGTCGCGTCGGCTTCCCACTGCGCCGTCAGCTGCGCGAGGATCGCCTGGGTCGTCGCGAAGTCGCGGTTGCACTCGTCGGCGCGCGCGGCGTCGCGCCACGTCGCCGGATCCTCCAGCTGCTTCGTGAGCGCGGCCTTCACCGTCTCGGCCTCGGCGATCTGCTGCTCGAGCTTCGCCACGGACTGCTGCAGCTTCTTGACGCGCTTCTGCACGTCCTTGTCGATGGCCGCCGGGCGCGGAGCCGCAGCGCGGTCCTTCTTCTCGCCGGTCTCCTTGCGCTTCGCTTCGCCGCTGCCGCCGGCGGTGAGCGCGGCGCGGGCCGACAGCGCCTTCGTCTTGTGCAGGTAGAACTCGTAGTCGCCGAGGTACGGCGTCAGCACGCCGCCGGCGACGTGCACGACCTTGTTCGCGAGGGCGCGGATGAAGAACACGTCGTGACTGATGAACACGAGCGTGCCCTCGAACTGCTTCAACGCATCGATCAGCGCGTCGATGCTGCCCATGTCGAGGTGTGTCGTGGGCTCGTCCATCAACAGCAGGTTCGGCGGATCGAGCAGGAGCTTCACGAGCGCGAGCCGGCTCTTCTCACCGCCGCTCAGCACCTCGACCTTCTTGAACACCGAGTCGCCGGAGAAGAGGAACGACCCGAGCAGCGTGCGCACGAACTGCTCGGTGACCCTGCTCTCGGTGTCGAGCGCCTCCGCGAGCACGGTGCGTTCGGGCTTCAGCATCTCGACGCGATACTGCGAGTAGTAGCCCGCGGTCACGTTGTGGCCGAGACTGCGCGTGCCGCGCTGCGGTTCGAGCCGCGCCGCGAGCAGCTTCAGCAGCGTCGACTTGCCGGCGCCGTTCGGGCCGACGAGCACGATGCGTTCGCCGCGTTCGACCTCGAAGTCGACACCGCGGTAGACCGACGTCGCGCCGTACGCGAAGTGAACCTGGTCGAGCCACACGACGCGCTGGCCGCTGCGGATCGGCTGCGGGAAGCGGAAGCCGACCTTCTTGTCGTCGGAGACGGGCGCCTCGATGCGTTCGATGCGTTCGATCTGCTTCAGCTTGCTCTGCGCCTGCGTCGCCTTGCTGGCCTTCGCCTTGAAGCGATCCACGAACTGCTGCAGATGCGCGATCTCCTTCTGCTGCGTCTTGAACGCGGCCATCTGCTGCGCGTCGGCGGCGTCGCGTTGCACGACGAACCTGCTGTAGTTGCCGGTGAAACGGACGAGCTTCTTCTGCCGGATCTCGACGATCGCGGTGACGAGTTCGTCGAGGAACTCGCGGTCGTGCGAGATCACGAGGATCGCGCCGGGGTAGCCCTGCAGGTACTGCTGGAACCACACCAGCGTCTCGAGGTCGAGGTGGTTCGTCGGCTCGTCGAGCATCAGGAGGTCGGGTTCCTGCGTCAGGAGGCGCGCGAGATGCGCGCGCATCACCCAGCCGCCGCTCAGCTCGCGCGCCGGCTTGTCGAACTGGTCGGGGCGGAAGCCGAGGCCGGCGAGGATCTGCTTCGCCTTCGCTTCGACGGCGTAGCCGTTCTGCTCGTGGAAGCGTTCGTGGATGTCGTCGTGCAGCGCTTCGGGGTGTGCCGCTTCGTCCGGGTGCCCCTGGTCCCACGCCTTCACCGCGCGCATCAGCTTCACGAAGTCGGGCGACACCGCACACGCGATCTCGACGACGGACTCGTCGCCGACCGGCGCACTCTCCTGCGGCAGGTAGCCGACGGTGGCGGCGCGTTCGCGGCTGATCGTGCCGTCGTCGGCCGGCTCCTCGCCGAGGATCAGCGAGAACAACGTCGACTTGCCCGCACCGTTCGGCCCGACGAGGCCGATGCGGTCGCCGCGGTTCACCTGCAGCGCGGCGTCGGCGAACAGCACACGGTCGCCGTAGGACTTGGAAACGCCGCTCAGGGTCAGCATCGGGGGCGAGCAGTATGCCGGCAGCGCGCCGGGCCGCCACGGACGTGCGGCCCGATCGCGTGCTCGCCGCGGCCTCGGTCACAGGTTGGCGTCGAAACGCAGTCCTTCGCTGAACAGCAGGTTGAGCGGGTTCGCGCCCGTGGCGAAGTACGCCCACTGCAGGTAGAGCACCGCCGGGCCGCTGGCCTCCGGGAGGTCGATCTCGATCTCGGAGTTGCCCGAGTGGATCGGCGCGACGAAGACCGTGATCAGACCGCTGGCGAGATCGGGCACGATCGTGCAGCCGGTGGCACCGATGAGTCCGCCGTCCGCGTCGATCCGCACGGTCGACGCGATCAGCAGAGCGACGGTGTTCTCCGGGGCGCCGGTCAGACGCAGGCTCGCGTTCTCGGAGCCGACCTGCTGGCGATCGCGCAGTGCGCCGACGCCGGCCCACACGCCGCTGCCGCATGCGAAGCCGACCGTCGCCGGCGGGGCCGCGGCGGCGTACTCGAGCACGGTGCCGCGGGTCCACGACGCACCGCTGCTCGTGTCGAGAGTGGAGTAGAGGATCGGGAACTGGCGGGTGCCGCTGTCGAACGACGCGGCGATCGCGTCCGGCCGGAAACCGGCGGCCAGCTGCACGGGCAGTGCTTCGACGACGTTGCCCGAGTAGCCGAGCTTGTGGACGCGGAATCGCTCGCCGGCTTCGGACGACAGCGTCGCACACCAGTGACTCTCGCTGACCCGGTCGAACGCGCTGCCGCCGTTCTCGAGGTCGTTCGTGGCGACGACGAGCAGATCGACGACGGGATGCGGCAACGAACCGGTGAGCGTCGTCGCGTCCCAGTCGACGCGCTGCGCGTGGACCGCAGAGCCCTTCGTGCCCGAGGGGCGCGGGTTCGTCTGCTCGAACGCGCGCGTCGTGTAGGTGAGCAGGTAGCGACCGTCGCTGCCGGCGATCTCGGGGTCGATTGCGTGCGTCGTCACGTCGGCGGCGTGCGCGGTCGCGAGACCCGTAGCCAGGCCGGAGAAGCCAGAGTACGCGACGACCTCGACGTCCCAGTCGTCGTTCGCGACCGAGTTGTCGAGTTCCTGGAACGCGACGAGCCACTCGCTGGTGCGCGCGGTCTGGTTGACCGATGGCCGTTCCTGATCGACGTTCGGCGGGTTGGTGATCGCGAAGGCCGGCGGGACCAGCATGCCCGGCGTGCCCCAGAGGCCGATGTTGGCGACTTGGGCGAAGACCGACGTGGTCGTCGTGTTGCCCGGGTTGCCCGGCGTGATGTCGTCGCGCTGGAAGACGATCAGCACGCTCGGGTCGACGGGATCGAGACTGCCTCCGACGTCGGGCCGCGAGTCGTCCGCCACCGCGAAGCCGCCGAGCAGGGGGACCGGGATGGTCTGGAAGCCTCCGCTCGCGGCGAGGTTGGTGATGTCGTGTGTGTGGATGCGGATGGTGTTCCCCGCGATGCCCGCACTGAAGTGCTGGTAGGCGAGCACGACGCGGCCCATCGCGAGCGAGAACCCGACGCTGCCGCGACGGTCGTCGTCCAGGGTGATCGCCTCGTGGGCGGCGATGACCGCGCCCGCGAACCCTTGACCGACGCGCCAGAGACGGAGGTCGCGGTCGCCGGCCGCGACCTGCAGCGTCCACGCGTACCACGTGCCGGCCTGGCTCGCCGCCGGCGTCTGGTTCTCGTAGAGCACGTCGACGTCGGGGATGTCGATCGTGCCGAGGCCCAGCAGCACGTTGCCGACCAGCGGATCGAGCACGAGCGGGAACGCCGCGTGCGCCACGACCTCCGCGGCGACGCGGAGTTCGATGCGTCCTTTCGTCACGGCGGTCGTGATCGGTGTGCGAGCTCCGTTCGCGTCGATCGCGAATGCGGCGCCGTAGTCGACGACGTTCCGGCCGTCGGGCAGGCCGAGCGACAGCGCGCCGTGGCGCGCCGCCGACTCCGACATCTGCAGCGGTGTGGTCACTTCACCCACGACCACGAGGTCGCCCGCCGGCGGGCGGTGCTCCACGACGAAACTCTGTTCGACGCCGTCGTCGCGGACTTCGTAGCGTTCCTGGACGGGGCCCAGGTCGTATGTGCAGGCGAAGCCGTCGATGCGCGGTGACGTCGTGCGGGCGGGGTCGAGCAGTTCGGTCTCTCCAGCACGAACCGACACCGTGCGCCAGCGGAACGGCTGGTGCGGCAGTTCCGCACCGACGAAGGGGTAGAACACGAAGCCGTCGTGGAAGCTCGCCTTGTAGTCGGTGCCGCTCGCCCACAGCGACGTCGGAGTCGTTCCGATCTCGTACGGACCCGGCGCGATCGGCGTCGCGCGCAGGGCGAAGGTCGGCTGCGGTTGGGCGGGAGACTGGGCGGGGAGCGTCGCGCCGCCGAGGGCGAGCAGAAGGAGCCTGAGACCTCGGCCGGCGGCGGAGGCGGGGAGCGGGTGCGTCATGCCAGGGCACACGCATTTCCGCGACCGGAGCCGTCAGTTTCTCCCGGCCAATTCGGGGCATGTCGCCGGGGAGCTCGCTCGCGGGCGGCGCGACCCGTAGTCGGCGCCCATGGTGAGGCCCAGGTTCGACGCATTCTGGATCGGCTGCACGGGCGGCGGCGTCGCGGCGATCGTGGTGCACGGGATGTTCTTCCTGGCATCGGGCGGGGCCGAGCCGGTCGCGAACCCTGGGCCGGTCCGCTCCCCGACCTTCGACGGCCGGGATGCGGCGGAAGCGACGCTTGGCGGGCCGGACGCGGACGTGCTGCGGCGTCTCACCGCGGAGATCGCCGCGCTGCGCGAACGGATGACGGACCGGGCGATGGTGGGCGCGCCGGAACGAACGCCCGCCGCTGCGCCGTTCGCGGCCGTCGACGAAGCGGTGCTGGTTGCCGCGCTGCGGCGGGCGCGCGAGCACGAAGAAGTGGAGCGGTTCGCCGCGCTCTCCGACCCGGAACTCTACGCGGAGGCCGAACGGCTCTTGCGCGCTGACAAGATGGACCGCCTGTCGAGCCGCCGCATGTTGCAGGCGTTGCTCGGGCGGACGTCGCCGGCGATGACGCCCGAACTTCGCGCGGACACGCTGATGCTGCTCGCACAGGTTCAGCGCGACCTCCGAGACCTTCCGGCTGCCTCCGCAGCGCTGCAGCGTGTCGTGGACGAACTCGGCCTCACGAGCGACCGTGGGGCACGCGCGGGCAATCAGCTCGCCCTGCTCGCGTCGTACACGAAGGACTATCCCGCCGGAATCGCGCTCGCCCAACAGATTGCACGGGTCGCACCCGTGGACCAGGCGTTCGAAGCGCGATGGGGTGTCGCCTTCCTCCAACGGATGTCCGGCGATCTCGTCGCCGCGCGAGCGACGCTCCGGCAGGTGATCGGTGACTGCAACGGGCGGCCCGAGGTCGCGCACGTCGCGAAGATGTGCGAGAACCTGCTCGCGCAGATGGAGCCATGATGCGTCGACGCGGCACCGTCTCGTTTCCCGCTCTCGCGGCAGCGTTCGCGGTAATCACGCCCGCGCAGGAGGCTGCCGTCGGCGACCTGGTCGCGTCGCTCGCCCGCGCCGAGTCGCTTTCGGGCGACGCTGAACACGAGGGCGGCGGACAGTCGCCGACATGGCGCGTGTTCGCACGGTTGCGCGCGATCGCGTCGACGCCCGAACTGGAGCGGTTGCTCGCACACGACAGTCCGATCGTGCGCAACTACGCGGCGCGCGCCCTCGCGGACCGCGGCGCGCGGGTGGACTGGCCGGCGGTCCTCGCTGCACGCATCGGTGACGACGTGATGGTCGCTACGGACGACGGGTGCCTGCACGACCGGGTGCGATCCGGCGACCTCCTGTTCGGGCTGGCGCAGGAACGCGGTCTCCTCACGCGAGCGCAGTGGCTCGATCTCGCCGAGCGCCTCTTGCGCGCGGATGCGAAGCTCGCCGCACGCGATCGGCTCCTCGGCACGATGTCGTTCCCGGCGACGATGCGACCGCTGCTGCGCGCATGCGCGGAACGCGGCGACGACGCGGCGTTGGTGGCGCTCGCCCGCATGCGCCAGACGGACGACGTTCCGCGCCTCGTCGCGGCGCTCACGCGACAGACGCGCTTCGACTCGCCGGCTTTCGTCGCGGCCGCGCTGTTCCCGGACGGACGCCTGCTCGCGCCGCTGGTTGCGTGCCGTGATCGTGCGTTCGCTGCCGCGGTGGAGGGAAACGTGTGGGATCTCGAGCGCTGGGTCGCTGCGGTCGTCGCCCAGCGCACGCCCGACGCGGCCGGGTTTCTCACCGGGTTCCGCCACGACGTGCTCGCGCACGCCGATCGTGGGCACGACGGCCACCTCCGCGAACAGTGCGACGCGATGCTGCGCACCGTGCTGGGAGGCGAGGACGCCGCGGGCCCGTTCGGAGTCCTGAAGGTCGCGGTGACGCGACGACGCTGACCGGCGGCGCGCCTCGTGCCGGTGCGATGCGCGATTCTGCAACGCCGGCGAGCCGCCGGGGCAATCACGAGGAGCCCCTACCCTCCTCCGGTTCGCCTTGCCAATGCCCTCCCTCCGTCCTGTCCGCGGGTTTCGCACCCGGCTCCTGTTGCTCGCCCTTCTCGTCGCGCCGGCTGCCGCCCAGACGTTCGGCCGCGACTGGTTCCCTCACCCGACCAACTGGTACACGGCGGGCAGCCCCGCCTGCGGCTTCAACTGCCCGTCGCTGTATCCGCTGACGCCCGGCGTCACGTTCGGTGTTGCGGGTTCGTCGAAGGCCCAGCTGCTGATCCCGGCTGCGGACCTGCCGAACGTTCCGTCCCTGCTGCAGGACATCGCGTTCGCCCCGCTCCTCAACAACGGCGCGTTCGGGATCTACCACTACGACGCGCTGATCGTCACGATGGCGCAGACGCCGGCCGCGACGCTGTCGACGACGTTCGCCGCCAACCTGGTGAACAACCCGCAGGTCGTCATGGCCCGCGCGGATCACTACTGGACGCCGAACGGGCACGCGAACGGCGGGCGGTGGCCCGCGGCGCTCGGCATCGATGCTCCGTACGTGTTCGACCCGGCTCTCGGCAATCTCGTGATCGACATCGAGGCGCGCGGTGCGGCGCAGCTCGTCGGCACCGGCTTCTACGGGTTCCTCCGTGCGACCACGCAGACAGTCGCTGCGTACAACTGGTCCGGGGCGACGCCTCCCGCGACCGGCACGGCACAGGCGGCGGGCCTGGCGGTCCTGCTTCTTCGCGATGCAGCGTCGTTCGAAGAGTTCGGTCGTCCGTGCCCGACGTCGACCGGCTCGATGCCGTTCCTGTACGACGAGACGTTCGGTCAGCCGATTCTCGGCGGCAACCAGCGCTTCGACCTCGTCAACGGCGTTCCGAACGGAGCGGCGTTGATGATCGGCGGCTTCTCGCTGCCGAGTCTCGACATCGCGTTCCTCGGGGCGCCGGGCTGTGTGCTGCATCCGTCGCTCGACGTCGTCGAGGCGGTGGGTCTCGATGCCAGCGGCGGGTTCCAGCGCGTGGTGCCGATCCCGCCCGCTCCGGCGCTGCTCGGGCTGAGGGTGTGGTTCCAGTTCGCACTGTTCGATCCGCCGGCGAACGCACTGGGCATCGTCACGTCGAGCTACGTCCGCCTGCTGCTGGGGTCGAGCTGATCGACTCGTCGAGGGGTTGTTGCGCGCGAAGGTAGCATCGCTAGTTGCCGCGCCTGCCCTCACCATGCCGCTCCCCGTTGCCAGCGACCGCGTCTCCCTGATGCTGCAGGCATTCGCCTGCGAGCCGGATCCGGCCGTTCTCGGTGAGGTGTTCACCGACGCGCTGGTGCCGCTCGTGCGCGCGGCCATGCGCGTCGTGCGCGACCGCGGCCTGGCGGACGACGCGGTCCAGGACGCGTTCCTCGCGTTGTTGCACGGTGAGGCGAGGTTCGACGGGCGGCGCGCCGCGCTCCCGTGGCTGCGCGGACTCGTCACCAACAAGGCGCGTCGTCTTCGCCGGCGCCGCGCACTCGTACGCCGCGCGGAAGTCGATGGTGTCGCGCTCGACGTTCCGGGCCGCGCGACCGAGCCGGCGGGAGATCAGGCGCAACGCCTGCGCGCCGCGCTGCGTGCGCTGCCGACGCCGTACCGCGAAGTGGTGCGTCGCCGCTACTTCGGCGACGAGGCGTCCGGTGCGATCGCGCGGGATCTCGCGATCGTCGACGCGACCGTGCGTGCGCGCTTGCGGCGCGGCCTCGCGATGCTGCGTTCGCGTCTGCAGGCGCTGCTCGGCGTACTGCTCGCCCTGCTGCTCGGTGGCCGCGCGCGCGCCGCGCAGGTCGGTCTCGTCGGAGTGGTGCTGCTGACCGCCGGCCTCTGGTCCGGTCCGCCTGCGCCCGCCGCTGCGTCGTCCGCGACAACGGCGCCGGCGTCGGACGACGAAGCGCCGTCGGTCGCCGCGGAGGCGACGGCATCGCCGTCGAGTCGACCGGGCGAGTACGAACGGTCCGCGCTCGCCGCTGTTGCCGCCGAGCCGGGCGATGTGGCGTCGCTCCAGGCGCTGCGACTCGTCTTCGCGGATCGCAGCCCGGCCGCGCACGTCGGACTCAGGACGAGCGTCGCCGGTGTCGACTTCGAACTGGGCGTCGAGCGCGCGGTCACGGACGCGACCGGCCTGGTCCTTCTACGGGCCGGCACCACCTGGCGCACCGATCGCGGGGCGGTCGTCACCGTGCCGACGCGCCCGGGCGAGTGCGTGGAGGTTCCGCTCGCGATCGACGCCGGCAGCCGCACCGTCGAAGTCGCGGCGATGGACGGAACGGCGCCCGCCGCCGCCCTCGTGTGGGTGTCCGACGGGCCGGGTGCCTTCGACGGCGCGATCGTCGGGACCGCGGATGCCTCGGGTCGCCTGACGTTGCGCGGACTCGCGCCGGGCACGCACGTGGCCGCGCTGCTTCCCGGCGCCGGAGCGTCGCCCGTCGCCCCGATCGGTTCCGATGCGACCGTGCGATGTCGGTTGTCGTCGCCGTGTCGCGTCGTGCGCGGCGTCGTGGTCGACGTGGATGGCCGGCCGATCCGCGGGGCGCGCGTCCGCATGCCCGGTGGTGCATCGGACACACTCGTGCTGCCGGGCAACCTCACGATGGCTCCGCCGCCGGGCGCCGCCGCCGTGACGGGACCGGACGGAACGTTCACCGCGTTCGTGATCGACGAGCGGCCGCTGCTCGTGCGTGCGTCCGGTCACGGGTGTTGCGTCGTGAACGCGCCGATGGACGAGCACGCGCGCATCGTGATGCATCCCGGTGCGCAGCTTCGCGGGACGGTGCGCGGTCCCGACGGCGCTCCGGCGCGCGGCGCGCGCGTGCTCGTACGCGGCCAGGACTGGTGGGACCGATGCGGGACGTTCGCGGATGGCGAAGGGCGCTTCGAGTTCGATTCGCTCGCGCCCGGAACCGTCGCGCTCGAGGTTCACGCTGCGGAGTGTGCGGTCTTCGCGCGCACCGCGGAGGTCGCCGTGGGCGCCGCCGCCGACATCGCCTGCACGCTCGTTGCACGCGAGCAGTTGCGGGTCCGGGTGGCGACGGCGGACGGCAGTGCGTTGCGCGGTGTCGAAGCAGCGGTGCGAACGCACGGGACGCGGCCGGCCTTCGTGCACCGCGCCGATTCCACGGGCGCGCTGGCGCTCGACCTGCCACGCTCGGCCGACGAACTCGTGATGCGTCGCAGCGCGCGTTCACCGTGGGTGTCCTTGCCCCTGCACGCAGCGGCCGGGCAGGAGCCGATCGACGCCTCGAGACTCGGCACCGCGCGCGTCGCGATCCGGGTGATCGACGCGGCGGGCAACACGATTCCGCTGGCCGGAGTCGCGTGTCGCGACGCGCTCGGCATCTCCGTTCTGTCGTGTGAACGGGACGGTGACCGCTGGGTCACCGGGCTCCTCCCCGTCGGTGATCACGAACTGTCGTGGCTGGCCGCCACCGAAGGCACGGTGCCCGTGACACGTCGGGTGCCGGGTCTCGAGGTCGGCGAGACGAGGGACCTGGGCATCGTGCAGGCAGAGAGCGCAGTTGCGCGGCGGGTGCGGATCGTCGGCGAATGCGCGGACGACGAGGTGCTGTTCGTGCTGCGCGACCCGTGCGGCAACCTCGCCTCGACGTCGATCGGTCGCGGCCTCTGCGTCGTGCGGGTCGCCGCCGGGAACTGGCGCCTGTCGATGTTCGGACGCGACAGCGAATGGCTGTGCGACGTTCCCGTGGGTGCGGCCCCGGACGATGCGGACGTGCAGGTGGTGCTGCGCGCCGGTCGTCGGCGCACGGTACTGGTCGACGGGGCGATCGCGGGCGATCGCGGTCGCCTGGTCGTTCGCCGCGGCGACGTGGAACGGCGCGTGGTGTTCGGCGACGACGTCGCGGCGGACGAGATCGGCGTCGTGCGGCGCGACATCGTCCTGGGCGACGGTGTGTTCGAGGTCGAACTCGAAACGTCGGCGGGCACGTTGCGCGGCCGGTTCACACTCGATGCGACGATGTCGAGTGCGCACGTCGCGGCAACCTCGCTGCGGCGTTGACGCGGCAGAAGGCGCGGTCAGCGCGGCGGGAACGGGCCGAGGTCGAAGAGCAGTGCCTCGGCGGCGGTCTTCGCGGTTATCGCCATCGAGCCCTGGTCCTCGGTACTGACTCCGTCACCAGCTGCCAGCACGCGGTCGCCGATCTGGAGTGAACCCGAGATCAGCTGCACCCAGGTCGCGCGGCCCTTGCCGTTCGTGTGCGACGTCGCGGCGCCCGCTGGCAGCGACAGACGGCGCACGATCGTGTCCTGGTGGATCACGGCGCTGCCGTCGCGCCCGTCTGGCGAGATCACCACGACGTCCTGCGCGCGACGCTGCTCGTCCGTCGGCTTCCACTCGGTGTAGCTCGGGGTGAGTCCGCGTCGGTCCGGCACGATCCAGATCTGCAGGAAGTGCAGGGGGTCCGTTCGGCTCGGATTGAACTCGCTGTGCGTCACACCGGTGCCGGCGCTCATCAGCTGGATCTCGCCGGGGCGCAGCGTGCGGCCGTTGCCCATGCTGTCCTGGTGCTGCAGCGCGCCGCCGAGCACGTAGCTGAAGATCTCCATGTCCCGGTGCGGGTGCGTCGGGAATCCGGCGGCGGGCGCCACGGTGTCCTGGTTGATCACGCGCAGCATGCGAAGCCCCATGTGGGCCGGGTCGTGGTAGTCGGCGAAGCTGAACGTGTGCCGGGAGTCGAGCCAGCCGTGGTCGGCGTGGCCGCGTTCGGCGGAGCGACGGAGGGTCAGGTTCATGGCCGAAGGATCGTCCCTGCGCGGCCGTTCCGCCAATGCCGTGTGCTTCACGAGGTCATGCCGGGAAGGCATGATCGCTCCGTGGAGTTCCACCAGCTGCGCTACTTCGTCGCCGCCGCCGAGACCGGCAGCATCTCCGCCGCCGCGCGCCGCGAGCACGTGACCCAGCCGGCGCTGAGCCGCCAGGTCGCGCTGCTGGAGAGACGTCTCGGCGTCGACCTGTTCGAGCGGAAGAAGCAGCGCATCGCGTTGACCGATGCGGGGCGGTGGTTCCTGCCGAAGGCGCGACAGATGCTGTGCGACGCGGCGACGAGCACGCAGCAGCTGCGGGAACACTTCGGCAAGGCGCGCCGCACGCTGCGCATCGGCTTCCTCGGCACGTTCCTCGACGACCTCGTGGCGCCCGTAGTGCGCGAACTGAAGAAGAAGGACAGTTCGCTCGCGATCGCGCTCTTCGACCTGGCTCCGAACGCGCAGCTCGAACGGCTCGCCGCGCACGACCTCGACGTCGCGATCCTCGCCAACCTCGAGCCGCGGCACCGCGAGCAGTTCCTCGTGCGCTCGCTGAGTCGTCATCGCGTCGCCGTCGTCGTGCCCGACGCGCACGCGCTCGCTTCGCGCTCGTCGATCGCACTCGGCGAACTGCGCGGCGACGACTGGGTGTCCCTGTCGGACCTCGCGTTTCCCGGCCGTCGCGAGTTCCTGCACGCAGCGTGCGAGGCAGCGGGGTTCGAGCCGCGGGTCGTCGCGGAAGTCGACTCCGTCGCCCTGATGCTCGGCGCGGTCGCCGCTGGCGACGGGGTCGCGATCGCGCCCCGGCACAGCGAGAAGCTGCCGCACGCAGGCGCTTCGTTCGTCGCGCTGAAGGCACCCGTGCCGGCGGTCGAACTGGTGCTGGTCTCGCCGCGCGACGCGCGCAACGGCGACACGGCGGCGTTCGCGAAGGCCCTCGCCGAACGGGCGCGGGCCCTCGCCGACGCCTGACGGTCAGCCGCCGGTCGGCGGGCAGTTGCCGAGCTGGTGGATCTGCAGGACCTCGGCCGCCGTCAGTGCGCGGTGGAAGTAGCGCACGTCGTCGAGATGGCCGTTGAACCGCCCTTCGGTGAAAGGCGCCTCCGGCATGTCGGCGCCGATCCACAGCGCGTCGTCGTTGCCGACCAGGTACTCGGTCGTGTGGTGCGTGCGGATGCTCGAGCTCTCGGCCCACCAGTCGATGGTGGCTTCGCCGACCTTCACGCCGTCGACGTAGAGCAGCATCTGGCTGGCGCTGACGGTCGCGACCACGTCGATCCACGTGTTGGGCGCGATGGTGCCCGTCGACGAGATCGCCGAGGTCTCCGTGCCGGCGTGGTCTTCGGCGAAGTCGTCGACCCAGCCGAAGAACCAGCCCCAGCGCTTCTCGTACCAGCGGCGGTAGACCGAGAAGCGCAGCTTGCCGGCGTCGTTGACCGACAGCGCGTAGGTGGCGTCGTGGCGCGGACCCTTGCCGAGGATCACGCCGTGCGTCCCCGGTGCCACGCCGGGGGGTGCGCCAGCCCAACGGACACGGGCGGCGATCGTGCACTCGTGCGCGGGACTCAGACCGCGCAGCGTGCTCCCGGTCGGCGGGTCCTTCACCTCGATGCGGTTGCCGTCGAGGTTGAACAGGAACACGGTGTCGCTGCCGAGGGTCGCGACGACGCTGCCCGGGTTGCCCTGCAGGTACATCTGCCCCGGACTCTGCAGTGCGTCCTTCGTCCAGACGTCGTTCGCGATGCTGCCTGTCGCGGCGCCGGTCCACCAGCCGGACATCGACAGGGTCGCGGCGTCGATGCAGGGCGGCACGAGCGGCGAGGGATCGAACGCGTCCTCGTAGCCGTCGTGGTCCGTGTCCTTCTGGTAGGGATCGGTCCCGAGCAGTCGTTCGGCGCCGTCGACCAGGTAGTCGCCGTCGAAATCGGCGAACCGCGGATCCGGATGCACGGCCCACGGAGTCGTGCCCCGCGGGGCGACGCTCCAGCCGACCTTGGCTTCGTCGTAGTCGGTGACGCTGTCCGCGTCGCTGTCCTCGAGATCGGGGTTCGTGCCGAGCAGGTACTCCTCGGCGTCGAACACGAAGTCGCCGTCGCGGTCCTGCACGAAGCTCAGCGAGATCCTCTCGCCGCTGTTCAGCACGAGGTCGTCGAAGTCCTGCGTGATCGCCTGGTCGAACGAGGCGCTCGTCCCGCCGACGATCCAGAACCCGCGGATCTGCGGCTTCTCCTCGTTCCGCCATGTTGCGACGGTCCCGACCCTGGTCAGCACGCGGCGCGTGCCGTCGGCCGACATCGTCGTCTCGTGCGAGACGCCGAGCAGGTCGAGGGCGTCACCGACGCGGATCCCGCGCCCCGAGCCGTCGGGGTAGCGGTAGACGTTCGTCGCGACCATGTGGCGCTCGACGTTGCCGTCGCCGTGGTCGATGACGATGAGCCCGGTTCTCTGGACGACGGATTCGCCGATCGTCGCGAAGTTCACGGTCGGGTTGCCGAACGCGTCGAGTTTGTAGATCGAGTAGGACCCGATCTCGAACAGCAGCGCAGTCGGATCGCTGACCAGCGATCGCATGACCTGCGCGGGCAGGTTGTCGGCTCCGACGACACCCACGTACTCGACCGAAGGGCCGAGCACGAACTCGCCGGCTGCGCCTTCGAACGGCAACCACTGGTTCCCCGCGCCGAGAGTGCCGAGACGGAGGGTGCCGATCGCCTCGAAGCTGCCGCCCGGCTTCATCCGATGCGCGGTGATGCGCAGGTCGCCGACGCGGAACGCGAGGTTCGAGTCGTTGGCGATCCTGATCGCCGCCCACAACATGCCGTCGTCGTAGCTGATGGCGGTGAGACCGTTGGTCTCGTTCTCGTAGTTCTGCTGCGACGCACGGACGGACTCCTCGGTCCAGCTCGACAGGCTCTCGGTCGCGTAGCCGTGCTTGAACTCGGTGTCCGTGGTCACCTTCGCGTCGTACGACGGCGGCCAGTTGCTCGTGCCGATCTCGAACTCCTGATGGATCGCGACGGTGTTCTCGATCGACATCTTGGTCGACTCGGTGTCCGAGTGCTGGTAGCCGTTCTGCTGCTTCTCGAGGACCGACGAGATCGACTTGTGAGTGCTGGTCTGCGTGTCGGTGATGTTCAGGACGATGGTCGGGTCGCCGTAGAGGTCCAGCGACAGGCGCGGGAGTTCGGCGACCAGCGGGCTCACGCCGCCGGAATGCACTTCTTCCCAGTCCGTGAGTCCGTCGCCGTCCGTGTCGGCCAGCGTCGGCGACGTGCCGCTGTGCAGCAGTTCATAGCCGTCCCACAGATTCGGATCGGTCGGCGCGGTGCCGCTCGGGCCGCGCGAGTCGCCGTCGCTGTCCACGACCCACGGGCTGCTCTTGTAGGCGAACAGCTCCGCGAAGTCGGGCAGGCCGTCGCCGTCGGTGTCGCGGCGGCGCGGGTCGGTGCGCGCCGCCATCTCGTCGGCATCGAGAAGGCCGTCTCCGTCGGTGTCGACGAGAGCGGGATCGCTGGAGACGGTGCGTGTGACCACCGTCCCGTCGCCCTGCACGATCACGACCTCCCAGCCGGCGGCTTCGTCCGCATCGGACAGGTCGTCGCAGTCGGCGTCACCTGGACATCCGGTCGGTCGCCCGCAGCCGCTGTCGCGACCCGGATAGAGGTCGCCGAGGTCCAGCAGCTGGCGTTCGCCGACGCGGAAGCACGCGTTGCAGAGGAGTACGTCGCCGAAGCGGACTTCGACTTCGTGCGAGCCGCTGCCCACCTCGAACAGGAAGCGGCCGCCGTCGTTGGACTGCGTCTCGGTGCCGCCGTCGAGCATCCGGATCCTGGCTCCTTGCACGGTCTGGCCACGGTCGTCCATCACCCTACCGCGGACGGTCGCGACCAGGGCGGACTCGGGAGTCGCATCGTGGTGGTCGCTGCAGGCGGCCACGAGCGATGCGAGGGAGAGGAACAGGGGCGTGCGCATGGCGAGAGATGGCTTCGTGGACAGGGAACGTCGCCGCGCGAAGCGTCACGACGACTCCGTGCATCGTTGGATCGCATCGCGTGCGGCGCCCATGGTTCCCGATGCGTAGGCATGCCTCGAACGAGTCGTGGCGGGGCGGGGCGGCCCCGCCCCCACCCCCCGCGACCGGGGAAGGGCGAACCCGACGGACGGAGT
>CAZIFB010000038.1:0-1098 GCA_964538915.1 uncultured candidatus Brocadiaceae bacterium | reverse complement strand
TTGGTCCGAAGCGCGGGCGGCGCCCAGGGGGCCGGATGCGTCGGCCGCGCCGGACCGAGCTGCGCCGCCGCGCGGCGGCACCGCCCCATCCCCTAGGATGCGGCGATGGACGATCCGTTCGCTGCGATGCGCATCGAGTACGGCGACGTGCCGATGGCGCGCGCCGACATGCCCGCCGATCCTCTCGCCCTGTTCCCCTCTTGGCTCGCGGCGGCACGGGACGCCGGCGTCAGCGAACCGAACGGCATGAGCTTCGCGACGGTGGACGCCACGGGTCAGCCGCACTGCCGGATCGTGCTGCTGAAGTTCGTGGATCCGCGCGGCTTCGTCTTCTTCACGAATCGTGCGAGCGACAAGGGCGCCCAGCTCGCGGCGAATCCGCGCGGTGCGGCGACGTTCTGGTGGTCGCAGCCGAGGAACCGTCAGGTGCGCGTCGAGGGTGTCGTGGAGGTCACCGACGACGCGACGTCGGACCGCTACTTCGCCGAACGGCCGCGCCGTGCACAGTTGTGCAGCGCTGCGTCGCCGCAGAGCCGGCCGGTGTCGGGCCGCGCCGAACTCGAAGCGCTCGTCGCGGCGCTCGAGCAGCGTCTCGACGGCGCATCGGTGCCGCGGCCGTCGCACTGGGGCGGCTATCGCCTCGTGCCGAACACGATCGAGTACTGGCAGGGCCGCGACGGTCGTCTGCACGACCGGTTCCGGTACGAACGCGCGGGGGCGGCCTGGACGCTCCAGCGCCTCGCGCCGTGAACCTTCTCCGAGGCAGCACAGCCGCGTAGGTTTCGCCCATGCGACGAGCACTCGTGATGGCGGCGGTCTTCGCGGCGGGCTGTGCGGCGGGCCCGGACACGAGCACGATTGCACTGTGGAACGGACGCGACCTCGCCGGTTGGCACGCGGACGTGCCGGCCGCCGACGGCGATCCGAAGGTGGCGCCGTCGTTCGTCGCGCGCGACGGGCTGCTCGTGAGTCTCGGCACGCCCGAAGGGCACCTGATCACCGACGCGTCGTTCCGCGACTATCGGCTCGTCGTCGAGTGGCGGTGGCCCGGCGAACCGGGCAACTGCGGCGTGCTCGTGCACGCGTCGACGCCGCGGC
>CAZIFB010000037.1:0-51720 GCA_964538915.1 uncultured candidatus Brocadiaceae bacterium | reverse complement strand
GGCGGCCGCACAGCACGACGTTGCACGGCACCGTCTTGATCCACGCCGCGAGCGCGGCCGCGGTCGAGGCGCCGTCGTGGATCCACTCCGTCGTCGTGAGCAGCACGGCCTTGTCGGCGCCGCGCGCGAGCGCGTCGTCGAGCTGCTTCTTGCAGTCCTTCGGGCCGATCGTGACGACCGTCACCGAGCCGGCGCCGAGCTGCTCCTTGATCCGTAGCGCCTGCTCGAGGGCGAACTCGTCGTACGCGTTCAGTTCGAACTGGACGCCGGTGGGATCGATCGACTTTCCGTCGGCGGCGATCTTGATCGCCGCGTCGGTGGTCGGGACGCGCTTGATGCAGACGACGATGTCCATGGGGAGGCTCTCGTTGCGGCCCGGGAAGGGCCGGTCTGGGCGGAAAATCGGGCGAGCAGTCTAGCCGGCTCCCCCCGGCCGTCGACCGTGGTGTCGGGATTCGTCGGTCCGCCGTCCGCGGCGGGTGTCACGGGTCCGGCGATCGGGCGCGGGGCCGGTGCGCCCGGGGGCTTTGGTGTCGGCGGCGGTCCTGGGAGGATCCGCGTCGGCATGGCTGCGGCGAGAGTTCGTGTCGTGACCGGCGACCTTCTGGATCAGGACGTCGATGTCATCGTCAACGCGTGGAATCGCAACGTCGTCCCTTGGTGGCTGCTGATTCCGCAAGGGGTGTCGAAGGCGATCAAGCGGCGGGCCGGCCTCGACCCGTTCCGCGAACTCTCGCGCATGGGCTCCATCCCGCTGGGCGGCGCGGTGGTGACCGGCGCCGGACTGCTGCCGCACCAGGCGATCATCCACGTCGCGGGCTCAACCTCCTGTGGCGCTCGTCCGAGCAAGCGGTGCGTCGCTGCGTGCGTAGCGCGCTCGCGCTGGCCGGCACCCGCGGCTTCCGTTCGATCGCGATGCCGCTGATCGGCGCAGGAACCGGTGGACGCCGTGCCGAGAGCGTCGAGGCGTGGATCGTCGGCGAAGCGCAGGCTGCCGACTTCGCCGGGGAAGTGTGCGTCGTGCGTTTCGCGCCCGCTCCTCGGCGAGGTTGACGCCGCGGTTCACTCGCTGCGCGGCTCGGGCACCGGGCGGTCGCCGGTGATCGCGACGTCGACCGCCGCGTGGAAGATGCGGCCGCGGTCGTCGTACTCGCGCACGAGCCGCAGCATCGTGCCGAGGTCCGGCGCGACGCGGCCGGCGAACACCGTCTCGCCGTTCGCGACGATCGTGACGTCCTTCTCGAAGTCGACCATCTTCGGGTGCAGGTGAACGCGGAGGCGGCGCACGTTCTCGCACGTGAGTTCGATCCGGTTTCCGTCCTTCACCTCGCCGAACGCCCTCTGCAGCCGCTTGTCCGCGGGCACGTCGGCGGTCGGTTCGAAGAAGCGCAGCCAGAACATCGACGACAGGTCGAGCGGTCGCGCCGGGTTCCAGGTGTGCTGCACGTCCCACTGCGGGTTCGTTTCGTTGACGACGAAGTGCACCGCGCCGATGCGCGCCCACACCTTCTTGCGATAGAGGTCCCGGCGCTGCGCCGCGAAGAATGCGCCGACCTTCACGACCTCGTCGGCGAAGATCTCGTGGCCGCCCTGCTTTTCGATGCAGGTCCAAGGGCAGGAGTGCTCCCGCAGCCATGCCGCGTTCGTGTGGTTGAACTCGTTGATCTGGTACGGCTCGTCGGTGCCGAACGTCGCGTAGCCGGGCAGGTTGACCAGGTTCCACACGTCGCCCGACTTCACGAAGTCGTAGCCGCCCGACATCGGACTCACCGCGGCCCAGTGGTCGGTGAACCAGAACGCACTGCGCCACGTGAGGTGGCCGCCCATCGAGTGTCCCGTCAGGAAGATGCGGTCCGGATCGACGTGGAAGTCGCGCTGCATGCGCGACACCGCGGCGAAGAGGATCGACGTGCCGATCTGCATCCAGCCGCGATCGGTGAGCGGCGCGACGATCAGGAAGCCGTGCTCCTCCGCCGCCTCGAGCCAGAACGGGCGCAGTCCCGAACGGGCTGCACGCGCGCCGAACGCGAGGTCGCGGCCGGCGCTGCCGCCGTGGCCGACGACGAGCAGCGGCGTCGGCTTCGCCGGGTCGTACGACTTCGGCACGTAGACGAAGTGCTCCGCTGCGTGATCGACGTGCTCACTCGCGATCGGCAACCGCGCGCTCAGCTCGCCGCGCGGCTCCGCCACCGCGGGATACTCCGGCCGACCCGCACGAAGGATCGCTTCGAGTCCCGCCGCGTCGACGTTCGCCGCGACGAGCTTCGCCACCAGCGGGTCCGGCGCCGCACTGCTCCAGCGATCGAGCACGAATGCGTCGACGGCGGCCGCGAGTTCCGGCGTCGCTTGTGCGCAGAGAGCAACGGACCACAGCGTCGCGACGAGCAGGCGTGGCAGCATGCGCGGATCATGCCTCGCCGTTCTCGGCGGGTCCCGGCCCGCCGCGGGGAAGCTCTCCCGGGCCACACTCGTGTCGGCTACAAGCCGGAGATGGTCCACGAGATGATGGTCGGCCTCACGGTCACCGACGACGACCTCTACCAGCAGTACCGTGCGGCGATGGCGCCGCTGCTCGCCGCCCACGGCGGCGGCTTCCGCTACGACTTCACGGTCGCGAAGGTGCTGAAGTCCGCGAGCGACCACCCGATCAACCGCGTGTTCGCGATCTGGTTCGGCAGCCGCGAGCAGAAGGACGCGTTCTTCGCGCACCCGGACTACCAGGTCCTCAAGGCGCGCTTCTTCCAGCGTTCCGTGAGCGGCACGACGATCTTCGGCGCCTACGACCGGTAGCGCGCCGCCGCGGCGGTCACACGGAGTCGAGGCCGTCGATCCAGAACGTCGCGTCGATGCCGGGCTTCGCCCGCACCATCGGCCCCGGCACCATGCCTTCGCCGACGACGCTGGCCCCGAGTGCGGCGCGCAGCGTCGTGCGGTACGGCGGCACGAGTACGACGGCTTCGACCTGATCGGCGATGTGCATCGCGGCCGGCAGGAGGCGCGCGACCGCGGCGTCGGTACCGCCGAGTTCGTGCCAATGGCCCTGCAGATCGGCGCCCTTGCCGCAGCACGCGTACGCGACGACTTCTCCCTCGTCCTCGAGCACCGCGGTCGTCATGCCGGGCGTCGTGAGCAGGCCCGACATCACGACCGGCGAACGCACCACGCGCAGCGGGTTCCGTTCGTGCAGTGCGTGCAGCGCGGCGTGGTCCCGGACTTCGGCGTGGCGCACGTGCACACCCTCGCGGCGCGGCCGGCGCATCATCGCGAGGCACTCCTCGTCGCGGCCGGCGACGAAGCCGTGGCGCGCGTACAGCTCGGGTCGTTCGGCCCAGAGCAGCACCGCGTCGGCACGTTCGTCGCACGCGGCCATTGCGGCCGCGAGCACCCGGCTCGCGAGGCCCTGCCCGCGCCGCGCCGGGTCGGTCGCGACCGATCCGAGCAGCGCGCATCCCACGGGGCCGCGCATGGTCTCGACCGTCACGAAGCGGCACGCGCAGTGGCTGACGATCCGTTCGCCTTCGGGCGCATCCTCGAACAATGCGAAGAACATGCCTTCGCCGTCGCTGCGGTAGAGCTGCGGCCACGTGTGCTGGACACCGTAGAACAGGCCGGGCAGCAGCCATTCGTCGAGCTGCGGCAGCCAGCGCTGCATCGCGGGGCGATCGAGGCGCACCACGTTGCCGGCAGCGACCGTCATGGCAGGCGGTTGCGGAAGGCCTCTTCGAGGCGCTTGCGCAGGTCCATCGCGGTGACGAACCCGTCGTCGGCGGCGCGGATCGCGTCGCGCAGCTGGGCGGGATCGTTGGCGTCCGCGACGGCACGACCGGTCGTGCGCAGCTGCTGCAGCGATTCGAGCAGCCGCTGGAACGTCGAGCCGTCGGGGGACTGTGCGGCTGCCTTCGCCGGCGCGTCGGGGGCGACGGCCGGCGCGGCATCGACACGGGGGAGGAGGTCGGTCGTCATGGAATCAGCCGAGGAAGCTCGACAGGCTGGTCTGGATCACGCGCGACGTCACCTGCAGTGCCGCCTGGTAGGAGAGGTCCTGCCGCTGCAGTTCGAGGATCGCTTCGGCGATGTCCGTGTCCTGCACCGTGCTGAGCGACTCCGTGCGCGCGACGCGAAGGCCTTCGACGCGATTCGAGAGCACGTCCATCGACGACGAGCGGAAGCCGAGTTCGCGCAGGCCGTCGAGGATCGCGTCGTGGGCCGAGTCGACCTCGCCCAGCATCTGTGCGACGCGGTCGCGCACCGTCTGGTCGGGAAGGTCGTCGTCGTTGCGCAGCAGGTCGCGCAGCGTGGAGAGGGTCGTGAACGCGTCGAACGTGCCTTCGAACTTCACGTGCTCCTCGCCGGTCTGCGCCAGGCTGCGGACGTCGACGTTCAGAACCGACTCGTCGTACGAGTTGCGGATCATCACGCTCGATTGCGAGAAGTCCGACACCGTGACCGTCGTGGCCCCGTCGTCGGTCGTGAGGTTCGCGTTCGCGGTGAACGTGCCGGTGAGCGGCGCCGGAACACCGGTCACCGTCAGCGAGATCGTGCGGCCGTCGGCCGTCGTGAACGTCCCGTCCGTGACCGGGATCGGGATCTTGGTGCCGCCGCCGATGCCGAGCGTGTCCGGACCCGTTGTGAACTCGTAGGTCAGCGGACCGACGGCATTGCTCGCACCGCTGCCCGCGCTGATCGTGCTGGGCACGCCGGCGCCGAGCCCGCCGAACGACACGCTCAGCCGACCGAAGCCGACACCCGTGTCACCGGCGCCGACCGGCAGCGCACCGGTCGCCGCGGAGCCGACCGCTGCGGTGAACGTCGTCGCGCCGCGATTGCGCGCCTGGAAGATCGCGTTGCCGGGAACGTTGAGCGCCGTGCGCACGCCGGGCGCGACTTCGACGTCGAGGTTCTCGCTGTTGCCGCGATAGACGACGCGGGTCCCGCCGGCGTCGGTGACGAGGTCGAAGGGCGGGTTGCCGTTCGCCGTGCCGCCGAACAGGTACTTGTCGCCGCGGCGGCTGTTGCCGATGCCGACGAGCTGGCTCAGCAGCTGTTCGACTTCGGCGCCGATGCTCGCACGATCACCTTCGCTGAGCGTGCCGTTCGCAGCCTGGGTCGTCAGTTCGCGCACACGCTGCATCAGCGACGAGCCGTCCTCCAGCGACGCCGCGCCGGTGTTGAGCGTCTCGCGCGCCAGAGCGACGTTGTCGCCGAGCTGCGCGAGGTCACGCAGGTCGTTGCGCAGCGGCAGGATCCGCAGCGCCGCCGCGGGGTCGTCCGACGGACGGTTGATCCGCTTGCCGGTGGCGACCTCCTGCTGCAGGCGGGAGAAGTGGAGCAGGCTGTTCTGCACGTCGCCGAGCGCGCGCGAATACAGCATGCCTTGGGTGATTCGGATGCTCATGGTCACCTCCCCAGGTTGATCAGCGTGTCCGTCATCTGCTGCGCGACTGCGATGAAGCGAGCCGCCGCGTCGTACGACTGCTGGAAACGCAGCATGTCGACCATCTCCTCGTCCATGTTCACGCCCGACAACGACTCTCGTTCGGCGTGCAGCTGCTCGAGCAGTTTGTTCTCCGACTGGAGTCCCGTGGTCGCGGCCGCCGTCGAGAAGGCGACGTCGCCGACGATGTCGGCGTAGAAGTCCTCGATCGTGTTCGACGCGAGGTCGTCGAGGTCGATGGTGCGGAGGCTCGTCATGCGGGCGAGGTTGCCCGCGTCGCCTTCCGCCGTGCCGATGCCCGCGGCGAGGCGATCGGGGTTCGTGAGCAGCTCCGGGTTCACTTCGATGTCCGACGCGCTCGAGCCGAGGAAGAACGCGTTCATGCCGGTGGCGACGAGCAGGTCGCTGGTGTCGCTGTCGGCGAGCGCGTCCAGCTGGAAGGCCTGTCCGGCGGTGGCCGAGATCGACCCGGGGCCGAACGCGACCTTGATGCCGTTGCCGAGCGAGATCGGCGTGTCGGGCTCGTAGTCGCGGCCGACGTTGACCGTGGTCACGAGAGCGCCGTTCGAGTCGTAGACCCGAACCCTGAGGTCCGGCGTCTGCCCGATCTGCCCGTCGCTCTCCGGCACGAACGTGAACTGCTGGTTCGTCGAACCGGTGTAGGTGCCTTCGGTACGCACCGTCACCGCGTCGTCGCGGCCGAGAGCCGTCGTGGTCGAAAGGCCGAGGTCCGCGAGCGCAGTGCCCGCGCCGACATTGGCGAGACCGAGCTGCGCGGTCGAACCGCCCTGCGCGCTCTGCAGCACGAGGCGGCCGCCGACCGAAATGGCGCGACCGGCGCCGCCGAGGTCGTTGTTGATCGCGGCGACCAGCTCGTCGACGGTCGCGTTCGCCGGGTCGACGAATTCGTTCGCGGCCAGCGTGACCGTCGTGGTGGCCGGAGAAGCGGCCGTGCCGGTCGTCACGGTGAAGCTGACGGGGAAGGTCTGGCCGGACAGGTCGTACGGGCCGGCGCCCTGCGAGCCGATCGACGGCTTCAGGCCGCCGAACGTGCCGGCGCTGTCCGGATTCGGATCGAGGCGAGGCGAGAAGTCGAAGCCGTAGCCCGAGTCCGCCGAGATGCGAAGGCGGCCCGTCGGGTCCACGCTCGCGGTGAGGTGATCGATGTCGCCGATCGCCTGCGCGACGTCCTGGAGCGTCATCGAACGCGGATCGACGTGGATGCGCGATCGCTCCATCGCGCCGGTCTCCTTGTCGGTGACCGCGATCCAGAGATCGCCTTCCTGCACCGGGAAGTCGAAGCCTGACTGCGACAGGAATTCGTCGCCGCCCACACCGTCGCCGTCGCCGTCCACGGCGCCGTACGCCGCGGTCAGGGTCGAGAACGGTCCCGAAGCCGGCATGCCCGTGGAGTGCAGCCGGTTCCACTCGAGGATCGTGTTGCGCGCGAGCTGATCGAGGCGGCTCTGGATGCCGGGCACGGAGCCCTTCTCCTGGTCGAGCAGCGCCGCGATGCGGCCGCCGGTGATGACCGCGCCGCTCGTCGTCGAGCCGATCGTCACCTTCGTGTTGCCCGCGGTGTCCTTGCCCGTCGAGAGCGTCGAGGCGCGATCGCCCGAGACCACGAGGTGGCCGCCGACGAGCAGGTCGACGCTGCCGGACGCGCGTTCGATCGTGCGGGTGTCGAGCAGCTTGCCGAGTTCCTTGATGTGCTGGGCGCGCGTGTCGCGCAGGTCGTTCGCGCTCGCGCCGCTGGCTTCCGTCGCGATGATCTTCGCGTTGAGGTCGGCGATGGTCGCGGAGCGCGAGTTGACCTGGCGTACGAGCCCCTGCACCTCGGAGAACGTGCTGCCGGAGAGATCGGTCAGGCGCTGCGACACGAGGCGGAAGCCCTGTGTCAGCACACCCGCGGCCTGCACGACGCCGCCGCGCAGCGCGCGGTCCGACGGGTCGGTGCTCAGCTTGCCGATCGAACCGAAGAGCCCCGCGAGCGAGTCGGACAGCCCGCCGTCCGGTTCGGCCAGGATGCTCTCGATCTCGTCGAAGCGCGACTGGTCGACTTCAGCGGAGCCGACGAGACCCAGCTGCAGCTGGATGCGGCGCTCGAGGCCGTCGTCGATGATGCGCGTGATGCTGTTCACGTCGACGCCGGTGCCGATCTGGTAGCCGCCGGCGATGCCGAACGGCAGCGACGCCGAGAGATCGACGCGCTGGCGCGAGTAGCCGGCGGTGTTCGCGTTCGCGACGTTGTTGCCCGCCGTCTGCATGCCGAGACGTGCCGCGGTCAACGCGCGGAGACCTGCACCGAGTCCGAATCCGAAGGTCATCGCATCCTCCTGTTCACATCCGTCCGTCGATCAGCACACCCTGCCGACGCGGGGCGCCGAGGCCGCGGGCCGAGCGCGCATTGCGGTCGTAGAGAGAGGCTCCGCTCGGCGGCGCCGCCGCCGCGCCGAGTTGTTGCAGCACGGACTCGTGCGCGCGCTGACCGAAGCGCAGCAGGCGCTGGCCCAGCGTCACTTCGACACGGACGGACTTCGCCAGCGCCGTCGCCTCGTCCGCCGCGGCGCGCAGCGTCTTCGCGGCGGGCGCGGGCATCGCGGCCGCGATGCGCGTGACGTTGAGATGGAGGTCGGCCGACGTGCCGCCGATCGGCGCCGGCATCACCTTGCGGATCTCCGCCAGGAGCAGCGTGCGAGTGTTCTCCTCGCCCGCGAGCTGCTGCGCGATCGTCTCCATCTCAGCGGAGGGTTCGATCGTGCTCGGCCGGGCCGAAGCCCAGGACGCGCGCCGCTGTTGCAGTCCCTGCAGAAGCGCCCTCAGCAGTTCGCAGGTCGTGCGGAACGATCGCTCGAGGCGATCGGTCTGTTCATGGAAGGACATCGATGCCTCGCTTGCCCGTCTGCAGGGCGCCGTGGAGTGAGTTGTGGAGTGAGTTCCTGTCGAACACCGTCTTCGCGATCTCGTCGCGCGCCTTCGCGACGCTGGCGGCCCGCTTCGGCAGCTCGCCGTTCTTCTCGAAGTCGCGGATCAGCTGCTCCTCGATGCCGACCTTCGCGGACGACGTCACCTTGTCGGCGAGGTTCTGGTCGAACCAGTCGGCGTAGGTGTCGGAGCCGGGGCCCGAACCGAACATGCCGCCTTCGCCGCCGATGCCGGAGGTCTGGCGCAGGCTGCTGACGAGCGTGCGCACGAAGATGCTCTCGAACTGCTTCGCGACGTCCTCTGCGCGGTGGCGCTCCTTCTCCGCCGCGGTCTCGGGCTTCATCCGCATCGTCTGGAGTGCGAGCGCGTCCATCAGCGCACCTCCAGCGTCGCGTGCAGGAAGCCGCCCTGGTCGAGCGCCTGGAAGACGCGGACGAGCTGGTCGGGCGACAGGCCGAGGGCCTTCAGGTTCTGCAGCAGGTCCGAGACGGTCGCGCCGCCGCCGAGCTTCTGCAGCGGGCGATTGTCGGTCTGGATCTCGACCCGCGACCGGCCGACGCGCTCCGACGTGCCCGGGCTGAACGGGTTGGGCTGGATGACCTCCTCGTCGTTGGCGATCGCGATCGTGAAGTCGCTCACGCCGACGACGCAGGGGCTGATCATCACGCCCTCGCCCGCGAGGACGGTGCCGGTCGTCTGGTCGACGAGGACCTTCGCGGGGTTCTCGACGGCGACGCGCACGTTGCCGACGAGGTTGAGGATGCGGAGCGCGTTCTCGTTGGTGCGGTCGTCGTCGGGCAGCTCGATGCGCACCAGCGACGGATCGACGGCGCTCACGCTCGCGGCCGTGCCGTCGAGTGTCGTGCGGACACCGGCGGCGATGGAGGCCGCGTTGAAGGCGCTCGGGTTCAGCACCTGCAGCTCGAGTGCGCCGGACTCGCTGAAGAAGGACGTGCCCTCTTCGCGGATCACGACGCCGCCGTTGTCGAGCCACGCCGCGGTGATCTGGTTCTTCGTGACGGACGCGTTCGTCCCCGACGCCGAAACGCCCGGCACGACGAGTGCACCCTGCGCCACGACGTAGGTCTGTCCGTCGACGCCCTTCAGTTCGGCGCGCAGCAGTTCGCCGCCGCGCAACGACGTCGCATCGCCGATGACCTGCACCTTCACGTCCAGAAGCTGACCGGCGCGCGCGAACGGCTGCAGCGAGCACGTGAGCGACACGAGCGCCGTGCTGCCGCCGGTGACGTCGGCGATGGTGAGGTTCATGCCCATCTGCCGGATGACGTTGAGGATCGCCTGGCGCGTGCCGCGGTCGCTCGAGCCCGTGCCGGCGAGACCGGTGACGAGGCCGATGCCGAACAGGTGGTGCGGCATGCTGTTGTGCAGGCGCGTGACGCTGCGGATGCGCGGCGACAACACCGTTTCGCCGGACTCGGACGTGTGCACCGCGGCGACCTCGGTCGCGGCCGGCGGCGTTGCTGGCGGTTCGGTCGCGGGTTGCTGCGCCGGTGTGGTGGCAGCGGGCGGCGGGTCCTGCGCCAGCGCGAAGCCGGCGACCACGAACGTGAGAACGGCGAGGAGGCGCATGATGGTCAGAACGGCCAGGCGGCCCAGACGAGGGTGTCGAACAGCTGGCCGACGGGGCCGCGCGTCACTTGACGCGTGTTGCCGCCTTCGCCCGAGATGGAGATTCGCGCGTCGGCGACCTGCGCGCTGCCGACCGTGTTGTTCGGCGACACGTCGAGCGAGCGCACGAGACCGCTGATCCGGAGCGTGCGCGTCTCGTCGTTCACGGTGACACTGCGCGTTCCCGCGACGACGAGGTTGCCGTTCGGCTGCACGTCGATCACGACGACCGCGATGCTCGCCTTCACCTCGGAACCGAGGTCCTGCTTCGCCTCGCCCTGGAAGTCCGACTCCTTGCGGATGTCGATCTTGGGGAGCACGTTGCTCTTGAACGTCTTGTCCGTGAGGCTGTACGCCTCGAGGCGCGCGGCGAGCGAGGTGTCGTTCCTGCGCTCGACCTTGTCCTCGTTCTTGACGCTGTGCTGCTCCTGGATGGAGACCGTGAGGATGTCGCCGACGTTGCGCGCGCGCAGATCGTTCGCGGCGGCGATGGTCGCGCCGGCCTTCACGTAGGGGTTCTGCGCCGTCGCGAAGGCCGTGACGATGATCGCCGCGGCGATGCAGGAGACGAAGGAACTGCTCATTGCTGCACCTCGACGAGTCCCGTGCCCGAGACGATGCCGGTCATCTGCGAGCGGGATTGGATGTTGGTGAGGGTGATGCGGCCTGCCAGCGGCGCGTCGTGGTTGGCCATCGCCTTCGCGGTGACCTTCACACGGCCGCGCGTCAGCACGACCGTCACGACGTCGCCCTTGTGAACGAGAGCCGGCGGCGCGACGTCTCCCAGCATCAGTCGCTGCTGCGGCTGCAGGTTGCGCGAGGCGATCATTCCGTCGACCTGGCGCCAGTCGTCGAGGAAGAGGCCGCTCGTCTGCGTCACCGCTTCGCGGACGACGACGAGGTTGTCGGGGCCGAGCGGCGTGCCGGCGCGGACCGTGCCGACGGTCTTCAGGATCGCGCGGAAGCGCCGCAGCTTGAACGTGACGGGCACCTTCTTGTGGCTCGTGCCGTCGACGAGCACGTCGACGTCGACGATCGCCGAGTCGGGGTTGGTTGCGCCGTTGCGGACGCGGGCGGACAGCTCCTGGCTGCGGCGGCCCGGCGGAGCCTGGATCTGCCGCAGGCGCGCCGGCGCCTCGAACTCGACGTCGCCGCCCTCGACCGCGAGCAGCGCCTGCAGCGCGCCGGTCGCGGCGTCGAGCAGGTCGGCGGTCGGAACGTCGACCGTGATCGACTGGACGACGACTTCGCTGGCGCCTTCGAACTTGATCGACGCGATGTCGCGGCCCGCAGCGGCGAGGGACTGCACGATCTCGGTGCGCGCCAGGGTGCGCGCGTAGCCGGCGACGGGAGCGGGGCCGAACACGATCTGTCCGATGGCCAGCGCGTCCGGCCCGTTGGCCGAGACTTCGCACAGGTCGGCGATCGTGACGTCGAGGCCGCGAACCGCGACGGCAGGCCGCAGGCGCAGTTCGATCGCCGGCTTCGGGTCCTTCTCGTCGCCGCCGCCTCCGCCGCCTCCGCCGCCGCCGAACACGGCAGTGGCGAGCAAGATGGTTGCGAACAGGTTCATGACTCTCCCCCTTCCCGTTTGGAGTGGATCAGCGTGACAGGTTGGTGGCCGTCGACAGCATCTGGTCGCTGGCCTGGATCGCGCGGCTGTTCACCTCGTACGCGCGCTGCGCGACGATCAGGTTGACGAGCTCGTTGACGATCTGGACGTTGCTGCGTTCGACGAAGCCCTGCTTCAGGGTGCCGAGACCGATCGAGCCGGGGTTGCCGGTGATCGGCGCGCCGGACGCCTCCGTCGGGCGGATGACGTTCGCGCCGACCGCGAGCATGCCGGACGGGTTCACGAAGCGATGGACCGTGATCTGGCCGAACGACGTCGCCGTGTCCGGGCTGCCCGCGGTGCGGCCGCTGAAGCGGCCTTCGGGGTCGATCGAGATCTCGAGCGTGTCGCTCGGCACCGTGATCTCGGGCAGCAGCACGTTGCCGGAGCCCGTGACGATCTTGCCGTCGGCGTTGATCTGGAAGGCTCCGTCGCGCGTGTAGCCGGTCGAGCCGTCGGGCAGCTGCACGGCGAAGAACCCTTCGCCGTCGATCGCGACGTCGAGGTTGCGCTCCGTGATCTCGAGCGTGCCCGTCGTGAACACCTTCGTGGTGCCGTTGAGGCGCGTGCCCGAACCGATCTGCGTGCCGATCGGGACCGGACTGTCGTTCGCGCCGCGCGCGAGACCCGGCGCCTGCAGCGTGACGTAGAACAGGTCCTCGAAGGACGCCTGCGACTTCTTGAAGCCGGCCGTGTTCACGTTCGCGATGTTGTTCGCGATCATGTCGACCATGGTCTGCTGGGCTTTCATGCCCGTCGCGGTGGTGTAGAGACTCTTCAGCATCGGGATGTCACCTCAGGAAGTTCGTGATCAGGTTCTCTTGCAGGCGGCCCATGCCGGTGAGGGCCTTCTGGGTCGCGGCGAAGCTGCGCTCGACGGAGATCATCTGGACCAGCTCTTGGAGGCTGTCGACGTTGCTGCCCTCGAGGAAGCCCTGCTGCACCGCGTCGCCCGTCTGCGCGCCGCGCTGGTCGAGCGGATCGACGTAGAGGCCGCGACCGGCGGGAACGAGCGCGTCGGGCTTCGCCAGCGACACGACGGCGATCGGGCCCCACGTCTGGCCGGTGTTCGGATTCTGGATCGTGCCGTTCGGTGAGATGCTGAGCTGGCTCGGCGAGGTCTCACCGCTGTTGATCGTGATGGGCTGGTTGTTCTGGTCGAGGACGGTGAGACCGCCGCGTGTGAGCAGGCGGCCGTCCGACCCGATCTGCAGCTGACCGTTGCGCGTGTAGTAGCGCGCGCCCTTGCCGTCCTGGACGCGCATCCACTGCGGCCCGTCGATCGCGATGTCGAGGTTGTTGCCGGTCTCGCGGAGGATGCCGCGCTGCAGGTCGGTCTGCTCCGCGTACGTGATCGTCGGCAGGGTCTTCTGCAGGACCGACTGGAAGTCCTGCTTCGAATCGACCGCGATCGCGTGGCGACGCTTGAAGCTCGTCGTGTCGACGTTCGCGAGGTTGTGCGCGGTCGCCGCCTGCTTCTCGGCGAGGAACGCGAGCCCGCGAACGAGCGCCATTTCTCCGTAGTTGGTCACGGCTACCTCACGATGTTCATGAGTTCGGCCAGGATCTCGTCCGTCGTCGTGATGACGCGGGAGTTGGCCTGGAAGCCGCGCTGCGCCTCGATCAGGTTGACGAATTCGCGCGCGATGTCGACGTTGCTGTTCTCGAGCTGGCCGGCGCGGACCGAACCGGCGCCCGCCGAGTTCGCGGTCGTCGCGATGGCGTCGTCGGAGTTGGGCGATTCGACGAACATCGTGTCGCCGACGCGCACGAGGCCGCCCTCGTTGCTGAACATGCTCACGCGCAGTTGGTCGAGAGTGCGCGACTGGCCGTTGCTGTAGAAGCCGACGAGCTCGCCGTTGTTGTTGAAGCCGACGTTGAGCAGCGTGCCCGGCGCGAAGCCGTCCTGGTTCACCGCCGCGACCGTGGTCGCATTGCCGAGCATCGCGATGCCGTCGAACTGGCCGGATGAGCCGAGGTTGACGGTCACCGATTGCGAGGCGGAGATGCCGTTCCACGTGAACGCGAGCGCGTTCGTGCCGCCGCCGATCACGTTGAACGAGCCGTTGTCGTTGAATCGGATCTGCCCGATCTGCGCCTGCGTGACCGTGCCCTCCGCGGAGTCACACGTCGCCTGCAGATCCCAGACGGTGGAGTCGATCGTGCTGCGCGTGAACGTGAGGGTGACCGGGTGCGTGCGGCCCTGCGAGTCGACGACGTCGATCGAGGTCACGGCCGTGTCCGGACCCGTGCCGTTCTGCACGACCTGGAAGTTCGGCCAGCTGTTCTTGCCGGTGTTGCCCGACGCGTCGCCGATGAAGAGGCTCATGTCGGCCTCTTCCTTGTCCACTGCGACGAGGCGCAGGTTGCCGTCGGTCGTCAGTTCCGCGGTGCACTGCGCCGTGTCGACCGTCGCGTTGATGAAGGTGACGAGGTCACCGATCGTCGTGCCGTCGTTCGCGGCGCCGAAGACGAACGTGTCCGAGAACACCGTGCCGTCCGGGTTCGTGCCGCTGATCGTGATGTTGTCGCCGACCGCGTAGGCCGACGTCCGGGCCGTGAGACTCGCGAGGCCGGTCGTCGCCGCGGCCGTCGTCTCCGTGCCGGTGCCGAGCGTCGCGTTGAGGCCGAGCGCCGCGAGCAGACCAGCGGACGAAGGACCGTCGTCGAACTTCAGCGTCGCACTCGTGCCGAGGCGGATCGTGTCGAACGAGATCGTGCCGGCCGTGTCGTTCGCGGTGACCTGCAGGCCCTGCATCGTGAACAGGGCGGCGACCGTCGAGGCGTTCACGGGCGCGGCGCCGAACGTGGAGGAGGGGAACGTCACGCTCTGCTGCGCGCCTCCGTTCACCGACACGAGTACCGACTTGCCGGCGAATGCCGTCAGGTCGAACTGGTTGCCCGCGCCGGCCGTGCCGGTCGCGGTCTTGCTCGCGGCGGTGCCTTCCTTCAGGACGGCGTTGGACTGCACGATCTCGGCGAGCGGGCCGCCCACCTTCGCGGGCAGGTTGCCCTGGAAGTCCACGCTCGTGGTCGGGGACGCGGGCAGCGTGTCGGTGACCGGGACCGTGATGTTGGCACCCGAGCTGCCGACGACGCGCATGCCGCTGCGCAGGTCGACGAGCGTGCGGTTCGCGTCGATGCCGAACGAGCCGACGCGCGAGTAGAACGTCTGCACGCCGTTCGTCATCGTGAAGAACCCGCGGCCTTGCAGCGCGACGTCGAGCGAACGGCCCGTGTCCTGCATGGTGCCCTGGTTCGTGTCGGTGTCGACGGTCGCCATGACCGCGCCGTGACCGATCTGCAGCGGGTTCACGCCGCCGAAGTTGCCGTTCGGCCCGGAGCCCGAGCGCACGGTGAAGCTGAGGATGTCGCTGAACGTCGCGCGCGAGCCGCGGAAACCCGGCGTGCTGACGTTCGCGAGGTTGTTGCCGATGACGTCGATGTAGGTCTGGTGGACGCGGAGTCCCGACAGGCCCGTGTAGAGTGCGGTGCTGACCATTGGTGCTTCCTCCCGGAGTTCGTGCCGCTGTCGTGACGATCAGGCCTGCGCCGCGTCGCTGATGCCGAGGACCTGGCGCATGTCGATCTCGTCGCCGCCCGAGAGGCGCAGGTTCACGTTGCCCGCCTCGGTGACGTAGACCGACTCGACCTTGCCCGTCTGCTCCGTGCCCGCGTCGTCCTTCCAGGAGACCTGCCGGCCGAGCAGTGCACTGCCTTGACCGAGGCCCTGCACGCGCGCGAGAACGCCCTGGTAGTCGAGCAGCTTCAACATGTTGTTGTTGAGGTCGCGCTGCTCCTGCATGGTCGTGTAGCTCGCCATCTGGTTCATGAAGCTCTCGTTGTCCACGGGCTCGAGGGGCGTCTGGTTCTGCAGCTGCGCCGTGAGCAGCTGCAGGAACGGGTTGGCGCCGTACGTCGCCTGCGAGGTCGAGAGAACGCTGGTGCCGGTGTTGCCGGTGCCGGTGGTACTGGTCGTCGAAGAGATCATGGGTGTTTCCTTCAGGCCCAGAAGTCGAGTCCGTCTGCACTGATCCAGCCGCCGCGACGCTGCGATGCGCCGTCGTCGCGGGCTGGGTGGTGTTCGTCGCGTGCGCCGTTGTCGCCGCCCTGTTGTCCGTGGGCGTTGCCGCCGTCGCGTGTGCCGACCTGGGCGTCGGCGACGTCGAGGCCGGCGGCCTGCAGCGTGTCGCGGAGCCCGTCGAGATTGCGCTGCAGCATCGTCGCGACGTCGCTGCGCTCCGCGCCGATCCACAGGCTCAGCCGATTGCCGTTCTCGACCTTCATGCGCAGGTCGAGTTCGCCGAGGTCGGGCGGTTCGAGGCGGACGCGCATCTCGCCGCCGCCGTCGAACACCTTCATCAGGATCTGCTTGAAGACCGAGTCGCGCGCCTGGTCGACCAGTTCGGCCGAGACCTTGGCGTTCGCGCGGTAACCCGCCGCGACCGGCACGCTCCGCGAAGGAGCGGTCTTCGCGGCGCTCGCCGCGTCGACGCCGCGCACCGGCGCTTCGCCCGTCTTCGCTGTGACAACGGCCGGACCGTTCGCCGGGACGATCGCGGTCGGCGCGGTTCCGGCTTCGGTGCCGCGGCGCGCGATGGCCGCGAGCAGGTCCTCGGTCGGCGAGGAAGTGCGGGGAGAGTCGGTTCCTTTGCCTGCAGCTTCCTGCCGCGCCGGCTCTCCCCGTCGCAGTGCCGTGGTCACGGAGGGCTCGGCGACGGCTCGGGGGTCGACCGGCGCCGCGGCCGCGGCGTTCGGGTCGATCGCGGTCGTGTCGTCGTGCGGCGCTTCGACCGGCGCGGGCGGATCCTCGGCAGCGTGGTCCTCGACCTCGGGGGACTCTTCTCGAGCCGTCTCTTCCGCCGCCGGCGGCGCTTCGATGCGAGGCGAAGCGGCGATCGCGTCGGCCCGATCGAGCGCCGACTCGAACGACTCCGACGTCGCGGTCGTGGCGCGCGACGGAGCCGGGATCCGCATGGGGTCCGACTCGACACGGCCACGAACGTTGCTCAGGATCGCCACAGCTCCTTCGATTCCTCCGCCGTGTGAGGAGCACCGGCCGTGCCAAGCCCGGGCGAAGAGGTGTCACCCCGATACGAGCGGGGACTCGCGATCGGGCGGCGTTCGTGCTGCGTGCGGGCGGCAGTTCCTGCCGGGTGGGCGATCGGCAGGATGTGCCGTCGCCGGCACGACTTGCCGATCCTCCGTCGCCGCCGGGCGATGCGTCGTTCGACATCTTTTCTCGCGCCCGACTCTCAAGCGCGAACCCGTTCTGCCGATGATCCGGACAGCAGTCAGTCCGGAGATCCGATGGACATTCGAAACGTCGCCAAGAACGGAGGAATCGAGTCCGCGAACGGCCGTGCGAAGCGCACGGAAGCCCGTCGCGACGTGCTCATTCCGCGACCGGCGCGCGACGAAGCGCGCATCAGCGGCGAAAGTCAGAAGACGGCGACCGCAGTGACCAACCTCGCCGAGCGTGCGCGCGCGGCCGGATCGTCGGATCGCGAGGCGATCGTCGCCGCGGCGGCGCAGAAGCTGGCGGACGGCGAACTCGACGGCGAGAAGACGATCCGCGCGACGGCCGAGCGCCTGCTCGCCGCGAAGTTCCTCACCGTGTGACCGCGCCGGGGGCCGTCGTTTCGACGGGCACCCGGGCGAACGCGATGCCGTCGGGACCCTGCCGCGCATCGAGCTTGTCCACGACGCGACCGTTGGCGACGTCGAGCACCGCGACGAACTCGCCGCGCCCGCATGCCACGTAGGCTCGTGCGCCCTCCGGGTCGGTGCAGATCCCCATCGGCATCGCGCCGAGTTCGCTGCCGTCGGCGGCGATCGAGATCGACCGCACGAGCTTCTTCGTCGCCGCGTCGAAGACCTGCACGTCGCCGCCCTCCGCGCACGAGACGAGGGCCAGCGCGCCGTCTGGCGTGAACACGACGCGGAAAGGGAACTCGGTGGTCGCGAGCGGCTCGCTCGCCTTGCCCGACTTCGGGTCGACCACCGTCACCGTGTTCGCGGCGCGGTTGCCGACCCACACTTCGCCGGTGCTCGGATTCACGGCGAGACCCTCGGCGCCGGCGCCGGTCGCGACGATCGTCGCGGCACTCGGTGCTGCATCCGCCGCGTCGCCCGCGATCGCGAACGTCGCGAGGCTGCCCTCTTCGATGCTCGTCGCGTGCGCGGTGCGCCGGTCCGGCGACAACGCGACCATGTGCATCGTGCGCTGCGTCGTCGTCCACGAGCGCACGACGCGGTCGGTGCGGAGGTCGAAGAGCGCGAGGCGGCGCGAGAGTTCGCTCGTGAAGACGACGGACGTGGCGTCGACGAACGCGATGCCGTGCGGTCGGGGCAGGACCTTCGTCGTGGTGGAGCCGTCCGGCGTGGTCTCGCTCCGCGACGGCTCGACGGTGCGCAGCACTTCGCACCGCACGAGGTCGATCAGGGTCAGGGTCGTGCCCGGCTTGCGCGCGCCGTAGTCCGTGACCACGGCCGAGCGCCCGTCCGGCGACACGGCGACCTCGTGAGGACCTTCGCCGGTCGGCAGATTGGCGATCTCGCGGCGAGTCGCCGGGTCGAACACCGACAGCGTGTGGGCGGCCTTGTTGCACACGAGCAGCCGGTCGACCGTTGCCGGCCGCGGTGCCGGGTCCTGGGCCGGTGCGAGCATCGTGAGCAGCAGGAAGGTCGTGCAGCGGAACGGCAGGCCCGGGAGCGTCGGCATGGCGGCGATTACGGACCCCGCGGTCCGGTTGCGAGTGCCCGGGGTTTGGAGCCGTCCGGGAACCGGCTACAACGTGCGGGCCCCGAGCCCTGCTCGCCCGCCGGTTCCTTGCTCCCGCGCTCCGTACTGCTGCTCCTGCCGATCGTCGGCGCCCTCGTGTGCGGCTCGGCGTCCGCCCAGGACGAACCCGCGCCGGCGGCGGAGTCGACCACGTCGAAGGTCGAGCGTGCGATCGCCGACTGCGAACGGTTCCGCGACGACCCGAAGGAAGCGGCACGCCGGCGCCGCGCCCTCGCCTGGCTCGGCGAGATGAGCGACCCGGCGGCGACCGACTACCTCAAGAAGGAGCTCGAGTCGGCGGGGACGGGGTCCGGCGCGGTGATGGTTCTCGACGCCATCGCGAAGGCGCCTCGGCCGACGCTGCATCGCGAACTCCTCGACGCGCTGCACGGCCCGAAGGCGTCGGAGGCGGTCCGTGTCGCGGCGGCGAAGGCGATCGCCGCGTTCGGTGAGCGCGGCATCGACCGCCTGCTCGAGATCGCGCACGGCAATCCCGAAGCGACGACCGCCAAGGCGCGCGAGACGGTGATCGGTGTCCTCATCGACAGCGGCGACGATCGTGCGCTGCGTACATTCGCCCCGAAGCTGCTCGAGGGCCCGATGGCGGATCGGCTGCAGCTGCTGCGGCGGATGGAGAACGTCGGAGCGATCTACCCGATCGACGCGGCACGCATCCGCCTCGTGACCGAGGGAACGCTCGACGTCGCGGCGGTTGCGTGGCGACAGCTCGCGATGCACGGCCACGACCGCGCGCGTTCGCTCGCGATCGACATGCTCGAGCGCCTCGTCGACGAGCCGCGGCCCGGCGTCGCGGCGGACCTCATCGGCGGCGTGGCGTCCGTGGGAGATCCCGACCTGTATCCGGTGCTGCTGCGTTTCGCGGTGGCCGGCGGCGACGTGGTCCGCAAGGCGCTCCGCAGCGCCGCGCCCGCGGTCGCGAAGGACCCGGCGCTGGTCGAGTTCCTCATCCAGGAGGGCATCGAGAACGACGATCCGAGAGTCCGCGACGCGGCGCGTCTCCTGCTGAAGGACGCGCCCGCGCGTGCGTTCGCGGCGTTGACGGAGCGCATCCGCGCCGACCTGCGCCGCGGCGGCAAGAAGAGCCTCGACCTCGCGGTGAGCCTGCACGACCTGCTCGCCAAGGATCCGGGCTGGGCCGTCGAACTTCTCGCCCTCGCCAATTCGAGGGACGACGAACTGCGCACGATCGGACTGTCGCTGCTGCTGCAGATCGGCTCGGACGTCGCGATCCCCGCTGCGCAGAAGTGCCTGAGCCATCGCAGCTGGCCGCTGAGGTCGCTCGCGTACCGGTATCTCACCAAGTGTCGCGACACGAGTTCGATCCCGCTGCTGATCGCGCGGTTCGAACGCGAAGAGGAGGGACGGCTCGCTTCCGAACTCGCCGATGCGCTGTTCGTGCACACCGGCACCCGCTGCTGGCGCCGCTCCGAGTGGGACGCATGGTGGGAGGCGCACAAGGTGGGCTTCGCGCTGCCCCACGCGGACACCGTCCGCAGCGGTGACGGCACCGGCGGGGGCAGCACGGTCAGTTACCACGGCATTCCGGTGACGAGCCGGCGCGCGGCGTTCCTGATCGACTTCAGCGGTTCGATGGCGGAACGCATCGGCACCGACAAGAAGCGGAAACGCATCGACGAGGCGAAGGAGCAGCTGGCCGCGGTCGTGCAGGGCATCTCGTCCGACCACCGCATGAACCTGATCTGGTTCTCGAACGAAGTGCACGAGGAGTGGGACCGGCTGCAGCGCGCGACGGAGGAGAACAAGAAGAAGCTGCTCGACGATGTCGCGAAGCTCGGGCTGGGCCCCGGCACGAACGTCTTCGACGCGATCGAGCTGGCGTTCCGCGATCCCGACGTGGACACGATCTATCTGCTCACCGACGGCGAGCCCACCGCCGGCCGATTCGTCGACACGCCCGGCATCCTCGAGGAGGTCCGCCGCATGAATCGTGGTCGCCAGATTGTGCTGCACGCGATCGGCATCGGCACCGACTCGGAGCTTCTGCGCCGCCTCGCCGAGGACTCCGGCGGCGTCTACAAGCGCATCCGCTAACGCAGCGCAGATTCGAGCGCGGTGGCCGCGTCGGTCCTGCCGTCGCGGTACTTCACGATCATCGGAGCGGCGACGTGGAGACCGAGGCGTTCGGCGCGACCGCCGTGCGCGGGCCGCGAACCGGGAACGACGACGGCGCCGACCGGGATCTCGTGGCGCACTTCGCGGTCGTGCACGAGGTCGTGCACGACCGTTCCGGCGGCGAGAACGACGCCCGCGGCGAGCACTGCGCGTTCGCGCACGACGAAGCCCTCGAACACGCCGCACAGGCCGCCGACGAATGCGCCGTCCTCGACGACCACCGGCTGGGCGTTCGCGGGTTCGAGCACGCCGCCGATCTGTGCGCCGGCGGAGAGGTGCACGTTCTTCCCGATCTGCGCGCACGAGCCGACGAGGGCGTGGCTGTCGACCATCGTGCCCGCGTCGACGAACGCGCCGACGTTGACCCAGGCCGGCGGCATCACGACGACGCCGGGTGCGACGAACGCACCGCGCCGCACCGCCGAGCCGCCCGGCACGAGCCGCACGCGGTCGGCGTCGACGAAGCGGCGAACGGGGTACGCGGTCTTGTCGAAGAACGGCCACGGCTCGTCGAGAACGCACTCGAGCGTCGTGCGGCGGAAGCCGAACAGGATCGCGCGCTTGATCCAGGCGACCGCCTTCCAGCCGCCGTCGTCGCCTCGTCGCGCGGCCCGCAGACGCCCGCATTCGAGCCCGGCGAGCAGCGCTTCGTGCGCCGCGGGCCACTCCGGATCGGCGAGAACGGCGTCGTCGACGCGACCGTAGAACGCTTCGAGCTTCGCGTCGTCCATCGTGCTAGCCATGAGCCGTCGCGCGGTCGGTCGTCTTCGGCGCGTCGCGCAGCGCCGCGGCGAGGCGTTCGCGCGTCGCGGCGTTCGCCGGCAGCAGCGGCAGGCGGACGTTCGCCTCCGCGAGGTGGGCCAGCGCGAGGGCCTGCTTCACGGGGACCGGGTTCGGCTCGACGAAGAGCGCCTCGAACAGCGGCAGCAGCTGCGTGAAGATCCGGCGCGCCTTGGCGACCGCGCCCGCGCGCGCCGCGGCGACGAGATCGCGCATCGGCTCGGGCAGCACGTTGCCGGCCACGGATACGAGTCCCTCCGCGCCGACCGCGATCGACGACAGGACGAGGGCGTCGTCGCCGGCGAGCAGCGTCTTCCCGGGCGGCAGGTCCGCGGCGATGTGCGCGATCTGCTGCAGGTCGCCGGACGACTCCTTGATCGCGACGATGTTCGGGACGTGCCACAGCGCCTGCACGGTCGACGGCTGCAGGTTCGTCGCAGCGCGTCCGGGCACGTTGTAGAGGATCAGCGGCAGCTCCGGGGCCGCCTTCGCGACCGCCTGGAAGTGCGCGATCAGGCCGTTCTGCGTCGGCTTCACGTACGGCGGCACGACGACGAGCGTGCCGTGTGCGCCGAGTGCCTGAGCGCGCTTCGCCCACGTCGCGGCCTGCGCGGTGGAAGACGATCCGGCGCCCACGACGACGAGCGCACGGCCGGCGTTCTCGCGCACGGTCGCCGTGACCAGGTCGCGTTCGCTCTCGTCGAGCGTCGCCGCCTCGCCGGTCGAACCGAGCGCCACGACGAAGTCGGCGCCGGCGACCACGTGCCGCGTGAGCCGTGCGAGCGCCGTCGTGTCGATGCGGCCGTCGGTCGCGAACGGCGTCGCCAGAGCCACGCCGAGCCCCTGGAACCTCGAGTTCATCCGTTCCCTCCCCCGAAGTCGTCGAACAGCGGGTCGAGCACGCTGCGCGCGACGTCGTCCATCGTGAACACGCCCTTCTTGCCCCGGATCCACGCCGCTGCGGTCAGCGCGCCCGACGCGAACGCCATCGCACTGCGCGCGGTGTGCACGACCTCGATCACCTCGTCGGGGGCGTCGATGCCGACGCGGTGTTCGCTGTAGGTCGAGCCCGCGCGGACGACGGCGACGCTGAGTTCGTCCGGGCGCAGCGGGCCGCCCACCTTCCACGCGGTCTTGCGCGGGCATCCCTCGATCAGGGTTCGAGCGAGCAGTTTCGCGGTGCCCGAGGGCGCGTCGTGCTTTTTCGCCTGGTGGTGTTCGATCACGTACGGATCGCGCGTCGGGTCCAGCGCCGCGAAGCGTGCGACGGCGAGCGACAGGCGCCGGACGAGGGCGACGCCGAGCGAGAAGTTGGGTGCGGTGACGACACCGATCCTCTGCGCCGTGCGCGCCTCGAGATCGGGCAGGTCCCAGCCGGTGCTGCCGATGACGAGCGGCGTGCCCGTCGCGAGCGCCCACTGCAGACGCGCCGGGACCGCGGCGCCGCTGGAAGCCTCGATCGCCACGTCGACCGGCGCGGCCGGTGGCGTTTCCCTCGCGACCTGCCAGACGATGGCGTCGCCGCCCTGGTTCGCGATCGCGGTCGCGAGCCGACCCTTGCCGAAGAGGCCGATGCGCGGCGCGTTCACGGCGCCGACTCCTCGTGCCGCACGTGGTTCGCGCTGCGGGCCGGTGCCTGGCGAGCTGCGCGGGGCGACACCGCGTTCGTGAAGAACTCGGCGTGCAGGCGCTGCACGGCCGTGTCGGCCTGCTGCTGTCCGACGACGAACGACAGGTTGCGGTCGTTGCCGCCGAAACAGATGAGCTCCGGGGCGATGTCGCCGAGCGCACGGCACGCGCGTTCGATCAGGTTCGGCTCGTCGTGCAGCCCTTCGCCGACGGCGGCGACGATCGCGCGGTCCCGGTTCACGTCGACGCTGGCGAACCCTTCGAGCGCGGCGACGAGCCGATCGATCGGAGCGTTCGCCTCGACCGTGCACGCGACCGAGACTTCGGCTGTGACGACGAGGTCGACGCAGATGCCGAGGCGGCCGAACTCGCCGAACAGTCGCGCGAGGTAGCCGCTCGTCGCCAGCATGCGCGTGCTCGTCATCGTCAGCACGGTCACCGGGCCGCGACTCGCGAGCGCGGCGATGCCGCTGCGCGCCGGTTGACCGCGACGCGGGTCGATCGTCGTGAACGCGCCGCTCGGGCGCAGCGTGTCGCGCACCGTGATCGGCACGTTCGCGTCCACCGCCGGCTGCATGGTCGACGGATGCAGCACCTTCGCCCCGAAGGCGGCGAGTTCGGCGGCCTCGGCGGGGCTGAGCACGGGGATCGGCCGCGCGCCGGGAACGACGCGCGGATCGGCCGTCAGCACGCCTTCGACGTCCGTCCAGATCTGCACTTCGTCGGCGCGCAGGGCTTCGCCGAGCAGTGCTGCGGACCAGTCGCTGCCGCCGCGGCCGAGCGTCGTCGTGAAGCCCTCGGCGGTGGCGCCGACGTAGCCTTCGGTGACGACGATCGTGCCCCCGCGCAGGTGAGGTGTGACGTGCTCGGCGGCGAGCTTCGCGATGGCGTCGCGCTGTGGCACCGCGGCGCCGTAGCGGTCGTCGGTGCGGAGCACGCGGCGGGCGTCGACGTGCGCAACCGGCACGTCGCGCTCCGACAACAGCATCACCAGCAGGCGCGTCGAGATGCGCTCGCCGTACGCGACGATCGCGTCCGTCGTGCGAAGGGTGAGTTCGCGCAGCAGCGTCACACCGCGCAGCAGGACTTCGATCTCGCGGCGCATCGTGTCGATCGCGTCGAGGCTCTCGTTGGCGAGACCGGAGCGCGCTTCCTGGAGCAGTGCCCGTGCCGTGCTCTCCGCGTGCGCGAGCGGCGCGGCGACGAGGGCGAGCGCTTCGTCGAGATGCCCGTCGCGGGCGGCGCGCGCCGCCGCGAAGAGTGCGTTCGTGGTCTTGCCCATCGCGGACACCACGATGCACGGCTGCAGGTTCTGAGCGGCGACGACGAGGTCGGCGACACGCCGCAGGCGATCCGCGTCCGCCACGGACGACCCGCCGAACTTCATGACGATCACGACGGGCTCCCTGCGAAGAAGGCGTCCGCGATCGCGACGAGGCGTTCGCAGCCTGCGCGCAGTTCGGTGCCTGTGATGCGCTCGTCGAGCGTGTGGGCGACCTTGATGCTGCCGGGACCGCACAACGCGATCCGGTTGCCGCCGACGAGGCGGCGGATGCGAGGCGCGTCGCTGCCGAAGGTCACCGTCACGTGCTCGAAGCCGTCGACGTGCGTGAACCGTTCCGGCGGCGTGAACGACAGTTCGTCGACGGCGCTGTCCGCCGGAGCCAGTTCGCGCACCTTCGCGACGAAGCGCGAGTCGGGCAGCGAACGCACGAACAGCATGGCCTCGGCGTGCGCCGGCACGACGTTGAGTGCGCCGCCGCCCTGGATCGCGCCGAGGTTCCAGACCTCGGGTCCGAGCTCCTTGTCGGCGAGAACGGGCAGGGCGCGCAGGCGCTGCAGCCAGTCGACGAGCGGCCAGATCGCGGAGCGGCCGAGTTCCGGCGTGCCCGAGTGCGCGGCGACGCCCTTCGTCGTGAGCTTCAGCTGCAGGGCGCCGCGCTGCCCGGTCGCGAGCTTGTTCTCGGTCGGTTCGCCGTTGATGGCGCCGACGCACGTCTGCAGCCGCGGCGCCAGATCGGCCGCGGCGATGGCGCCGATGCTGTCGGTCTCCTCGCCGACGACGCCGAGCCACGCGAGTCCGGTGTACCCGCGGCGCAGCAGTTCGTGGATCGCACCGAACTGCGCGACGATCTGGCCCTTCGCGTCGCACGTTCCGCGGCCGTGCAGCAGGTCGCCCTGGCGGCGCGGCGGCAGGAACGGCGGCACCGTGTCGAGGTGCGTGGAGAACAGGAGGCGCGGCGTGCCCCAGAGCGCGAGCACGTTGTGTCGACCGGGCGCCACTTCCTGCAGCTCGACACGCGCGTCGAGTTCGCGCAGCAGCGTGCGCAGTGCCGGCAGTCCGTGGTCTTCGCGCCCGGTCGTCGTGTCGGCGCGACACAGCGCTTCGGTGCGATCGAGAAGCCACGCGGCGTCGGGTACGCCGGCAGCGGCCTTTTGTGGCGAGGTCATCCTGGTTGCTCCGCGAAGGTACGGAATCGCCGTGAGGAGCAACACTCTGTTCGTGCACTCTCTGGCCCTCCGCGCCGCCTCGGTTCCCCGTTCGGGGAAATGGCGGCACGACAACCGTGTGGTGTTCTCCACAGCGGTCAACCGCGGCACGGACGACGGGCAGCGGTTTCGGCGGCCGTCGCCTTTCGCCGGCGCTGCGAACGGGCTCGTCGCCCTCGCGCCGGGTACTCATCGCGGTCGCTCCTCCAGCGATCGCGGCGCACGATGCGAGCGAGCCGGGTGCGGGTCAAGCAGGCATCCGGCGAATCGCCGGACGCGATGTGGTCACGGCAGCAGCTGCAGCGCGACCGGGTTGCTGACGTGCACGATGGCGAGCGTGCCGTCGAACGCGATGGCGGCGTGCTGCATCGTCGTTCCCTGGAGGCCGACGAGGACGCCGGCGGGGTAGTTCACCTGGGCCGCGGTGGTGCCGTTCGCGGCGAGGAAGCCGAGCGTGTTGACGAGGAACGCGGAGTTCGCGGCGCTCAGCGTGAAGTCCGAGTACCAGTCGATGTTGAGCGGGATGTGCGCGCCGCCGAAGGTGAAGCCCGGCGCCCATCCGGACAGCGAACCGACGATCAGGTGGATGTGGTTCGCGAACGCGACGCCGGGATGGAAGTCGAGGTTCTGCACGCCGCCGCCGGTCACCGACAGCGAGGTCGTGTCGGCCGTGAGCGAGAAGCCGTTGCCGATCGGGGTCACGACGAACATCGAGTCGCTCGTGGCGCCGAGTCCTGTCGAGCCGTACGGCGCGAGCACCTGTCCGCTGCCGCTCGTGCCGGGCACGAACGATCGCCAGACATCGTTGAAGCCGTCGAGCAGCAGCGCACGGTCCGTCAGCGGGCTGTAGACGCCGGCTGCGATCGCGATGTCGCCGTAGTACGGACCGACGGTGACGAACGGCGTGATCTGTCCGAAGACGGGCTCGACCTGGACGAAGCGCGCCATGGCGCCGGACCAGTTGGCGTAGACGGTGAGCACCAGCGTGCCGTTCGGCCCGTAGCAGAACCCATAGGGACGCTCGTCCACGGTCGGCAGGGTCGCGTTGCCCGCGACGTCGTACGACGAGCACGTCGCCGGAGCGCGCAGCGCGGTGCCGTCCGCCGTGAGCGGGACCTTGCGGATCGAGACGTCGAAGGACGGGATGCCGTCGCAGTCGGGCACCGTGTTGTCGCCGTGGAACGCGATGAAGAGCGCGTTCTCGCGCGGTTCGTAGATCATCGCGCGGATCGGGTCGCCCGAGAAAACCTGGACGCCGCCGTTCCAGAGCCAGGGCGCTGCGCCGCCGACGTCGAGCAGCGTCTGCTCCTGGCCGTTCGCGTCGACGTAGAAGATCTGCTGCACCGTCGGGAGCTGGGCGCCCGCCTTGTAGCCGTAGATCTTGCCGTCGCCGCGCGCCGCGAGCCGGACGAGGTTCGTGTTCGCGATCTGCGTCGCGTTGCCGCTCGCGTCGAAGGCCATCACGGCCGGGTTGACCATCGAACCCACTCCGCAGAACGCGACGATGCGGTCGCGGTACGGGTCGTAGACGGCGCTCGCCTGGTACGCGCTCGTCGAGAACTGGACGAACGGCGTCACCGCGCCGGTCGTCGGGTCGACGCGGGCGATGCCCGGGTAGGGCGAGCCGCCGGCGGGGGCGTGGTAGACGCTCATCAGGTAGACGGCGCCGTAGTCGAACTGCGACTGTGCGGGGGAGGCGGCGACCGCGATCGCGGCGACGAAGGGGAGGAGGCGGATGGCGTTCATGGGTCTCGGGATGTCTCGGTTTCCCGTGTGATCCCCGTCCCGGTGCTGTCGTGACGCGACGCCTTCAACTCGCCGTGCCAGCGCACCTTGGCGCCGTCACTTCGCGGCGTCGCCAGGTGCCTTCTGCTGCGCGTTCGCGGCCATCCGCGCCACGATCTCGGCGAAGCCCGGCGTCTCGCGGACTGCCGCGAAGTGCGCGTGTGTCGCGAGGTAGCCGTGGTCGCCGCAGCCGAGTTCGGCGGCTCGGCGCAGCAGCGCCAGCGCCTCGGTTCGGCGCTCGGCCAGCAAGGCGTCGCGATCCGCGGCGGCCAGCGCGCGGTCGGCGGCGATCGCGACGCATGCCTCGGCGATCAGGGCGCCGGCGATTCGCTGCGTGCGTGCGTCGTCCGGCTGCAGCGCCGCGAGGCGACGCGCGGCGCCGATCTGGGCGCGGTGGTCGTGGCGGCGACCCGCGAGCTGCCCGGTGAACCACACCGCACCGTGCAGCGTCCTCGCGGCCTCGACGTTCGTCGGCAACTGTTCGTGTCCCGCCTGGGCCAGTTCCGCCGCTTCCGCGAACGCCTGGCCGGCGCCGTCGAGGTCGTTCGCTTCCATGCGCATCGAGCCGAGGTTGGCGAGGCTCGTCGCGAGATTGATGCGCGGTTCGACGACGGTGGTGTCCAGTGCGATCAGCCGGCGCATGGTCGCGATCGAGCGCTCGAGCAGTTCGCGCGCCTCGCCGCGCCGGGCCGGATCGGCGCCGACGGCCAGCGCGAGCCCGTTCAGGCCGCCGGCGGCGACGCGCAGCGCGTTCGCGTGCTGCGGCAGATCGGCGAGGACCGCTTCGGCCTCGGCGACGCACCGCCGCGCGAGCGCCTCGGCCTGTTCCGCGTCGCCGGCAGCGCGATGCACGCGCGCCGCGACGTCGAAGGCGCGCGCGACCGCGATGCGTTCGATCGACGTGAGCGAGTCCGCGTCGACGCTGGCGTGCCAGGCGAGGACCCGTTCCGCCGCGCGGCGGGCGTCGTCGGTGCGCCCGCGGCGAAGAGCGAAGTACGCCTCGTCCGCGGCCGCCGCGACCGCCATCTGCAAGAGCGCGGGGGGGGCCGCGGCCGGGTTCTCCTCGTCGATCGCGAACACGTCCCGGATCTCCTCGTAGCGCGTCGCCGCTTCGTCCTCGCGGCCGAGCGCGTTCGCAATCAGTGCGCCGAGGCGCAGCAGGCTCACCGTCTCCATGCGCGCATCGGCGTCGGATGGATCGATCGCCAACGCTTCGCGCTGCAGTGGCAGCGCCGACTCGATCGCGCTGCGAGCCGCATCGAGCCTCCCGGCGGCGTGCTCGCACGCGGCGACGCGCGCCTTCGCCTGTGCGAGCAGCGAGAGTGCGACCCGGTCGTGTCCTCGAAGGGCGAACAGGCGCTCCGCCAGTGCGACAGCGCGCGTCGCGGCCTCGCTCGCGTCCGTGGCCGCGCCCAGCTCCGTGCGAACGGTCGCGAGCTGCACCGCCGACTCCGTCGCCTGCTCCAGCAGGTCGGGATCGTCGCCCGCCTCGACGAGGAAGCGTTCGTGGTACGTGCGTGCGGCGCCGAGAAGGTCGCGCCGCAGCGACTGCATGTGCGGAGCATCGACGAGTTCCTCGGCGCCGACTCGCAGGAGCCACTGCTGCACGACCTCGCGGGCCGCGTCGCGGTCGTGCTGCGCCTGTTCGCGCGCCTTCGCCTCGCGGTCACGATGGTGTTCGGCCGTCCGGAGCGCTTCGCGGATCCGGTCGTTCGCGGCGCGCTGCTGCATCCAGAACAGCGTCGGCGCCACGACGAGCACGAGCACTCCCGCGATCGCGCCGATTGCCGCCGCGGGGCGTCGCTGGACCCATCGCTTCAGCACGACCAGCGGCGACGGCGGTCGGGCGTGCACCGGTCGCAGTTCGAGGAGGTTGTCGAGATCGACGGCGAAGGCCCGCATCGTCGCGTAGCGCCGATCGCGTTCGGCACTCATCGCCGTCAGGCAGACGATCTCCGCGTCGCGGGGTACCGATGGATTGCGGCGTCGGATCGGCGGCGCCTTCGCTTCGAGCACCAGGGCGCGCGTTCTCTCCGCCGATTCGTCGGCGTACGGCGTGCGCAGCGTCAGCATCTCGCAGAGCAGGACACCGAGCGACCACACGTCGGTGCGCGCGTCGACGTCGCGCTCGCCGCGCACCTGCTCCGGCGACATGTAGGCAGGGCTGCCGAGCTGGCTCTGGTCCTGCGTCATGCGCACCGCGTCGTCGCTGCGTGCGAGGCCGAAGTCGAGCAGCAGCGCGCGGCCGTCCGGCGTCAGCATCACGTTCGACGGCTTCACGTCGCGGTGCAGCACGCCGCGTTCGTGGGCGTGCACGAGCGCATCCGCGACAGCGCGCGCGATGCGGAGACACGCCGACACCCACGACCCGGTGAACAACGCCGGCCGCGTCGAACTCGCCGCCGGGGACGCGGCTTCGGGATCGCGTCGCCCGGCGACGATGCGCTGGACAATCGCTTCGAGGTCGGCGCCGCCGAGTGCCGCCGGTTCACGATCGCCGAGGGCCGCGAGGATCTCGTCGAGCGAGGCGCCGTCGACGAGTTCCATCGCGAGCCACGGCAGCCCGGCCGTTTCGCCGGCGTCGTGCACCGGCACGATGCCGGGGTGCTGCAGCTTGCCGATCGCGTGCACCTCGCGAGCGAAGCGTTCGCGGGCGCCGGCGAACCACAGCTGCTCCGGCCGGATCAGCTTCAGCGCGACGCGCCGCTTCAGCGCGACCTGCTCCGCGACCCACACGTTGCCCATGCCGCCCGCGCCGATCCGTCGCAGCGGCCGGTAATCGCCGAGCCGCTCCGGCAGTCCGCCCGCCACCCGCTGCGGTGCGTCCGCCGCGAGCATGCCGAAGTCCGACAGGCGCTGCGCGTGGGCCCGGAGGCGGGCGGCGTGTTCGGGATGTTCGGCGCACAGGGTCTCGAGTGCGTCCGGCCCGCTCGCCTCGATGGCGTCGAGCAGGCGGACGAGGAGGTCCTCGAACGCGTCGTCCTTCGACTCGGGGGTTCGGTGGGGGTCGGCCATCGCGGGCAGGCAGGGTGCCGTCGAATCGCTAATCTCCGTCGGCTGTCGAACGTGACGCCGATCCTACAACTCGTCGAACAGGCCGCCGCCGGCGATCAGGTCGCGGTCGAGAGACTGCTCGAGATGCACCTGCCGTCGGTGCGTGCGTTCGTCCGTGCGCACATGGGCCGGCAGCTGCGCGCACGTGAGTCGTCGTCGGACATCGTGCAGTCGGTCTGCCGCGAACTGCTGATGCACCAGGACCGCTTCCGCCATCCGAGCGAGGGCGCGTTCGCCGCGTGGCTGTTCACGACCGCGCGCCGCAAGATCAGCAACCGCGTGCGCGACATGGAGCGGCAGAAACGCGACGTCGGCCGCGAAGAGACCAGAGGCGGTGAGGTGATCGACATCGCCGAACTCGGCGCCGCCTACACGCGCTTCTCCAGCCCCAGCGCCTCGGTCATGCGCCGCGAGGAGATCGAACGCCTGGAGAACGCGATGGACGCGCTGACCCCCGAGCATCGCGAAGTGCTCACGCTGGCACACCTGGCCGGCCTGTCGCGCAAGGAGATCGCCGAACAGATCGACAGCACCGAGGAAGCCGTGCGCTCGATGCTGCACCGCGCGATGGCGCGCTTGTCGCTGCTGCTCGAAGGCGGCGAAGGCTGAGTCGGCCCGGTTGCGGCCGCGCCGGGTTGTCCGATTCGAGATCGTACGTCCCCCGTCACGCACGACGCGGCGCGCGGTTACCTTTGCGCCGCCTCGTTCCGGAGTCCCGATGCTCGCTCTCGTGATCGCCTCTTGCGGCGTGTTGCCGCCCGTTGCCCCGCCGCTCCGTTCGTCGTGTCCGCGCGTGGACGGGATCGTCCAGACGATGATCGAATGGGATCCCGACGGGGCGGGACCGCGCAATCCTCAGTTGGTACTAGGCGGCTTGTTCACGCTGTCGAACGGCGTCACGCCGGGCAACATCGCGAGTTGGGACACCGTCACCGGCGAGTGGTCGCTGTTCGGCACTGGTATGAACGGCGTCGTCGAGTCGCTCGAGGTCCTGTCGAACGGTTGGCTCGCCGCCGGGGGATCGTTCACGACGGCAGGCGGTCAGCCGTGCTCGGGTGTGGCGATGTGGAACGGGGCGTCGTGGTTGCCGATCGGCGCCGGCCTGCAGGGAACCGTGAACGCGCTCGAAACGATGCCCAACGGCGATCTCGTCGCCGGCGGCACGATCAATCATCCGGGCGGCAACAACGTCGTCCGCTGGAACGGAGCCTCGTGGCTTCCGATCGGCGGTGGTGCGAACGCCACCGTCCGCTGCGTGCGCGCCATCGGGAACGACATCCTGATCGGCGGCAACTTCTCGACCGCCGGCGGCGTCGCGGCGCGCGTCGCGAAATGGGATGGCGCGGCATGGACGAGCGTGGGCGGATCGCAGCTCGGCAACTGCGTGGTCTTCGATCTGGAAGCGCTGCCGACCGGCGAGGTGTTCGCGGCGGGGAACATGCAACTGGCCGCAGTCGGGGCCTCGGAGCCGGTGCTGATGTGGAACGGCACCGCGTGGTCGAGCTTGCCCGGGGCCGGTGGGACGACGGGGGTCGGTCTCACGCTCACGAACGGCGGTCTGTATCTGGGAGTGCGGCCGTCCTCGACCTCGAGCGTCGTGCGCCGCTGGAGCGGCGGCGTGTGGCAGACTCTTTCCGGCACCTTCGACCACCCCAGTCTGAGCTTCGTGTGGTCGATGGTGCAGGCGTCCAACGGACGGCTCTACGCAGCGGGTCAGTTCGACACGGTCGCGGGGATCCCTCGCGACGGATTCGCGGAATGGGCGGGAGACTGGGGCGCGCCGCAGGCGACCCAGTGTCCGTGGTCGTGGGACCTCGACTGGGCGTTCACCGACTCCTTCACGGTCAACGGAGCCGTGAAGCGAATGGAGACCATGCCGGGCGGCGACCTTCTCTTGATGGGCATGTTCACCACTGCCGGGTTCCTCGGGTTGACCAACTCGCCTCGCCTGGTGCACTGGAACGAGACCACCGGTTGGCAGGCCATTCCGAATGCGCCCTCACAGCCTGGAGGCGGCAGCAACCTGTTGTTCGCCCTCCACGTGACCCCGACCGGCGACATCGTGGTGGGAGGGGCGCACACTCTCGCGCGGTGGAACGGCACGGCTTGGCAGGACCTGAGCATTGCACCGCGCACCGTCAACTCGTGCACCGGCATCGCGAGCCTGCCCAACGGGAACCTGGTCGTCAGCGGCGGCTTCGCCGGCAACCCGCTGGTTTCCCCGCCGATCTCCGCGGAGCAGCTGCTGGTCATCACGCCTTCCGGTGCGGTGCCCGTGGGCGCACCGACCTCGAATTCCGTGTCACCCGTCGTCGCGTGTCTCCCGAACGGGAACGTCGTCTTCGGCCACGACGGCGTCAGTTCCTGGAACGGCAGTTCGTGGACCACCATCGCGGCGCCCGGCGCGTCCGTCAGGTGTCTGCACGCTCTTGCGAACGGTCACCTGATCGCCGGCGGAACGTTCACGAGCATCGGCGGCGTCGCGGCGAACGGCATTGCGCGCTGGGACGGCGTCGCCTGGCACGCGTTCGGCTCGGGTGTCTCGGGCTGCGTCAGCGAAGTCGCGGAAGCGGCCAACGGGGAGATCGTCGCGGTCGGCAGCTTCACGATGGCCGGGGGAGTGAACGTCAACAACATCGCGCGATGGGACGGTGCGCACTGGTTCGCCATCGGCGGGGGCCTGTCGGACAAGGCGACCTGCGTCGCGATGCTGCCGAGCGGCGACGTGGCGGTGGGCGGGTTCTTCACGAACGTCGACTGTCAGCCCGTGCCCTACCTGGCGATGCTTCGCGACCGCTGCGCCGCCAGCGTGGTCTCGCGCGGCGAAGGGTGTCCGAGCTCCGGCGGCAGCAACTCGATCGAAGCTCTCACGGCGCCGCTCGTGAACACGATGTTCCAAGTCGAGGGGACCGGTCTGCCGCAGTCCGCGTTCGTCCTGACGTTGACCAGCGTCGACACGCTCCTGCCGCCGCTGCCGTTGTCCCTCGTCTTCCCGCAGGCGTTGCCGGGCTGCGACCTTCACGTCGGTCCCGACATCCTGGGCGTCGTCCTGCCGTCGGGTGGCGTTGGGCAGCACCAGTTCTTCCTGCCCAACTCACCGCCGCTCGTCGGGGTCACCTTCCATCACCAATGGTTGCCCATCGAGACCGACATCACCGGTGCGTGGATCGCCGTCACGGTGACCAACGCGCTCCAGGTCACGGTCGGGTCGTAGATCCGCGACGGGGCGGAACGAAGCCGACAAGGCGAAGCACGAGACGACCGCCGCCTTCCGTCCGCTTCGTGCGCTCGCTAGCGTCACGCGCCGTCTCGCACTCGGAGGTTCCATGCGCGTTCGAGTTCTCGTCGGCTGTGCACTGCTGTCCGTGGCATCTGCGCAGAAGCCGACCTTCACCTGGCAGAAGCAGACTTCGACGTTCGAATACCGCGCGATCTCGGCCAGCGGGCATCCGCTGGAGGACTTCAAGCTGCATCAGTTCTGGATGATGGGGGCGGGTCGCGCGACGGTCTGGCGGCTCACCATGCCGGTCGTCGTCGGGGAGGCCGTCGTGGCACCGGGTGCGTATCCCGTCCTGATGAATCGGACCGACGAGAAGGCGGCGGCGATCCACGTGAAGGGGAGCGGCAAGGCTGTCGGTGCCGAGCAGGACGTCGAGATCGCCGGACCGATCGGGGAAGCGAAGAAGGCGGTGCCCAAGCTCGTGATCGCCGTGACGCCCGACGGCGAATCGAAGACGAGCAATCAGGCGGTGCAGATCGAGGTGCTGCTCGGAGCGAACGACTGGCGTTCGCCCGCGATGGTCCTCGGCAACCAGCCGACCAAGGCAGGAGCCTGGACCGTGACCGCGTGGACGCTGCCGGCGGCGGTGTTCGCTGCGCGTGACAAGCGCGCCGTCCCTGTTGCGACGCTGAGCAACGGCAAGGACGAGCCGTGGAACCTGGTCCTCGGCAAGGATGCGGTGTCTCTCGTCCCCGCACCGCGCGTCGTCGACCTCGCCGCGGCCCTGCCGGTCGTCGACGAGTCGCTCATCGTCAAAGGGAAGATCGAACCGTTGCCCGCGCCGGATGCCGCGCGCGAAGCGCTCGAATGCAGGGCAGCGAGCGTCGACAAGGACGGCCTCTCGGTCGAGGTCGCGTGCGGCAGCGAAGCCCTTCGTCTGCGTGTGCCGCTGCCGAAGCCGAAGAAGTGAGCGAATCGGCGTGCGCTGACTAGCGCACGAACTGCGCGATCGCGCCGACGACGTCGATCTGCTCCGCTTCGGTGAGGCCCTGGAAGATCGGCAGCGCCAGCGCTTCGGCCGCGGCCTTCTCGGCGACGGGGAAGTCCTTCGCGGCGAAGCCGAGTCCCTGGAAGCACGGCTGCCGGTGGAACGGGATCGGGTAGTAGACCGCGCAGCCGATGCCCTGCTGGCGCAGGTGCGCGATCGCGGCGTCGCGCTTGTTGGCGGGCACGCGCAGCACGAACTGGTGGTACGCGTGGCGGTCCTGGTCGGTGGGCAGCTGTGCCCACTCGGTCAGCTTCGCGTCCGAGAAGAGCTTGCGGTAGCGCGCCGCGTTCTCGCGCCGCTGCGTCGTCACCTTCTCCATCGTGCGCAGCTTCACGCGCAGCGCGGCGGCCTGCACGGCGTCCATGCGGAAGTTGCCGCCGACGATGTTGTGCTTGTAGAGCTCGGCCTGGCCGTGGTTGCGCATCAGCTTGCACGTGGCGAAGAACTGGTCGTCGTTCGTCGTGAGGAAGCCGCCGTCGCCGATGCCGCCCATGTTCTTGGTCGGGAACGTCGACCAGCCGGCGCACAGCCCGTCGCCGCCCGCCATCCTGCCCTTCCGCTTCGTGCCGATCGCCTGCGCGGCGTCCTCGATCAGCGGCACCGAGAACTTCCTGCAGATCGCGAGCACCGCGTCTGTGTCGAACGACGCGCCGAACAGGTGCACCGCCATCACGGCCTTCGGCCGCGCGCACTTCTTCAGCGCCTCTTCGAGCCGCGCCGGGTCGATGCAGAGGAACGTCGGATCGACGTCGACGAAGACGGGCTTCGCGCCGACGCGCGCGACGACGCCGGCCGTCGCGAAGAACGAGTACGTCGGCATCACCACTTCGTCGCCCGGGCCGATCCCGAGCGCCATCAGCGGTGCCAGCAGCGCATCGGTGCCAGACGACATCGACAGCGCGTGCTTGCAGCCGAGGTACTCCTGCAGCTCGCGTTCGAAGTTCTCGACCTCGGGGCCGAGGATGTACTGACCACTTCGGACGACGCGGACGACGGCGGCTTCGACTTCGGCGAGTTGCGCCTTGTCGCGCGTGAGATCGATGAGGGGAACGGGCATGCGGGCGGACAAGGATAGGCAGCGGCCGCGCCGAGGCCAGCATCGGCCGGCGGGTGGGAAGCGCGCCGACCGTCATCGCCGGCGCCGATCACGGCGCGGCACCTTGCTCAGAATCCGCAGCGCAGGCTCAGAGCGCTCGAGAGTCCGAAGCCCGCGGGATACGCGGCGGACCACAACGCGCCTTGCAAGTGGAACGTGGTGCCGAACAAGGAGTGATCGTCGGGGAGCGTGAACGACCCGAGATGATTGCCGGCGGCATCGGTGACGAATGCGAACAGGCCGGCGAGTGCCGGACTCAGCCACACGTCGCAACCGGGCGACAACGTCGTCGGCGCAAGCACCTCTCCGGAGAAGAAGACGGCGCCGAGTGCGGCGGGCGGAGCGGCGAAGACGAGTGCCGGCACGGTCGTGCCGAGAACCGGCAGCGCGGTCACGATCTGCGCGCCGTTTCCGGGGCAGCCCATGCCGAGCACTTGTTGCGTCGCGATCTCGGGACCGACGATCTCGAAGGGGAACGCGCTGTCGTCGAAGACGGACGGATGACCGCTCGCCGTCACGCGCAGTCGCCCGCGACTCGTGCCCGGCGGCGTCACGCGCCAGTCGAAGTAGGGGGCGGTGACGTTCTTGGCGATCGTGACCCAGGTGGCGCCGTCGTCGCGGGAGATCGCGAGATCGACGGCGGCGACCGAAGGCGACTTCGTCCACGACAGCGTCTCGGTCGTGTCGACGCCGATCGACTCACCACCATCCGGACTCGTCACGGTCACCGTTCGCGGAACGGCAGGGTGACACTGGCCGGGGACGAACGTGACGTTGCCGTACTCCTTCCCGACCATCAGGTCGCTGGCACCGTCGCCATCGAAGTCGGCGACCGCCACGTGCTCGGGATACCCACCACCCACGGTGAGCGAGGGGAACGTGGCGACGCCGCCTCCCGACTGGAAGGCCGCCACGCCGAAGTTCGAGGGGATCCAGTTCTCTTCCCGGCCCACCGCGATGTCGAGGTTCCCGCTCGCCAGGAGGTCGCCGACTGCGAGTGCCGAGGGGAAGGAGCCGACGACGTGCAACACGGGAGCCCCGAAGTTGAAGGTGCCGTTGCCCGCGTACGTCACGAGGCCGGTCCCGAGAGCCGCCACGAGGTTGCCTTTGCGGGTGGTGGCGAGGTCCACGGCTCCGTCGCCGTCCAGGTCGACGGTCAACAGTGCCGTCGCCGGCATCGTCGATCCCGCCGGGAACGGCGGCGGCAGCAGTGGTCCGGACACGTACGCGCCGCCGACGAAGGTGCCGAGCGGAGATCCCGTCGGCCCGGTCGTACCCTGGAACACGTCCACGTTGCCGCCGTACTCGAGCACTGCGAAATCGACCGCGCCGTTGCGGTCGAAGTCTGCGGCCGCGATGTCCATGGCATTGGCGAACACGAAGTACGCGATCGGTGCCCCGAATGCGCCGGTGCCGAAGCCGTGGGTGCCTCGGCCCATCGCCACCAGGGCCGGGTGATAGCCGGACAGACTGCTCGATCCGACCGCCACGTCGAGGATGCCGTCCGAGTCGAAGTCTGTGGCCACCATGGCAATCGGGATGAACGCGAAGGGCGAGTACGGTGACGACCACGCTGGGCCGAGCGCGCTTTCGATCGGTGCGGCGAAGTGGACCAGCGGGCTGCCGTCGGGTCGATTCAGGAGCACACTGAGATTCGGCTCGATGAGTCCGCCGCCGAGGTCCTTTGTGCCGACGGATGCGACGTCGAGGAGGCCGTCGTTGTCGTAGTCGCCGATCGCAAGCCCGAAGATCTTGGTCAGGCACGGGATCTCCGGCTCGGCGACGAACATCGTGCTGCCGCCAACGTTGCGCAACACGGTGATCTTGCCCTCGCGAGCGACGACCACGTCCAGCCGGCCGTCACCGTCCAGGTCGCCATGGCCCATGGCCAGGATCGCCGAGGCGGTGGTCGACGGATTCGAGGGAAGGACGTCCAGGAACGTCCCGAAGATCGGCCCGGAAGGACATTGGGCCGTCGCCTCGGGGAGCAGGGAGAACGCCACGAGCACGAACAACGATGCGGCCTCGGGCCGCGGCAGAAGAGTCTTCATCGATCCTCCGGTTGGCTGAGTGGCGACGGCGCGAATAGCCCGACCTGAGGGAGCGGTTTCCGGTTTTCTCGCGCGCTGGGCAGGCGTCGGTGTTCGCGCCGCTTTGTGCGCTTGCGAACGGCCCGCTACGACCCGCGGCGCCAGCGATCGGCGAGCACGTTGATCGGTTCGCACAGCAGGTCGACGACCGGCATCGTGCCGAGCAGCGCCTCGTCGAACGAAGGCTCGGTCTCGGTCACCGCGTCGGCCAGCGCCGCGTAGCGGTTGCGGTAGCTGCCGAGCACGCCGCGCAGCGCCGATGGATCGAGGCGTCCGTGGAACCGCACGTGCAGCAGCGTGATGCCGACGGCGCGGTTCTGGTCGACCTCGGGCACGAGCACGACCGTGCGGTCGTCGCTGCGGCCCTTCGCGACGAAACACTGCTTCTCCATCGCGACGAGGTGTTTCGTGCCCTTCAGCGCCGGGTTCTGCGACGTGCGCGAACGCAGCTTCGTCGCCACGCCCTTCTGGTCGATCACGTGGATCTGCGCGGTGCCCGCCTCGAGATCGCCGTCGATGCGGTAGCGCGTGCTGCCGAGCACTTCGGCGACGGCGGCGTCGAGGCCCGCCATCGCGCGCAGGTCGCGGTAGCCGAGGCGGTCGCGCACGGCGCCCGCTTCGATCAGCGCCTTCACGAGCGGCACGGTCAGCAGCGCCTCGTCGGCGCGCGAGATGCCGACGGTGACGGTCTTCGCCTGGTGCTTGATCGCGTCCACCGGGCGCGTGAGCTGGTCGATGCCGTGCGTGAGTTCCTCGGTGAGGCGGTCGACGACGACGCCGGGCGCGCCGCGTTCGCCGAACTCGACCGCGAAGACGTCGAGCGGCACGAAGCCGAGCGCGTAGTTGCAAAGCGACGTCAGTCGCGACGCCGTGCGCGCTTCGAGCGTGCCGTCGTAGCGGCCGAGCAGCAGGTCCTTGCGGAACTCGAGCCAGTGCGGCTGCAGCAGCGGGCGCAGGCGGCCGAGGGCGTCCTTGCCGGGTGCGCCTTCTGCGAACACTTCCTCGATGGCGCCGCGCATCTTGCGCAGCGGCAGCGCCAGTTGGTCGATCGCGAGCGCGGTGCGGTAGCCGAACAGGTGTCCGGCCATCGTCGACAGGATGTACGCGAGTGCGGGGTGCACGGCGGGCACGTCGATCACCGCGGCGGCCGCGGCGAAGCGCGATTCGCCTTCGGTCGCGACGACGATCGGGCAGGCCTTGTGCGCCTTGTAGATCGCGACCTCCTTGGCGACGTCGTCCGCGGTCGAGCCGGTGAGGCCGGCGGCGCAGACGAGGATCATCGGCTCGGAGGACAGGTCGATGTGCTTCTTGTCCTCCGTCGCGTCGCACGCGATCGACTTGTAGCAGAGCTCGCTGAGCTTGATGCGCACCTCGGCGGCGGCGACGCGGTTCTTGCCGTTGCCGACGAGCGCCCAGTAACGGCGCTGCGGCGCGTGCCGGCGAGCGACCTCGGCGATCGCCGCGTCCTTCTGCAGCGTCTTCCGCATGGCGGTCGGCAGATCGAGCAGCGCCTGCAGCAGCGTGTGTTCCGCCGAGTCGTCGGCGCAGCCGGCCGCGCGCGCGAGAGCCAGCGCTAGCAGCTGACCCGCGGCGCACTGCGCGTAGAACGCCTTCGTGCTCGCGACGCTCATCTCGACATCGCGGCCGTCGCTCGTGTAGACGACGCCGTCGGCCTTGTCGCAGAGGTCGCTGCCGCGGCGGTTCACGATCGCGAGGACCTTGGTGCCGCGTGCGCGCACGAGGTCGACGGTGCGGTTGGTGTCCGTCGTCGTGCCCGACTGCGAGATCGCGACGATCAGCGTGTCGCGCATGTCGTCGACGAGACCGAAGCCCGACAGTTCGGTCGCCGGCAGCGCCGCGACCGCGATACCGGAGCCCTGCAGCGCGTCGGCGATCGCCGCGGCGACCGCCTGTCCCGCGACGGCGGCGGTGCCCTGGCCGATCACCAGCACGCGCTTCACCAGCTTCTTGCCGAGCCCGTCGACGACGGCCTTCGGCAGCGATGCTTCGGGCAGCACCGCGCGCAGCTTGCCGCCATGCTTCACGATGCGCCCGCGCATCGTCTTCTGCAGCGAGTTCGGAGCTTCGCCGATCTCCTTCTGCAGGAAGTGCCGCGCGTCGCCGCGGTCGATGTCGCGCGTCGTCACCGCGGCGCGCGTCATGTTCTTCGGCTGCACGGGCAGCTTCGTGCCGTCGAACGCGAAGCGCTGGATGCCCGCGATCTCGCCGGCGTGCGCGCGGTCGATCACGACGACCTGGCCGCGCGACGCGGACGGGTTGGCGGGATTGCCCGGCGTCTCGCCGTCCATGCGCAGGTAGGTGTCGCACTCTTCGATCACGCCGTACGGCTCGCTCGCGACGACGAACGTGTCCTCCGAGGCGCCGACGTAGAGCGCCTGACCCGAGCCGCGCAGCGACAGCGCGAGGCGGTGCGGTTCGCGCGTGGTCGCGGCGCCGATCGCGACCGATCCCTCGAACGAACTGACCGTGCGCCGGAACGCCTCCGCGAGGTCGTGGCCGGCGGCCATCTGCCGCGACACGAGCGTCGGGATCACCTTCGCGTCCGTCGTGATCGCGTCGTGGATCGCGAGGCCGTGGCGCTGCACGAGTTCGTGGTGGTTGTCGACGTCGCCGTTCAGCACGCCGAGCACGTGGGCGCCGTTCGTGTTGGCGTTCTTCGCCGTCTCTTCGTGGTTCAGCGGGTGCGCGTTCGGTTCGCTGATGATGCCGACGCTGGCCCAGCGCGTGTGGCCGAGCACGAGCGCCTCGTTGCCTTCGGTGCGCAGCGCTTCCTGCAGCAGCAGGTCGGCGCGCATCGCGGCGCGCAGCGCCTTGCAGTTGTCACCGAGCTCGCCGATCTCGGCGGCGTGCTTGTAGACGAAGTAGAGGCAGCCGTCGGCCTCGCGCACCGAGTTGTCCTGCAGCAGCGGATCCTGTTCGCGCGCAGCGAGCAACGAACGGATCCGCGCGGACTTCGTGTCGAAGCCGCTCACGACGATCGACAGGCCCGCGGAGTCGCGGCCGCGCACTTCGAGTCGATCGAGCGCCGACAGTGCCGCCTGCACGCTCGACCACGCGGCGGCCGACGAGGCGTTCGGCACGTCCCCGGCGAGCGCCTTCACTTCCACGGCGTGCGGCAGTCGGTCGCGCAGCACCGCCCACAGCGCGTCCTTCAGGGCCAGCAGCGCCGCGTTGCGATCCTCGATCGACTGGTCGACTGCGTCACCGACCGCGGTCTGGTCGAGTGTGCGTTCGAACGCGACCAGCGCCTGCTGCATCGTCTGCGCGCGCTGTGCCAGGTCCTTGCCCAGCTCCGGGTGCCGCAGCAGCGTCCACAGCCCGGGCACACCTTTCAGTTCGCGGTCGATCTGCAGCAGCGCGTCGGCCGCCGCGCGCATCGACTCCTGGTCGTGGCCGCCGGCGAGTGCCTGTTCCGCGGTCGCGAACGCGCGCAGCAGCGTGTCCGCGGCGGGGGAAGCGCGCCGACTCTTGCGGCGCAACACGGCGATGATGCCACACATCGAACAGCGGTCTCCTGGTCAGGGCTCGGCGAACTGGCCGATCCCGGTGCGGAGGGTCTCGGCGAGTCGGGGGCTCCCGGCTTCATCGATCGCTTTCGCGAGTTGCTGAAGCCAGACTGTCGTCGTCCGCGGGAGGCTCCGCGGCGCCACTTTGACGTGGACCGCGGGCTCCGTCCAGCGAAGACGCAGCGCATCGCAGACGACGGTGCCGAGATCGCCGCCGAGGACCAGCGCCTTCCGCTGGGCGGTCAGCTCCTGCCACGCCTCCGGCGCGATCGTGACGGTGGTCTTTCCGTCGAGGCCCCAGTGCACGACCCCGTCCGCGGTCCACCGCACGAACACGTCGCCGTGCTTGCACGACAGCAGCTCGAAGCCGTCCGCGAGCGCCGGTTCGCCGTCGGTCACGATCGGGGGAACCGCGAGCTGCTGGCCGGACTTCGTGCTCGCTGCGGCAGCGATCGCGACGAGGCCCTGGCGGGAATCCTCGAACGAGCCGCCCTTCGCGAGCGGGTGCGCGTCGCCGAGCCAGGACTTCAGTGCGTCGTAGGCGAACTTCGCGTTCGCCTGCGCCCACGGCACGCCGAGGAACGTGCGTTCGTCCGCGAGTGCCGCGAGCAGAGGCTGCAGCGGGGGCGTCGCGCCGTTCGTGAGCAGGAGTCCCGTGAGTCGCGTCGCCGCGCGGGGATCGTCCTCCGGCAGCCCGAGCACGGCGGTGTCGCCGAGCATCGCGAGACCGACACGCGCGTGGCAGCGCATCAGCCACGCGGCGTCGTCGCGGAAGCGCTGCATCAGTTCGCGCAGATCCGCCTGCCTGTCGGGCAGCTTCGGCGCGCGCAGCGCGAGGCCGCGCATCGCCGCCGCTCGCCAGTAGAAGTCCGTGTCCTTCGACCACGCGACGAGCTGGTCCACGACCGGCGCGTCGAGTGCGGTGCGGTCGGCGATCGCCTCGACCAGTGGGGCGGGCAGCGCGTTGCGACCGTGCTTCTGGGCGAACGCTTCGATCGCCGGCACCGCGGCAACGCCGGCGTCGGCGACCTTGCGCGCTGCGGCGAGGCGCAGGCCGTAGCGGGGTGAGTTCGCCGCCCGATCGACTTCCTTCGCCCAATCCGTGCCCGCCTCGCCCTGTTGCGTGGGCCAGAACGCGAGCAGCGGAACGGCGAGTGCGGCGACGAAGAGGATGCGCACCGGATGCCAACGCGTCGCGAGGATGCTCACTGCCCAGGGCTCACTGAACGGTGTCCGCGTCCATCTGGTAGAGCATCACGACGACGCCGTCTTCCTTCTCTTCGCCGACGTAGAGCGTGCCGGTCACCGAGACGACGCCGGGCTTCAGGTCCATCTTGACGCCGGCCGGCAGCGTGCAGAACACGATCTCGTTCATCTTCGGCGTGCCGTTGCAGCCGCATCCCTCGTTGACGAGGAGGAACTGGTTCACCGGGTCGCTGCCGGCGACTTCGCGCTGCATGAAGCCGGAGATCGTGACGCTCTTCTGGTCGAGGTCGGTGACCTCCTGCGGCAGCGTCATCCCTTCCTTGAACTCGAATCCGGCGAGCGTGGCGAAGCCGATCTTCTTCGGATCCGAGCCGAGAACGGCGAGCGCGCAGAGGAGGACGGGAAGGCGGAGCATCGCGGACGGCGGAGGATAGCGTCCCGCCGGGCCGGAGTCAGGCCCGGGGATGCGCGCGCGGGGGCGGCTCAGGTCACCTTCAGGTCTTCGATGCCCGGATCTCCCGACGGCAGGTGGATGTCGAGCTTCTCCAGCGTCGCGACCAGCACTTCGCTGATCACGAGGTCGCGGTACCAGTTGCGGTCGGCGGGCACGACGTACCACGGCGCGTGTTTCGCGGCGGTTGCCGACAGCGCGTCCTCGTACGCGGCGCGGTAGTCGTCGAAGTGGCGGCGCTCCTCGAGGTCCGCCTTGTTCCACTTCCAGCGCTTCTTCGGGTCGTCGATGCGCTCCTGCAGGCGCTGGCGCTGCTCGTCCTTGCCGATGTGCAGGAAGAACTTCAGGATCGTCGTGCCCTCGTCCGCGAGCATCGCTTCGAACGCGCGGATGTGTTCGTACCTCCGCTTCCAGCACTGCTCCGTCACGAGTTCGTGCACGCGGGCGATCAGCACGTCCTCGTAGTGGCTGCGGTTCCAGATCGCGATCTCGCCGCAGGCCGGCGTGTGCGGGTGCACGCGCCAGAGGAAGTCGTGCGCGAGTTCGGGAGGCGTCGGCTTCTTGAAGCACGCGACCTTGACGCCCTGCGGGTTCACGCCGTCGAAGACCGTGCGGATCGTGCCGTCCTTGCCGCTCGAGTCCATGCCCTGCAGCACGACCAGCAGGCGGTGGCGGCCTTCGGCGTAGAGCGCTTCCTGCAGTTCTTCGAGCCGCGCGTTGAGCTTCGCGACGCGCGCGCGACCCTCGTCCTTGTCGCCGCCGAACGGCTTGGTCTCGCGAGGGTCGAAGTCGTCGAGTCGGACCTTCTTGCCCGGCTCCACGAGATAGCGGTCGGTGAACGTGCCCATCGTGCGCAGGCTACCGGATCGCGGTGACCGCCGCCGCTGCGCCGGACGCGGGTCAGGGCGCCAGCACGAGCCGGACGTGGTGCCTGCCCGCCGGCACCGCGACGGCGTGCAGGATCGCGTTCGCCGCGAGGGCCTTCGACATCACGCCGTCGACCTCGATGCCAGCGCCCGGTCGCAACAGGTCGATCGGCACCGGGAATGCCACGACGACGAGACTCGGGCCCGTGCACTCGACGTCGGCGCCGAGGTTCCGCGCGTCGGTGCTGACGTCGATCACGCGGCCGGTCGCATTCGCGTCGATCGGGAACGGCGGCGGCGCGAGCAACAGCGTTTCGTGCAGCGGGTCCGCGGTCGGCGCGCGCAGCGCTGCGAGCGCTGCGGCTTCGTCGGCCACCAGACGCCAGCGATGACTCAGTGAGAAGATCGGGATCGGGTGCAGGTCGCCGAGCATCGTGCCGAACGTCGTCGCGACGTAGCGTGCGCCCGCGTCGTCCCACCGCAAGATCACTCTGTCGCGCGGGATCTCGGCCCCGCTCGTGTCGAAGTGCACGAGGAACGGCGGTCGCGGCACCGAATGCATCGTGTCGACGCGCACGGCCCGGCCGAGCCGCAGCGACAGCGCTCCGGCGAGCCCGTTGTCGAGGCAGAGCGGCACGACGTCGACGCGCAGCGAACCGGACGCTGCGTGCCCTTCCGCGATCACGCGATCGATCGCGATGCCGGCCCGTTCCGCGTCGCGGCTGAACACGTCGAGGGCTTGGCGCAGTCCTTCGGGGGCGAGAGCCAGGGCGGCGACGAGCAGTGCGCCGCCGATCCGCGCGCGAGCGGGGCGGCCTTCGGTCCCCAAGGCGCGTGCGAGGCACGATGCGAGCAGCACCGCGAGCGGTGCGTGGAAGAGGTACGCGAAGCGACCGCTGCTCGACAGGAACACGTACGGCACGGTCCCCGCCGCCGTGGCGACGAGCCAGAACCGGCCGCGCGCATCGAGCCACAGGAACAGGAGCGCCGCGAGCACGAACGTACCGATGGTGATCGCGATCGGAGCATCGGGCAGCGGTGCGAGCTGGCGGACGAAGGCGGAGAAGTTCGCGGCGAAGACCCGCGCCATCAGTGCGAGCGAACCGGCGTACCCATCGGTCCGGTTTCGCGCGAGGTAGTGCCACGCGACCAGCGCGGTGGTCGCGACCACGACGAACGCGAGCCGCGAATCGTGCGGAGTCCACGGTCCGCGTGGACGGCGGAGCAGCCACGCGGCGACGACCACGGCGGGGAACGCGTAGGCGGCCTCCTTGAATGTGAGTGACACGGCCGCGAGGGCGATCACGCCGACCAGCGGCGCCGCGGCGCCCGTTCGCGCGGCGCGCCAGACGAACGCCGTCGCCGCGACGAGGGCCAGCGCCGTGGGGAGGACGTTCAGCGCCGCCGCGGTCCACGCGACCGCTTCGACGTGGGATCCGTGCAGTGCGAAGAAGGCCGCGGCTCCGGCGGCGAGCGGCACGGATCGGACCGTTCGCCGCGCGACCTCGTGCACCAGCACGACGCACGCGACGTGCATCGCGAGCGCGAGCCACTTCCACGGTTCCGCGTTCGCTCCGAAGAGCGAGTGCATCGCCCAGAGGAGGAAGGTCCAGCCGGGACGCCAGTAGCGCCACTCGCGTTCGCCGTAGTCCGCGAAGAGCAGGAACCGCAACGAGCCGTCCCAGCCGAGGTCGCGGTTGTTCCAGAGCAGTACGAAGTCGTCCGCCCAGAATCCCTGGCCGAGCATCGGCCGGTACGCCGCGAGCGTCGCGAGCACGAGTACGAGGATCGCGATCGTGTTCGCGGTCCGCGTGCCCGGCGCGTCGGCCGAGCCTCCTGGCCTGGCCGAGGGCAGCACGTCGTCGACGCTACCGCGCCGAGCCGTCGAGCGACACCGTGCCCTCCCAGCGGTAGCGGCTCGTCACGGTGCGTCGTGCGGTGCCGCGCTGGATCGTGCAGGTCACGGGGAGTTCGTTCGCGAGGTCGGGCGAGTCGACGACGTAGTGCCCGAGATAGGTCGCACGGTCCCCGCGCGCGTCCTTGGCGACGGCCGTCTGCTGCATCGGGACTTCGATGCGAAGGCGACCCACGTCGAACCGCACGTCGCAACCGGGAGTGCCGACCGCGATCACGTCGACGCGTTCGCCGACGCGGAACGGACCGGCGTGCTCCTTCGCGAGCGCCACGATGGAGAGGCGCGGCGACGTCGGGCCGAGGTTGTTGCCGAGCATGCCGCCGTTGAGGTCGGTGACGACGTTGCGCGCGACGGAGCGCGTGAGCGCGCGGAGGTTGCTTCCGCGCAGCCCGGCGATCGGCTCGGTCGCCGCCGACACGTAGCCGGTCGGCCCGCCGGTGATTCCCGAACCGACGGTCTCCGTGCGGTCCGTGGTGAAGAGCTTCTTCCGCGAAGCGCCGTCGACGAGGTCGAGGTGCAGCGCCACTTCGACGACCGACTGGAGCACGTAGTAGTCGCGGTTCCAGCGGCGCACGTCGCCGAACACCACTCCGTCGACCTCGAGCGCCTTCGCGAGTTCGGTCGCGCGCGCCGGATCCTGCAGCTGTTCCTTCGAGTAACCGGCGTGGCCGAGGCGCGTCGCCGCGTACCACGGATCCATGACGTCGTACTCGCTCTGCTGCAGCCACGCGATCACGTCGCCGCGCAGCAGTTCGCCGAGCTGGTCGCGCATCGGCGCTTCTTCGCTCGATTCGAGCGAGAGCAGTTCGCCGACCGGCCCGAGGGTCGCGCCGAGGAAGCCGTCCGCCGGCGCGCTCACCGTGAACGGCATGACGGCGATCCGATAACCTGCGGACCGGAGGCCCTCGAGTTCGGGTTCGGCGTGGTTCGTCGCGGCGATGCCGGTGCACGCCGCGAAGGCGAGAAACGACACGAAGGGCGCGAGCCCGGCGATACGGCGGCGGATCACGGCGTCACCTCTTTCTTCGCTTCGCTGCCGTACGCGCTTCGTGCACGAACGGCGATCGACGTGACCTTCGATTCCTTCGGCAGGTCCTGCGTTGCCCGGTAGCGGCCCGGTTCGCCGGGCAGCGCCACCATCGGCACGCCGCGGGCGATCGGCAGCAGGTCGACGCAGACGTTGCAGTCCGGAGTCGCGCGCGACTCGACGACGAGCCGCTCGCTGCCGTCGGGCATGGTCATGCGTTTCGACGTGACGTCGTTCACCGCGGGCGGCGGCGCCGCGGCGCCCGGTTGTCGGGTCGGGATCGTCGCCACGACATCGCCGACGAACTCGTCGACGAGGGCGAGCGTCTGCATCGGCGTGCCGTGATCGCCCTGTGCGCGCAGTTCGGAGAAGACCTGACCGCTGGTGAGCAGGAAGCCGCCGTACGAACCGGCGGAGTGGTTGGCCGACCACCAGACTCCGTCTGCACGCTGCAGCGCGAGTTCGCCGCCGAAGGCGTGCCGGCGCAGGATCAGGATGTTGAAGCTCGTCTCGTCGAAGCCCTTGCCCACGACGACCGCGTCGACACCGAGCGCCGCGATGACCTCCGGCATGGCGACCTTGCTCGGATCGAACATCGCGGGATCGCGCAGCCAGCCGCGTTCGCTGAGGATCCGATCGACCCAGTTGGCCTCGACGAGGCGATAGCCGCGAGCGGCGAGGCGGCTCTGCACGAGGGCCCGCGTCGCGTCGCGCGAAGGCGCGTTCGCCGGCCCGGCGAACGGCAGCACCGCGACGGTGGCGGGTTGCGCGATTTCGTTGCGCAGCCGGTGGTTCACGCCGCCGCACGCCGGGAGCGCCAGGAGGAGCGCCGCCGCGAAGCGTCGGACCGCGGTCACGGCATGCCTCCGACTTCGATCACGCCGCGGTGTTCGTGGTCGCCGACGCGGGCGACGAACGGGAACGAGCCCTGGCCGTGGAAGCAGAGCGTGGCGACCGCACCCGGCTCGAGCGACACCGAGCGCGCGCCGTCCTCGCCGGTCACGAAGCCGAACACGGTGTCGCAGCTCGGGCACGCCATCGCTTCGACCTTCACCGCGAGCGGCTGCGATCCGCGGTTGCGCCACACGACCGTCGAGAACACGGGGATCGCGACCGTCGCCGCGGGCAGGAGGCCTTCGTCCGTGACGGTCACCGTCGTGGTCACCCGATGCACGTGACCGGCCGGTTCCGGCGCCGCCCCACACGCTGCGAGCAGGGTGGCGGTGACGAGAGCGGCGAGCCGGCCGCGGGCGAGCGAGGGGGCGATCATGAGGGCGCAGGGATACGCGCCGCGAACGGACGGTTCCATCCCCGTTCGATGCGCGGAGGCGGCCGCGCGTTTCGCCGGAGATCGAACCTACTTCTTCCTGGTCCGCGCCGGCCCCGTGGGAGCCAGATCAGCGAGCGTCGAGCCCGTCGACCACGACGCCAGGCTGGTCTGCAAGTGCGTCCAGATCGGGTGCAACGCGCAGGGATTGGCCATGTCGCACTCGTCGTAGCCGAACGCGCAACCGCCGCCGAGCCCGTGGTCTATCGCCCCGAGCACGTGGGCGAGGGTGATCGACGCCGGCGGCCTCGCCAGCATGAAGCCGCCGCCAGGCCCGCGTCGGGAACGCACGAGCCGCGCGACGACGAACTTGCGCATCACCTTCGAGAGATACTGCTGCGGCACGGCGGTCCGTTCGGCGAGGTCCGCAACGACGAGGCTCTCGCCGGGCGCGAGGGTGGCCAGCGTCGCCATCGCACGCAGGCCGTAGATCGCCGTCAGGTTGAGGATGGAGTCGCGCATTGCGGAGGTGCGGCCCGTGTCGCCAGCGCGGTCGGGCCGCATGCGCCAGCACTCACTTGGCCGGTGGCAGAAGGACCGTGTCGACCACGTGGACGATACCGTTGCTCGCGCGAATCGACGCCACGACGGTTGCGTCGTCGATGTGGATCTTGCCGTCCACGACGCGGATCTTCGTCTTCTTGCCGTTCGCCATGCCGAGGGTCATGCCGTCCTTCAGCGCACTCGTCTCCCATGTGGCGGGCGCGACGTGATACTTGAGGATCTCGCGCAGCTCGGCCTGCTTCTCGGGCTTCACGAGCCCCTCGACCGTGCCAGCAGGCAGCTTCGCGAACGCCGCATCCGTCGGCGCGAAGACCGTGAGCGGGCCCGGATTCGCCACCGAGGTGACGTAGTTCGCCGCCTTCAACGCCGCGACCAGCGTGGTGTGGTCCTTCGAGCCGATCGCGATGCTCACGATGTTGTCCGGGTCGAGCGGCGGTGGTGTGTTCTCGCGGGGTGCGGCGGTCGGCGTGGGGTTGGCCGTGGGTGGTCCCTCCGCGGGTCGACCGCACGCGACGAGGCAGGAGGCGAGCAGGACGAAGGTGCGGATGGGCGTGTGCATACGGATTTGCTTGGTTGGATGCGGATCAAAAGATCCGGAATCGAACACAGTTTCGATGTAAGCCTCTCTGCGGGGTGAATGGCCATTCTCGTTCGCGAGCGCCTTCGGATGGGTCCTTTCTCGGTGTACGCCAGAATGCCCAGGTTGCGACGGAAGGAGGTCGTAGCAGGCGAATTCCTGTATTTATGGAGTCGTAGATCCATTGTTGGGGAGGAACGGTCCCCCACGGGCCGCGCACCCCATGTCGCAACGCAACGTCCGTCGCCTCTTCCCTTCGTTCCCCGTCCTCGTGATCGCAGCCGCGTGCGGCGGCGCTGAAACCACTGCCAAGCCCGCGGCCACCACCAAGCCTCCGGTCGCCAACGCGCCGGCGGCGACGGGTGACAAGGAGGCGCGCGCCTTGTTCGATTCGCTGTGTTTCACTTGCCACGGCCTTTCCGGTCACGGCGACGGGCCCGGTGCGGCTGCACTGGACCCGAAGCCGCGCTCGTTCGCCGATGGCGTGTGGCAGGACTCGGTGACCGACGAGCAGATCACCAAGACGATCGTGTTCGGCGGTGCCGCGGTCGGGAAGAGCCCGATGATGCCGGCCCAGCCCCAGCTGAAGGGCCAGACCGAGACCCTCGCTGCGCTCGTGAAGATCGTGCGCGCGTTCCGCGGCAAGTGACCCCTTCGCCGACAGCGGCGCCGCGGTGGCGGCGCCTGTCGGCAACCTCGACCAGACAACGACAGGAGACTCCCATGTCAGTTCCCCGGAACTTCGGTTCGCAGGCAATCCTCGGGATCGCGGTACTCGTGGCTCTCACCGCGTGCGGCGGCCGGAACGGCAACGTCGGTGGTGGTGGCGGTGGTGGCGGCAGCGACGTGCTCGCCCTGATGCAGGCGCGCAACCTCACGGAGCACGACGTCGTGTCGGCGCTCAAGACCTACACGCCGTCCGGAAAGCACGACGAGTACTACACCTTCGCGTCGGGCGGTCACGGTGGCAACGTCATCGTGATCGGCGTGCCCAGCATGCGCATCCTGAAGTACATCGGTGTGTTCACGCCCGAGCCGTGGCAGGGATTCGGCTACGGCGACGAGAGCGGTGATGTGCTGAAGCAGGGCTTCCGCGGCGGTCAGGAGATCACGTGGGCCGACACGCACCACCCGGCTCTCAGCGAGACGGGGGGCGACTACGACGGGCAGTTCCTCTTCATCAACGACAAGTGCAATCCGCGCGTCGCCGTCGTCGACCTGTCGGACTTCGTCACGAAGCAGATCGTCGGGAGCGAACTGATCGCGTCGGAGCACGGGGCGACGTTCGTGACGCCGGACACCGACTACGTCGTCGAGACGTCGCAGTACCCGGCGCCGCTCGGGGGGGCCTACGCGGACGTCAGCGAGTTCGACGCGAAGTACCGCGGCGCGATGATCTTCTGGAAGTTCGATCGCAAGAAGGGCCGCATCCTGCCGGAAGAATCGTGGGCGATGGAGCTGCCGCCGTACATGCAGGACCTTGCCGACTGCGGCAAGAAGGGCAGCGACGGCTGGGTGTTCTGCAACTCGATCGACACGGAGCGTGCCTACGGCGGGATCCTCGAGGGCAAGCCGCCGCTCGAGTCGGGCGCCACGCAGAACGACATGGACTACCTGCACTGCATCAATTGGCGACGGGCGGAAGCCGTCGTCAAGGCAGGCAAGACCACCACGATCGTCGGCATGCGGACGATCCCGCTGCAGACGATGATCGACGAAGGGCTGCTCGCCTTCGTGCCCGAGCCGAAGAGCCCGCACGGTTGCGACGTGACGCCGGACGGCACGGGAGTCGTCGTCGGCGGCAAGCTCGACACGCACACGACGGTCTACGACATCCAGAAGATCGCCGCGCAGATGGCGGAGAAGAAGCACGCGGGCAAGGACCCGTACGGAGTTCCGATCCTCGACTTCAAGGGATCGATCTTCGGTCAGTGCGAGATCGGACTCGGGCCGCTGCACACGGTCTTCGACGACAAGGGCTTTGCATACACGTCCGTGTTCATCGAGACCGTCGTCGCGAAGTGGTCGCTGAAGGACCTGAAGGTCGTCGACAAGATCGACACACACTTCAACATCGGACACCTGGTGTCGGCCGAGGGCGACACGGTCAGCCCCGACGGGAAGTACCTGATCGCGATGAACAAGTGGGCGCTGGATCGCTTTGCGCCGGTCGGTCCGTTGCTGCCGCAGAACTTCCAGCTGATCGACATCAGCGGCGACAAGATGCAGTTGCTCTACGACATGCCGCTGCCGCTCGGCGAGCCGCACAACGCGCAGATGGTGAAGGCGGGCAAGCTGAAGCCGATCGAGGTCTACAAGCCGATCGGCATGAACCCCTACACGCACGCGGTCGACGCGAACGCGACCATCGCTGGCAAGGAGCGCATCGAGCGCAAGGCCGACGGGGTGCACGTCTACATGACCGCGGTGCGCAGCCACTTCTCGCCCGACATCGTCCGGGTCAAGCAGGGCGACCGCGTCTTCCTGCACGTCACCAACGTCGAGCAGGCGAAGGACGCGACGCACGGTCTCGCGATCGGCGGCCAGAACATCAACGTCAGCCTCGAACCCGGCAAGCACTGCAACATCG
>CAZIFB010000036.1:0-52682 GCA_964538915.1 uncultured candidatus Brocadiaceae bacterium | reverse complement strand
CAGCGCCTCGCCCTTCTTCACGAAGCGCAGCGACACCGAGTTCACGCAGTGGCGTGTGTTCTTGTCCGTCATCCGCTCGCCGGAGAACACGTGGCCGAGGTGGCCGCCGCAGTTCTTGCAGGTGATCTCCACGCGCTCCATGCCGTGGCTGTAGTCGGAGTGGCGCTCGACGGCACCCGGCACTTCGTCGTCGAAGCTCGGCCATCCGCACCCGCTGTGGAACTTGTCCGCGCTGCGATAGAGCACAGCGTTGCACTGGCGGCAGATGTAGGTGCCCTCGGCCTTGTTGTCGGTGTATTCGCCGGTGAAGGCGCGCTCGGTGCCCTTCTGCTGGATCACCTGAGCCTCGGCGGGTGTCAGCTTGTTGTAGGAAGGCGAGGGCTCAGGGGTGGATGCGGGCATGGTGGCGACGGGGGCGGGTTCGGGCGTCGGCGCCGTAGTCGCGGCGACCGGTGCGGGTTCGGGTGGACGCGAAGGTGTCGCGACCTCGGTGGCTTGGGTACCACCGCAGGACGCGAACGCGAGGGACAGGAGGCAGGCGGTGCGGGCGATCATGCGAACGGGTTCGATGCCGGCCATGACGTCGAGGCTTCCCGCGCCGGACGGCGGAAGGCGCCGATGCTACGAGCCGAACCTGGGTTCGTGCCAACGCGCGCTCCCGGAGCGGGACGATACCGGCAACCGGCTCGGGGGCGACGGCGCTGTTCGCCGCCCCATGGCCCGCTCCAGGATCCGCCTTCGCCTCGCCTGCTTCGCGCTCGCCGCCACCGCGTCGGCGGCCTGCAGTCATGGAGGCGGCGCTGACCCGTCACCGCCGCCGCGCACGTTCCGCATGGGCTTCGCGACGACGCCGCCCGTGCTGACCGTGCAATCGGTGCTCGAAGGCATCGACCTCTTCGAAGAGCGCGCCGAACTCGCGGTCTTCCACGAAGAACTGCCGTGGACCGACCTGCTCGGAGGACAGACTCCGGCGCAGATCCTCGCCCGCGACAAGGTCGCGCTCGTCGACCACCTCCGCGACCGCGGCCTCGACATCGTCTTCGTGCTCGACCTCACCGACGGCCTCTCGCGCGGCGAAGAGGCGCCTCGGCTCCGCACGCTCGGGCGCAGCCTCGCCGAGCCCGCGGTGCAGCAGGTCGCCCGCGACTACGCCCTCGCCGTCGACGCGATGCTGCACCCGGTGATGCTCGGCCTCGCCGCCGAGACCAACCTGATCCGTGTCGCCGCCGGCCCGACGGTGTACGGCGCGGTGGTCGCGACCGCGAACGCAATGGCGCAGGACCTCGCGCTCGCGAACACCAGCGCGACGCTGTTCTTCACCGTGCAGGTCGAGACCGCATGGGGCCTGCTCCCCGGCGGGCCGTTCGTCGGCATCGACCAGGACCTCGACGACTTCCCGTTCGCACAGGCGCTGGGGCTGTCGTCGTATCCCTACTTCGCGTTCGACGAGCCGGAGGAGATCCCCGCCGACTACTACTCGCGCCTCCTGCTCGGCACGTCGCTGCCCGCGTTCGTCAGTGAGGGCGGCTGGACGAGTGCTTCCGTCGGCACGTCGGTGTCGTCGCCGGAACTGCAGGCGCGCTACGTCGAGGTGCAGGAAGAACTGCTCGACAGCATCGACGCGATCGCGTGGCTGCACCTCCTGTTCGCCGACCCCGACCTCACGACGTGGCCGCAGCCCATCCCGCCGACCCTGCCCCTCTTCACGAACATCGGCTTCTGCGACAGCTCCTTCGCGAGCAAGCCCGCGCTCGCCGGATGGGACCGGCTGTTCGCGCGGGCACTGGTGCCGTGACGTCGCTCAGCGGCCGAGCGGGCGGGTCACACGCACCATCCCGTCCCCGCCTCGCTCGACGTTCGCCGCACCGCCGAGCCCATCGCACACGTAGCCCTCTACGTAGTGGTCGCGAAGCGCGCCGCCGACCTCTTCACGCAGCACGAACGCCCCATCGCTCGTGAACCAGACGTCGCGCCGCACGAGCGCCTGCGGTGCGAGCACCCCGAGCGGTTCGTCGACGCCAGGGCCGAACAGGCGCAGTTCGCCCCACGGCGCGTCGCCCCCGTTGTGCACGGTGACCGTGAATCGCGTCACGTGGGAGATCGCCACGTTCAGGCAGAGCCCCGCCGCCGGATAGCTCGCGATCGTCAGCACCAGGGCGAGGGCCGCCGCAGCGCGGCATTGCCGCACCGTGGCACCCGCCTGCGCCGCGAACGCCCAGCCGACCGGCACTAGCACGAGCACGGCCAGCGTCGACGCCACGCCCAACCAGATCGTGAAGATGCCCGCGAGCTCCAGCACCTGCCAACCCGTCGCGAACCACAGCCCGAGGATCGACAGCCCGAGCCCGATCGGCAGCGCCGCCAACCACACTGCGGCGCGTTGGCAACGATTCCAGCGTCGCGACGGCGACCCGTTCACGCCTTCTCCAACCGTGCACCTGTCGGCGCGTCGACGATCTTCCAACCGGCCGCGGCGATCCGGTCGCGCAGCGAGTCGGCGAGCGCCCAGTCCTTGGCGCGCTTCGCCGCCTTGCGCTGTTCGAGCATCGCAAGCAGCTCGGCGGGTGCGTCGTTCGTCGCGTCGGCCACGGGCTCGGACCCGAAGCAGCCGAGCACGTCTTCGAAGCGGGCGAACGCGGCGAGCGCCGCCTTGGCCCCCGCGACGGTCGGGGTCTCGCGGTTGCACGTGCCGACGAACTCGAACACCGCCGCCAGCGCCTCGCTGACGTTGAGGTCGTCGCACATCGCCGCCGTGAAGGCGTCGTTCGCCTTCGCCGTCGCGGCGGCCATGTCCGCCGCGCCGGCGCGCTCGAGTCCGTCGCGCACGCGCACGAGCCGCTGGCGGCACTGCTGCACGCGGCCGATCGCGGCGCGTGCTTCGTCGAGCCCGGACAGGGTGAAGTTCAGCGACTGCCGGTACTGCACACGGATCAGCGCGTAGCGCAGCTCGAGGCCGGAGTAGCCCTTGCCGAGCACATCCGCGACGGTGAAGAAGTTGCCGAGGCTCTTCGACATCTTCTTGCCGTCGACGAGCAGGTGGCGCGCGTGCATCCAGAGGCCGACGAAGCGCTTGCCGGTGTGCGCCTCCGTCTGCGCGATCTCGCACTCGTGGTGCGGGAACATGTTGTCCTCGCCGCCCGTGTGCAGGTCGATCTCGGGCCCGAGGTAGTGCATCGACATCGCCGAGCACTCGATGTGCCAGCCGGGGAAGCCGCGCGCGCCGCCGCGGAACGGCGCGTCCCACTGCATCTGGTGCTTCTCGTCGACCTTCCACAGCGCGAAGTCGCGCGGGTCCTTCTTCTCGTCGTTCACGGCGACGCGTGCACCGGCCTCGAGCTCGTCGAGCACCTTGCCCGAGAGCCTGCCGTACGCGGGGAACTTCGCGACCTCGAAGTAGACGTTGCCGTTCACCTGGTACGCGACGCCCTTCCGCAGCAGGTCGTCGATGATCGAGCCCATCTGCGCGATGAAGTCGGTCGCGCGCGGCATGTGGTGCGGCAGCCGCACGTGCAGCGTCTTCTGGCACTCGTGGAACTCGCCTTCGTACTTCTTCGCGATGTCCCATGCGGTGAGGCCCGTCTTCCGGCTCGCGGCCTCCATCTTGTCCTCGCCGCCTTCGATGTCGTCGAGCGTGAGGTGCCCGACGTCGGTGACGTTCATGACCTGCGTCACGCGGTAGCCGCGGTCCTCGACGAAGCGGCGCAGCACGTCCGCGAACAAGAAGCTGCGAAAGTTGCCGATGTGCGGCGAGCTGTACACCGTCGGGCCGCAGTGGTACATCGTGACCGCACCGGGCGTGCGAGGGCGCAGCTCCTCGACGGAGCGCGACATCGAGTTGTAGAGGCGGAGGACGTTCGGCGACGGTGCATTCACGGCGTGCGACGTAGAGTCGCAGAGGCGAGCGCAGGACGCAACCTCGCGCAGATCGACGTGGCGGGACCGGTCCCCCGCCCGCTACAAGGGTCCGGTGCACGCCGAGCAGGAGCCGCCGGACGAAACCTCGCCACCGCGCGGAGCGCCGACCCACGAACTCGCGCAGTCGCTCGCCGGTCACTTCGAGCTGCTGCAGGAACTCGGCAGCGGCTCGTCCGGGACCGTGCATCGAGCGCGCCTGCTCCAGCCGTACGAGGGACTGTCGGCCGGCACGGAGGTCGCCATCAAGTTCCTGCGGCGCGAACTCGTCGCCGACGAACGGGCGCAGGCGCGCCTGCTCGCCGAAGGCGAACTCGGCCAGAAGCTGCGCCACCCGAACGTCGCCGAGATCTACGGCTTCGAGACGATGCAGGTGCTGGGTCTGCCGACCACCTACCTCGTGATGCAGTACGTTCGCGGCACGACGCTGCGCGAGTTCGTGCAACGCTCGGGTGCTCCGGTCGAGGACCTCACACGCCGCATCGGCGCCGACGCGGCGAAGGGCCTGCACGCGCTGCACCGCCGGGGCCTCGTGCACCGCGACGTGAAGCCGGAGAACCTGATCCTCACGCCGGACAGCCAGCTGAAGATCGTCGACCTCGGCCTCGCGCGTCCGTTCGGCACGGGCGGCAGCGGCAGCGGTTCGTCGGGGCGGAGCTCCGGGGGCGGCCTCGCGGGCAGCGTCGCCTACGCGGCGCCGGAGACCCTGCGCGGGGAAGCGAGCGGACCACGCAGCGACCTCTACTCGCTCGGCATCGTGCTGTTCGAAGTGACCACGGGGCGCCATCCGTTCCGCGACGCGGCGACGACGGACGCGATGCTGGACGCCCATCTGCACCGCGCACCACCCCGCCCGTCGCACCTGCGCACGCGCATCTCTCCCCTGCTGGAGCAGGTCCTGCTCGACCTCCTGCAGAAGAATCCAGACGACCGCCCGCGCGACGCGGCCGAACTGGCGCGCATGCTCGAGCAGGGCGAGCACTCCGAGTACTGGCGCCGTCACGAGTCGAACGCACCGGTGCTCGCGAGCAGCCGGCGCCTGATGCGCATGCGTCGCCCCGCGGAGACGCCGTTCTTCGGGCGCGACGCGGAACTGCAGGAACTCGACGCCCGCCTCGCACTCGCGCGGCGCGGCCGCGGCGGCAGCGTGATCGTGGCCGGGCCCGACGGCAGCGGTCGGCGGCGCCTCTACGACGAAGCGATCCAGAAGTGGCTCGAGGACGACGAGCCACCCTTCCTGCTCGGCGGCGAAGCGGACAGCGGCCTCGGCCACGGCGAACCGTTCGCGAGCTCGCTGCTCGACGTCCTGCTCCGCGGCGACGATCGTTCGTCCCCGAACGCGCAGCAGCGGGCCCATGCCGGCGCGCGCGCCCTGCTGCCGATCGGCGACGCCGAGGCAGAAGCACTCGTCGCGGTGGCGTTCGGACACAGCACCGAGGCGCCGGAAGTGCGCGCCGACCGCCTGGCCACGGCGCTGCTCGCACTGCCGCGGGCGGGCCGCGTGCTGGTCCTTCGCATCGACCGCGCCGACCTGCTCGACACCAGCGGACGGCTCGTGCTGCAGCGCCTCGTCGCCGCGCGCGGCAAGAAGCACCTCCTGCTGCTGCTCGCGACCGACATCGACGCCGCCGGGCTCGAAACGGACGTGCGGCTGGATCTCACCGGCCTCGACGAAAGGGAGTTCCGCGACTTCGGCAACGCGCTGTTCCGCGACGGCGAGTCGGTCGACGCCTTCCTCGATCGTGCGCACGAGGTGCTGAGCGGCGTCCCTGGCAACCTCATCGAAGCGCTCGACCATCTGCAGCAGGAAGGGCTCGTTCGCGGCCGCCCCGGCGACTACCACGACCTGGCGCCGGACACCGAGCCGCGCCCGGCACCAGGGCACCTGCAGCGGTTCCACCGACGCGTGGAACGCATGCAGCCGCCGCATCGCGCAGTCCTGTCGGCGGCCGCGGTCCTGGGCGAGCGCTGCGCGCTCGGCGACCTCGCCGCGCTCGTCGAGCAGCCCGAACTCGCGGTGCTCGAGACGCTCTCGCTGTTCCGCGGCCGAATCGTGCGCGCGCAGGGCGGCGAAGTGAGCTTCCGCCACGGCGACTTCCGGAAGGCCCTGCTGCGCGACCTCGCGGCGCCCGCGCGCGAACAGCTGCATCGCCAGGCGGCAGCGATCCTCGAGGCCCGCGGCGGGAGCCCCCTGGAGATCGGGCTGCACCGGTCGCAGGCGCTCGACCACGAAGGCTGTCTCGATCCGCTGCTCGACGGTCTCGACGAGCGTGTGCGCGCCGGTTCGCGCCGCACGGCGCTGCGCGTCGTCGGCCGCATCCAGGCGCACCTCGGCCACGTCGACCGATCGGAGAAGAACCGGCGCCGGCTGCTGCGCTTCCTCCTGCTCGCCGGCAAGGCGCGCAACACCGCCGGCCAGATCGATGCCGCGGGCCGAACGTTCCGCGAAGCCGAAGCGCTCGCGCGCGAACTGGGCGACGCAGACGCCTCGGCCCACGCGCGCGCCGAGCTCGCCACCGCCGAACTGGACTCGGGCCGGCTCATGTCGGCGATCACGCTGCTCGAATCGGTGCACGACGACCTCGCGGCACGCACCACCCGAGCCGCGGACTCGATCGCCGCGCAAGCGCACGGACTGCACGGCCGCATCCTCCTATATCGCGGTCAGGCGCCCGACGGCCTGAAACACCTGCAGGCGGCATTGAAGCGGCTGCCCGGTGACGACGACGAACTGCGCTGCCACCTGCAGATCGACCTCGCGCGCATCGAGGGGCTGAGCCACCACTACGCGGCCGCACTGCGAACTCTGCAGAAGGTCGAGCAGGAACCCGCGGCGAAGCGGCTGCCCCGCGTCCGCATGCGGTACCACCTCTACCGCGGCCAGGTGCGGGCCGTCCTTGGCGAAGACGACGCGGTCCAGGACCTGCATTCGGCGATCGACGACGCCGAGCGCCTGTCGCAGCCGACGTACGGCGCGCGCGCCATGTTGTTCCTCTCGGAGCGACTCTTCTGGCGCAAACGCGACGACGAGGCCAGGACGACGCTGCGACAGGCCGTGGAACTCGCTCGCGCCGGCGCGGACCGTCTCGGCGAGGCGATGGCTCGTTCGTACCTGCTCCGGCTGACCGATGCGGACGACGACCTCGCGGCGATGGTCGACGAGCTCGGCCTCCCGAGCCTGCGGGCGAACTGGCTGCTCGCGCGACTCGTTCGAGGCGATGCGCCGACGGACGCCACCGAGCAGCTCGAGGACCTGATGACCCACACGGACCTGCCGCTCGCGCTGCACCTGCGCTTGCTGGGCTGGCTGGATCGCCCGGCGTCCGCGCGCTCCCTCGTGCGCTCGATCGGCGAACGCCTGCCCAACCGTTCGATGCGCCGGCGCTTTCTTGCGGAATGGAGCAACGGCGCCAGAATCTGAGCCCGTCGGTTCCCGGTTCGCGTAGGAGGTGGGGTGCAGAGACTCGTGTTGTGGCTGGCCATGGCGTGCCTCGCCTGCATCGCAGGCTGGTTCGCCTGGCAGGAGCTGTTCGCGGGCGAGCGAACGGTGCCGATGGTCCCGCTGGGACCGGCGACTCCGCTGCGGCCGCAGCCCTCCGACGAGGGTGCCGCGATCGTGCGCGCCGACGGCCCGACCCGGTCGGACGCAAGCGAACCCCCGGCCGCAACCGACGAACGCCCGGCGGTCCTCGAGGTCCGAATGACGAGCCGCGCGGGCAACGGAAACCCCGACCCGGTGGCCTTCCGCGACGTCGACGTCGTCCTCGTGGCCGGCCCGCGTGCGGAGGCCATCTCGTTCCGCCGTCAGACGAACGTGGGCGGCATCGCGCGGTTCGAGATCCCCCGCGGCCACCGGCGCTCCGTGCAGATCACGGCCGGTCAGACCGCCACCGCACGGGCAACGCTCGACGCCGACGCGCCGACCGTGGTCGAGATCGCGATGATCGCACGGGTCCTGGTCACCGGCCGGGTCCTGGACCAGGCCGGGAACGGCGTCGCGAACGCGGACCTCGTGCTGCTCCCGTGGATCGAACCCTCGAGCGCAACCCCGCGTTCGCGCCGCGTCGGCCGTTGCCGCAGTGACGGTTCGTTCGCCGTGGCACTCGGCGCGGGCGGGCGGCTCGGTGCCGAGCACCCCGCGTTCGCGCCCTCCGCTCTCGTCGCGGTTCCGCCACCTTCCGACCCGACCGGCGCCCTGCTGGAACACGCAGTGGAGTTCGTGCTGTCGAGCCGCTTCGCGACGGTGAGTGCATTCGTGCGCGACGCGGCCGGGCGCCCCGTGCCGACCGCCGAGATCGAGTTTCGCTCCGCGAACCCGCCCCCGCCCGGCACCGTGCTCGCCGCTGCGCCGCGGCGGGTGACCGTCGACGCCAGCGGTCACGCACTCGTCGCCAACCTGGTCCCCGGACGAATCGAGTTCACCGCTCGCGCCCGCGGACACGCATCGGCGCGAGGAGCCTGCACCGCCGAGCCCTCCACCACGACCGACGTCGACATCCGTCTGCTGGCGAGTTGCGAAGTCCAGGGCATCGTGCAGGACGGTGACGGCACGCGGATCCCTGGCGCCCGGGTCTGGTCGGGCTCCGCCGACGACTTCGACGGGCAGTGGACGGAGACCGATCGCGAGGGCACGTTCCGGCTGACGGATCTCCCGCCTGGCCAGGTGCGCCTTTCCGCCCGGGAAGGCGCGAGCCACGTCGCGATTCTCGGTGCACGCAAGGCGCGAACGACTCTCGAAGTCGTCCCGGGCGAAGTGGGCCATTGGGTCGCCACGGTGACTTCGTCCGGCGAGGACCTCGTCGACGGCGTCCTCCTCGACTTCGCCGGGCGCCCTCTGGCCGACTGGCGCCTCACGCTGCGCGCGGGGACGCAGTCGACGAACACGACCACCAACGAACGCGGGGAATTCCGGGCACGACGCATCACCACGGGGGCACTCGACGTGTTCGCGTACGCGCCTGCGACCGCAGTCGGTGCCTTCGCCGACGCCGTGGCGCTCGCGGTGGACACCGACACGACGCCTCTCCGGATCGTCGTGGACCCGACGGCTCCCCGCGCACGCATGATCGGACGAGTCCTCGGCGAGGCGCGCGCGCCGCTGCCGGCGACGATCGTCTGCCTGCACCACGAACGGCGCGAGACCGCGCAATTCCAGGCGAGTGCCGACGGTGTCGTCGACCTTCGTTCCGTCCCGCCCGGCACGATCGACGTGGCCATCGAACACGCCGGACACGCGCCCGAGATCCGTCGGGGCCTGACCGCGCGCGTGAACCAGCCGATCGACCTCGGCACGATCGTGCTCGGCAAGGCGGCCGTGCTCACCGGTTCGGTCCGCGACCACACGGGCGCGGCACCAGAACAGGTCGAACTGTGCCTGCAGACGAAGGACCGACGCATCCCCGGCGACTACGTGGCAGGCGTGTACCGCTTCCCGACGGCACCGCCCGGCCCCGCGATCTTGCAGGTGCAGGGCCCGGGAATCGCGGCGCACACCTTCGCCGTCCAGCTCGCCGCGGGAGTCGAACGACAACAGGACATCGAACTCCGCGCGGGTGTGCCGCGGCGCATCGTGGTGGTTGCGCCCGATGCCGCGGGCACGACCGTCACCCTCGCGCTCCGGCCGGCCGGCAAGCCGCACCAATGGCTCGGTTCCGCGGTCGTCCGCCCTCGCCCGACCGCGTCGCAGCACGGAGCAGCCGAGTTCGTGGCGTGGATGGCACCCGGCACCTACGAAGCGATCGCTTGGACCGCGACGGGCTTCGAAGCTCGGACCAGCGTGACGTTCACCCCGGCGGACGGCACTGAAGTGACGATGGAGCTGGAGCCGCAGTGACGCGGGCGCGACCCCGGGTCACTCGACTCCCAGGTCGTCGATCGAACCGGCCTCGTCGATCTCGAAGTCCCCGAGCAACACGGACTGGATCTCCGCGAGCAAGTGGATGCGCAACATCGCCTCCTGCTGCTTCTTCGTCGCGACGCCGAAGCCCTCTGGCTCCATGTGTCGCGCCTCGAGATGGTTCAGCTCGAAGAGAGCGAGGCGCGCAGCGTTGAGCGCCGCGAGCCAGGCACTCGCATGGCCATCGGGAATCAACAGCACCTGCTCGTCGGTCGTCGGCATCTTCCGCATCGCGGCCAGATCACGACGAACGAGTTGTGCGCGAGAGAGGAAGAGCCGCTCGAGTTCGGGCACCGCGTGGCGCCGCCACGTGTCCTCCGCCTCCGCCTCTTCGAACGTCTCGGGCAGGAGCCGCGCACGCACGCGCCCATCCGAGCTCTCGAGCAGCATCGGCACCCCTTTCAGGGTCTCGACGGCCTGCGGCAGGAGGCCGCCGAACACGTATCCCTCTGCGACGCGTGCGACCCACATGCTGCGTCAGGCCCCCACCTTGCTCGCGCCCCGGCTGCGTGACGTCTCACGCATCGACGGCCTCGAGGGTCGTGAGCAGGTGGTGCGCCTGCAACTTCTGCGCGTACATCTCGGCCTGCTCGCGCGCACCGGTCCAGACGACGGAACGCCCGGACTGGTGCACCTCCATCATGAGGCGGTGCGCCTTGTCCTCGGTGTAGCCGAACACGGTCCGGAACACCTTGGTGACGTAGGTCATCAGCGTCACCGGATCGTCGTGCACGATCACGTTCCAGGGCGGCGCGAGAGACGTCTTCGGCTTCGCCTTCGTCTCGGTTTTCTCTTTCGTCGCGGCACGCACGGACATGCGCGCGAGTCTACCAGAGGAGCGGGTGATCCCGCGGGGATGCACGACGCCCACGACACGGACATCGTGGCGCTTGCCCGCCCGCACTCGCGAGCGGCACACGCCCATCACAGCGGCACGATCTCGACGCGATTGGCACCGAACAGCGGGACCAGCAGACGCCCGCGCTTCTCGTCGAGGCCCAGGTCTGCCGGCTGTTCGAGCTTGGGCCCGAACGGGACGCAGCCGCCGCCGACGTCGAAGCGATAGATGCACGAACCCGCCCACGACGTCGCGTACCAGTGGACACTCGCGGCGCCCTCCTTGGTCGTGGCGTGCCGCACGAGTCCGTCGAGCTGGGCCATCGGCGCCTTGCCGAGGTCCGTGCGGCGGCCCTTCGTGTCGATCTGGTAGAAGGTGCCGTCGCGCCAGCTGACGACGTAGACACCCGTGTCCAGCGCGAACACGCCATTGGGCTGACCGAGGTCCACACCCTTCGCGAGCACCGTTGCTCCATCCGTCGCGACGCGCCAGATCGCATCGGTGCCGCTCGGACCGAAGTTGGCATCGAAGCCGGAGTCGGAGCAGTAGACCGTTCCGTCGGGCGCCACGGCGACATCGTTGAGGAACGTGGCGCCGGGTATCGCGACCTCACCGAGGTACTTGCCGGTGCGCCGGTCGAAGCGTCGCAGCACGTCGATGTCGGCGACCCACAACGTGTCCCCGGAGATCCCGAGGCCCTTCGGCGCGTTCAGCACGGCGCCGTCGCGCCCGCTCTCGATCCAACGGGTCTGCGCAGTGCCATCCGGTGCGAGCCGGCCGATCGATCCCACCCCGTCCTTGGCGACCGGCGCGCCCTGGATGTTCGAGACGAAGTAGACGTCCTGGTCGGGATCGTGCAGGACCGACTCCGGCGTCTCGTACGGCACCGACGCGGCGGAACAGGCCCCGAGCCACAGCAGGGACCCGACCGACAGGGAACGCAACGTTCGCATCGTCTTCACCACGCCTCCTTGGTCCCACCGAGTTCGAGGATCGCTCGCCATTCGTCCACCGCCACGGGCTGGACGGAGAGACGGCTGCCCTTCTGCAAGAGAACCATGTTCTTCAATGCCGGCACGGCCTTGCACTGCTCGCGCGTCAGTGAGGGACGCATCGGTGCCACGCACTCGATGTCCACCTGGAACCACGTGGGTGCGTCGGGGTCGCTGTCCGGATCGTGGTACGGGCTCGCACGATCGAACGCGGTCGCGTCGGGGTAGCCGGCAGCGACGACACGCGCGACACCGACCACGGCCATCGGTTCGGTGCTGCTGTGGTAGAAGAGCACGCCATCGCCGACGGCGACCTCGTCGCGGAGCAGATTGCGCGCCTGGTAGTTCCGCACGCCGTTCCAGTTGGTGCGCCGATCGCGCTGGAACTGCTCGAACGAGTAGGTGTCCGGCTCCGACTTGAACAGCCAGTAGCGGCGACCATGCGTCGCAGCAGAGGCCTTGGGCGGAGTCTTCCTGGCAGCCATGGGGCCGCGGACGATACGGGTCCGCCCGCCGCGTCGCTACGTCACTTCCAGAGGCGGCGCAGTTCGCCGTCGAGGCGCGGTCCGACCTCGTAGCCGACCGGAGAATTGGCGACCTGAACGACGAGCGGGGCATCGGGCGCACGATCGAACACGCGCAGCGAGATCAGCTTGTCGCCGTCGCCGCGTGCGAGGTCGAGCGTCCAGTCGGCCGCGCGGTACTCGTCGCCGCTCACGTCGACCGCCTTCTTGCCGACGAGATCGCGCAGTTCGTCGTTCGCCAGTTCGCCAACGTCGTCGCGCGCGCCTTCGACGCCCTTCAACGTCCAGTGGTCCTTCCCGCGCTGGAACACACGCTGTTCGGCCGTGGCCCGGCGTGCGAGCACCACCTGTTCGATCGGCACCGTGAGGTGCACGATCTTCGACGTGCAGTAGGTGAGCCACGGACGCCGAGCCATCTCGGCCGGCATCCGCCCGACCAGCACGACGCTCTCGGTCTCGTCGGCGCGGCACGCATACGCGAGCGGGGCGCCGTCGCGTTCCACCTCCCCACCGAGCCACAGGGTCGTGAGGTCCTTCTGCTGCTCGGTCCTGACTCCGATCGAGATCCGCGTCGGGCCGAGTCCGAACTTCGGATCGGTGGCACTCGCGGGTTTGCCGCCTTCTTCGTCGACGAACTCGACGACCTGCAGGTTGTTCACGGCCTGGAGCAGGTCGTTGCACGCGGTCACGTCGGCAGCGATCTCGACGGGCTCGACGAGCCGCCAGTCGTTCGCGATGCCGTCGCGCAGGAGCCGGATTCGCTTGCCGCGGCCGACTCCCGGGTCGACGACGATCTCGACGACGTCCTGATAGACGTTCACGACGGGGAACAGGATGCGGGCCCGTAGTTCGGCGAACGCGTTGACGAACACCTGCGAGTACTGGCGGTTGTCGCTGCTGAACGCGAGATCGGCCCGCCCCGGGAGGCGGCCGAACACCTGGCCGTCGCGTTCCCACAGGCGAACCGTCTCGTTCCCGAGTGCTCCCTTCACGTCGATCACGATCGCCGGGTCCTCCTCCGGCCACCGCACGAGACCACGAGGGAAGTCGTCGACGCGCAGCGTGGCGATCGCAGTGAGGAATCGCTGCGCCGAACCGGCATCGGCGCGGCCCGCGCGTGGCGCGAGCAGCTTCCACCCGGCCTTCTCGCGCACGAGCTGGATCGTTTCGCGCTTGCCACCGGGCAGCCGCCTATCGACTCGCAGCTCGCCGACCGCGCTCGGCGGATTGCGGAACACGCTGCGGTCCCGCATGTCGTCGATGCCGACGCGCATCGACTCGAACACCGCTTCTCCCGCCTCCCAGATCTTGCCGTGAACGCGCAGGAACCGCGTCCCGCCGAGCGGTCCCGGTTCGCCGATCTCGACGTCGAACCGCCGGCCGTCCGGGTACTCGATCACGATCTTCAGGGGTGGTGGCGACAGACCCGCCCGCTTTCGCCCCTCTTCGTCGTCGGCGATCGGCGTGGAATGCAGCTGCGCGGACGTCCAGGTGTCCACGATCTGCTTCCAGTAGCCCGGCGAGACGAGGTCGACGAGCGGCTCCGTCATGGAGAAGCCCTTCTCCGTACGCGTGATCTCCGTCGGCTGATGGTCGGCGAACTGCCACCAGATGCGCTTGCAGTCCGCCAGCGAGCGCCCTTCGAGGACGGACATCGCGGCGGTGTCGATCGCCTTCGGCTTCTCCTCGGTGAGGAAGAGCACGCCGACCAGCGCGCCGACGATCACCAGGAGAACGAACAACCCACGCAGCCCCATCAGCTCCCCCTTCGCGAACGGATGACCAGGAACCCGAGCACGACGAACACGCCGGGCACCCACACCTCGAGCAACCACCACACCCGACCCAGTTGCGCCGGCTGAAGATCCAGCACACGCGACTCGTAGCGGCTGCCGCGGATGTCGAGCAGCACGTTGCGCTCGACCATCCAGTTGCAGACGTTGAGCGCCAGGTCGCCGAAGAACGGCATGCCGGCGTTGTTGCAGAACATGCCGCCGATCAGGACGACGCGACCCGGCGCGGGGGCATCCTTGCCGCCGGGTGCCTGGTCCGAATCGACTTCTATCGCGAGGCCGACCGTGTACTGCTGCAGCCCCGCGCCCGGCGCACGGAAGTCGGGCCCCTCGGGCCCCGACGTCGCGAGCCATGCGCGATCGCCGGTGAGGAGGAACGGCTCGCGGCGCATGCCCGTCGGCGCGCCCTCGCGTTCCGCCACCGCGCGCGCAGCTGCGACCTCGAGCGGGCGGCCGCCTTCGACGAACCGCCGCGTCAACGGATGCAGCGAACTCGCGACGAGTTGCAGCTTCTCGACACCCTGGCCGTCGATGTAGCGGCCGCCGGCGCGCCCGGCCACTGGCATCAGGTGGCAGAGGAGACGCTCGCTGACCTTGTAGCCGAGCAGTTCGGCGAGGCGGCCGCCCGTCGGGTTCCAGCCTTCGGTCGGCGACCAGACGTAGTCGACGAAGAGTCGCCCGCCGCGCTTCACGTACGCGTAGAGCGCGTCCGCGTCGCGATCCACGAACTCGGTGTACGGCTCGAGCACGACGACGAGCGAAGCGTCGGGCGGCACCACGCCGACTTCGTGGAGACGCAGGTCGCGAACGTCGAAGCCGGCCTGCCGGAGCGTGTTGCGGAACTGGCCGTAGTCCGTACCCCGCGTCCCGTCGAGGTCGATGAACTGCGAGTAGCCGACGACGAAGTACGCGACCGGCACACCCTGGACGAGCAGGCTCTTCAGTGACGACGAGATCGCGAGTTCGCCGCCGTAGTCCTTCAGCACCGGCGCCTGGTTGCTGCCAGGCGCGGTGCCGCTGCGCAGCCCGGGCAGGTCGACCGTCGCGAGGTCGCTGAGGATCGAGAGCTTGCGGTACCGTCGCTCGCGCCCTTCCGGCCGAACCGCGACCACGAGCACCGCGTCCTCGGCGCCCTTGTAGTCGAACGCCTGCGCGGCTTCGCGGGTCGCAGCGGAGTCACCGTAGAAGTCGTAGTCGTGGACCGTGACGATCTCGCCGCCGAGTCGCTCGTAGCGCCGCAGCAGGATGCGGGTGAGGTCGATCACGCGGCCGCGGATGTCGAGCATCTGCTGCTGCGCGATGTTCTGTGCCTGCCCGCGCAGGTCCGGCGCGAACACGTGGAACTCGATCGCCGTCTTCTTCGCGCGCAGTTCGCGCAGCAGGTCCTCGGTCACCGGGTCGACCGAGTTGACTCGCTGGGGCGTGAGGTCGACGAGGACGTTCAGCGCCGGTCGGCTGGCCACCCAGACGAGCAGCACCCACACGGCGAGCATCAGCACCGCGGCCAGGAGCAGGTTGCCGAGCAGCACGAAGCGGCGCGCCCTCACGCATACCTCCGCGACGACAGGCTGACCGTGGTCAGGAACAGGAAGAACACGACGCCGCCGACGTAGAACGCGACCTGGCTCGTGTCGATCAGTCCGCGCGAGAACCAGTCGGCGAAGTTCTGCGCGACGTCGAACTTCTGCAGGATCTCGCGCAGGTAGTAGCGGTTCTCGAGATCGGGCACACCCGCGGCGATCTGCCGGGGCAGGCTGAGCAGCGCGAAGTCGAACAGGATGGCGAGCAACGCCGCGAGCAACAGGTTGTCGGTCAGGCTGCTGGCGAAGCAGCCGAACGCGAGCAGCATCCCGCTCAGCAGGAACATGCCGAGGTAGGCCGCGATCACCGGACCGAACGAAAGGCCGACACCGAAGAACGGCTCGAAGCCGAGCAGCCAGAGGACGACGATGCTCGGCAGCCACAGGAGGCTGAAGAACACCGCCGCCGCCGCCCACTTCCCGACGACGACGGCGCCGTCGCGCACGGGCGCCGTCATCAGCGTTTCGATCGAGCCGGTCCGCCGCTCTTCGGCGAAGCAGCGCATCGTGAGGACACCCGGGACGAGCAGCACCATTAGGAACGTGCTCGGCAGCCCGTACGACGAGGTCGAGAACAAGTCGAGGTCGAGACGCCGCACCGCGAACCGTTCGGCCTCCCCCGCCATCTCGTAGCCGCGCCACAGATAGAAGACGACCGCGATGACCCAGCCGACGGGGCTGACCAGGTACGACAGCAGTTCCTTCTTGAAGGTGACCCAGGCGCCGTTCATGCCGCACCTCCCATGGCTCCCGCGTCGCCTTCGTCGCTGCCCTCGGTCACGCGGTGGAAGAACTCCTCCAGGGTCGGCATGTCGATGCGAAGCTCCGTCGGAACGAGTCCGGCGGCGAGGAGCCGCGCCCCCACGTCGCCGCTCGGATCGACACCCGGGGCGACCTCGGCGACGAGCGCGGAGCACACGTCGTCGACCCGGGTGGCGCGGGCGCCGCGCAGTCCGGGCACCCCCGTCGCGGCGTCGAGCATCTGGGCCGGGGAGGCCTTGGCCACCGCGCGCAGCGTGCGCGCCGTGTTCTTCGTCACGAGATCGGCCGGGGCCCCGTCCGCGCGCAATGTGCCGCGGTGGATGACCAGGATGCGCGAGCTGACGTCCTGCACCTCCGAGAGGATGTGGCTCGAGAACAGGATCGTGTGCTCCGCCGCGAGATCACGAACGACCTGCTTGATGCGGCGACGCTGGTTCGGGTCGAGGCCCGAAGTCGGTTCGTCGAGGATCAGGATCGGCGGGTTGGCGACGAGCGCATCGGCGAGGCCGACACGCTGCCGGTAACCGCGCGACACCTTGCCGCACGGCTTCCGCGCGACATCGACGACGTCGGCCTTCTCCATCGCGCGCTGCACCGCGGCGCGCCGCTCCTTCCGCGGCACGCCCTTCAAGGCCGCGCGGTAGTGCAGGTACTCGACGACGCGCAGGTCGGGGTAGATCGGCACGTTCTCGGGCAGGTAGCCGATGCTGCGCCGCGCCCGGAGCGAATCGGTTGCGACGTCGCATCCGGCGATCGACGCCGAGCCCGATGTCGCGGGGTGGTAGCACGTGAGGACGCGGATCGTCGTGGTCTTCCCGGCGCCGTTCGGCCCGAGGAACCCGACGACTTCGCCGCGGCCCACCTCGAAGGACACGCGGTCGACGGCGAGGGTCGCGCCGAACCGCTTCGTCAGGTCGGAGACTCGAATCATCGGCTGGTGCGTTAGCCCGCACGCACGGCCCGAGTAACACCCGCCGAGAACCGCACCTGCGCCGCGACAGGGTAGTGCGCGCGCGGCGAAAGGCCAGCGCGGGCTCGTGCCAACCACCGTTCCCACCGTCCCGTGCGAGGCATCGGTCAGGCGAGGGGCAATTCGATCCGCACGCGAGTGCCGCGGCCAGGTTCCGACTCCACGTCGATCTCGCCTCGCGCCTCCTGGACAACGGCGAAAACGGAGGCAAGTCCGACGCCCGAGCCGCGCCCGCCCTTCGTCGTCGAAAAAGGCTCGAACAGGCAGGCCCGCACAGCGGGGTCCATGCCCGAGCCATCGTCCACGAACGAGAGACACGCCCGGTATCGATCGCGATCGACCTCGAGCGAGATCCTCACGCAGCCTCCCTGCGGCAGGGCATCCCGCGAGTTCGTCGCCAGGTTGAGCAACACCTGCTCGAAGTCGTCCGCCGCCACCGCGACATTGACCTCGTCCGGGCAGACGTCGAGAGTGAGGGCGATTCGCGGACCGAGCACACGCTCCAGAACCGGTCGCAGGGCAGCGAGGTGCCGATCGATCCGGATGGGTAGCAAGGTAGCGGCTCGCGCGCGGTGGAGATTCATCAGGGTGCGCGCCGTGGCACGAGCCTTCGCCAATTCGGCGTGGACCGATGCGAACGGGCCCGCCTGCACCGCGGCATCACCGGCGAGCAGATCCAGCTCGGCCTCGATGACCATCAATCGGTTGTTGAAGTCGTGCGCCAGGCGCGCCGCCATGCGACCGATCGCACCGAGTCTCTCGCCGAGCTCCAACTTGCGCTCGACCTCGCGCCGATCGCGCAGTTCGAGCGCCTGCGCGAGCAGGTTGGCCGCCGAGCTCGCCTGGCACTGCTCGAGCACGTCCCAGGTGCGCCGTTCTCCGACGTGCTCCAGGCAGAGTACTCCACGCACCTTGCCGCGGCATCGGATCGGCGCATCGAGCATCGCCGTGATGCCGAGCGGCACCAAGTAGTCGTCACGGAACTCGCTCGTTCGCGGATCGGTACGTGCGTCGCTGGCGGCGACCATCAACGAAGAGCGCAGCGCGCCGAGGTACCGAGGGAAGTCCGCGAGCTCCTTGGTGGCCGAGTGCCGATCGGGTGTGAGTTCGTAGAGGTCGAGACATCGCAAGCGGTGGTCATCGGCGATGAACTCCCACACGCTCACGCGTTCGACGCCCACGAGACGCGCGATCGCCGACGTCAATGCGCGAACACCGGCGGCGAAGTCCCAGAAGTCCGTCTGTGAGAGGCGAAGCAGCACCTCCTGGCCACGGACGATGCGATCGAGCGTTCGCTGCCGCTCCAGAGGGTCCGGCACGCGCGCAGCCTCCACGCGGAGGGTCTGGCGCGCGATGCCGGCCAGAGGCTCACTGTCCTCGGCATGGTGCCACGTTCCACCGGAGCTCCAGCGGAACACCGCCTGCAGCCCGGGGTGCGCGGCCTGGTAACGCCGCACGGCCACGTCGAGGGGATCGGACAGGGGCAGATCCACCACCAGGAGCGGGCGGCCGCCGCGGGCCGAGTGCTCTTCCAGACCATGCACATCGTCGATGCGCACGACCTCGGCCCGAACACCGTCGCGCTCGAGCTGCGACGCCAGGATCTGGGAATCAGCCGGGTTGCCCGAGACGTGAAGAACTCGATCGTGGGCTCCGTTCATGGCATGCCGCCCCCCGGCAGGTTGCTGCCGGAAGGGGCGCGGGGAGCCTAGCGCCGCTTTCCGCGGGGCTCTACTTCACTTCGAAGTCGGCGTCCTTGATGTCCTCGTCGCCACCCGCGCGCTTGCCGGCGGAGGCGCCCGCAGCAGCACCCGGGCCCGGACCGGCGCCGCCGCCGCCGGCCATGCCGGCACCGACGCCGGACAGCGTCTTCTCGAAGGCCTCGATCGCCTGCTTGATCTTCGCCGCGTCGTCACCTTCCGCGGCCTTCTTCAGCGCGACGATCGCCGACTCGACCTTGCCCTTCGTGGCGGCGTCGACCTTGTCGCCGAGGTCCTTCAGCTGCTTCTCGCCCTGGTAGGCGGTGGAGTCGGCCTGGTTCTTCAAGTCGACGACCTCCCGCCGCTTCTTGTCCTCGGCGGCGTGCGCCTGCGCATCGCGTGCCATGTTCTCGACCTCGTCCTTGCTGAGGCCGGAACCCACCTCGATCTTGACCTTCTGCTCCTTGCCCGTGCCCTTGTCCTTGGCGGTCACGGACAGGATGCCGTTCGCGTCGATGTCGAACGTGACCTCGACCTGCGGCGTACCGCGCGGCGCCGGCGGGATTCCGTCGAGCTTGAACCGGCCGAGCGTGCGGTTGTTCGCCGCGAACTCGCGCTCGCCCTGCAGCACGTGGATGTCGACACCGGGCTGGTTGTCCGCGGCGGTCGAGAACACCTGCGACTTGCTCGTCGGGATCGTCGTGTTGCGATCGATGAGCTTCGTCATGACGCCGCCGAGCGTCTCGATGCCGAGCGAGAGCGGGGTGACGTCGAGCAGCAGCACGTCGCTGACCTCGCCTCCGAGCACACCGCCCTGGATCGCCGCACCCAGGCTGACGACCTCGTCGGGATTGACCGACCGGTTCGGCTCCTTGCCGAAGATCTCCTTCACCATCGCCTGCACGCGCGGGATGCGCGTGCTGCCGCCGACGAGGATGCACTCGTCGATGTCCGACGGCTTCATCTTCGCGTCCTCGAGGCAGCGCAGCACCGGGCCGCGACAGCGCTCGAACAGGTGCTCGCACATCTTCTCGAACTGTGCGCGCGTCAGGTTCTCGGTCAGGTGCTTGGGCCCCGTCGCGTCCATCGTGATGAACGGCAGGTTGATCGCGGTCTGGGCGGCCGAGCTGAGTTCGACCTTCGCCTTCTCCGCGGCCTCCTTGAGGCGCTGCAGCGCCATCTGGTCCTTGCGCAGGTCGATCGCGGTCTGCTTGCGGAACGAGTCGCACAACCACTGGATGATGCACTCGTCGAAGTCGTCGCCGCCGAGGTGCGTGTCGCCGTTCGTCGCCTTGACTTCGAACACGCCTTCACCGACGTCGAGCACCGAGATGTCGAAAGTGCCGCCGCCGAGGTCGTACACGGCGATCTTCATGTTCTTGCCCTTCGCCTTCTTGTCGAGGCCGAAGGCGAGCGCCGCGGCGGTCGGCTCGTTGATGATGCGCTCGACCTTGAGGCCGGCGATCTGGCCGGCGTCCTTCGTCGCCTGGCGCTGGCTGTCGTTGAAGTAGGCCGGCACCGTGATGACCGCACGATCCACCGTCTCGCCGAGATAGGCCTCGGCAGCCTCCTTCAACGCACGCAGGATCTGCGCCGAGATCTCGGGCGGCGTGTACTGCTTGCCGCCGACGTCGACCTTGACGAGTTCGTCCGGCCCGCCGACGACCTTGTAGGGCACCATCTTCTCTTCGTCGCCGACCTCGTTGTGGCGCCGCCCCATGAACCGCTTGATGGAGTAGATGGTGTTCGTCGGGTTCGTCACCGCCTGGCGCTTCGCAGGCGCACCGACGAGTCGCTCGCCGCTCGGCGTGAACGCGACGACGGACGGTGTCGTGCGCGAGCCTTCCATGTTCGCGATCACCTTGGGCTCACCGCCCTCCATCACCGACACGACCGAGTTGGTCGTTCCGAGGTCGATTCCAACGATCTTCGACATGGTCACTCCTGTTGTCGGGCGGCTGGTCGCCCGACGAGGCAACGTTCTCCAGCAAGACAGAAGGCACGGCCGAGGCGACGTTCGCCGGGCCGTGCCGGCGCGCTCGCAGGCAAGAGGCGTGCCCGCGGCGGGTTCGGTCCTAGCTCCTGCCGAGCAACGGCTTGCAGCGACCGACCCAGCGGTCCGACGACATTCTGGCAGGCGGTCACCGCGGCGGCGCTGTCAATCCGACAGGCTCGGCGGTGCATCCGCGGGCAGCGGCCGCGGCCAGCGACCGAGTGCCACGAAGGCGAGATGCAGCAACCCCGTGACCGCCATCCCGAGCACCAGCGCTCCATACAGGGCCTCGAGCCCGCGTTCGGCGGCGGCGGCGAGGAGCAGGAACGCAACCGCGAATGCGAGGAGGTCGACGACGAGCGGCGCCACCATCCGACCCGCTCCGTGCACCGCGCCGATCGCGCCGAGAGTCGTCGCCGAAAGCACCTGCGCGAAGATCGCCGTGCGGAAGTAGAGCGCGACGAGTGCGACCATCGCGGCCGGTGCTGCGGGAACGAAGAGCGCCGTCACTTCAGCCGGAAACGCGCGCAGCAGCAGCGCGACGAGCAGGCCGAACGCCCCCGCCTGCACCGCCGCCCACCATCCCGCCGCGCGGGCGGTGCGTTCGTCACCGACGACGACCGCCCGGCCGGCGACGACCGTGGCGGCGTTCGCGAATCCGAGCGACGCGAAGAGGATGACCGTGTCGAGCCGCGTCGCCACGCCGAGCGCTGCCGTGGCGGCGTCGCCGTGTTCGCGCTGCACGACCACGGTGAGAGCCAGCACGAGTGCGGCGCGCAGTCCGATCTGCACGATCTGCGGCCACGCATCGTGCAGGAGCGGCACGGCGACGGCGACGCCGGTGCGGTGCTCCGCGGCGCGGAGCGACAGCACGTGCGAACCATCGCGGAGCCACCACCACGCGACCACCGCCGCGACGGCGCGGGCGGCGACCGACGCATACGCGGCACCCGCGACACCGACGGCCGGGATGCCGAGCGGCTCCCAGCCGAACAGCAGCACGACGTCGAGGCCGAGGTTCAGAAGGTTCGCACCGACGAGCAGAGCGAGGGGCATCGCGATCTCACCTGCCGCGCGCATCGCCGCGGTCGTCTGCATCAACACGAACATCGGCAGGCAACCGAGGTTGCTCACCACGAGGTAGTGCAGTGCATCGGTCGCGACGGTGCCGGACAGGCCCGTCGTTTCGACCATCCAGGGCGCCGCGAGCGCCGACACGACCGAGACCGCGACGCCGAGCCACACGGCGAACCACTCGGCACGCCGATGCACGCAGCGGGCGAGACCGCGTTCGTTGCGACCGAGCAGGCGCGCGAGCCGTGCGAGCAGCGCCGTGGCGACGCAGTTGCCGAGGATCATCGGCAGGAAGTTCCACGTCGACGCCACGTGAGCCGCCTGCACCGCGACCTCGCCGAGCCGGCCGACGAGCAGCAGGTCGACGAGGTTCACGAGGGCGTGAGACGCGAGGCCCAGCGCGAGCGGCAAGCCCATCCGGAAGACGGCGAACGCGGGCGATCTGCGCGGCTCCGGGTCCGGAACCGCATCGGGCCGCGGCGAGTCGTTCACCGCCGCACAGTAGCGACGATCAGGCGAGGAATTCGCGCGCCTTGTCGAGGATCTTCGTCGGGCTGAACGGCTTGGTCATGTAGTCGTTCGCGCCGGCGACGCGCCCGACCTCGCGGTCGCTCTCCTGCCCCTTCGCGGTGAGCAGGATGATCTTCACGGCAGAGAGTTCCGGGTCGGCGCGCACGTGCTCGGTGACCTGGAAGCCGTTCAGCTTCGGCATCATCACGTCGAGGAACACGAGGTCCGGTTTGTGCTCGCGGATGGCGGCGAGGGCCTCTTCCCCGTTGCGCGCTTCGAGGACTCGGTAGTTGTCCTTGCGCAACACGAAGGTCAGCGAGCGGCAGATGAACGGTTCGTCGTCCACCACCAGGATGGTGCGCTGGCTCATGACTGACTCCTCGAGTCGACACAACGGATGACGACGGCGGTGATGTCGTCCGTGCCCGCCTGGCCGCGGCGGAACAGATCGACTTCCTGGATGACGCCATCGACGATCCCACGCGCCGTGCGGCCGGGCACGAGCTGCGCGAAGAGTACGGCGAGACGGTCGTCGCCGAACATCGCGCCGGTTTCGTCGACGGCCTCCGTGATGCCGTCGGTGAACAACAGGATGCAGTCCCCCGGCGCGAGCTGCACGTCGCGAGACGAGTAGCCGGGCCGCGGAAGGAAGCCCAGGATCGTGCTCTCGCTGCCGACGCGCTCGACGCTGTCGGTCGCGGCGCGGTACACGAACATGTCGTTGTGCCCCGCGCTCACGTACTCGACGCGGTGGTCGCGCTCACGAACGGCGACGCCCGCGGCCGTGAGGAACCGCTCGGTCCGCGTCAGATCGTCGTACATCGCCGCTGCGAGGTCCTCGAACACCTGCGACGGTTCGCTGCGGACCAGCGCGAGCGTGCGCAGCATCGCGCGTGCACTGACCATCATCATGCCCGACGCGAGGTTGTGTCCCGACACGTCCGCGACCACCACCAGGGTGCGACCGTCCTGCAACGACACGAAGTCGAAGTAGTCCCCGCCCACGGCTCCGCAGGCGCGGTACTCGGCGGCGATGTCGAAGCCGGGCAGGCGAGCGGCGCCACCGGGAAGGATCTGCCGCTGGATGGCGCGCGCCATCGTCATCTCCTTGCCGAGCTCCGCCGACTTGCGGGCGCCGAGCACGGCACCGAGCATCGCGGCGAACGAGAGTGCGACCTGCACTTCCTGGTTGTCGAGGCGAACGTCGTTGTCGTACGTCGCGGCGCGCTTGTCCATCAGGACCAGGACGCCGAGGACGACGCGCTTGTCGCCGGCGCCGGAGGTCACCGGGACGCCGAGCAGATCGAAGCGCGCGAGGTGCTCGAGCGACCCGTGTTCACCGAGCCGCGCACGCTTCGGCAACACTTCCCTGAGCACGACGCCGTGTTCGGATGCGAGCACGTCGGCGAGGAACCCGGCGTTCGCCGGGCACACGCCGTCCAGTTCGCCCGAAGCCCGCCGGGTCGCCTCGGTCGCCAGGTCGACGACGACTTCGAAGCAGTCGTTCTGCGGCAGGAACCGCAAGTAGATCGCGCGGTGGACTTCGGCCGCGCGCTGGCACGCGGACACGCCGAGCCGCGCGACTTCGACTTCGTCGCCGGCCGCGGACAACTGGGGCAGCGTCTCCACGAGTTCGTAGTTGCGCTCCATCAGCTGCAACGAACTCGCGTTGATGCTCGTCATGTCGCTCTCCAAGCGCTCGCGCTCCGCGACCATCGCGAGCACGGCCTCGACGAGCGAACGGACGGCGGGATCCTCACCGGGGTACTCGGCGACGAGGGTGCCTTCGGGCAGCTCCGTCCGTCGCTCGGTGCCACCTGACGCAGCGCTCGAACCGAACGAACCGGCGTCCCCGCCGTCCGGGTCGAGGACGCGGAGGTTCAAGCCTTCGACCACTGGCGGCAGCGCCGCCAGCAAGTCCGTGGATCCTGGGTGGATCGGCAAAGGGACCTCAGGTCTTCGCGGTCGCGCGGAAGCCCTTCACAAGGCGGAGCGTGTTCCAGCCATTGACGCGCGAGTAGTCGACGCGGTCCATCACCATGCGCGCGATGTGGATTCCGAAACCGCCCGCCTCGGACGGCATCTCCGGCGACGAGGTCTCCACCGTGTCGAACGTGAGCGGATCGAACTCGGGCCCCTGATCACGGAGCACGATCTGCAGCTGCTCCTCGTCGACCTCGAACACCACCTCGATCGGCTTCGACACGTCGAGCTCGTAGCCGTGGCGCAGCACGTTCGTGACCATCTCCTGGAGGGCCAGGAGCACGTTGTAACGTGTGCCCTCCGGGTCCTCTTCGAAAACGACGGAGTCGAGCAGCGTCTCGCCGGTCTGCCAGACGAGGCGAAGGTGGTCCATGGGACCCGTGAGTTTGATGACGACCTGCGAGCGCATGCGACCTCTCGTGTTGCCCCCGGTATCGGCGCACCCGACCGCAGGCATGAGGCACCGTCGCCCCAAGGGCGTGCTTTTGGACTCCCCCCGGAGCATCCGGCGTTGGCATCGGCAGTTGCCACGGGTAGTCTCCCGTCCCGTTGCGGTGGCGGTCCGCGGTCCGGAATCCCGGTCGGCGCTTCGCCGCAGGAGGGCTGTTCCGGTGTCCACTCGTCGATCGCGGGCCGCGCGCCCGCAACTGCGTCCGCTGGTGTTCGGTTTTGCCTTGGCCGTCCTCGGCCTGGGCTTGGGCGGATGCGCATCGACGCCCGACGCGCGCCCGGCCGCCGTCGAGGTCCCGCGCACGGTCTCCGCCGCCACCATCCTGCGCCCGCCGACCGTCGACCCCGAGGTGGAGCTCGACTCGGTCGCTCGCGTGAAGACCATCCCGGCGCTGCTGCGACGCGCCTACCTCGAGCTGGTCTGCCGGCGACCGCAGGCCGCCGTGGATGCAGCTGCCGAGGTTCTGTACGGCATCGAGAAACCGGGGGCCAACGAAGAGGCGTTCGCGCGCTTCCTGCGGGCCGAGGGGTACGCGATGCAGGGCAAGGCGGACCGCGGCGCGTACGACCTCGACCGCGCTCGCGCTCTCGCGCTCGACGCCGAGCTGCAGCGAATGCTGGGCAAGTCCCCGGTGGCGGCCGAGCCGGCCCCGCGCATCGACGCGCCGATCGCACTCTCGGTGCACGCGCGCGCGGAGTGGTCGCCGCGCACGATCGATCGCCGCAACCTCGAGTCGATGGGCACGCCGCACCGAGTCACGGTCCACCATTCGGCGATGTACTTCCGCGACACCGGCGCCGCCGCCTGCGCCGCGCAGATCCAGCAGATCCAGCGCGAGCACATGGGCAACCGCGGCTACGGCGACATCGGCTACCACTACCTGATCGACCCCGCCGGGCGGATCTGGGAAGGCCGCGAACTGCGCTGGCAGGGCGCCCACGCCAGTGGCGACAACAACATCCAGAACATCGGCGTCTGCGTGCTGGGCAACTTCCTCCGCGGCCGCGGCGGCCAGAGCCCCTCGCAAGCCCAGGTGCAGGCCCTGCGACAGCTCGTGCAGCAGTTGGGGCAGCGCTACCAGTTCGGCGCAGGGTCGATCCACTGCCACAGCGACTTCAAGCCGACGCAGTGCCCCGGCCCGCTGATGGAGGCGGTCGTCGCACAACTCGTTCGCGACATGCGGTCCGACGGCACCCGCTTCGCCGCCGCGACCGCCGGGCCCTGACCCGGGCACACCGATACCGCCGCCAGATCGACCGCCGCTCGGCAACAGGTCGAGGTGGTCGCCCTGCCGATAGCGGGGCATGGTGACCGAAGCGGCCAAGGCCCCCGTGCGACCCGCGGTCCTGCGCGGCGCCGGCGTGTCCTGCGCCCTGCTGACGGTGTTCACGATCCTGCTCGCGTGGCCCTCGCCACCACCCGCTCTCGCCGTCCTCGTCCGGCCGGGCTACTTCGCACTGCTGTGGTTCTTCTTCTTCTGGACGAGCCGCGCCAGCCCTGAACTGCGTGGCCAGGCGATGCGGCTCGTGCTGGCCGGGTTCTTCGTCCTGTGGCTCGCGTTCACGTGCAGCGCGGCAATCTACTTCCTCGACCTCGAGCCGACGCACGCCAGCGTTTCGTACCTGCGCCAGGTCTGCGAGCGCGGCGCGATGTTCCTTCTGGGCACCACGCTCATCTCGTTCGGCCTGATGCTGTGGATCCCGCAGGTCGTACAGAGTCATCGACTGCTAGCCGAACACGCGGCGTTGCAGCGCGGCCGCCTGGAGGTTGCCGAAACCACCCAGTCGTTGCTCGAACGACGGCTCATCGACGCGGATCGGCGCGGTCTGCTCGGAGAACTCGCGGCGACCATCGCACACGACCTGCGCAACCCGCTCGCAATCGTGAAGGGCACCGCCGAGTCGTTGAGCCGCAGGGTGCGCACGCCGAACGAGATCGCGGAGCACACCGACGTCATCCGCCGCAACGTCGACAAGGCCGACCGCACGATCACGTCCCTGATCGATCTCGGCCGTCCTCAGGCGAAGGAGCCCAAGGCGCGCCCCGCCCGCGACGTCCTCGGCGAGGTGGCGGCGCTCGTCGCGGTCGAAGCGAGGCGAAGGCGCCTTCGCGTGGAAGTGGTCGTCGACGACCAGGGCGAACCGACGACCGTGCACGCGGACGGCACGCTGCTGGCCCAGGCGCTGCTGAATCTCGTTCTGAACGCGGTGCAGGCGACGCCGACCGAGGGACGGATCGTGCTCCGGGCCCGCCGCTGGCACGTCGCGGGCAAACGCCGCGTGGCCGTCGCGGTCGAGGACCGCGGCTGCGGCCTGCCACGCGCGGTGCGCGATCGCCTCTTCACGCCGTTCTTCACCACGAAGCCCGAGGGCACCGGTCTCGGGCTGTCCAGCTGTCGCCGCATCGCGAAGGAGCTCGGCGGGTCCCTCGCTTTGCGACCGAGGCACCGAGGCGGAGCGCGGGCGATCCTGCTGCTGCCCGCGACCGACGGCTCGACGGCGGACGCCGCACCGCCGAACCCGGCGCCGGCCCTCGGAGGCGCCTCGTGACGCGCCAGAGTCTCCTGATCGTCGACGACGAACCGGACCTCCGCTGGGTCCTGCGCGGACTGTTCGAGGACGAAGGCTTCACCGTGCGCGAGGCCGGGGACGGCGAGGAGGCGCTGCGCATCTGCGAGACCGAAGCGCCCGACGTCGTGCTCAGCGACATGCGCATGCCGCGGATGGCCGGCATCGAACTGCTGCGCGCCGTTCGCGCCAAGTCACCCGACGTGCCCGTGATCTTGCTCAGCGCCGTCGAAGACCTCGCAACCGCGGTGGACGCGATCAAGGAGGGTGCGTTCGACTACCAGGCGAAGCCGTTCGACGGCACGCGCCTCCTGCTCTCGGTGCGACGCGCCGCCGAGCAGCGCGCACTGCGGCGCGAGGTCGAAACGCTGCGAAACGCGCTTCCCGGCCCGCACGTCGACTTCGGTCCGAGCCGCCTCGCACAGGAACTCCGCCGGACGATCGAACTCGTGGCGCAGCAGACGGGGCTCGCGGTGCTGCTCACGGGAGAGTCGGGCACCGGCAAGGAAGTCGTCGCACGCACGATCCACGCGCTGTCGCCGCTCGCGTCGGGCCCGTTCGTCGCGGTCGACTGCGGGGCACTGCCGGAGAACCTGCTGGAGAGTCACCTGTTCGGCCACCAGAAGGGCGCGTTCACGGGCGCCGACCGCGCGCGCACCGGCCTGTTCCAGATGGCCGACGGCGGCACGCTGTTCCTCGACGAACTCGGCAACCTGCCGCTGCTGCTCCAGGCGAAGCTGCTCCGGGCGCTGCAGGAGCGAGCCGTGATGCCGGTCGGCGGCACGGAGCCCGTGCCCTTCCGCGCGCGCCTCGTGTGCGCGACGAACGCCGACCTCGGGGCGGACGTGCGCGCCGGGCGATTCCGTGTGGACCTCTACCACCGCGTCGCCGAGTTCACCGTGCCCCTGCCGCCGCTTCGCGAACGACCCGAGGACATCGTGCACTTCGCCCGCACGTTCCTCGCCGAAGCCAACCTCGAGATGGGCCGCCACGTGCAGGGCTTCACTCCCGGCGCCGAGCGCACCCTGCAGCAGCGCCCGTGGCCCGGCAACCTGCGAGAACTCCGCAACACCATCCGCCGGCTGGTCGTGCTCGCGAGCACGACGGAGATCGACGTCGCCGACCTCGGAACTCCGACCGCATCGCCCTCGCCCGAGGTCGCCGCGACGGCAGACGCTCCGCTGGCCGAACGCCTGCGCGCCGCCAGCGACGCACTCGAAGCGCAGATCCTCGCGTCGACCCTCGCCGCATGTCAGGGCAACAAGGCCGCCGCCGCGCGCGCCCTTCGCATCGACTACACGACGCTGCATCGCAAGCTGAAGCGCCACGGGCTGCTCGGCTGAGCACGCCCGCCGGGTGCCCGACCATGGCACACGCGCCATGGTGGGCCCGCCAGCTTCCGGCCCGCAACCGAACCTCCCGCCGCGACCGTCACCCGTGGCATCGGCGCCACACGCGCCGCGCCCGGTTGGCGCATCGGTTGCTTCCCTACCCGCGGACACTCCGGCAACCCTCGCGGCCGCGCCCGACACCTGGACGCGGCCGCGAGTCTGTACGGACCCTTGGATCCGTCCCGCAGTGGTTCGACGCTGCGTTGCGGCGGGCGCACCGCCTACTATCGCGGCACATGCGCACCGCAGCACTGGCATCGTGCCTGGCCCTGGCCGCCTGTTCGGACGCCGCGCCGACCCCGTCGGCGAACGGGTCGCCGGGCGCACCGCCCCAGGGCGGCGCCACGACGCCGCTCCAGGCCCTGGAGCACGACTACGGCACGATTCCCCACCAGGAGTCGCGCTCGCACGACTTCGTCGTCGACGTCCAGCGCCTCGGCGTCCGTTGCATCCCGCTCCGCACCCACCTCGACTGCTCGTGCGGTCACGCCGAGATGCTCCTTCGCGACGAGAAAGGGCACGAACGGATCGTCGACGGCTCCCCGAACCCCGACAACGCGCCCGGCCCGGGCGAGTCGCTCATCGTGCGCGTGACCCTCGACACCGTGACGAAGGAGGCGCTGGATCTGCCCACCGTCACGAGCCACGGGCAGATCGTGCTCCAGCCGATCGAGGGAACGGCCTCCGTGCGCCGAATCCAGTGGCCCCTCGTGCTGCGCTACGGCATCGACGTGCCGGTCGACGTGCACCCGTTCACGGCGCTCGATTTCGGCAAGGTCCCGCTGAGCACCACGCCCGAGCTCCAGACGGCGATCCGGGGCGACCGGGCGCACGCCGCCTGGAAGTTCCCGAGCGTCGCGAGCAGCGACCCCGCGATCGAAGCGACCCTGACCCCGGAGGACGGCGGCGTCCGTCTCCGCGTGCGATGCCGGCCGGGCGAACCAGGCAACTACCGCTGCCTCGTCAGCGTGGCGACGGACGATCCCTCGGGCTACCGCGTGAACTTCCCGGTGACATGGAAGGTCGTGCCCGACATCGAGGCCAATCCGATGGCGAAGATCTCGTTCCGCGCCGACCCGACGCACGAACAGGACGAAGCGTCCGCCGTCGGGCAGTTCGTCGTCGTGACAGACCACGACACGCGGCGCCCCGCGGAGTTCGTCGTGAGCCGGATCGTCGACGACGCGGGCAACGACGCGAGCAAGCACTTCGCGGTCCGCATCGAAGCCGTTCCCGGCCAGCCGCGGCAGACGCGCGTGACCGCCCGCTACCTCGGAGGCCTCACGGACGGCTTCCGCGGCACCGTGGTTCTCGCGAAGGAAGCAGCCGACGGCCCCACGCTTCCCCTCGAGCTCGCGATGTTCTCCAGCCCCTCCCGATGACCTCTCCCCGCCTCGTCGCCCTTCTCCTCCCCGCCGCGCTCCTGGGCATCGGCATCGCCTCGTCGACCGGGCCTCACACCGGCGTCCGTTCCGCCGCGACCCAGGATCCCCAACCGGACCCGGTGCGCCTGCTCGTGTCGGGTTCTCTGCTCGGACGCCTCGAGCCCTGCGGCTGCGCGAGCGGCCAGCTGGGCGGGCTCGCGCGTCGGGCCCAGCACATCGGCGAGAGCCGCTCCTACGACGTCTTGATCGAAGGGGGCGACGTCGTCGACACCGCGACGGAACTCGACCTCTTGAAGTGGTTCACGGCGATGCAGGTGCTGTTCGGCCAGCACCCCTACGACGCCCTCGGCGTGGGCAGCAAGGACCTCGCCCTTCCGCTCGACGAGTGGAGCGCCGTGCTCGCGACCGCGCCCGTCGTGGCGTCGGACCTCGAGAGCAGCCGTGAAGGATGGCCCGTGAAGCCGTTCGTCGAGAAGGAAGTGCGCGGCAAGAAGGTGCGCATCGGGGCGCTGACGCTCGAACTGCCGGACGCGCTGCGCGGGAAGGACAGCCCCGTGCGACTCCGTTCGGCGGCCGACGGCTGGAAGGCCGCGCTGGCCGGTGCCACGGACGACACGCTGCGCGTGTTGCTGCTGCACACCGACGAAGCGAAGGCCCGCGCACTCGTTCCGACGTTCGCGCCGGCGCCAGACCTGGTCGTCGTGTGCGACCGGCTCTACGTCGAACCGAGCCCCACCGCGCAGAAGATCGGCAGCGTGCCGATCGTGTTCGCCGGCATCCGCGGCCGCGAACTGCTCGCGATCGCGCTCACGCGCCTGCCGGACGGGCCGCGCGCGACGTGCGAGGTCATCCCGCTCGCCGGCAGCAAGACGGTGCCCGGTGGCGGCGGTGATCCGGACGTGAAGGAGATCCTGCTCAGCCACCGACGCGACGTGAAGGAACAGGGCGTGCTCGCGAAGATGGCGAACCAGCGACCGACGCCGAGCGGCGCCGCGTACGTCGGGACCGACACGTGCCGCGCGTGCCATCCGAGCGCCGTCGCTGCGTGGGAGAAGACGCGGCACGCGCAGGCGTGGGACACCCTGGTGAAAGCCGAGGCCGATCCGAAGCGCTACGGGTGGCCGGTGACCGCCTACCCGGACTGCGTCGGCTGCCACGTCGTCGGGTACGGCGAGAAGACCGGGTTCTCGACGTTCGAAGAGACGCCGCACCTCGCGGCAGTCGGCTGCGAACGCTGCCACGGCCCGGCCAGTGACCACGTGGTCTCCGGTGGCACGAAGAAGCTGGGCCTCTACGGCGGCATGCACGCGTCCGTGTTGTGCACGCAGTGCCACGACTTCGAGCAGTCGCCCGACTTCCTCTACGACAAGAAGTGGCCGCTCGTCCAGCACGGCCGCGAACCGAAGAAGTGACGCCGGCTAGCGGCGCGACTTCACGTGCGTGTCGAGCCACGCGCACATCTCGGCAAGGCAGTGCAGCACGTTCTCGCGGGCGCGATAGCCGTGACTCTCGTTCGGCAGCATGCAGAGCCGAGCGTTGCCGCCGTGGCCCTTGATCGCGACGAACAGGCGCTGTGACTGGAGCGGGAACGTGCCGGGGTTGTCGTCGTCCGCACCGTGGATCAGCAGCAGCGGCTCGTCGATGCGATCGGCGTGCGCGAACGGCGACATCGCCTGGTAGACCGCCGGCGCCTCCCAGTAGGTGCGCTCCTCGTTCTGGAAACCGAACGGCGTGAGCGTGCGGTTGTAGGCGCCCGATCGCGCGATGCCCGCCGCGAAGAGGTCGGTGTGCGCGAGCAGGTTCGCGGTCATGAACGCGCCGTAGCTGTGGCCCGCGACCGCGATGCGCTTTTCGTCGATGCACCCCTCCGCGACGAGCGCCTTCACCGCAGCCCGCGCGTTCTTCTGCACCTGCTCCACGAACGTGTCGTTGGCGGTCTGCACCGGTCCGACGATCGGCATCGCCGCGTCGTCGAACACCGCGTAGCCGTGCAGCAGGAGGAACAAGTGCGAAGCACCGGCGAGGCGCAGATGCCGGTAAGGCGACGCGCGGACCTGCCCCGCGTCGCTCGCCTGCGCGTACTCCAGCGGGTAGGCCCAGACGAGCACCGGCAGCTTCTCGTCGGCCGCGCGGCCCGGTGGCAGGTACAGCGTTCCGCTCAGGGGGACCCCGTCCTCGCGTTCGTAACGCACGAGGCGCTTCTCGACCTTCGCCGTGAAGTCGGCCGCCGGGTCGGGGAACTGCACGAGCACCTCCCGAGCCCCCGTCGCGAGATCGACGACGACGAGCGACGGCGACTCGGTCGGCGATTCGCTGCGCACGAGCGCGCGTCCCCCGTTGTCGTCGAGGAACCCGACGAACGACTCGTGCCGCATCTCGGCCGCTTCGAACAGGCGCCGCTTCGCACCGTCGGCGACGACCCACTCGTCGACGAAGGGCCGGTTGCCGTTCGGCGAAGCGCCCTCGCCCGCGAGGAACATCCTGCCGTCGCGCATGCGCAGCACCGACTGGCCGTCGGCGCGCCGCTCGCCGATCGGCCGGCCGGGATCGCCGTACGCGTCCTGCGTCGATCGTTCGTAGAGCATGCGGCCGGGCCGCGACGGGTCGGTCGAGTCGAACTCCCACACCCGTTGCCGCCGCGTCTTGCGATCGAACTCCGTCGCGACCGCCGTGCGACCGTCGGCGGCGTGCGAAACGCCGGCCGCGCGGTGCTGTGTGGTGAACCACGAGCGCGGCTCCCCCGCCGGATCCGCGAGTATCACGACCCGGTCGCGCGCTTCGACCTCGGCCTTCGGATCACCGCCGTCGAGCGCTTCGGTCCACACCAGCGTGTGCGGCTGCATCGGCAGCCAATCGACCCCGCGCGGGCCCGTCGGCACGCCGCCGATCGGGACGCTCTCCCGCAGCGGCGACCGCGCCAAGGTGCGCACGACGGTGCCCGCCGTGTCCAGCACCTCGACGGCGCGCGGGAAGGAACTCCACGGCACCACGAACGAGAACGGCCGCTCGAGCCGTTCGCCGAGCAACAGAGATCCGTCGGGTGACGACTCGAGCCTCGTCCACATCGCGGGCGCCGCGATCTTCGTGGTCGACCCCTTCGCCGGATCGACGATCGTCGGCTGGCTCGTCGCGAAGAACTCGAAGGCCGCCTCGTCGTGTGCGTCCTGCAGCAGGTCCTGGAACGTGCGCACCTGCGCCTTCTGCCCCTTCGTGGTGACCTGGACCTGCGGGCCGGAAGGCGTCTGGGAACGCGGCGGCGGCTCGCCTGGCAGAATCGCCAGAACGAGCAGACGGTGCTGATCGGGCAACCACGACAGGGCTCCGCCGAGGGTCCCGCTCACGCGCAGCCCGTCGATGCGCCGTGGCGGTTCGGTCGCCGGATCGGCGACCCACAACTCGGCGCCGCCGGGCACGGATTGCAGCATCGCGAACGCGCGGTCGTCGGCCGACCAGATCGGTCCCGACCAATGGCCAGGAGGAACGACGACCGCGTGCTCCTTGCCGGTCGCGAACGACCGCAACGTGATGCCCATCGTGCGCGCCGACAGCTGGCGACCGCGAACCTCCGGATCGATGCGCAGCCCGGCGAGCTTCTCGTACGGCCGCGCGACCACTTCGATCCCGGGCAGGGCCTCGCGCGTCACGGCGACGAGCCATTGCCGCTGCGGCGACAACGACGTTTCCGGCGGCGGCGGCGCTTCGACCAGGCGGACGATCGCCTCTGGCGGCCGCATCCAGGAGGTGTTCTCCTGGGCGCGGAGCAGCGCACCGATGGGCGACAGGACGAGCGGGAGGAACAGGGCCGCGGAGACGGCCGGCGAGAGCGACGAGACGCGCATCGAGAACACTCCTGCGGCCTTCGCCGCACCGGTCCTCTACGCGCCCGGACGGTGCTCTGCACGCACCGCGCACGAAAACGTCACCGCGTCGCGATGCGGTCGAGGTTGCGGCGGTGCTTCTCCGCGAACGTCTCGCGGAAGTCGTGGCCGTCGACGAAGTCGAGGCGCGAATCGCTCGGCCGCCGACTCAGCAGCTCGGCGTCGATGAGGTTGAACACGATCTCGCCGAAGTCACCCGGGCCACGGATGCCCCAGCGATCGAACGCGAGCGTCGCCATCGGGCCGAACTGGTCGGCGGCGTAGTCCTTGATCCCGGACAGGAGTTCCCGTCCGCCGACGTGACGATCCTCGCCGGTGAGTGCGTCGCGGCCGAGCTTCGACATCGTGTAGTCGAGGGCATCGAGCACGAAGTAGTACGCGTTCCGGGAGAACCGGCGATCGCGGCGGCGCACTGCCTGGATCTTCTCTTCGAGCAGGTCCTGTTCAGCTGCTGACATGGACTCGGTTCCTCCGCCGATGCGGGCTTGCAGCCCGCGTATCGGACGATCGGGAACCGCCCTTGAGCACGGACGAGTGACCGCTCACCCGCACTCTCCCCACACTCGCGGTCGTCACCTGGACGCGACTTCGCACTCGACGAGACACGCCGTGAGCACCTGCTCCGGCGGAATCCGCAGTTCGAGATCTCTCTCGGCTGCCAGCGTCGATTCGAGCCACGTGGTCCATGGTTCCGCGAGCGCCGGAACGTAGGGACCGACCGAAGCCTCCGCAAGGGCGTCGATCCGGCGCCGGAGCTCGCTGCGCAGGAGCCACAAGAACCACTGGGCCGCCCGCACCTCGTCGACGCCCTTGTCGACATCGGCGAGCGCCGCGCGGGCCGTCGCGACCGGACGCAATCCCTTGGTCGTCGAGAGGATCCCGAGCACGAGATCGTGGATCTGTACCGCGCGTTCGGTGGTCGCGTGCAGGGCGAGCCCCAGGCTGCCGTGCGCCAGGGCCACCGCGCGATCGGCGACCGCGGTGCGGGTCGGCAAGCGACGCAGAATCTCCGCCCGAACCGTCGCGCCGTCGAGCGGAACGACCCGCAGACGCTGCGCGCGCGACCGAACCGTCGCGAGCAACCGTTCCGGACGGCGGGCTTCGAGCAGCAGGAACGTCGCCTCACCCGGCTCCTCGAGCGTCTTCAGCAGCGCATTCTGCGCCTCGTCTTCCATGGTGTCCGCGTCGGCGATCAGGAGCACCCGTGCACGGCCCTCGACCGGCCGGCGCAACAGCACCGCCTGCGCGGCGCGGACCTGGTCCACCGTGATGACCCAGTAGCTCTTCTTCCACTCCTTCTGGTCGCGGTCGTCCTGGGCTCGGTCGACGAGGTGCACGTCCGCGAACAGGCCGGCGGCGATGCGGCTGCACGTGCGGCACACGCCGCAAGGGCCGTCCTCGTCGATGTCGGACGGGCACTGCAACGCCGCGGCGAGCCACTGCATCACCGTCGTCTTCCCGATGCCGGCACCGCCCTCGACGATCACGGCGTGCGGCATCACGAGACGACGTGCGGAGCGCAACCAGTGCTGCAACGCGGCTCCTTGTCCCATCGGCGGCACGAGGCGCGCGGAACTCGCCGACGTCGCTGCGTCGTTCGGGCCCACAGCCTCGCGACCACCGCGTTTCGTCACGGCAGCAGCTCCACCACCAACCCGCGCAGCGCCGACTGCACGGCGTCGAACGGGCGAGCAGCGTCGACCACGGCGATCCGGGGTTCGAGTTCGGCCGCCCGGAGGAAGCCCGCGCGCACACGCTCGTGGTAGCCGGCACCGCGACCCTCGATGCGATCGTCGGTGCGCCGCTGGCGGCGAGCAACCGCGACGCCCGGCGGCACGTCGAGCACGAAGATCCGGTCGGGCAGGTGCGCACCATGCACGCGCCGCGTCAGGTCGAACAACCAGTCGACCTCGAGCCCGGGCGACGACGCGAGCGCCTGGTACACAACGGTCGACACGTAGCAGCGTTCGGCGACGACGACCTCGCCGCGGGCGAGCGCCGGCGCGATCACGTTCGCGACGAGTTCGGCGCGCGCAGAGGAGAAGAGCAGCGCCTCGGTCACCGTCTGCAGGTGACCGGTCTCTCGGGCGAGCAGCAGGTTGCGGAGCGCCTCGCCCACCGGCGTCGAACCGGGCTCCCGCACGTGCATCACCGGAGCACCCCGTTCGCGCAGCCACGCAGCCAGTGCTGCCGCCTGCGAGCTCTTGCCGCAGCCGTCGGGTCCGTCGAGCACGACGTACGTCACAAGAGACCCTCGAGCTGGTTGCGCAGGTCCGGCGACGCCTCGAGTTCGTCCTGCAGCGACTTCGCCATGTAGCTCACCGCAGCGCGTGTGCGACCGCTCAGGAAGCGTCCCACTTCGCTGCCTCGCAAGCCGTGGCGCAGGCAGGCCAGGGCGAGCACCTTGCGCGCACGGCTGAGAGCGCGCGCCTGGCTGTCGCCGAGCAGGTCCTGCACCGTCACGCCGAAGCGTTCCGCGACCTGGTCGCGAAGACGTGCGAAGACGCGCGCCGGATCGATGAGCTCGAGATACTTCGGCGGGAGCACGCGCCCGTTCCCGTTCGCGTGGCGCGACCGCAGCCACGCCGCCCGCAGTTCGGGGAACGTGCCGGGACAGTCCTGGGCCAGCGCTTCGACGGCAAGCGCCCGGCCGTTGCGCGACGGACTCCCTTCGAGGGCGCGCAGGTACCGCAGTCGACCGAGCGGCCCCGGCCGATCGATCGCAGTGACGAATCCGGCCAGCAACGTGGTCGCGAGCGACGGATCGAGGTCCCGCACCTCCTTCGGGTGCCAGCGGGACGCGAGGAGCGTCGGCGAACGCAACCCTTCGCGGGCGCGCAGCACACCGGTGACGAACGCCTGCAGCTTCGGCTTGCCGGCGATGCGATGCACCTCGTCGAGCACGAGGGGCACGTCCTCCTGCAACTCCTCGCGGAACGACTCGACCCGCTTGTCGTGGTGCACCGCCTGGAACGCCGAGAGCAGCGCGGGCAGATCGAACCACGACACGCGGCCGTTCACCATGCCGCGCCACCATCGCAGGAGGAACGTCTTTCCGACTGCGCTCGGTCCGTGGAACAGGAACTGTTGCGAAGGCAGCGGTCGGCCCGACGCGAGGCTCTTCAGGACGAGGTGTGCCGTGCGGTTGGCGTCGTCGACGACCGGCTGTTGCGGCGAGACCTCGAGGGCGTCGAACCGCACGGGCTCGTGCGCCTGCAACTCGACGACGAGTGCCGTGCCGAGGTCCGCGGAAAGCACCTCCTGCAGCAGCGGCCGGAACATCGACCGGACCCGATCGGCCGCCATCCGGTTCGGCGCCTCGAGGTAGACCGTGCTCCGTTCGAGCAGCACCGGCCGCAGGTCGGCGAGCCACGAGGTGTACGCGGCCTCGCCCGCGCGATCGCGCAGCACCGCCTGGGCGCGGGCCCAGCATTCCTCGAGCACGGGCAGCATGGAGTCGGATCGGGTCCGCCGCGGTACCGGGCGGGGGAGCGAACGCTAGCACCCGCTCAGCGGCCCTGCCACTGTCGCGCCAGCTCGTCCGCGCGCGCCGCGGCGTCCGTCCTCGGCAACTCGCGCCTCACCCGGTCGAGGATTTCCCGCGCACGCTCCGCGTCCGCGATGTCGTGGCGCAGTTCCGCAGCGCGCAGCAACAGGTCCCCACGCGCGGCCATCTCCGCCGGATCGTCCGCCGCCGGCTTCTTCGCGTCGCGCCGCAGGAACCGGCGATCGAAGTCCGGCAGCACGGCCGCCGCAACTTCGAACTCGAGCGCAGCCTGTGCCTTCTTGCCGAGCTTCTCGTACGCCTCGCCGAGCCGGACGTGCAGTTCGCGGTGGAACGGGTCGATGCGGTTGCACTCGACGAGGTAACGCACCGCTTCGCCGAAGTTGCCCGCCTGTCGCTCGAACTCCGCGAGCGAGTAGCGCGGGGCGAACGCCCTCGCCGTGCGCCGGCAGAACGTCTTCATCTCCATCTGCGACCGGACGACGTCGCCCTTCTCGCGATAGAGCCTGGCCAGCCGCAGTTCGGGTGAGTCGTTCTGGTCGGTGCACTGCGGCCAGCACGCCTTCGCCCGAAGCCACTGTTGCTCCGCACCGTCCTTGTCCCCCGCCGCGAGCATCGTGTCGCCGCACGCGATCCGTGCGTCGAAGTCGTCGGCCCCGCGCTCGAAGCCGCGCTTCCACTCCGCGATCGCCTCTTCGGCCTCACCCCGCCGCCGCAGCATCTCGGCGCGCAACAGGCAGACGGGGCCGTTGTCCGGATCGCGCTGCAGGACCTCGGCCATCCAACGACCTGCGTCGGCCGGGTTGTCCCGCTGCAAGCAGGCCCACGCGAGATCGATGCGGACCTGGACGTTCGACTTGTCGCGCCCGGCACGCACGAGCAGTTCCTGGAGTCGGGCGTCGTCGTAGTGCGGCACCAGCCGCATGCCGCGCAGTTTCTCGCGCTCGACGAACGCGAGCAGTTGCGCGTCGAGGTCGGACGAGGGGATGCCCAGCGCCTTCTGGAATGCCTCCTCCGTGTCGAGGTCCTCACCGAAGGCTCGCAGCAGGTCGAGCGCCTTCTCGAAGCCGTAGTGCTTCGTGATGACCTCGATGAGCAGCCCGCCCTGGTAGTACGCGAACAGGATGCGCGGCCCGCGATAGAGGCGGTTCAGCAGACGGACCGGCGGGATGTCCTTGTTGTGGAACGCATCGAAGAGTTCGCGATCCATGCCGCGCTCCCACGACGGGTCGCGCATCTTCTCCTCGTAGACCGAGAACCCCTCGGTCAGCCAGCGCGGCACGCGGTGCTTGCTGAGGCCGAGCGTCAGCACGTGCGTGTACTCGTGCCACGCGGTCGCCTCCCACATGAAGTCGAGCTTGCGCAGGTCGGTGTCGACCGGCGACACGAGCGTGATGAGGCGACCGAAGCACGCGCCGAGGGCCGTGAACCCGCGGAAGCCGATCGTCCGCACGGAGAAGTCGTCCCACTTGTGCAGGACCTCGACCTTCGTCTGCACGTCGGGGCTCCATCCGTACTTCGCACCGAGAACCTCGGCGGCCTCGAGCTGGATCGGCATGAGGTAGGCGCGCAGCACCTCGACATCGTCGCGGTGGACCTGCAGCCGGAACCGGTCGTGCTCGACGAGTGTGTACTCGTCGTCGAGCAGCTGCTGCACGGCGAGGGAGTTGTTCCGCCACGGATCGTTGAAGCCCGGCGTCAGCGACTTCGCGCGCAGCAGGAGCTCCTTCGCCTCGTTGCCCTTGCCCGTGTAGACGAGCGCCTTCGCCATCCCGTGGAGCGTCGGCACGTCCTCGGGCGCGACCACGCGCGCGGCGGCGTAGAACGGCAGCGCGTCGGCGAACCGATACATCGCGACGAGGTGGTCGCCGATCACACGATCGACGTCGGGCCAGCCCGGGTCGCCTGCGAGAGCCCGTTCGCGGAACGCGCGGTAGCTCGCGTCGTCGTGCAGGAACCACGCAGCGGCCGTTCGGTGACAGAGTGCCGCCCGGTCGTTCGGATCGATCGCGAGTGCCGAGTCGAACATCGCGGCGGCGTCGCGGTAGCGGCGGTCGTCGAGCACGTTGCTCGCTCGCAGCACGATCGCCGCGGTGCAGTTCGGGTTGCGCTCGAACACGCGGTCCAGGTAGCGCTCGGTCTTCGACGGATCGAGCGTCCCGTTCGCGCTGCGGATCCGGTACATCGCCAGCAGGGCTTCTTCGTCGTCGCCGTTCTGCTCCAGCACCTTCAAGAGGTCCTTTTCACCGCTCGGGAACCCGGCCGCCTCGCCGTAGGCCTCGAACTTGAGGATGCCGAACGTCGTTCGCGCCTCCGTCAGCTCCGGTGCCTTCGCCATCGCGTCGACGAGGAGTCGGCTCGCCGTCTCGAAGTTCGCGCGTCCGCCGATCCGCCACGCCGAGCGGGCGACGAACGCCATGCGCATCGGATCGGTCGGCGGCTCCCCCTCGGAGTTCGCCAGCCACTCCTTCCGCGCGGCGTTGCGCTGGCCGTCGCGCCAAAGGGCTTCCCCGAGCTCGTGCCGCGCCTGCGTGTCGGCAGGGTCGGCATCGACGAGGCGACGGAGGATCGCCGCGGCCGCTTCGTGGTTGCCGAGGCGCGAGATCGCCGTCGCCTCGAGCATCGCGAACGGCCGTGTGCCGCGCTCCGCGGCAGGCAGTGCCGCGATCTCGTCGCGCACGGGCCTGTAGTTGCCGAGCCGGAGTTCGATCGTGAACACGCCGCACCGCGCCGCGGCCGCGACGCCGGCTGCCGGCCGATCCTCCGGTCGGTCGCTCGCTTCGGCTTCCAGGATCTCGTCGAACGCCGCGCGCGCAGCGCTCAGTTCTCCCTTCCGGAGGCTCGACTGGCCGTCCGCGAGGCGCTCCGCGAACACGTCGTCCTGGGCGCGCAGCGCGGACGCGACGAACGGAAGGCACGCCGAGAGCAGGAGCGCGCGAACGCTTGTCGATCGGATCATCGGGGCGGCAAGATACTCCGCCGCCGCGACGAGTGTTGGCGGCAGTCGCGAACGATGAGCCATGCCGACTACTACCGCGGCGTCGAACGCGCCGGCGCGGCACTCGTGCGCGCCGGCACCGATCCGGCGGCTCGTGCACGCGCAGTGCACGCGGCGATCGGCCCTCTTCTGCTCGGCACCGACGCCGCCGCCACGAACGCTTGCCGCAAAGGCTGCGCCCACTGCTGCCACTTCCCCGTCGGTGTGACGTTCCCCGAGGCGGTCCTCCTCGCAGACCGCGTGCGCGCAGAGCCCGCGATGGCGGCGGATTTCGTCGCCGCCTCCGCGCGACACGCCGACGCCGCGTGGCGCGAACTCGTGGGCCGGCCATGCCCGCTCCTCCGCGACGGAGCGTGCGCCGTACACGATGTCCGGCCGGTGCCCTGTCGAGCCCTAGCCAGCAGCGACGCCGAAGCCTGCGCGCGCAGCCTCGCGGGCGCGACAGACGTCCCGGTCGACGGGGAAGCGCTGTGGCGCGGGCTCGGCGCCACGGACGTCCTCGGGCGCGGCGAGGCGGCGGGCACACGGGAGCTGCGGTCGGCGGTGCGCGGCATCCTCGAAGCGCGGCGCGGCGAAGAAGCCGCGGCGTTCCTCGCGGCCCGGCCCGCCGGTGCCGACGACCCCTGATCCGCTGCAGACGCGGTTCGTCGCGCGGCACCCCCTGCAGTCCGGCAGCGCCGGCTGGCCCCTCCAGGGGTCAGCGAGTGCTGCGCAGTTCCTCGAACTGTTCGATCGCCGAACGGACGTCTCCCGGGATCGGTACGGGGCGCATCGAGGCGTCCACCCAGACCAACGCCGCATGCCCGGTCGCGAGCACTTCCTGGGCGGCTCGAACTTCGTAGTCCATCTGGAAGCTCGAAGTGCCGAGCGCACCGACTCGCGCCGCGACCTCGACCTTCATGTCGATGCGACCGGGCCGCAAGAACTTCACGTTCGCTTCCGCCAGCAGGAACGGCACGGTGTGACCTTGAAGCAGCCCCAGGTGCGTGAAGTACAGGTAGCGCGCCTGCTCCATCAGACTCAGGTAGACGGCGTTGTTGACGACACCTTCGGAGTCGACGTCGACCCAGCGCAGCGGCACGTTCTCGACGAATCGGTAGAACATGCCGGTATCCTGCGCGACGAGCCCCGCGGAATCGACGCCCCGACAACATCGACCGGACGACCTCGCCAGAGCCGGCCCGGAGGATTCTCCCGGCCCGTGCGTCGTGCAGCCCTTCATGCAACCCACCCCCCTGCGATCGTGCGCCGTCCTGTGGATGGCGTGTCTCGGTCCGGCCGCAGTCGCCCAGCAGGCCGGCGGTCTCGTCCAGCGCACTTCCCCGCTCCAGGTCGTCGAGCCCGACGCGGCGGAACGCGACCTCCGCATGACCCCGGTCGTCCGCGCGGTGCAGCGTTCGGCCGACAGTGTCGTGAGCATCTACCTGCAGGCTCCCCACGTGCTGGCGCGAGGCGGCCCGGTCACCGAAGGCCAGGGTTCGGGAGTGATCCTGGACGAAGCCGGGCTCGTGATCACCAACTGGCACGTCGTCGCCCCGATCGTGCTCGCGGATTCGCACGAACGGCGCCTCGAGCTCGCGGTCAAGCTGCGCGACGGTCGCACTCGCGGCGCGCAGGTGCTGAGCAGTTCCGCCAACCGCGATCTCGCGCTGCTGCAGCTCTCCCTCGAACCGGGCGAGAAGGTGAAGCCGGCCGAGATCGGACGGAGCGCGGACCTGATGATCGGCGAGACCCTGATCGCGATCGGCAACCCGCAGGGTCACGCGAACACCGTCACGAGTGGCGTGCTCTCGGCGAACGGCCGCACGATCCAGGTGCGCGCGCCGGACGGGGCCGTGCGTTCGTACACCGACCTGCTCCAGACCGACGCGGCGATCAACCAGGGCAACAGCGGCGGCGCCCTGCTCGACATCACCGGCAAGCTCGTCGGCATCAACAACGCGATGGCGATGGGCGCCGAGAACATCGGGTTCGCGATCCCGATGGACATCGTGCGCCAGGTGTTCGAGAAGGAGCTCGTCCAGAGCGGCAGCTTCGCGACGGCCGCCGACTCGCCGTGGATCGGCATCGAGATCACCGAGAAGGACGGCGGAGTGGTCGTCTCCGAGGTCGTCGCCGGCAGCCCCGCGGCGACCGCCGGCATCCTCGCCGGCGACGTCGTCGAACGGATCGCGGACCAGCCCGTGCGATCGAGTCTCGACTACCTCCGTCGAATGGTCGATGCGCGGCCGCGACAGCCGTTCGCGCTGTCGCTGCGGCGCGGGAGCCAGACCGTACAGGCCGCACCCGTGCCCGTGACGAGAACCAACGCCACGGTGCTCGCGGCGATCGGCGCCGAGTTCGACCTGGTCTCGGCCGAGAGCGACGCGGCACTGGTGCGCGCGGCGACGGTCGCCTTCTACCGCGACAGCGGCCGGCTCAGCGTGCCGATCCTGCCGGCGATCCTTCGCCTCGCCTCCATCCAGCCCGGCTCTCCGGCGGAGTCGATCGGCCTGCAGAAGGGCGACGTGCTGCTCGCGGTGTTCGCCCCCGGGCGCTTCGGCGAACGCGAGTACCCGGTGACCTCGCTCACGGATCTCGCCCGTCTGCTCGAGCAGCGCCGCGGCAAGTCGCTGCGCATCGCGATCCTGCGCGGCAACGAAGACCTCGTAGGCACGATCGACGTTCGCGGCGGCGATCCGCGCTGATCCGCTCATCGCCACACCCAGCGACACCGCCCGACCATCGTGAAGGTGGTCGCGAGATCGGGATCGTCGGGGCGCAGCACTTCGTCGAGCGCCCGGCGCAGACCGTCGCGACGCAGGAGGCGCCGCAGGTCGGCCGGCTCGAAGGCATCGAGCATCACGACCGCTTCCGGCTCGTCGATCGCGCGGTGCTCCGCGAACGGCGTTCCGGCGGCGATGCGCCAGTGGGTCGGTACGCCGGGGAGCGGCCGGTCGATGCGGTCGAGCAACGCCTGCTGCACCGCTCTGACGTGCGCCGCGATGCGGCCGTCGTCGCGCCGCGCGAGGTGCGCCCTGAGCGCTGGAACCACGACGCCGGCCGTCACCCACGCACGCTCGAACCGCACGCCCTCGTCGGTCGCGCCTTCGCCGAAACAGAACGTGCGTGCAACCGGGTCGAAGCGCGAGTCGATCGCGATCGCGAGCCGGTCGGCGTGGACCATGAGCCCTGGATCTGGGTCGACTGCGAGCATCGCCTCGATCTCGAACAAGGGCCACGCGTGGTCACGCGCCCGTTCGCGCCGGCCTTCACCGAGCGGCGGATGGACGGCGAGAGCGCGCGCGATCGCGCCTGCCGCAACCAGGGCCTGGTCGTCGGCAGACAGCAACCCCACGAACAACACGCCCTGCAGCCAGACGTGTCCCGTCTCGGGCACGCCGGTGCGGTGGTCCGGCCCGTGCGGGAACGGCAGGCCGGTCCGGATGTCGATGTCCCGATCGAGCAGGTGACGGGCACATCGCCGCGCGAGCGCGAGCGCCACCGGGTCCCCGAACGCGACCGCGCAGCGGAGCACGGCGAGCGTGGTGTCGAACTCGAGATTCGTGACGACTCCGCCGGCGCGACCGAAGTCCCCGGCCCCGCGGGCACCCGGCAGCTCGGGCAGGCGGCCGACGTGTTCGGCGAGCTGCTTCTGTACGAACGCCGCGAGGCGGCCACCGGTCGGCAACAGGTCGGCACACTCGAACACCGCGCGAGGGAACCGGCAGACCGGCCGCAGACGCTGCGCCATGCCCTCGCTCTCTACGGTGAGCGACTCGCCGGCGGTCCAGGTCGTGTCGTTCACGGTCGTCGCAACGAAGAACGTCGTGCGCACGCGCTCGTCGACCGTGCCGTCGCACCAGCGCCATGTCTCGGTCGTCTTGCGGCCGTACTGCTCTTCGACCTCGCGCTCTTCCCGAACGAACGCGGGCCCGCGACCGTCGGGATGCGCCGAAGCACCGCCTGCGTGCACCACGACCCGGCCGTGTCCCGCGGCGATCGCGAGTTCCACCCACACGGGATCGGCGCCGGAGCTGCCGACGGGCAGGCGGCGCCACTGCAGAACACCCTTGCCCTCGAGCCGAAGGCCCTTGCCGACGGCGGCCGCCGGCAGGGGCACACCGAAGCGCACGGGCGCGCCGTCGAGCGAGAGCGCGAGCAACGCCTGCAGGCAGGGGAGGAGAACGGTCGGCATACCGCTCATGTGCTCCGCCACGGCGCCGCGGTTGCATCGAACCCGGAAATCGCGAGCCGCTTGCCGCCCTCAGTCGATCCACTCGCTGCGCAGGTGCACGCCGCCCTGCTCGAGCCACGCGAGGAACGAGTCGTGGTACGGTGCCGTGAGTTCGCGCCGCAGTTCGTCGCGATCCATCCAGCGCACCGCCAGCACTTCGTGGCCGGCCTTCGGCTCGCCCGACTCGACGTCGACCGCGAAGAAGAACGAGCGCCACGCGTGCGCCCGGCGGCCGCCCCGTCGACGCTGCCCTTCCTGGACGAAGAGGAACCTGGGTTCGCCGCGCACGACGAGACCCGTCTCTTCCGCGACCTCGCGCACCACGGCTTCGTGCAGGAGTTCGCGCGGTTCGACGCGACCGCCCGGCAGGTCCCACGTCCGGACCGCGGCGCCGCGCACGACCCGCTCGTTCCCGACCATCAGGGTCCGATCACCACGCACGATCACCGCGAACGCGCCGAGGAAGTCGTCGACGACTTCGCTCACGGCGAGGTCCAGTGCGCCGTCCACCCAGCGGTGGTGAAGGGCACCGACGGATCGCCGTTCGTCCGTAGCAGACCGGTGTCGATTCGCCTGGCCGCCACGTCGCCGATCCCCAGCAACTGGATGCCGAGCGAGGTTCCGGTGGTGACGTCGAGCGCGATGTCGAAGGCGGCCGTACGGAACTGCACGGCGCCGTGCACGGGCAGGAGCGTCGGCGCGAGCGTCGGGAACTGCACCGTGCCGTCGACCACGAGCGCACCGGAGTCGACCGACAATCCGAACTGCAGGATCGCCGGCTGCGGGGCGATGCCGGGCACGTTCACCGATCCCTCCCATCGCCCACCGAGATCGACGAGGGTCGGCAGGTCGCGGGTCCATTCGGCCTCCCAGACGCCGAGGTCCGCCGAGCATCCGTACGTGCCGACGAGGGTGCGGTCGTCGCCGAGCACCGCCGAGAACAGCACCACGCCGTCGGCCAGCAGTTCGATCACGTTGCCTTCGACGCGGAACTGGTAGACCTGCGCCCCGATGCAGGGATTGTCGAGCTGGACCGACACGACCGCATCCCCTTCGAAATCCTGCATCCGCAGCGTGATCGACCCTCCGGCACCGGCCGATGTGCTGTGCCATTGGCCGATCCATTCGCCGGCGAGTTGCGCCGGCACCGAGCCGCCGACCCGAACCGACTTGACGTCGATGTCGCCGCACCCGGCGAGCCACGGCAGTACCAGAGCGAGGACGAGGGAGGAGCGCATCGTGGACTGCGCGGTACCTCCGCGCCGCCGCATGGTAACGAAGGTGGTCAGACCGCGGAACCGCCCGGCGCCGCCGCCGCCTTCCCGATGGCAACGGATCGGTAGGCGTCGAGCAGTGCGGCGGCCACCGCGGCGGGCGCGAAGGACGCCACCGACGCACGACCGGCGCGAACGCATGCTGCGGCGAGGTCCGGGCTCGCGCGCAGACGATCGATCGCGGCGGCGAGCCCGCGGGGTCCGGCGTCCGGCGCCACCAGGATGCCGCGGCCGTTCGCGAGGGCATCACGGACACCGGGCACGTCGTAGCCCACGACCGGCACGCCGGCGGCGAAGGCCTCGACGGCGACCAGCGGGAACCCTTCGCGGATGCTCGGCAGCACCAGAGCGTCGTACGCCGTGAGGAGCGAAGCGACCGACTGGTTCGCGCCGCGGCAGACCACCCTTCCACCCGCGTCGCGCGCCGCCGCGCCGACCTCCCCGCGAAGTGGGCCGTCGCCGAACACGTCGCCCGACACTCCCGCACACAGAGCCACTGCGGCGACGAAGTCCGCGACGCGCTTCACGGGCACGAGCCGGCCGACGCAAGCGATGCGGAAGTCGTCCCGAGCGATCCCGAGCACCTCGCGCGCTTCGCGTCGTTCGGTCACTGCAGGCAACGAAACCGCCGGAGGCACGAGGGTGAAACGCCGGCGCGGAGCGATGCCAGCTGCAGCCAGTTCTTCCCCACAGCTCGCACTCACTGCGAACAGGAGATCCGTCCGGCGGGCGAGACGGGCCTCGAGGCGCGTGAGTGCAGAGGAGAACAGCGAGCCGAAGTAGTCCGCCAGGACATGGCCATGGAACGTGTGCGCGAGCACGGGCACGCGGCCGTGCGCGGCGGCGCGACCGAGCCACCCGGCCTTGCTGGTGTGCGTGTGGACCACGTCGGGGCGATGGGCCGAGACGAGCGCTCGCAGGGCACTGCGCGCCCGCAGATCACGCCACGGCGCGAGTCCGCGACCGAGCGTCGGCACGACCACCCAGCCGGTGGCGTCCTCTCCGCCCTGGAGCGCCTCGGCGAAACCGAGCAGCGGCACGCCATGGTCCGCAGGAGACAGCATCGCCTCGTCGGCGCCGACGGCGCCGGTCACCAGCAGCGTCCGGACGCCGAGCTCACGGTGCGCATGCCACAGCGCGATCGCCTGTCGCGTCGGCCCGCCGAGATTGGGCCGCGTCAGCACGCGCATCACCCGCACGAGGGTGCGCCGCCTCCGCGTTCGTCGTTCACACCGCCATCATGGCGACCGTCACCGGACGGTGTCGAGCCAGGCCAGCAGATAGAGATGCCAGCCGAGCAGCACCGTGTAGCCGACGAACACGACCCACAGGCCGATCCGCGCGGGACGGAAGTTCTTCGTAACCGCGAGAAAGGCGCACGCACAACCGATGCCCAGCGTCTTGAACAGCAGGAAGGGCCAGGGATGGCTGTCGAGATCGAGCACCGACTGCACGACGGGGTTGAGTTCGCGCCCGCCGTGCGAGAGGAACAGCAGCGTGAACCACGCGTCGAGCAGGTTCAGCGCGACGATCGCGATCACCATCACCAGGAGACGGGGACCGTGCACGTCGACGAACGCGCCCTCGCGTTCGTTCTCGCGGCGCACGGTGCGGCGACGTCCGCCGAGGAAGGTGTAGCGGCTCAGCATCGGCGTCGGCACGCGCCGCCGATCGCCCTGTCGCGGCGCGATCGTCGCACCGTCGTCGAGCGGGGCCGCCACCACCGCCGTTGGAGCCGAAAGGGTCACGCCCAGAACCTTACCCCGCGGCGGATCGGCGCGACGGGCCGGTTCTCGCGAGCGTTGCCCAGGAGCCTTGCCATGGGCCGGTGACCCGACGAGGTTTTGCGTGACGCGGCGAGCCGGCGCCGATTCAGGTCGCCGCTGCCCTTCGGGTGGAGAGCGATGCGAATCACACGAACTTCGTGATCCCGGGAATCGCGACGACACCCTTCGGCGGCGTGTCCTCGAACCGCACCTTGGCCGGCACGAGCACTTCGGCGCTGTTCCAGGCCTGCTCGCGCGTGATCCTCTGGCCGGTGTAGCCCGCCATGCGCCCCATCAACGCCATCATCGTGCTGTTGCACATGTAGTCGCCGTTGTCGATCCGCTTCCCCGACCGGATCGCGGCGAACATCTCGTCCATCTCGACCTGGTAGGCGTCGGGGACCTTGCCTTCGTGCCGCCACGGGTTCTTGCCCGTGATCGTGTGCAGGAACACGTTCGCCCGCCCGGCGGTCCCCATCACGAACTCGTTCACGCTCTTCGCACAGCCGTCCTGCTGGCGGCAGTACGCGAACCCCCGCGTGCCGTCCTCCCACTCGTAGACCGTCGCGAAGTGGTCGAACACGTTGCCGAACTGTTCGCCCGTGCGCTTCTGCCGGCCGCCGAGCGACGTGGCCGCGATCGGGTAGTTGTCGCCCTTGATCCAGGCCATCATGTCGAGCGTGTGGATGTGCTGCTCGGCGATCAGGTCGCCCGACAGCCACGTGTGGTAGAGCCAGTTGCGCAACTGCCACTGCATCTCGGTCCACTCGGGAGCCTTCGGGAAGCTCCACAGCTCGCCGGTGACGTAGTCGCCCTGGATCGCGAGGACGTCGCCGATGGCGCCCTCCTGCAGCCGCTGCACGAGCGCGCGGCGACCGGCGTGGTAGCGGTACACGAGACCGCTCACGACCGTGAGTCCCTTCTCACGCGCCAGCTTGCACGCCGCCTGCACACGGCGAAGGCCGGCGACGTCCGTGGCGACCGGCTTCTCGGCGAACACGTGCAGGCCCTTGCCGACGGCCTTCTCGATCTGCTCGGGACGGAACGCGGGCGGCGACGCGAGGATCACCGCGTCGATGCCGCTCGCGAGCACCTGGTCGAGCGCGTCGAGTCCGGCGAAGCGGCGCTCCGCAGGAACGTCGAACTGCTCGTCGCGCACGACGCCCTTCGTGTTCTCCTTCGCCTCGTACATGCCGAGTTCGATGCGGTCCGCGAACGCGTCGCCCGCAGCGTGGAGGACGTTCTCCGGGTGCGCCCTCAGCGCGTTGATGACGGCGCCCGTACCGCGGCCACCGAAGCCGACCACGCCGATCTTGAGCCTCTCGCCGCCCTGGTGGACCGGTCCGGCCAGCTGCAGGACCGAGCCGGACACGGGGACCGCGGCGGCGGCGAGCGAGGCCTTCTGGAGGAAAGAACGACGGGTCGGTCTTGGATTGGACATGGGACGAAATGCGCCGGGGGGCGGCGACGGCAGCGTAACCACTGCCCTCGCGGCCCGCGCGTTGCGATCCCGCGGCGAAGGCGGGTATCCTCCGGCGCCGCCGGCGCCCCCTCCGCCGGTTCCGACGCCAACGAGTCCACGATGCGCCACGCCTGCTTCCTGCTCCTTCTCTGCGCGTGCAGTTCGCTGTCGACCGAGGAGCGTGAGCAGCTCGCCGGCCACATCCGCAACGCGAAGTACTACTACGAAGGCGGCCACCTCGACCAGGCGATGGGCCAGATCGACCGCGGCCTCGCCCTCGAAGCCGACAACTACACCCTGCGCACCATGCGGGGCACGATCATGCTGCGGCAGAGCAGCAGCTCGCTCGGCACCGACCACCGCATGCTGGACCAGGCCACCGAAGAGCTGCAGGCGGTCTACGACACGCGCTCGCCGAACCGCCACGAGCCGGCGCTGCTGCTGACTTGGGCAATGGTGCAGCAGAAGCAGGGCCGGCGCCGTCTCGGCGAAGAACTGCGACTGCGTGGCCAGGCGTCGCGTTCGGCCGACAAGGCCGACCTCGAAGCCAAGGCCGATGCGCAGCGCGTGGAAGCCGTGGCGCTCCTCGACGAAGCCCGCTCGGCGCTGAAGGTGCTGGTCGAGCGCGGCGAACTGCTGCGCATCGCCCACAACCACTTGCTGCAGATCGCGCAGGACCTCGGTGACGACGCGGCGTTCGGCGACGCGGCGAAGGCCTACTTCGCGCAGTGCGCGAAGGACCAGAACGCCGTGCGTCGCGAGATCGCCCAGACCGTCGATCCGACCTACGAGGCCGAACAGACGCGCGCCCTCCGCGCACTCGAAGGCGAAGAACTCGCGGTGCGTTCTCTGCTCGCCGAGCACTGCTACACGCGCCAGCGCTTCGACGAGGCGCTCGTGCAACTGAACCGCGTTCTCGAACTCGATCCGCAGCGCACCGTCGACTACTACAACCGCGGTCGCACGCTTCTCGAGCTGAAGCGCAACGACGACGCGAAGTCGGACTTCCGCCGTTTCCTCGCGATGCCGGCCTCCGAGACGGCGACCGAGAAGCGCACGCTCGCGCTCCGCGCGCTCGAGCAGTGACCACCGGCGAACGGCCGACCCTGCGGCGGGACCAGCGCCTCGTCACGCAACAGCACTTCCGCCGGGTCTACCAGCGTGGCCGCCGTGCTTCAGGCCGGTGGATGACGGTCGTCGCGTGCGGCGGCGGGCCGCGGCGCACCGATCGCCCGACGCGCCTCGGCGTCTCGGTGAGCAAGGACCACGGCGGCGCCGTGCGGCGCAACAAGCTGAAGCGGCTCCTGCGCGAAGCGTTCCGGCTCGAACGGCACCGCATGCCGCGCGCCATCGATGTCGTGCTGATCCCCCGCCAGCGGCCCGATCGTTTTCCGCTCGCGGAACTGCGCGCCGAGGTCGTGGCACTCGTGCTGCGTGCCGTCGGCGCGGTGGCCGATTCGCGACCGTCGAGGGAGTGAGCGAAGGTGAAGTGGCTCTTCATGCTCCCGGTCTGGCTCTACCAGAAGGTGGTCGGTCCGTGGAAGCCCGCGACCTGTCGCTTCCGCCCGACGTGCTCCTGCTACGCGATGGAGGCGCTCCGTGTGCACGGCGCGCTGCGCGGATCGTGGCTCACCGTCCGCCGCCTCGTGCGTTGCCATCCGTTCTGCGAGCCCGGCTTCGATCCGGTACCGCCGCGCACGGAACGGCGCGCGAGCCGCGCCTGAGCCGATCCGACGGCGACGCCTTCGCACGTCCGCGCCGTGTCAAACGGAGCGCCCCGCCAGCACGCCGAGCAGCGCGACGAGACTGAGCACGTCGATGCGGTTGTGCTCGAGCACACGATCCACCGGGCCCGACCCGTCGCGGATCCAGTCGAGGAACGCCGCCGGCGCTTCGCTGCCCGGCAAGTCGTCGGTGCGAACGACCCCGAGCAAGCGTTCTTCGACGGTGCGGAGCCGCGCGTCGGGAAGGGTCTTGCCGTGGGCACGCCGCACGAGGTGGTACAGGTCGAGATGGCGCTGCGTCAGCACCGGCGACCGCACCTTGTGCACGGCCATGCGCGCGGCGATGCGATGGCGATCGTAGCTCTTGCCGACGAAGGTCACCGGCACCGGGAACTCACGGAGGCGCGCCGCGACGTGTCGCAGCATCGTCGGCTCCTCGCCGAAATCGCGAAGGAAGATCTGCTCCAGCACGAGCTCGTCGCCTCGGAAGAACGCGAGCCCGTACGCGAAGACCGTCGTCCCGGCACCGCCCGCGAGACCGGTCGTCTCGGTGTCGAGGAACAGGCACTCTCGCGGATCGAGCGAGGCGAATCCGGGATCCTTGGCCAGAGCAGCGAGCCGTTCGCCGTCGAGGTCGCGCGCCGCCCCGAGCCGTGCAGTGCCGTGCGACGACGCGAGCGCGTACCGCAGTTCGCGGCGCCAGAGCGGTTCGGCGCCGGCCGCCTCGGGCTCCGCGGGCGGCAGTTCGACGCGCGAACGGCGCGGAAGGCGGGCCAGACGCTGCTGCAGGAACGTACGCAGCGCGGGGTCGCGCTCCGATGCGGTCGGTGGCGGAGCCGACGACTCGGCGCGCGCGACGCGGAACACGCGCCGGAGGCGTTCGCGATCGGGCGCTACCACGCAGCCTCCGCCGTACGTTCCGCTGCGCCTTCTTCGCCGAGCATCGCGCGCAGGATGCCGATCGCCACCGCCTTGCTGCGGGGCCCGAGGCTCGCCTGCGGCCCGACACACGACGGGCATCCGCTGCGGCAAGAACACCGCTCCGCGAGGCGCAATGCCGCGCCCAGGATCTCGCGATGCGCGTGGAAGATGCGCTCCGTCAGCCCCACGCCGCTCGGCACACGGTCGTAGAGGATCAGCGTCGGCGCTTCGAAGTGCGGATGCAGCGCCTCGGAGAGCACGCGGACGTCGCCGGGATCGACGCGCACGAAGAGCGGCACGAGGCCCTGCAGCAGCTCTCCCACGCCCTGGAGACAGCTCGCTTCACCGCCCTTCCGCAGGCCGAGGCGCGCGACGAGTTCGGGCTTCAGCACGAGCGCACACGCCTCGGTCTCGAACTCCTCGGGCGGGAGATTGATCTCGCCGATGCCGACGTTCTCGCGCGTGTAGAACTTGATCTTCTTGAACGCCTTCGCGAGCGTGCTGACGTGCACGCCGCCGCGGTGCGCGACATAGCCGGCGTGATCCTGCCGCTCGTCGAGGTGCAGCACCTTGACCTCGGTCTCCGTGTCGGCCTCCGTGTAGAAGTCGGCGTCGAT
>CAZIFB010000035.1:0-54187 GCA_964538915.1 uncultured candidatus Brocadiaceae bacterium | reverse complement strand
AGCGGGTGAAGGGAATCGAACCCTCACCACCAGCTTGGAAGGCTGGAGCTCTACCATTGAGCTACACCCGCGGATCGCGCGAACGCCCGAGCGACTCGGGAACCAGCTGGTCACCGGTCGCCAGGTCGTCGAATCGAGTCACCTCGAGACCTGGACACCGGAGGGCCTGCTGGAAGACTTGGTGGGCGGAGCAGGATTCGAACCTGCGAAGGCTGAGCCGCCAGATTTACAGTCTGGTCCATTTGGCCGCTTTGGTATCCGCCCGACGTGAGCCGTGCGCGCGATCCCTCCCACGGCCGAGAGACCGTGTCACGCGCCCAGCTAGAGGCCGGTCGCCAGCGGCGATCGGCGCGCACCGGACCTGGAGCTAGCGATGGGACTCGAACCCACAACCTCCAGATTACAAATCAGGTGCTCTACCAGTTGAGCTACGCTAGCGGACTAGCTGCTGTGGAAAGGCCGAGCGAGGATACCGACGAGGTCCTCCAGTTCAAGGTCGGCTTCGGCCTTTTTCTCGCGGGGAGAAGTCAACCCGCGCTCGCCTCGCCCTCCGAACCGACCAAGTTGCGAACGAGTGCGGCGAACTCGATCAGGTCGAACGGCTTCCGCAGCACCGCGCGAACGAATGGCCACCTGGCGAGCTGTTCCTCCACCTCCGAGTCGACGTAGCCCGAGACCACGACGACGGCCGGCGGCTGGTCCGCAGCGGCGAGCCCTTCGAGGACCTCCAGACCGGGGACGCCGGGCATGTCCAGGTCGCAGACGAGCACCCTGTAGCCGGCCCTGGCGAGTCGAGCGCGGGCGGCGGCACCGTCGAGCACGTGCTCGTTGGCGATTCCGACGCTGGCCAGGACCTCGGCGAGCAGACCGCCGACGCTGCGGTCGTTGTCGGCGATCAGCACCGAAGCCCCCGGCGCGTCCGGCTCCACGGCATCGCGATCGTTCACCATGCGCCGGGGCAGGCTAGCGATCGGCTCACGACCCGCAAGCAGCGGAGGATCGCGAGAGACACCTCACCCGCCCAGGGGCTGCAGCCAGGAAACGTCCTCGAACGGCACTTCGACGCGCATGTTGCCGTAGTCGACGACGATCAGTTCGCGAACGCGATCGATCTTCTGGACCGCGCATACGCGGTTCCATCGCGCGAGGAAGACCGGATCACCTTTCTTCAACGCGGCGCAGAACTGCATCCGTCGCCGGTGCAGCGCCGCGCGCTTCAACATGCCGTCGACCACGATCTTCGCGGCGCGCGCCTTGTCGCCCCACGGGGCCGGAGCGTTGAGCAAGGCGCCGACCGCCTCGGCCAGCGCGGCCTGAGTCGTTCGCAGTTCGGCCTCCACGGCTCCATCGGCCTCTTCCCGCAACCAGTCCTCGCGGCGCTTCGCCTCCGCGAGGCGCCCGTCGAGTTCGTGCTGCTGCGCGGCCACCGCGCGTGCCGTCTCGCCCGACTTCCGCCGGTCCGCCTCGGCATCGCGTCGGGCTTCCTGCACGCGCTCGATCACCCGATCGAGCGTCTTGTCGCGAACGCCCAGGAGTTCGCGCGCGCGCGCCACCACCGACGGCGGCATTCCGACTCGGCTCGCGATGTCGAGCGCGTGGCTGTTGCCCGGGATGCCGACGTCCAGGCGGTACAGCGGCCGCAAGGTCGCGCCATCGAACGCCATGGAACCGTTCTCTGCACCAGCATGCTGGTAGGCGAACGCCTTCAGTCGGCCGAGGTGGGTCGTGATCACGGCGAATGCGCCGGCGCGGGCAAGCTCCTCGAGCACCGCGTAGCCGAGCACGCTGCCTTCCTCGGGATCCGTGCCCGCGCCCAGTTCGTCGAGGAGCACGAGGGATCGTGGCGATGCGTGCAACAGGCAACGGGCGATGCGCTGCACGTGCGAGCTGAAGGTCGACAGGTTCTGCGAGATCCCCTGCTCGTCCCCGATGTCGGCTTGCACGGACACGAGGAAGGGCACCTGCGCACCTTCGGCCGCCGGAATCGGAACACCGCTGATCGCCATCGACGCGAGCAGGCCGAGCGTCTTCAGCACGACCGTCTTCCCTCCCGTGTTCGGTCCGGTGACCACGAGCAGTCGGTGCGGGTCTCCGAGCGCGATGTCGAGCGGCACGATCTCCTTCGCGTCCCGACGAAGCATGAGCAGCGGATGCCGCGCCCCATGCAACCGCAGCGCACCGCCGTCGGAGAGCGCCGGAACGGTGAACCCGTCGCGCGCGACGAGCCTCGCCTTCGCCTGGAGGAGGTCCGACGCCGCGACGAACTCGATCGCGACACCGATCTCCGCCGCGAGGCGGCCGAGCCCGCGCGCCGCGTCGGCGAGCACCACGTTGATCTCACGATTCTCGGCAGATTGCGCATCGGAGAGCCGGTTGGCGGCTTCGACCACGACCTCTGGTTCGACGAAGACGGTCGCTCCGGACGCGCTGCGATCGTGCAGGACTCCGGCAACCTTCTGCCGCGACTCCGCCTTCACCTGCAGCACCGGACGACCGTGGCGCCACGCCGGCTCCAGCGATTGCAGGTGCTTGCGGATCTCGGCACTCCCGAGAGCACGCACAATCGCCGCGTCGACACCCAGGCGCGCCTGCTCGATGTCCGCCCGGACTGCCGCCAGCTTCGGTGACGCCGTCGAGAGCACCTCGCCACGATCGTCGACGATCTGTTCGAGTTCGCCGACCAGGTCGTCGAGGTCGGGAGCCACCGCTCCGCGCGCCACCAGCGCCGCGGACGTCGCGAGCAGCCAGCGGCGACAACGCTCGGAAGCTCTCAGCAACCGCTTGAGGTCCGCGAGATCGCGCGCCTGCAGCGAGTGTTCACCGAGCGCGAAGCGCGGCCACCACGAACGCACTTCGACCGCACCCACGAGCGGCAGCTCGACGTTGTCGCGCAGGCGAGCAGCCAGGTCGGCCACGGCCCGCAGCTCCGCGGCGGCGGTCTCCAGGTCCACGAAGGGCGCGAGCGCCTCGACGGCGGATCGTCCCACGGGCGACGCGAGGCGCTCGGCGAGCAGTGCGCGAACGACCGGAAACTCGAGCGCGTCGAGATCGAACGGGCGAGTCGCGGAGTTGGCCGACATCTGCCGAAGCATGTTGCCGGCAGCCGACGCGATGTAAACTCCGCCGCCCGATGAAGAGCGAACGCACGACGGGCTTCGCCACGCTGGCAGTGCACGCCGGCCAGGAGCCCGATCCGACGACCGGCGCGATCATGACGCCGGTCTTCCTCACCAGCACCTACGTCCAGGAAGCCCCCGCCAAGACCAAGGGCTACGACTACTCGCGGTCGCACAATCCGACGCGCACAGCACTCGAGAACAACCTCGCTGCTCTGGAGGGCGGACGACACGGTCTGGGCTTCGCCAGCGGCATGGCCGCGATCCACTGCGTGCTGAACCTGCTGCAGTCCGGCGACCACGTCATCGCCGGCAACGACCTCTACGGTGGCACGTTCCGCCTGCTGCGCACGCTCTACCAGAAGTTCGGGCTCGAGACGACGTTCGTCGACCTCACGGACACGGAGCAGCTCGAAGGCGCGTTCCGCGAGAACACCAGGCTCGTGATGCTGGAGACGCCGACGAACCCGCTGCTGCGCTGCTGCGATCTTCGGGCCATCGCGAAGATCTGCAAGCGCCGCGGGGTGCTCTCGATGGCGGACAACACGTTCGCGACGCCGTTCCTGCAGCAGCCGCTCGCGTTCGGATGCGACATCGTCGCGCACTCGACCACGAAGTACCTCGGCGGCCACAGCGACGTCGTCGGCGGCGCGCTGATCGGCAACGACCCCGAGCTGCGGCAGCGACTCGCCCACTTCCAGAATTCCTGCGGCGGCACTCCTGGGCCGATGGACTGCTTCCTCGTGCTGCGCGGAACCAAGACGCTGCACATCCGGATGGAGCGACACTGCGAGAACGCGCTCGCCGTCGCGAAGTGGCTCGAGAAGCACCCGCGCGTCGAGCGCGTCATCTACCCTGGCCTGCCGAGCCACCCGAACCACGCTCTCGCGAAGAAGCAGATGCGCGCCGGCGGCGGCATGGTGTCGGTCGAACTCAAGGCCTCCGTCGCGCAGGCGAAGAAGGTGTGCTCGTCGTTCCAGGTCTTCTCGCTCGCCGAGAGCCTCGGTGGCGTCGAGAGCCTCGTCGATCACCCCGCGTCGATGACGCACGCGTCGATTCCGGCCGAGGAGCGACGCCGCACGGGCCTGCAGGACGGCCTCATCCGTCTTTCGGTTGGCATCGAGGACGTGAACGATCTGATCGCCGATCTCGATCGTGCGCTCCAGAAGGCGCGCTGATTCCCACCTCTGCATTCTCCGTCCGCCCGAGTCGCAGCCGAGCTTCTTCGCGTAGCTGCAGATCCAGGCGCCTCGCAACGCCTCGCCGCCTCTCGGGGACGGCCCCGGATCAAGCCATGCCGGTTGCTTCGTTGCCCGGCTTCGCCTTCTTCACGCGCGTAGCCGGCACGTCGTCGTCGTCACCGTCGTCGAGCGTGAGGTCGCCGACGTCTTCGCCCGAGACCTTCTTGCGCATCAAGCGCCCCACCTTGAACTTGACGATGCGCTTGGCAGGAACCGGCACCTTCTCCAGGGTTCGCGGGTTCTGTGCGAGTCGGGCCGCGCGCTCGCGCGACTCGAACACGCCGAACTCGCGAAACTCCAGCCGGTTGCCTTCCGCCAGTTCGTCGATGATCGAGTTGAGGAAGGACTGGATCACTTCCTTCGCCACGACCTTGGTGACACCGGTTCTCTCGGCGATGCGATGAACCAGTTCCTTCTTCGTGATCGTCTTCAAGGCGAACTCCGGGGCGTGCTCCGTCAGGGCCACCGCGTGCGAAGGTCGACACGACTTCGCACCTCGCCGGCGCGCGAGAGCATCAAGTGGCGGCGGACTATACTCTTGTGAAAGCAGTGTCGACAAGGATCCACAGCGACGGCCGCCTGATTCGCGGCGGAGCGCAACAGGCGGGGTGGTCGTCGGTCCTGCCCGCCCCAGCAGACCGCGGCCGTGGCGATCTCGGCGCTGCGATCGTGACCCACCGCTCGTCGTGGGTCCGCCGGATCGAGACCGCCCTCGGCACTGCGTACTTAAAGACCTACGAATACGTCAGTTGGAAAGAGAGGCTGCACAATCTCGGGCGCTGGACGGCGCCCGGTCGGCCGTCGCGCGCCGCACGCGAGTTCGACGCTCTCACCTGGATCCGCGGGCATGGGCTGCCGGCACCGGAACCGATCGCGGTCCACGAGTGGCGGAGCTTCGGGTTCCTCGTCCGCGCGACCCTCGTCACGGCAGCGTTTCCCGGGGAATCGGTCGAGGCCCTTCTCCCCAGTCTCCCCAAAGAGGACCAGGACGCGCTGGCGCGAGCCGTTGGCGGACTCGTCGGCCGCCTGCATCGGCTCGGGTTCCGGGATCGCAACCTCGACACCCGCAACCTCATCGCACACCGCGACGAGGGTGGCCGATGGGTCGTCGCCAAGATCGACTCACCTCGTCACCGGCTGCGCGGCGAGGGCGCGGCGAACGACGACCTCGCGCGCGCGGACTGGGACCGGCTCCTGCCGCAGCTCGCGCCATTCGGCGTGGATCGCGTGGCGCGGAACGCCGCGAACTGACTAGGCGCCAGCTGGCCAGCGCAGATCGTCGAGGCCGGGCGCAGCTCCACCATCTGCGCCGAGCGCCTCGTCGATGACTTGCAGTCGGTAGGGCACCGCGAGCGTCCGCTCGAACTGTTCGTGTCCGTCGGTCGGACGAGTCGTCCGGAGAAACAGCCGGAACGCAGCGCGGGCCTTCGGCCAGAACGTCGCACGGCTCGCCGGGTCGCGCGGCAGCACCTCGTAGTAGAGCATCCCGAGGTTGAGCGCGGCCCGCGCACAGGACGGTTGCTCCGCCAGGACCGCGAGGTAGGTGTCCACTGCTTCGCGCGCGCGCCCGGACAACCACATCGCCGCAGCGCGGTCCATGCGAAGCGCGATCGAGCCGGGTTCGGCGACGAGAAGGCGTTTCAACAGCTCCTCGGCCTCGTCGGTGCGTTCGAGCCGGTACAACAGCAGCGTGGCACACGCGTGCGCGGCTGCCCGGTCGTCCGGCACCATGCGGAGGTAGCCGCGGTAGTCGACAGCGGCCTCCTCGTCGCGCCCGAGTTCGGCGAGCACCTGCGCGCGCTCGAGGCGTGCTTCGTGCATCTCCGGGTCGTACAGGACGGCCTGCGCGAACATGTCCACTGCCTGCAGCAGGCGCCCCTGCTTCCTCGTGACGCGCGCCCAGGAAAGGTGCGCCCACGCAAACGACGGATCGCGCTTCAGGATGGCTTCCAAGGCGTTGCACTGCGCGTACGACGTGTCCGACAGCCGGGCCCGAAGGTAGGCAGGCACGACAGCCATGTCGTCCGGCGTACCCAGATAGTGCGCCTGCATCTCCCGCTGCGCGTCGCCTCCGAGTCGCCGCGCCGCGTCCTGCCAGGCAAGATGAGCGGGCACGAACAGCGGGCAACGCTGCACACAGATCCGGAGGTCCGGCATCGCGCGCGCATCGTCCTTGGCGGCGATTGCCGCGCGCGCCCGCTGCCAGGCAGCCTGCGCCTCGGGATCGGCGCAGGTGCGGTAGATACGCGGGTCGATCGCACCTTCGACGCGCGCCGGCCCGGCCTCACAGCCGACCAGGAACGCAGCGGCCAGAACCGCGAGTCCTGTGACCCTGTCCTGCTTCATCGGATGCGCATCACGCCATCGGCAACGTGGAACTCGGCGACCTCGCGCGGCGTGCCGCGCGCCTCGCGCACGAACACGAAGCCCTTCGCAGTCGCCGACAACTGCAACGGCCGGCGGTCCTCCCAGGTGCGGAACCGGACCTGGTTCACCACGCGGAACGTCGTGCCGCCCTTCTGCACGAGGCCCTGCTCGGTCAGTTCCGGGGGTTCGCCGATCGTGACGCGGAGTGCATGCGAAGGGTCGCCGGACAGGTTGGTCCAGGTGACTTCACGAAAGCCCGCGCCGTCGCTGCGCACTGCCTTGTGGAACGTCGGGTCGATCGCGGGCTGCCCGACGTGCGCGTGGAAGTTGCCCGTCACCTCGATCTCCAGTTCCGCGCAGCCGACCTCGGCCCCGAGAAGGTAGGGCTCGACGAGGCGGCCCTCGGCGAGCCGCTTCTGCTCGGGGGTCGCCGGAGCGGCCCCGCACGACACGGCGAGAAACAGACACACCAATCGATTCGTACGCATGGTCGCGATCCCCCGTTGCTCGTCGCACCTGTTCATCGGCGCTTCCCCGGCGCGCGCAGTCCGATCCGCTCGCGCACGAGCTCCATCGTGATCTCGGCCGTCGCACGCGCCTTGGCGCCGCCCGCCGCGAGGATCTCGTCGAGTTCCGCGGGTTTGTTCCGGAAATCCGCAGCGCGTTCACGGATCGGCCCCTTCACCGCCTCGAGATTCGCCGCGAGCATCTTCTTGCAGTCGACGCAACCGAGCGTCGCCGCCCGGCACCCAGCGGCGATCTCGGCCCGCTGCGCGGGCGGGGTGAAGAAGCCGTGGTAGGCGAAGATGTTGCAGACGTCCGGGTTGCCCTTGTCCGTCTTGCGCAACCGCGCCGGGTCGGTCTTCGCGCCGCGCAGCTTCTGCATCGTCTCTTCGGCGGACTCGAACAGTCCGATCTCGTTGTTCCTCGACTTCGACATCTTCGACTCGCCGTCGAGGCCCATCACGCGCGGAGCATGGCTCCGCACCACCTGCGGTTCGAGCAGCGTCTCGCCGTAGACGAAGTTGAACCGCCGCACGGTCTCGCGCGCGAGCTCCAGATGTTGCTCCTGGTCTTCGCCGACCGGGACCCGTTCGGCCCGGTAGAGCACGATGTCGGCCGTCTGCAGCACCGGATACGTGAAGATGCCCGCGTTGACGTTGTCAGGCTGCTGTGCGCTCTTCTCCTTGAACTGCGTCATGCGGTTCAGGTCGCCGAACGGCGTGAGGCACGTCAGGATCCAGGCGAGCTCGGTGTGCTGCGGAACGTCGGACTGCAGGAACAGCGTCGCCTTCTCCGGATCGACGCCGCTGGCCAGGATGCCGATCGTCAGTTCACGGATGGCCAGCTGCAATTCGTCGGGTGCCGGGCGCCGCGTCAGTGCGTGCAAGTCGACGACGCAGAAGTAGGCTTCGTACTGCTTCTGCAGTTCCACCCAGTTCACGAGCGCACCGAGGTAGTTGCCGATGTGCAGGTTCCCGGTCGGCTGGATGCCGGACATGGTGCGAAGCATGCGCTCGGTATACAGCAGGGGTGCCGCAATGCGGAAGCGTGCGCGACGCGCACTCGCGCTCTCGCGCTGTCTGCCGACTCGCCCTCTCCGTCGACACGCCGCGTTTCGTGCATGCGGGTCGAGCCCCCAGGAGAGTATCCTCCACCGCCTTCGACATGCCGCTCACGAGCCGCCTCACGATCGTCTGCTCGGCTCTGGCACTGTCGTCGTGCGCCATCCTGCCGCGCGAGCTGAACCTCTCGCCGGTGTGGTTCCACCGGATGGACAACCATGGAGAGGTCCTCGAATGGGACTGCCTGTGGCCGATCCTGCACTACGAGCGCACCCCCGAAGGCGGTGACGACTTCCGAATCCGCCCGCTGTACCGGCGCGTGACCGAACCGGAGCTGAAGGCGACCGAGCACCAGTTCCTGTGGCCCTTCGGCCGCATCCGCACGGACGACATCGAGACTTCGCACCGGGTGTTTCCTTTCTGGAGCTGGCGCTCGCGCGAGAACGACGCTGGCGTGCGGGACGTGGACTGGTACCTGCTCTTCCCCTTCTTCTGGGGCGGCGCATCCGGCGACGACCGCGAGAACTACTTCGCGTTCTTCCCCTTCTACGCCGACATCCCGCAGTTCCTCGCCTACGACCGCTTCTACACGTTCCTCTTCCCGCTGTACGTGCGGCTCGACAAGGGAGGTCACCGGCACCGACTTTTCCTCTGGCCGCTGATCGGCACGAGTTCGTGCGCAGAGAACGGCCACAGCTGGTTCCGCGTGCTCCCGTTCTACGGCTACGACATCGAGCCCGGCGACCACGACCGCCGCTTCGCCCTCTGGCCGTTCTTCGCCTGGAGCACCGAGAACGAGGGTACGGAGAGCGAGACCGACAGTTTCTGGCTGTGGCCGCTCTTCGGTTGGCGCACCGGCAGGACCGTGAACGGCTGGATGGCGCTGTGGCCCTTCTTCCAGCACACGTGGAAGCAGGACCACTTCACCGCGCTGACGCTCTTCTGGCCTCTGTTCCACTACTACTGGAACCGCGCCGAGGACAACATCACGCAGTGGTGGCTGTGGCCGTTCGTGGCCCGCGTGAACAGCGACGACCAGAGGTCGTGGTCGTTCCTGTGGCCGCTCATCTGGTGGCGCGAGTACGACGACCCTGACGGCCACACGCAACAACAGTGGGTGCTGCCGTTCTTCTGGCACGTGCTGATCGATCAGCCGCAGGGCACGCGCGAGGAGCACACGAAGATCTGGCCGTTCGGCCACCGCACGACGAAGTACGACAAGGAAGGCCGGCGCATCGCGGGTGACTGGAGCATCCTCTCGCCGTGGCCGTGGCGCGACGGCAACGCGTACGGCATGGAGGAGGCGTACGGGTTCCTGTGGGAACTCGCGACCGGACGCCAGCGCGCGCGCGGCGATCGAGCGGTCGACTTCGCGGCCAGACTGTTCACCCGGCGCGAACGCGAGGGTACATCGACGTCGAGCGTGCCCTTCCTCTTCAACTACGAGCGTGACGAGAACGGACACGCCGTGCTGCGTCTCCTCCAGTTCCTGCCGATCTCGCTCGGTGGTGGGGACGACGGAGCGAGCCCCCGATGAACCCGATCGAGACCGTCGGGCGGATCGTCGGCAAGCGCGCGGAAGACGCCGGCTTCGTCGTCAACCTGTTGCTGCGCACCGTCACCGCGCTGCCGAAGCTCGCGCGGCGAGTCCGGTTCACGCTCGACATGGCATTCAACGCCGGCGTGCGTTCGCTCCCCGTGACGCTCGTGGTCGCCGCCTTCGCGGGTGCGATCCTCGCGATGCAGACCGGCATCGAACTGCGTCGCTTCGGCGACACCGCCGTGCTCGGCACGATCACCGCGTTGTCGATGTGCCGCGAGATGGGCCCGTTCATCACGGGCGTCATCCTCGCCGCAACCGTCGGGTCCGCGATGGCAGCGGAACTAGGCACGATGCAGGTGAGCGACGAAGTGGCCGCCCTGGAGGTCATGTCGGTCGACCCGGTCGACTACCTCGTCCTGCCCCGCGTAGTCGCACTCGCCGTCATGTGCCCGACGCTGACCGTGCTGTCGAACCTGATCGGCATCTGGGGCGGCAGCGTGATCGCCGAGCACAACCTCGGAGTCAGCCCGGACCTCTACTGGATCAGCGCGCGCGAGGCCCTGACTTCGTCGGGCACACTGCTGCCGAAGGAGGTCTACGTCGGCCTGCTGAAGGCCTTCGTCTTCGGAGTCACGATCGCGACGGTCAGCTGCGCATCGGGCCTGCGCGCAGGCGGCGGCGCGCTCGGCGTCGGTCTCGCGGTGCAGACCGCCGTTCGCAACTCGGTGATCCTCATCATCGTGCTCGGGTTCATCGTGACCTGGTTCTTCTACTTCCTCGCCGGATGATCGAACTGCGCGACGTCTGCAAGCGGCTCGGTGATCGACAGGTGCTCGACCACATGTCGTTCCGTGTTCCGAAGGGCATGAACTTCGTGCTCATGGGGCCATCGGGCTGCGGCAAGAGCGTCACCCTGAAACACGTGATCGGCATCCTGCGCCCCGACTCGGGCTCCGTGCAGGTCGACGATCAGGACGTGCAGGCCATGGACCGTGTGCAACTCATGACGCTTCGCAAGCGCATGGGTTACCTGTTCCAGAACGGCGCGCTCATCAACTGGCTGACCGTTGCGGACAACGTGGCGCTCCCACTGCGCGAACACGCTCGCGTGTCGAAGTCCGAGTTGCAGCAGCGTGTCCACGAGGTGCTCGGCCTCGTCGGCATGGACCACGCAGCGGCGCAGTATCCGCCCGCCATCTCGGGCGGCATGAAGCTGCGCACGGGCCTCGCCCGTGCCCTCGTCACGAATCCGGAGTACGTGCTCTACGACGAGCCGAACGCCGGCCTCGACCCGATCATCAGCAAGCAGATCCACGAACTCATCGTCGAAGTGCGCGACCGGCTCGGCGTCACCGGCCTCATCGTCACGCATTCGCGCGCCTGTGCCACCCAGTGCGGCGATCGGATCGGGATCATCGAGAACGGCCGGCTCGGCATCGAAGGATCGGTCGCCGAGATCCTCGCGAGCGACAACCCGCTCGCGCGCTCCTTCCTCGACGGCGGCACGGACTGATCGGATTCACCAAGGAACGCCCATGGAACGCACTCGTCGCGACACGCTGCTCGGTCTCGTGTTCTTCGGCACCCTCGCCTTCCTGCTCTGGGCGACCATCAATCTCACGGACCTCGCCCTCGACCGCGTGCCCCCGCTGGTCGTGCGGTTCCCGGACGCCGGCTCTGCCGAGGCCGGTACCAACGTGATGGTGCTGGGCAAGAAGGTCGGCAAGGTCGGCGCCATCGACGTCGACTACGACCGGGCCGATCTGCCGGTCAAGATGACGATCCTCCTTCGCGAGACGATCCCGCTCACGGACAAGGCGGTCATCGAAGTGCGGGACGCGGGCGTGCTCGGCGGCAAGCAGATCTACATCGACCCAGGGCGCGGCACACTCCTGCCCGCGAACGCGGAACTGCGCGGCGCGAGCCAGCCGTCGGCCTTCGAACGCATCGGCAACATCGCGGACGGACGCGGCGAACTCGGACAGAACCTGAATGGCGCCGTCACCGCCATCCGGACCTTCTTCCAGAACATGACCGACGAGGAGACGACGATCGGCCGTCTGACCCGGCGGCGCGACATGTACGACGAGTTCCTGCAGGTCGGGAAGAACCTGAACACGGTCCTCGAGGCGGTCACACGCGGCGAGGGCACCATCGGCCGCCTCGTCGTCGACCGCGGCATGCGCGACGACGCAATGCGCTTCATCGCCAACCTCGCCGCGGTCAGTGACACGTTGCGAAGCACGGACGGCACGCTCGGCACGCTGCTGAACGACCGCGGGACGGCGCAGAATCTGCGCTCGGTGATCGCGGACCTCGCGGCGATCGTGACCGACGCGAAGGACGGCAAGGGCGCACTCGGTCGCATCCTGCGCGACGAGAAGCTCGCGAACGATCTCGCCGACTCGCTCGCCGGACTCAGCTCGCTGCTCGCGAAGGTGAACGACCCGGATGCCGGCGCCCTCGGCGCGCTCACGAGCGACAAGGAGACCGCGAAGAACTTGAAGATGACGATCGCCAACCTGCGGGACGTGACCGATCGACTGACCCAGGCCGAAGGTGCGCTCGGGATCCTCATCAACGACAAGGACCTCGGCGTACGCCTGCGCCGCATCTTCACGCAGGTTTCACGCGCCCTCGAAGACGCCCGCGAAGCCGCTCCGATCGGCAACTTCGTGCAGGTGCTGCTCGGCGCCTTCTGATCCACCCCGCCCCGGAGGCGGCGTGGATCAGCATCTCACGGGATCCGCGCAACGCGGGGCAACGTCACCGGCGAACCGCGCATCCGGCCCCGCTGCGACGGAGCCTGCCACCCCGCCCCGGAGGCGGCGTGGATCAGCATCTCACGGGATCCGCGCAACGCGGGGCGACGTCACCGGCGAACCACGCATCCGGCCCCGCTGCGACGGATCCTGCCACCCCGCTCGGAGCGCGGCGACGCGCAGGCGTCAACGCTCGTTCGCGTCGAGGAAGCGCTCGCGCAACGCCTGGGTCGGCACCATGCACTGCTCGCGCTTGCCGAACCAGCGGTAGCGGTTCCTCGCGATCCAGTCGTAGACGGCGTCGCGCAGGAACGAAGGGATCAGCCAGAACACGCCGAGGAAGGACCACGGCATGCCGAGTCCGGAAGCGACGCCCAGAGCCGCGGCCGACTTCGTCCGCACGCGCCCGTTCGCGACCAGTACCACACTGTCGGGCAGGTCCCCGATCACACCGTGGCGCGTGAGCAGGTCTCGCGCCGCAGCCGACTGCAGCGACGCGAAGCGGAACCTCGCCTTCCGGTCGCGGCGAAGCACGAACTGCACCGAGGCGTGACACAGGTTGCAGACGCCGTCGAACAAGAGCACGGGCGCGTCGTCGCGCGTCGGGTCGGCCACGTGGCCAAGCGTAGTAGGCCCGGTATCGTCCTCCACCATGCGCTTCCTCGCGTCAGTCCTGTTCGCAGCGTCGCTCTTGCCCGCGCAGGAGTCGGCCGCTTCGGCAGCGGTGGAACGCCAGGGAACCTGCATTCTTGCAGGTGGCGGAAAACTGCCTCCCGCGATCTTCGCGCGCTTCCACGAACTCGCCGGCGGCAAGGACGCCGTGGTCGTGCTGATCCCGACCGCGAGCCAGACCGCGGACGACGCGAAAGAGAACGAGGACTCGCTCCGGCTCTTCCGCGAACGACTGCCCGGCGCCTCGGTCTCGCTGCTCCACACGCGCGATCGTGCGACGGCCGACGACGAGGCGTTCGTCGCCCCGCTGCGCGCGGCGACCGGCGTGTGGATCGGCGGCGGCACCCAAGAACGCCTCGCGACCGCGTACCTCGGCACGCGCGTCGAGAAGGAACTGATGGCGCTGCTCGCACGCGGCGGAGTGATCGCCGGCACGTCGGCCGGCACCGCGATCCAGACGCGCACCATGATCCAGGAAGGCATGGAGAACCCGGTCGTCGCGAAGGGCTTCGACTTCGTGCCCGGTGCGGTGAGCGACCAGCACTTCCTGAAGCGGCGACGACTGCCGCGCCTCCTGAAGGTGCTCGGTGAACATCCGGGGCTCTTCGGCATCGGCGTCGACGAGAGCACGGCCGTCGAGGTTCGCGGCGACATGCTGCGCGTGATCGGCGCATCGAAGGCGGTGCTGGTCCTGTCGGCCCGGAACGGCCACGAAGAGCTCGTGCGGGAGGTCGTGGCATTCGAAGCAAACGACCCGCCACTCGACCTCGGCACATGGCGACGCGCTGCCGCCGAACGAGCGACGTGGTCGCTCGAGCAGCCGGGAGCACCGCGACTCGAAAACGGGACGTTGCTGATCGGGGCCGGCCCCGGCATCGCGGAGCGGTTCGTGTCGCTCGCGGGAGGAAGCGGCGCCAGGATCGTCGTGCTCGACGATTCCGACAACGACTCACAAGGCCTTCGAAACGAAATGATCGAGCGGGGAGCCGCCAACGTGCAGGCGTTCGCGGTCGATGCGAGCGCCCAGAACTCGCGCGACTGCGAAGCAGCGTTGGCAGACGCGACGGGCGTCGTGTTCGGCGACGGCCACCTCCACGACACGCGTTTCCTGCTCGCTCGTCTCGCGATGCCGCCGTCCGCGAAGCTGCGCGACGTTCTTGCGCGCGGCGGAGTCGTCTGGGGCAACGGCATCGCGAGCGAGGTCGTCCCAGGGCCGGATCCGACCGCCCTCTACGCGGCGGACCCTGGCTACTGCCGCGGCCTCGGCCTCTTGCCCGGCACAATGATCGTTCGACGCAAGTTGCCGCGAAACCCACCCGGTGACACCTCGGGCCCGGTCACCGATGGCAGCCCGCACGAGTGGGTCTACCGCCACGCGACGCGCATGCCCCGCATCCTCGCGATCCACGTCGAGTCCGCGGCGATCGTGACCGGCAGCACTCTCGAAGTGCTCGGCGAGTTCCCGACGTACGTCCTGCCCACGCACGCTGACGGCAAGCCCGGCGACCAGCGCGAGAGGGTCACGCTCGAGCCGGGCGCAAAGTGGGATCTCGTCGCCCAGAAGCGCCTCTGATCCTCCAACCCTGCCGGCTGGCGCCGACGTGCTGTCAGACTCCGACGTCGCTTTGGAGCGCCTTCCGTTTGCGCCGACTCGGCCCCAGCACCGCCTCGCCGACCTGGTTCGGAAGCGTGAAGAAGTCGAACGCGAGCGCCAGCGGCGTGAGCGCCACGCGCTTGCCGATCTGCAACGCGCTCCACGACGCATGGGAGTCGAACAGGAAGTTGCCCTTCCCCTCCTTCGCCTTCGCCTCCCCCACGAGCATCGTGTCGGTCGCCGTGCACCCCCAGAGCGCCGACGTGCAACATCCGCCGAGCGGAAGCACGGCGGCGAGGAGCACCAGCACGGGAGAGCGCGAGAGGCGACGCGGCCGAAGGTCCTTCATACGGCAACAGCGCCGGACACAGCCCGGCGTGTCACCGGTGACGACGGCAGTGGTCGTCGTCGTCGTCACCACCCCACAAGAAGCACTGCACCGGGGCCGTGACGCAATCGAGGCACAACGTGACCGGGGTCAACAGGATGCGCAGGCCGAGCAGTTCCCACGACCACCGCGTTTCTTCGTCGTAGGCGAACAGGGCTTCTTCCCCGGTCACGGGGTCGGCGTCGTCCTCCTGTTCGAATCCCCACAGTCCCAGGGTGAAGCAGCTGCAGAGCAGTGTCGAAAGGCCGAACACCACGACGAGGCGCGAGAGCTTCATGCCTCGACAGCGCCGAACGAAACCGGCCGTCGCGCCGGCCGGCCCGCGCCGCATCGGGCTACGCCCCGAGCCCGCGGGCCGCGAGCATGCGTTCGACATACTTCGCGATCACGTCGACCTCGACGTGAAGGGGGTCACCCACCCGCTTCCTGCCGAGCGTCGTCACCGCCGCCGTGTGCGGGATCACTGCGATCACCACCGTCTCCATCGGGGCACCGGCGATCGTGAGCGACACTCCGTCGAGCGTGATCGAACCCTTCTCGACACAGTACTTCCGCAGCTCGACCGGGACGCGAGCCACCAGGTCCCCTCCCCGCGCGGGGTCGATCGCCCCGACCACCGTTCCGACGCCGTCGACGTGACCTTGCACCAGGTGGCCGCCGAGCGGATCTCCTGCGCGCAGCGCCGCTTCCAAGTTCAGCAGCACCCCGGTTCGGGCGTCCCCGAGCCAGGTGCGGGCCAGCGTTTCCGAGGACAGATCGAACGTGGCGCGGCGACCGTCGACAGCGACCACGGTGCAGCACACGCCGGACAGTGCAATCGAGTCCCCGAGCGCGAACGGGCCCCGCAATCCGGCCAGGTCCACTACCAGTCGGACTCCGTCCGCCGTCCGATCGAGACCCGCCACCGAACCGACCGCCTGCACGAGGCCCGTGAACATCGCGCGCAGCGTAGCCCCGACGCCGGACCGTTTCGCTCGTCTGCTTGACCCGTCTACCCCCGGCCCCTAGTCTCCCCGCCCCTTCTTTCGCGGCAAGGCACCTTGCGCTGCGCCATCCTGACACTCTTTCCGGAGGCCATCCGGCCCTACCTGGACGAGAGCATCCTCGGGATCGCGCAGGCTCAGGGCAACCTCCGGGTCGACCTCGTCGACTTCCGGAACTACGCCTTCGACCCGCACCGAACGGTCGATGACCGTCCGTTCGGTGGCGGGCCGGGCATGGTGCTGAAACCCGAACCGATCTTTCTAGCCATCGAGGACGCGGAGCGGACGCACGGTTCGTTCCACAAGGTCCTGCTGTGTCCCCGTGGTCGCACCCTCGACCAGCGGCGCGCGCGCGAACTGAGCCGCATGGAGCGGCTTCTCTTCGTGTGCGGCCGCTACGAGGGTTACGACGAGCGGATTCGTCACGGGCACGCCTTCGAGGAGATCTCGCTCGGCGACTTCGTACTGGCCGGCGGCGAACTCGCCGCTCTGGTCGTACTCGAAGCCGCGGTGCGCCTGATCCCGGGCGTGCTCGGCTGCGCGGAGTCCGCGGTGCTCGAGTCGTTCGAAGGAGACCTGCTGGACTACCCCCAATACACCCGACCCCGCGAGTTCCGCGGCATGGCGGTGCCCGACGTGCTGCTGTCGGGCGACCACGCTGCGGTCGCGCGATGGCGGGAGGGACAGGCGAAGCTGCTCACCGCAGCGAAGCTCCGCGACCAGAGATCGGCCAACCCCGACCCGACGACACCTGACGAACTCCGATAGCGGAAAGCCCGAACTGCAAAGCTCCGAACCCGCGAGAACGCGCTCCTTGCGCAGGCTCGCCGAACTGAAGACCGAACCATGAACATCCTGCACCAGATCGAACTCGAGCACATGAAGCCCGCGATCCCCGACTTCGGGATCGGTGACTCGGTCGACGTCCACTATCTGATCAAGGAAGGCGACAAGGAGCGCGTGCAGCTGTTCTCCGGCACCGTCATCTCCTTCCAGGGCAGCGGCACGCGCCGCAGCGCGACGATCCGTCGCCTCGTCGCCGGCGAAGGTGTCGAGCGCACGTTCCCGCTGCACAGCCCGCGGGTGGCCGACATCCAGGTCCGTGAGCGCGGCATCGTGCGCCGGGCGAAGCTCTACTACCTGCGTGAGCGCGAAGGCAAGGCGACCCGCCTGGACCCGAACCTCGGCAAGCACCAGTATCCGCGCGCCGGCAAGGGCAGCGGCCTGTCGAAGGGCGACGCGGCGGCCGAGGGATCGGCGCAGTGATCGCGCGGCGCCCCGCCTTCGCGCCGGGGCGCTGTGGTCCGTCCGTGACATCGTCCGAGCGGGTGGCGCGCCTCCGCTTCGGCTGTGCATTCGGCGCGTGCCTGCGGCCAGAGCCCTAACGTCATGCTCGAGAACGCCAGTCGCCAGTTGTTCCTGGTCCTCCTGACCATCGCCGCGGGCATCGCCTGCACGATGCTGTTCAAGATCCCGCTCGGTCCCGACCTGCGCGGTGGAACGCAGGTCCGCTACGAGATCCCGCGCGACGTGCTCGACCGGGTCACCTCGAAGGAGGGGATCACGATCGACGCCGTGATGGAGCAGACGATCGGCATCATCGCCGAACGCATCGATCCGACCGGCGCTCTCGACCTCCGCATCGAGCGCAGCGGCGACACGGGCATCCTGATCGAGCTCCCGTACTTCGACGAAGCGACGGAGCTGAATCGCGTCCTGGATCGCATCTCGAACCTGGGCAAGCTGGAGATGCGCATCGTCGCGGAGACCGGCTATGCGAAGGACGCGGTTTCCTTCGCCAACCTCCAGGGCGAGAAGCAGCGCCTCAACACGTGGCTCGGCGTTCCGGAGAACCGGGAGCGCGTGACGAAGAACGCGCTCACGATCCGCCTGTTCAACGAAGACCCGACGGCGGGCCCGATCCAGTTCGGCAATCTCGCGTGGTACCCGCACTACGTGCGCCCGAAGGCGGGCAGCAACCAGTGGGACTACTCGTTCACGCACAGCACCCTGCTCGAACCGGCGACCGTTCCGCTGTTCTCGCCGTCCGAGTGGAACAACGGCCTCGTGCCCGAGTCGGTGGCCAAGCTGCCGGAGCGCGAACGGTTCCTGGTCGAGTTCGTCGCGCTCAACATGCACGAGCGCCACTTCACCGGCAAGGACCTGAACCCGGCGGGCGTGTCCGCGGGCAACTCGCGCGACGGCGGCCTCGCCGTCAACTACGCAGTCGTCGACGCGTTGACGAACGAGTACGCGGACTGGTCCGAGAAGTACATCGGCAAGTGCAGCGCCATCGTGCTGAACGGCGTCGTCAAGTCGGCGCCGCGCTTCGAGGGCAAGATCCCCGGCAGCGGCCAGATCCACGGTGACTTCACGAAGGTCGAGGTCGACGAGCTCGTGAAGGTGCTGCGTTCGGGCTCGCTGCGTGTCGAACCGGAACTCCAGAGCAAGTCGATCATCGGCGCGTCGCTCGGCGCGGACGCCATCTACAAGGGCGTGGTCTCCCTGGTCGTGGGAAGCGCGCTCGTCTTCCTGTTCATGCTCTGGTACTACGGCGTCGCCGGCTCGATCGCGTGCGTGACGCTCGTCCTGAACGTCTTCCTGCTCTACGCATCGATGCTGTTCATGCAGGCGACGATCACGCTGCCGGGGCTCGGCGGCATCGTCCTGACGCTCGGCATGGCGGTCGACGCCAACGTGCTCGTCTACGAGCGCATCCGCGAAGAGCTCGGCAAGGGCAAGGACGTCCTGCGCGCCGTGCGCGCGGGCTTCGAACGCGCGATGTCGGCGATCCTCGACTCGAACATCACGACGTTCCTCGTCGGCCTCGTGCTCTTCAACGTCGGCACGGGCCCGGTGCGCGGCTTCGCCGTGACGCTGATGGTCGGCATCGTGACGACGGTCTTCACGCAGTTCTTCGTCACCCGACTGCTCTTCCACTTCGCACTCCAGCGCAAGTGGCTCGACAACTACCGCCCACGGTCGCTGTTCACGAACCTGAACCTCGACTTCGTGAAGTTCCTCCGGCCCTGCGTCACGGCGAGCGCCTTGTTCCTCGTCATCGGCGTCGGCTATTCGCTCTTCGCGGTGCCGCGCGAAGTCATGCTCGGCATCGACTTCACGGGCGGTGCGAACCTGCGAATGGTCACCGCGCAGTCGATGACGGCGGAGGACTTCCGCCAGCGCCTCACGAGCGACCAACGCTTCGAAGGCACCTACCCGAACGCGACCGTCAACACCGTCGGCGATCCATCACCGAAGGACAGCAATCGCTACAACCAGTTCAACGTGCGCCTCAAGCTGCGCGACGCGCAGCGCATCGAGATCGACAACGGCCGCCGCGACTGGCGCCTCGCCCGCACGGCGGCGGAGGATGCCGGCACGCCCCTGCCTCCGCCCTACGAACCGCCGTACGTCGTCGAACTGAAGCGAGTCTTCGACGGGATGCTGGTGAAGCCGGCCTTCAGCAAGCCGACGAACACGCCGAACGAAGGCGCGAACAAGACACTGCAGTACTCCGAGATCACGCTGCACTTCCAGCGACCGATCGAACTCGCGAAGGCCACTGCGACCCTCACCCAGAACCTGAAGGGCGCGAAGCTGACGCCGCTCGGTGAAGCGGAGATGGGCGAAGCCCAGGACGTGCGCGTCGAGTGGATGACCCAGACGGGCACCCCGACCAAGGAACTGTTCGAGATCGCTCGCACCGCCCTCGGCGAGGTGAAGGACAAGGCCGGGGAGAAGGTCACGCTCTCGGATCCGTTCCCCGAGGCGCAGGAGGTCCAAGGCCGCCTCGTCAACGACCTGCGCAACGCCGCCATCGGCGCGCTGGTGATCGCGTGGGGCCTGATCGTTCTCTACCTCCGCGTCCGCTTCCACGAGTACAAGTACGGCGTCGCAGCGGTCGTCGCACTGATCCACGACGTGCTCGTCGCGTTCGTCTTCGTGGTGGTGTTCAACCACCTCGGCATCGTGCGGGCGGAGATCAACGTCACGATGATCGGGTGCTTCCTCACGATCATCGGCTACTCGGTCAACGACACGATCGTCATCTTCGACCGCATCCGCGAGAACCTCGTCGACAACGCCCGTGTGGGCGTCACCGAGCCGTTCCGCGTGCTCATCAACCGCGCGCTCAACCAGACGATGTCGCGCACGCTGCTCACGTCGGGTCTCACGATGCTGACGGTGCTCGCGCAGTTCCTCGTCAACTGGGGCAGCGACTCGGACCTCGAACCGTTCGCATTCGCGATGTTCGTGGGCATGGTGTCCGGCGTCTATTCGACGATCTACATCGCGGCACCCGTGCTGATCTGGATGCACAAGGAAGGCGACACCCCGGCTGTCCCGGCCCCCGCGACGCCCGCGCAGGTCACCACTCCGGGCAGCCACGGCGCGCCGTAGTCGGCGCGCCGGCCCCATGCACCTCCCGCGTGCAACGGCCAGGTTCCCCGAGCGCCTCGCCGCGTTCGATCTGCGCACGACGCCGGTACTGCGCACCGACGTGCTGGTGATCGGCTCGGGCATCGCCGGCGCCTGCGCCGCGCTGCATGCAGCGGAATCGGGAGCCGAGGTCCTCCTGTGCGCGAAGGGCGACCCGCGCGACACGAACACCGCGTGGGCCCAGGGGGGCATCGCGGTGGTCACGCTGGCGGAGGACAGCGTCGACACGCACGTGGCCGACACGCTGCGCGTCGGAGCCGGCATCGCGTCCCCGGCGATCGTGCACGAAGTCGTCGCGTCCGCGAACGACGCGGTGCGCTGGCTGCAACAGCTCGGCGCGCGCTTCGACCGTCGCAACGGGGAACTCGACGGCACGCTCGAGTTGTCGCGCGAGGGCGGACACAGCCATGCGCGCGTCGTACACGCCAACGGCGACGCGACGGGCCAGGAGATCCAACGCGCCCTCGCGAAGGCGCTCGTGGATCACCCGCGGATCACCGTTCGCCCCCACACCTTCGTGCGCGATCTCGTCGTGCGGGAAGGGCGGTGTACCGGAGCCGTTTGCCTGACCGAGGCCGCCGGTGAACTCGCGGTCGAGGCAGGCGCCGTCATCGTGGCAACCGGTGGCTGCGGCCAGATCTACCGTGAGACCACGAACCCGACCGGCGCCTCCGGTGACGGCCATGCCCTTTGTTTCCGCGCCGGCGCGCGAATGGCCGACTGCGAGTTCGTTCAGTTCCACCCGACGACGCTCTACATCGCGGGCGCATCGCGATTCCTGATCAGCGAGGTCGTTCGCGGGGCGGGCGCCGTGCTGCGGGATCGCAACGGCGAACGCTTCATGCCCGCGGCACACCCGATGGCCGAACTCGCGCCGCGCGACGCCGTGAGCCGCGCGATCCTCGAACGGATGGTCGCGACGAACGACACTCACGTCTACCTGGACCTCGCGACCGTGAAAGGCGATCCGCGCACGCTGTTCCCGTCGATCGCGCGCATCTGTTCGACGTTCGACCTGGACCTCGCGAAGGACCCGATCCCCGTTCGGCCGGGTGCGCACTACTTCATCGGCGGCGCCGTCACCGACGCGTCGGGACACACGTCGATCCCGGGCCTGTTCGCCGTCGGCGAAGCCGCGGCGTCCGGTCTGCACGGCGCGAACCGCCTCGCGTCCAACTCGCTGCTCGAAGGCGCGGTCATCGGCCGGAAGACCGGGTTCGTCGCCGCGGACTTCGCGCGGAGCCGCGGACCCGGCCTGCCGCGCGCGGCGGACGGGCCGGCCGTCGCCGCCGACCCACCCCGGCTCCTGCACGACGACCTCCTCTACTCGCTGAAGAGTTTGATGTGGCGTCAGGTCGGCCTCGATCGCGAAGCGAACGGCCTCGACGACGCCGCCCGCCGCATCGCCTTCTGGCACCACTACCTCACACGCGCCGCGATCGCGGACCGCCGCAGCTGCGAACTGGCGAACATGCTCACGGTGTCGGCCCTCGTCGCGGCAGCGGCGATCGATCGCACGGAGTCGCGCGGCACGCACTTCCGCCGCGACTTCCCGCAGCGCGACGACGCACGATTCTGCCGCCGCATCTTCCTGCAGCGGGGCGACGATGGTTCGATCCGCACCACGCTCGCCGACGAGCACGTCCCGACCGACCGCCAGAACCCGTGAGAAGCGACTCCCAAGGTGCCAAGGCCGCCGTCGGCCAGCGCAGCGAAGCGATCCTGTTCGGCCTCGTCCCGATGGGCGACCCCCGCACCGCGGCGGAGGCCCTGCACGAACTGCAGTTGCTCGCGGACACCGCCGAGTTCGTCACCGCCGGCTGCATGACCCAGCACCGCCGTCACGCCGATCCGCACAGCTACCTCGGCAGCGGCAAGCTCGAAGAACTCGCCGAGGTCACGAAGCTCGCACACAGCGATGCGGTGATCTGCGACGACTCGCTGACGCCGAACCAGGCGAAGGCGATCGAGGCCGCCGTCGGCGTACCGTGCATCGACCGCAGCGAACTGATCCTGCAGATCTTCGGCATGCACGCGCGCACGCCGCAGGCGAAGCTGCAGGTCGAACTCGCGGCGCTGCAGTACGAGATGCCGCGGCTTCGGCGACGCTGGACGCACCTCGAGCGGCAGCGCGGCGGCATCGGCGTGCGCGGCGGTGCGGGCGAGAAGCAGATCGACGTCGACCGCGACCTCATCCGGAGCCGGATCGCAGCGGTCACGAAGGAACTGAAGCGCATCGAGCAGCACAAGGAGCGCGAAGTCGAGGCGCGCCCGGATCTCTTCACCATCGCCCTCGTCGGCTACACCAACGCCGGCAAGTCGAGCATGATGAACCGCCTCACCGACGCGGGCGTGCTCGCGGAGAACCGGCTGTTCTCGACACTCGACACCCGCACGCGCCCGTGGCGCCTGCCCGGCGGCCGCACCGTCCTGCTGACCGACACGGTCGGGTTCCTGCGCAAGCTGCCCCACCAGCTCGTTGCGTCGTTCCACGCGACGCTCGCGGAGGCACTGCACGCCGACCTGCTGCTCGTCATGGTCGACGGCAGTTCGCCGGAAGCCCAGGAGCAGTTGCAGACCGTCGACGAAGTCCTCGAGACGCTCGGCGCAGGCAACCTCGCGCGCATCACCGTGCTCAACAAGATCGACCTCGTCGCCGACCGCGCGCAGCTCGCGCCGCTGTGGCAAACGGAGCCGCGCGCCGTCGCCTGCTCGGTCGCGTCCGGCGAAGGCCTGCCCGACCTGATGGCGGCGATCCAGAGCCACCTCGCCGACGTCGAGAACCGCGTCGAGATCCTGCTCCCGCACGCCGCGAGCGGCCTGTTCGGTGAGATCCGGGCGAAGGCCACCGTGCTCAGCGAGTTCTACACGGAAGAAGGCTGCCTGATGGAGATCCAGGCGTCGCCGGCACTGCTCGGGCGCCTCCTCGCCGAAGGAGCGCGCCGCGCCGAGCCGAGGGATCGCCCGCAGCCGGAACCACCGCCCGCTGACGATCAGGCGTAGATCGCACCGACCCCGGCTGCGAAGTCGTGAGTCTCCACCACGCGCCGGATCACCTTCACGATCTTGGCACCGCCGATCTCCGACGGCCCGATCGGGTTCGCGTAGTCCGCGCGCGCCGTGAAGACGCGCCGCAGATCGATCACCGGCACACCCGCTTCCCGGCGCAACGAACGATCGTGTCGTTCCACAAGGACAGCGCGACATCCGCCAGCGCCTTCTCGGGCTCTTCGAAGTTCGAGTCGTAGACGGTGCAGACCGCCAAGGGCCTGCGCGTCGCGACAGCCGCTTCGAGCATCCGCCGATACGCATCGCGGAAGTCGAGCTGGATCCGCGCGAGTTACACGCCGGCCCGACCGACGGTGTCGCCTGTCTCACCCCCCGCCCGAGCCCTTGCCATCTCTACCCACCGCGCTATCGTTTACCAAATGGTAAACCGTTTGGACTCGCTGGACCGGGTGTTCCGCGCGCTCGCGGATCCCACTCGCCGCGCGATGCTCACGAGGCTCGCGAAGGGGCAAGCGTCGATCGGCACGCTCGGTGATCCATTCGCGATGACCAAGGCCGCGGTGACCAAGCACGTAAAAGTCCTGGAACGCGCCGGCTTGCTCGTGCGCGCGGTGGAGGGTCGGGTGCACACCTGCCGCATCGACCCGGCGCCGCTGACCAAGGCGGAGCAATGGGTGGAGCAGGTGCGCTCCTACTGGGAAGGCCGACTGGACGAACTGAGTGGCTACCTCGCCAACCCCGAGTCGCGACGCGCGCCATGACCGAACCCCTTGCCGTCACGATCACGCGCGATCTCGCTGCCCCGATCGAAGCAGTCTGGCGCGCATGGACCGACGCGGCGGCCGTCGTCCGGTGGATGAAGTGCGCCCCCGACATTGTGCTGGCGTTCGACAACTGGCGGCCCGCGGTGGGCACTCGCTTCACGTCGTCGATGAGCAGGCCCGGCGCGTGGGCGATGCGCGGTTCGGGTGAGTTCCTGCTCGTCGAGCCGCCGCGGTTGCTCTCCTACCGGCTGGACGAGAACCCCGAGATCGGCGCTCCGCCGACGGAGGTCCGGGTCGAACTCACACCGCATCGCTCCGGCACGCGGGTCGTCGTCGTCCACAGCGGCCTGCCGAACGAGTCCATGTGCCGGGTCATCGAAGACGGGTGGACCGGCAGCCTCTCGATGCTCGGCCGGGCCCCCGGCTGAACCCCTCGTCTCCCACGAATCATGCGATCCACGGTCGTCCTGTGCCGGCTCCTCCTGGGCGCGGTGTTCCTCCTGTTCGGCGTCAACACGCTGCTGTGGTCCTGCGGAACGCCGCTCTTTCCGCCGCCGCCGTCGATGCCCGAAAGAGCCGCCGCGTTCCAGCGCGCGCTCACGGACACCGGCTTTATGCATCCGCTGCGCGGTGCGGTCGAGTCGGTCGGCGGCCTGCTGCTGGTGACCGGAACGATGGTGCCGCTCGGCCTGGTGCTGCTGTTGCCGGTGCTCGCGCACGTCGTGCTGTACCACGCCGTGCTCGACCCGACCGCCGGCGGTCGCGTCTTCACCGCCGTACTCGTGGCGCTCGCGGCGTTCCTGCTGCATGCGTACGCGCCGGCGTTCGCCGGCCTCCTACGGCGGAGGGCGCCGTCCCGTTGGCACTCCTGCGCACCCGACACCGCGGGTCGCACGGTGCCCCCGCGCGTCTGAAGGCGCACGTCTCACTTCTTCGTGTCGAGCACGACGAGAAGGTCCTGCGCCTTCACCGCGGCTTTCACGTCGGTGCACAGCTCGCGCACGGTGCCGCCGACCGGCGCACGCACGATCGTCTCCATCTTCATCGCCTCGAGCGCGAGCAGCGGTTCGCCCTCGGCAACGGTCTGTCCCTCGCGGACGTGCACGACGATCACGCGACCCGGCATCGGCGCCCCGACGTCGCCCGCGTTCGCGGGATCGGCGCGGCGGCGCGCCTCGCCCTCCTTCACGCGGGACCGATCGGGCACCGCGACCGTGCGGTTCTGGCCGTTCAGCTTGAAGTACACGGTGACGTGCCCTTCTTCGTCGGGCTCGCTCTTCGCTTCGAGCGACACGACGAGCGTCTTGCCCGGCTCGATCTCGATCCAGACCTCCTGGCCCATCTCGAGGCCGTAGAAGTAGATCGGCGTCGGCAGGATCGACACGTCGCTGCAGCGGTTCTGGAACGCGAAGAACTCGTCCATCACGCGCGGGTAGAGCGCGTAGCTCACGACGTCGCGCATCGCGGGCTTGTGACTCGTGCGGTCGGTGACGTGCTTCGTCGCCTTGCCGAAGTCGAACGGCGGCATGCCATCGCTCGGCCGCCCCTTCAGCATCGGCAGTCCCTTCAGCACGGCGACGCGCAGGTCCTCCGGGAACCCGCCCGGAGGATGACCGAGGTAGCCCTGGAAGTACTGCACGACGCTCTGCGGGAAGTCGAGCTTCTTGGCATCCACCAGCAGCTTCTGCTTCGTGGCGTTCGTCGACGCGGCGAGGTCGCCGCGCATCACGAGGAGGTCGTTCTGCACGAGGAACATCGCGAAGTCGCCGACCATCTTGCTCGACGGGGTGACCTTCGGGATGTCACCGCAAAGCTGGTTCACGACGGCGAAGGCGTGCTTCACGTCGCCCCAGCGATGCAGGAGGCCGAGTGACGCCGCCTGCGGGCGGAGGTTGCTGTACTGGCCGCCGGGGATCTCGTGGTAGTAGACCTCGCTGGTGCTGCTCTTCAGGCCGCACTCGAACGGCGCGTAGTACTCACGCACGGCTTCCCAGTAGTCGGCGAGCGGCTGCATCGCGCGATTCGTGAGGCCGGACTCGCGCGAACGCCCGTGCAGCGCGGCGATCAATGCGTTCATGCTCGGCTGCGACGTCAAGCCCGCCATCGGCGCCAGCGCCACGTCGACGATGTGCACGCCGCTGTCGATCGCCTCGATGTACGTCGCGATGCCGTTGCCCGACGTGTCGTGCGTGTGCAGGTGGATCGGCAGGTCCGTCGTCTCGCGCAAGCGGGAGATCAGCATCCGCGCCGCCTGCGGTCGCAGGAGACCCGCCATGTCCTTCACGCACAGGATGTGCGCACCCATGTCCTCGATGCGCTTGCTGAGGTCGGTGTAGTAGTCGAGCGTGTACTTCGTGCGCGCCGGGTTGTCGACGTCGCCCGTGTAGCACATCGCGACCTCCGCGATCTTGCCGGTCTTCAGCACGCGCCGGACCGACACCTCCATCGAATCGAGGTCGTTGAGGCTGTCGAACACGCGGAACACGTCGATGCCGGCGAGTGCCGCCTCGTCGATGAAGCCTTCGACGACGTTCTGCGGGTAGCTCGTGTAGCCGACCGCGTTCGCACCGCGCAGCAGCATCTGGTGCAGCACGTTCGGGATCGCGCGCTTCAGCTGCTGCAGGCGGTCCCAGGGGTCCTCGTTGAGGAAGCGGTACGCGACGTCGAACGTCGCACCGCCCCACGTCTCGAGCGAGAACAGCGGGTGGCCCAGCACGGCGGTCGCGTGCGCGATCGCCAGCATGTCCTTCGTGCGGACGCGCGTGGCGAGCAGCGACTGGTGGGCGTCGCGCATCGTGGTGTCGGTCAAGAGCGGCCGCTTCTGCTTCTTGATCCACTCCACCACCTTGGCCGGTCCTCCTTCCGCGAGCATCTGCGCGGTGCCGAAGGGCGGTGCGCCGGGCGGGACGGCCGGAACCGGCGGCGACAACAGCGTCGACGTTCGCAGGCGCTGGTCGGCACGGATCGTCGGGTGCCCGTTCACGACGATCTCGGCGAGGTACGTCAGCAGCTTCGTCGCGCGGTCCTTGCCCAGCTTGATCTCGAACAGCTCCGGCGTGTCGTCGAGGAAGCGGGTCCACGTCTCGCCGCGCAGGAAGGACGCATGGTTCAGCACGTTGGCGAGGAACGCGAGGTTCGTCTTCACGCCGCGGATGCGGAACTCCTTCAGCGCCCGCAGCCCCTTCTGCGCCGCCGAAGCGAGCGTCGGCCCGTACGTGATGCTCTTCACGAGCAGCGAGTCGTAGTGGCCGGATACGACGGTGCCGGCGAGCCCGTCGCCGCCGTCGAGACGCAGCCCGAAACCGCCGGGCGCGCGGTACGCGAGGATGGTTCCCGTGTCGGGCAGGAAGTCGTTCTGCGGATCCTCGGTCGTGATGCGGCACTGGATCGCGAATCCGCGCGGCTGCACGCTCGACTGCGAGAAGATGCCGATCTCGGGGCTCGCGAGGTCGAAGCCCTGCTCGATGCGGATCTGCGTCTGCACGAGGTCGATGCCGGTGATCTGCTCCGTCACCGTGTGTTCGACCTGGAGGCGCGGGTTCACCTCGATGAAGTAGTGCTGCTCGCCGTCGACGAGGAACTCGAACGTGCCGGCGTTGTGGTAGCCGCCCTTCTTCGCGAGCCGCAGCGAGTCGTCGAACAGTCCCTTCCGCACCTTGTCGGAGAGGTTCGGCGCCGGCGCGATCTCGACGACCTTCTGGTGGCGCCGCTGCACGGAGCAGTCGCGTTCGTGCAGGTGCACGACGTTGCCGGCGAGGTCGCCGAGGACCTGCACCTCGATGTGGCGCACCTTCTGCAGGAACTTCTCGAGGAACACGACCGGGCTGCCGAACGCCGCCATCGACTCGCTGCGCGCCTGGCGCAACAGCGACGCCATGTCGCGCAGGTCCTCGATCACGCGCATGCCGCGACCGCCACCGCCGTGCGCCGCCTTCACGATGGTCGTACCGTGCTGCCGGAAGAACGCCTCCGCCGCCGCGAACGCGGGCGCTTCGTCGGTCGGCAGTTCGATGCCGGGAACGCACGGGATGCCGAGCGCCTCGGCTGCCTTCCGCGCCTCGACCTTGTCGCCGAGGCCCTGGATCACCTGTGCACGCGGCCCGATGAACGCGATGCCCGCCGCACGCACCGCCGCCGCAAACGCGTGGTTCTCGGACAGGAAGCCGTAGCCCGGATGGATCGCGTCGACCTTCGCCTTCTTCGCGATCGCGATGATCTCGTCGCCGCCGAGGTACGCCGCGACCGGGCCCTTGCCCTTGCCGATCAGGTAGCTCTCGTCCGCCTTGTAGCGATGCTGGTTCGTCGCATCCTCTTCACTGAAGACGGCGACGGTGCGGATGCCGAGTTCGGCACACGCGCGGAACACGCGGATCGCGATCTCTCCGCGGTTGGCGCAGAGAATCTTGTGGAAGGGTCGGGTTTCCATGAGACGAGGGCTCGCGACAGGCTACGCGAACCATCGGCCCCGCGCGGCAGAAACTGTGGGCCCGAGCCACTCGTTGACAGGCCTTCCCACCGCTCCGAGACTCCGCCGTCGAAGAAGTCGAAGCGAGCCTCATGAAGTTCCACCTCCTCTCGCGATGCGCGATCGCGTTCGTCTGTTCGAGTCTCCCGGTCACGACCGCGTTCGCACAGTGCGCCAACCAATGGCTGCCCGGCGGCGGTGCTTCGGGACCGAACGGCGTGGTCTCCGACGCCTGCTCCTGGGATCCCGACGGACCCGGCCCGGCGAGCGACCGCATCGTCATGGTGGGCAACTTCAATCAGGTCGGGGCGCTCTCCGCGGTCAATGTTGCGGCACTGGACCCGATCTCGCGAACGTGGCAGTCCTTCGGTGCGGGACTGACGGGGTCCGCCCACTGTGTCGAAGTCATGACGAACGGGGATCTCGTCGTCGGTGGGATCCACCTCGTCGGATGGGGCACGCCGTCGGAGAGCAACGTTGCCCGGTGGGATGGTTCTTCGTGGCAGGCCCTGAGCAACGGGCCCAACGCCGAAGTAGTCGCGTCGTGCACACTCCCGAACGGAGATCTCGTCGTGGGCGGGAACTTCCTCCTGTGCGGCTCGACGGTGGTCAATCGGGTGGCGCGCTGGGATGGAAGTCAGTGGCATCCTCTCGGCACCGGTACGGACGGAATGGTCTACGAACTGACCGCGCTGCCCAACGGCGATGTCGTCGCTTCGGGCTCCTTCTCCACGGCTGGTGGCACCCAGGTCGGCCACATCGCTCGCTGGGACGGCACCAACTGGCATCCTCTCGGCAACGGAACCGACTCCTGGGTTCTCGCAGCCGTGTCCTTGCCGAACGGAGACCTCTTGGTGGCCGGCGCCTTCGGGCAGGCCGGTGGACTGGCATCGCCCAATGTGGCTCGCTGGAACGGAACGAACTGGTCCAGCCTCGGCGACCCGGGGTGCAGCGTGACCACGGCAGCCGTGACGGCCTCGGGCGAGATCCTGATCAGCGGTCAGGTGTCGCAAGGCTTGCCGTCGGCCGGGTTCTGGGTCGTCAAGCGCTGGAACGGGTCGACGTGGGATGTGGTCGCCGATCCGAATCGGTTGTTCGCGATCGTGTGTCTGGTTCCGCTGCCAAACGGCGAGTGTTTCGCCGGCGGCCACATCCCGTCGATCCACGGCGTGGTTGCCGGAGGAGGCGCACTCTGGAACGGCTCCACGTGGCGGCCGCTGGAACATGGCCTTCGTCCGGTGGTGTTCGCGGTCGCGCCGAGCCACAGGACTCGAAGCCCGATCGTCGCCACGGGTGGGAACAACAACTCCCGAGTGCGGGCCGCGCGCGGTATCGCTTCGGGATGGGAGGACCTCGGCTCGCCGGAAGGTCAGCTCGCGCCATGGTCCGATGCCTACGCCGTCACGGAGATGGGTGACGGCAGCATCGTGATCGGCGGAATCTTCCTCAACGAACTGGGCGGCTCCGGGATCGCTCGCCGAACCCCGGGCGGGTCGTGGTCGACCATGGGGTCTGGAATGAACGGCGCGGTCTATGCCCTCGCCCGACTGGCGAACGGCGACATCGTCGCCGGCGGCAACTTCACGAGCGCAGGCGGCGTCCCCGCCAATCGGGTGGCGCGCTGGGACGGCACTACCTGGCATCCGATGGGCAGCGGCATGAACACCGACGTCTATGCCCTGACCTTCGTTCCCAACGACGAGAACCCCTTCGGTGGCGTCTTGTACGCCGGCGGCCTGTTCACGATGGCGGACGGGAACCCGGCGACACATGTCGCCGCATGGTACGGAACGTCATGGCTCGGCATCAGCGGTGGGATGAACGACTCCGTGAACGCTCTCTGCCACACGCCGAACGGCGACTTGATCGCTGGCGGCAGCTTCACGACCGCGAGTGGCGCCCCGGCAGCGCGCGTCGCCAAGTGGAACGGAGGCGCCTGGCAAGCGTGCGGCAGTGGGACCAGCGGCCCCGTCTTCGCGGTCACTGCACTCCCGAACGGCGACTTCCTCGCCGGCGGTGCGTTCGTCAGCGCCGGCGGCACGACCGTGAACAACATCGCGCGGTGGAACGGTTCGTCGTGGTTGGGCTTGGGCACGGGCGCCGACGCATCGGTGATGGCGCTGGCGACGATGCCGGATGGCGATGTCTGGGCCGGTGGTTACTTCACGACGGTCGACAACCAGTCGTCCCTTCACGTGGCCCGCATCACGACCACCTGCCCCGCGACGGCGATGCCGTTCCTCTCCGGCTGTCCGAGCAGCGGCGGCAACAACACACTCGCGGCGACGACATTGCCGTGGGCAGACGCAACGTTCGTGGCGACCGGCACCGGGCTCCCGACCACCGCACTCGCGCTCACGCTCACGAGCGTGACGTCGTTCCCGCAGGGGGCCGTGCCACTCCTCCTCGCCTTCGCCGAAGCTGGCCCCGGCTGCGACGTGCTCGTCGCCCCCGACATCCTCGGCGCCCTCGTCACCACGACGGGCACCGCGACGTCGTCGTTCTTCCTGCCCGACTCGCCCCCCATCGTCGGCGTCACCTTCTACCACCAGCTGGTTCCCTTCGACCTCGGCTCCGGCGCCATCACCGCCACCAACGCGCTGCAGCTCACGGCTGGGCAATTCTGAAGCGAACGACAGCGGCGCGGACCGCCGTCGCTCCGCCGACATCCGACGGCCGCTCGTCGCTCCCGCCCCGTCGCCCGCTCGGTCTGCCCGCGTCACAGCGCGCCCCGATGGACGGATCACGGTTTGCTTGCGAAGATGCGATCGTCGGGAAGACCATTCCACTCCTCCGCCGCCGGACCTCCATGCATCGCATCGCACTCGTCGCCGCGTCGCTCTCTTGGCTCCTCGCCCCCGCCGCGGCGCAGTGCGGCACTCAATGGTTGCCGGGCGCGGGCCTCACCGGCATCAACGGCCACGTGCACTGCTCGGTCGGATGGGATCCCGACGGTCCCGGCCCCGAGTCGACGAGGGTCGTCTACGGCGGGACCTTCTACATCGCGGGCGACCGGCTCGTGAACAACATCGCGATCTTCGACCCCGCGACTTCCACGTGGTCCACGTTCGGTTCAGGGATGAACGGCGGCGTCCTCGAACTGGCCGTCACGGCAAACAACGACCTGATCGCCGCCGGGCAGTTCACGGTCGTGGACGGTGTCGCAGCGAACCGCATCGCTCGATGGAATGGAACGGCCTGGGCGCCGCTCGGCGGCGGGCTCGCCCACGACGTGACGGCTCTCACCCTCCTGGCGAACGGAGACATCGCCGCGGGCACGGTGAACGGCATCAACGTCTGGAACGGCACCACATGGTCCGCTCTCGGGCCCTCGGGCGGCCTGGTCGTGGCCTGTCTGGCTCAGCTCCCGAACGGCAACCTCGTCGCGGGCGGCAACTTCAACAGTATCGGCGGCGTGCCGGCGAGGGACGTCGCACAATGGAACGGGACGACGTGGGCGCAGATCGGGTCGGGCATTCCGGGCAATGACCTGCTGTCCACACTGCCCGCCGAAGTGCTCTCGATGTGCGTGACGACGAGCGGCGATCTCGTCGTCGCTGGCACCTGGTACTCCGCGTCGGGCACGCGCTTCCTTGCGCGCTGGGACGGCGCGGCCTGGTCGCCGCAAGACAACGGACTCGCATCCTCGTCCCAGTTGCCGTTCGCACTGCACGAGACTGCGAACGGCGACCTGCTCGCGAGCGGCAGTCTGCAGTTCGCGGCGGGCGGCGCAGCGCGCCTCGCGCGTTGGAGTGGCGGGTCCTGGTCGCCCGTGGGACCGATCGCTCCGAACGCCAGCGGGGGTGTCGTGACGACCGTCACGCTGCTCGGAGCGGACGTCTACGCAGGCGGCACCTTCGAGGAGATGGCCGGTTTCCGCGTTCAGCGCGCCGCGCACTGGGACGGTGTTGCGTGGAGTGCACTCACTCTGGGAACGAGCGACGCCATCCGTGTCCTCGCGGCGGCTCCCGGCGGTGACGTGATCGCAGCCGGCCAGTTCGACACCATTGCGGGGACGGCCGCCAAGAACGTCGCTCGATGGAACGGCAGCTCGTGGATTGCCATGGACGCGCCGAGCGGCAGCCAGATCTCCCAGGCGCTCGTGCTGCGGAACGGCGACGTGCTCATCGCCGGTTCGCTTCCCGCGCTCGGGGCGAAAGTGGCTCGCTGGAACGGAACCGCGTGGGTGCCCTACGGAGCCAACTGGCCGGCCAACGTTGGGTGCCTCCTCGAATTGTCGAACGGTTCCGTCGCCGCCGGCGGCTCCAACGGCAGCGCTCCCTACTACCAGTCCGCGGCAACGATCTGGGATGGCTCGACCGGAACCGTCATCCCGAACATCCCCGGTTTCCCCGGACAGGTGAGGGCGCTCGCCGAGTTGCCGAACGGCAACTTGCTGATGGCGACGAACTCCACGCTCGTTCAATGGGACGGTGTCGCGTTGCAGTTCTTCGCGTCGGCGGCCAGCGCCATCATCACCATCACCCCGCAGATCTCCTGGATGAAGACCTCGCCCTCGGGTCGCCTCTTCGTCGGGGGCATGTTCACGGCGATCCAGGGTGTGCCCGCCAACAACATCGCCACGTGGAACGGCAGCGCGTGGTCCCCGCTCGGCACCGGCGCGACCGGCCTCTCGACGGGGCTGCTGCTGCCCAACGAAGACCTCCTCGCGCTCGTGAGTACGGCGGGTGGCGCGCCCATCAACGGCCTGGCGCGCTGGGACGGCGCCAACTGGTCGGCGTTCGGCGGAGGTGATCTGGGACTGGCCGCCACGATAGCGCTACCGCCCGGTGGTCCCCTGTTCGTGGGGGGCTATTTCCAACTCGTGGACGGTCAGGTGTCCCCGTACATCGCGCGCCTCGACACTACGTGTCCGGCGAGCGCGGCGAAGTTCGGCGCCGGTTGCACGAGCAGCGGCGGCAGCAACACACTGACCGCAGACGCACCGCCCTGGGTCGAAGCGACATTCCACGCCACGGGCACCGGACTACCGACGAACGCCCTCGTGCTCGCACTCACCAGTATCACTTCGATTCCGCAAGGCGCCGTACCGCTCGCCTCGATCTTCGTCGAGGGAGTTCCCGGCTGCGACGTGCTCGTCGCCCCCGACATCCTCGGCGCCCTCGTCACCACGACGGGCACCGCGACGTCGTCGTTCTTCCTGCCCGACTCGCCCCCCATCGTCGGCGTCACCTTCTACCACCAGCTGGTTCCCTTCGACCTCGGCTCCGGCGCCATCACCGCCACCAACGCGCTGCAGCTCACGGCTGGGCAATTCTGAAGCGAACGACAGCGGCGCGGACCGCCGTCGCTCCGCCGACATCCGACGGCCGCTCGTCGCTCCCGCCCCGTCGCCCGCTCGGCCTGCCCGCGTCCCAGCGAGCCCCGATGGGCGGATCACGGTTTGCTCGCGAAGATCCGACCCGCCGGAAGGCCGGCTCACTCCGCCGTCGCTGGACCTCCATGCATCGCCTCGCACTCGTCGCCGCGTCGCTCTCTTGGCTCCTCTCCCCCGCCGCGGCGCAGTGCGCGACACAGTGGCTGCCCGGTTCGACGCAGACCGACGGTGTGGTCCATGCGCTCGCCGTGATGCCGAACGGCGACGTTGTCGCGGGCGGAACGTTCACGCAGATCGAAGGCGTGGCCGCGAACCACATCGCACGATGGGACGGCTCGACGTGGTCGCCGCTCGGCGGCGGCGCGACCAACGACGTGTGGGCGCTCTGCGTCACGAAGAACGGTGATCTGGTCGTCGCGCAGAGCTGGCAATTGCCGACCTTCGCGTGGTTGACGACGATCGACCGATGGAACGGAACGTCGTGGACGAGCCTCGGTGCGCCATGGCCGCCCACGGGCGGATTCGTCGGTGGGACGACGTCGTTGTTCGAGAAGTCGGACGGCACGATCGCCGCCGGCGGCTTCACCGGGTTCGGGTATCCGCGCCTCGCCGCGTCTGCGTGGAACGGCACGTCATGGACGCAGATTCCGATCAATCTGCCGGTCCCGGTCGGCACCGTGTACGCGTTCGCCGAGACCGCGACGGGCGAACTCTTGCTGGGCGGCACGGGCACCGGCGGCATCCTTCGGTGGGACGGGGCGACGCTGCAGACGTTCGCCGCCGCGGGCCCGAACGACTGGATCTACAGTCTCGTGCGAACGCCGACCGGCGATCTCGTGGCGGGCGGCGTGTTCGCCGCGCTCGGCGGCGTCGCCGCGAGCAACATCGCGCGTCACGACGGTTCGGCGTGGCATGCGCTCGGCGCCGGCACGGAATCGCTCTCGCAGATCACGGCGCTGTCCGTGCTGCCGAACGGGGATCTCATCGCCGGCGGTCGGTTCACGACTGCTGGCGCGGTCGCGGCGAACAACATCGCTCGATGGGACGGCTCGTCGTGGACCGCGCTCGGCGGCGGCGTCACGAGCCCGGCCGGCGGTTACCAGCCGGTGCGAGCGCTCGCGTTCCCGCCCGCCGGCCCGCTGTTCGTCGGCGGCGCGCTCACGACGGCCGACGGGGCACCGTGTGCGCGCATCGCGCGGCTCGGCACGACGTGTCCCACCGCTTCGAGCAGCTTCGGCTACGGCTGCGGCACCAACACGCTGGCCGTCACGTCTCCTGCTTGGGCGAACGGGACGTTCCGCGCGACGGGCACGGGGCTGCCGACGACGTCCCTCGTGATCACCGTGACGAGCCTCAGCGCCGTCACTCCGGGCCTCGGCATGGACCAGGTCTACCGCGTCGGCGTTCCCGGCTGCGACCTCTTCGTCGCCCCCGACATCCTCGGCGTGCTGCTGACGACGACAGGAACCGCGGTGACCGAGTTCTTCCTGCCGGACTCCCCGCCCATCGTGGGCGTGACCTTCTACCACCAGATGATCCCGTGGGAGATCGGGCCCGCCGGCCTCGTGTCGATCACGGCCACGAACGCGCTGCAGCTCACGGCGGGATCGTTCTGACCGTCGCCGGCAGGCCGCGACGTTGCGAGAATTCGACGCGACTTTTCGGCCCCGCGGCGGGGAAGGTGTCGCCGGCAATCGCCGTTCGCTCGTGACGGTCGCCCTCCTCGCAACTATGGACTCGCCGATGCCCCAGCACCGCGGTACCTCGCCACCGCGCCTGCTCGACCGGGGGCCGACGACGACTCCTGACGACCGACAGGTGGCACCACGAGGCGTGGACGCGGAACGGATCTCACGGCTGGAACTGGCCGAGGCGCTGACGCCCTTGCCCGCGATGCTGCGCGTGAAGAACGCGAGACTCGGCCTTCCCCTGCGGACGCACGAACTCGAAGACGTCGTGCAGAACACGCTGCTCGCCGTTCTCGGCAAGCTGGGCGACTACGACGGGCGCGTTCCGGTGCTGCGGTGGGCCTACGGCTTCGGGATCATCGAAGTGCACCGCGCAATCGAGCGCCGGTCGCGGCGCCGAGAGCAGGAGCACAAGGCCGAACCACTGGACGAGCCGGTCCGCGACGGCATCGACCGCGAACGCCTCGTCGGGGCCCTGGAAGGCCTCGACCAGGACGACCGTTTCGTCATCGAGCGTCGGCACTTCGCCGAGGAGCCGTTCGAGGCGATCGCCGACGAGATCGGTGTTCCGCTGTCGACGGTGAAGTCGCGCTACTACCGCGGCATGCAGAAGCTCCGCGACAAGATCCGCGCGGCAGAGGCGAGGGACCGATGACCGCGCCCGACCGATCCCGCGCCGAAGCGATGGTGCAGCGCGTCCTCGCCGGGGACGCGTCCGCCGACGATCCCGAAGTACGTCGCGCGCTGGAACCGTTCCCGGACCTCGCGGAGGAGCTGCGCGACCTGCTCGAAGTTCGCGCTGCGATGGAAGAAGAGCAGGACGACGTGGAAACGATCGAGTCGCAGGCCCGCGCCGAGGTCACCGCGGCCGACGCACGGTACGTGCGCAGCGTCGTGGCGCCCCAGCCACGACGGCGAGCGTGGACGCCGTGGTCAGTCGCGGCCGCGGTTCTCGTCGCCGCGATCCTCTGGTTCACGTGGCGCGGGCACGACGACGGCGCCGATCACGGCCGCCTCCGCGGCGAAACCGCTCCGCGCATCGATCGCAGCACGTCGCCTTGGTCGCTCGACCCAGGCATGCCGCTGCCCCCCGGCTCCCGGTATGTTGCGACGCTCGAGATCGACGGACGCTCCGTCGGCGCACCGGAGTCGTTCGTTTGCCCCATCGTGCTACCCGTTTCCTGGCAGCGTGCGGTCGACGGGGCGAACACGGCCTCGATCGTCGTCGAGATCCCGGAGCTCGGCTCCCTGCGTCGCATCGCGCTGCGCTGACTCTCGCTCTCGCGGCCGCCGCCGCGGCACAGGACCCGCCGCTGCCGCCCAACTTCGACCGCTTCGCCGCGCACGGCGACCGCCTGCTGGCGTGGGACGCGTCGCCCGATGCGCTGCCGGAGAACTGGACCGCCGACGTCGCGGCGAAGGTCGCGACCTTCGTCGCGGACTACGCGACGAATCCGGACTTCGCGCATCCGCGAGTCGCCGAACGCGCGGGTCCGTTGCTCGCCGCCGTGCATCGCCTCCTGCCGCGCATCCCGAAGCTCGACCGCTCGCGCCTGTGGCAGTTCGACCGCGACCAGCTCGCGATCCTGAAGGGGCGCGGCGACCACGAAGCGGCGCACACGTTCGTCACCGAGGTCGTGCTGCCGGCGATCGACGAACACGACGCAGCGCGCACGCAGTTCCTGCTCGAAGCCGCCGAGGTCGCGCGCCGGACCCTGCGCTGGCCGGAGTCCGCGGCGTGGCTCGACGCCGCCGAGCAGTCGATCGCGTCGGCCGCACCGGACGACGCCGCGGCGTCGCGTGCGCGCCTCACCGTCGCCGTGAGCCGCGGCCTGCTGCAGCTCGAACGCGGCACGCCCGACCTCGCGTGGCGACACGCCGAGGCAGCGCGCGCCGCGGCGATCGCCACCGGCGATCCAATGGACGCGTGGCGCGCGACCTTCCTCGAACTGCGCCTCGCGTACGCGACCGGACAGCCCGCCGCGGCCGTCGCGGCGCTCGAAGCGTTCGTCGTCCGCCACGGCAGCACGGTGTCGCCGGAGCGCCTCGTCGCGCTGCGCGTCCGTGCGGCGATGACGGTGCTGCAGGGCCCGCCGCCGGACGCGGCGAGCATCGAGCGTTCCGTCGCGTGGCTTCGTGAGGCCGCGAGCCTGCCCGACGCGACGGCGGACGAACGCATGCTCGCGCGGCTTCACCTCGTGCTGCACGCGCTGCAAACCGGCGCCGCCGACGAAGCCGCGCGCGAACTCGCCGCCGCCGAGGCCCTGGTGACCCGCTCCGACGACCTCGACGAGCGACGCCTCGTACTGCCGTCGCTGCGTCTGCGCCTCGTCATGGACACGTCTGCGCCGGTCGACGAGGTGCGGCGGCGCGCGGCAGAACTCGCCGCCGTGTGGGCCAGGGTGCACTCGCGCTGGGCCGACGAGGCACCGCGGGACACGGGCCTCGGCCCGTTGTTCCTCGTGAACCGGCAGCGCGCGCTCGTCGAGCTGTTGCGCGCGTCGCTCGTCGTCGACCGTGCGAACGGCCCCTCGACCGCTCTCGGGCAGTGGCTCGACACCGAGAGCCACGGAACCATGGCGCGGGTCGTCGGGGCACCGCGACCGTCCACGGCGGACGTGCAGGCGGCGCTGTGCAACACGGGCGGCGTCGCGGTGTTCGTCGCGGGACCGGAGCACGGTCTCGTGCTCACGATCGCAGCGGACGGTGTCGAGGCCTTCCCGATCCACGCTGGCAGCGTCGAAATCGAGCGCCTCGGCAAGGACCTGCTCCGCGCCGTGGCAGCCGTACGCGACGCCGGCGCGCCTCACGAGACGCTGCTCGCGGCGGCGCGGGCGCTCCGCGATGCGCTCCTGCCCGAAGCGCTGCGGGTGCGGATCGCGAAGTGGCGGACTCTCGCGCTCGTCGGCGCGGATCTGGTCGCTGGCGTTCCGTTCGAGCTGTTGCCGCTCGACGACGGTCGCCTGCTGGGCAGCACGCACGAACTCTGCTACCTGCCGTCGCTCGCGATCGCCTGCTGGCTGCGCAGCGCGCGCCCTGCGAGCCCGGCGCCGCGGCTCCGCATCGACGTGGTCGCCTGCCCCGACGCCGCACCGGCCGTGCCGACCACGGACGCCGTGACCCCGCTGCCGTGGACCGCGGCCGACACCGAGCGGCTGCGGCGCTCCGCCGCGAGCGGCGAGGTCCGCGCCGTCACCGGTCGGGACGCGACGCTCGCGGCCTGCGACGCAGCGGCCGGCGACCTGCTCGAGATCGTCGCGCACGGCGTCCGCGACGAAACGCGCATGGATCCGCAGGGCATCCTGCTCGGCGACGGCACGATTGCATGGCCGGCCGATTTCGAACGCACGACGCTGCCGCGGTTCGTGGTGTTCGCGGCGTGCCGCGCCGGCCGCGGGCGCCTGCGCCGCGGCGACGACGGCCGCCACCTGCTCGGCGGCTCCGCGCTGCTCGCGGGCGCGCGCGCAGTCGTCGCGCCGTGGTTCGACGTCGACTACGAAGCGACGAAGGCGCTGCTCGCGGCGATCCACGAGCGGCTCGCGAACGGCGCCACGCTCACCGCGGCGTTGCGTGGCGCGCGCGCAGCGCTCGGCGGCGAACACGGTGAGCGTTCGCTCGAGCCCTTCCTCTTCCACCTGCACGGCCTGGGCGACCTACCTCTCGCCGCCTCTGCCGCGGACCCGACCGCATCGCCTTCGCGCACGACGAACTGGCTCGTCGGCGCAGCGGCGCTGCTCCTCGTTCTCGGCATCACGGTCGCGGTTCGGGCACGTCGGGCACCTCGGTCGGCGGCCGGCGCGTGACGCCGCCGCCGACGATGTCCCCGTCGCCGCCTTTGGGCCCGCCTTCGGTACCGAAGTAGTCGCCGTCCACCCGGATCGACCGTGCGCCCCGGAGGGGCATGTTCTGTGTGTAGCAGGACAAGATCGAGGCATGTGGTTCAGGGCCGAAGTCCCCGTGGGTAAGGATGCGCGCCTGAACGAACGTCATCCACGAGCCGACGGCGAGACCAGTCGTAGGCACCTGCAGGGCCACGGATGCCTCCGTCGCGCCGAGCGGCACCGGCACGCGCACCCTGTCACGAGCCATCGGCTCGAGGTCCGCCGTCGCGCTCGGCTGGATCCACACGCACACTTCGAGCTCGACGGGCAACGGGCCCAGCACGGCGGCCGGCGGCAGGCCGACGTCGACCGTCCACGACAGGGTGCCCGCCGTGAGTACGAACGAACCTTGGTTCTGATGAATCCACGTAGGGCGGGCACTGACCACGTCTCCCGCGAGGAAGTGGTGCAAGCGCTCCTGCTGCTGCAATGCCATCAGGTCGCAGTCCTGGTCGCCGTCGAAGTCCGCGGCGCAGAGAGCGTCGACGGCGCCGTCGGGGCGGTCGAGCCCACTGACGAGTTCCCATTGCCCGGCCCGCGCCAGGTCGATGACGCCGTTCGCGGGCTCCGTATGGCGCACGAAGTGCACGACCGAGTTCGTCGCGTCGCCGACGAGCACGTCGGGGATTCCGTCGCCGTCCATGTCGCCGCAGGCCAGCGACGCTGCCGCGACGTGGTCGAAGTCGATGATCGTGGAGAATCCGGCGCGCAGCGCGACGAGCACGTAGCTCGCAACCGGCCACTCCGGGCTCGCCGGGAACCACCCGAACGCGACGAGCAGGTCCTTGGTGACGCCGTTTCCTGGCACCACCGCGAGCAGATCCTCGCCAGCCGGGCTGGTCGGGAACTGGAAGTACCAGAACGCAGTGCCGTCCCACGTCGTGAGGAAGACCTCGGATCCGTACCGCAGCACGAGTTCGTGCTCGGGGCCGCCGCCCCAGTCCATCGTCAGCACCGTCGTCGGATCCCCGGGCACGGGCACGGTCCCGATCGAGGTCCAGGCGCCCGTCCAAGCCGCGCGGCGGATGCCGCCCGCACTCGGCCCGCCCGCGAAGAGCCACAGCGTGACGCCGTCGGACCCCGCCCACAGGTGCGCGAACCCGGCCCAGCTCGGGTCGAACAGGTCGAGGCGTTCGCGCGGCTTCTGGTGGTCGGCGGCGCACTCGAACCAGTGCAGACCGGTCGGGCCGAGCACGAGGATCGCATCGCGTCCTTCGGGCCCCGCCCCGGGGAAGACGCAAGCGTCGAGGATCCCCGTCGCCACACGGAACATCATCGTGCACTCGGCCGGCCCGGGCATGTAGCAGGCGTCGACCGCGCCGGCCGGTGTCTGCACGGTCACCACCAGGTCGCGCATGGTGTCGTCGCCGACGAACGCCGCCTCGGTGCGCAGGTAGGTGCCCGCCGTGTCGGGGTCCATGCGGACGGCCAACTTCGTTTCGGCGGTGAGGGACTGTCCGCGGGCCGCCGCGACGGCGACCAGGACACACAGGAGGGAACGCATCAAGATGGCCATGAGGGAGAGGTCGCCCGAACCCGGGCAGCGCCCTTCTCCCCGGACACCCGGGCGGAAGTTTCATCGATTTCCGCCCGGGACCTGGCCCGTTTCGTCTCAGCGACCGATCACCATGCGCGCGGCCTCGCTCGCACCCATCTGGGTGCCGAACACGCCGAACGCCTGGTGGTCCAGGACGGAACCGACGATCGACGGGTTCGCCGGGATCGGCACGTTGAAGAAGTACTGGCCGCCGGCCAGGGTGGTCGTGGTCAGGAGAGGCGACGCTGCCGACGACAGGAAGGCCAGGCAACTCGAGCCGGCGAGCGGCATCCCGGGTGTGAACGGGCCGGGGACCACGAACTCGCCCCACAGCGCCATCGGCACTCCGGCCATGCCCGTCAGGCCGCCGATCGGAACGTTGAGCGTTCCCGCCGCGGGCACGCGGGGCTCCACCGGCGGGAACAGCAACTGCAGGTTGGGCGTGCGGCAGTTCGTGTTCGGACTGATCGCGTATGCTTGGTAGCTCGCGGCAAGGTCGTGCAGCACTTCCGTGCCGGCCCGGTCCGCCAGCACGATCTCGCTCCGCACCGTGTCGAGCGCGGCACTCACGAGCACTGGCAACCCTGCGAACGGCAAGGACGGCGTCACCTGCGTCCAGTTCGAGAGCAGGATGGAACCCGCAACGGGAGGAGTGAACGGCAACGGCAGCGTCCAGGTGTCGTTCGGGAAGGTCGCCGAGCCATCGACACCGCCGGCGATCAGCAGCTGCTGCCGCGCGACGTCGAACACCGACGCATGGTACGCGCGCTGCGGCCCCTTGCCGGCGCGGGTCCAGCGCTGGCCATCGAACCACCACAGGTCGGCGAGGACGGAGGCGCCGGCGCCGCCGTGGAGCACGAGCCCGTGGCCGCCGTCCGGCGACAGCACGGCACCTGCACGCGCGGCGGGCAGCGCACCGCCCGGCGTCCGGTTGGTCCAGACAGTGCCGTCGAACGACCACAGGTCCTGGAGCAACGTCGCGCCCGAGCCGCCGAACAGGAACGCTTCGCCCCCGGGCCCCGGCACGCTGCACGCCGCAGCGAGGTTGCGTCCGCTCGGCGAGGGCGACAGCACGCCGAGGGTGATCCAGGAGGGGCCGCCCTTCCACACGGAGGTGACACCGGCCGCGTCGAGATGCACGAGCCCGACGCTCTGGCCGACGGAGTAGGGCGCCAGCGATTCCAGGGCGCCGCCCACGGGATTGTTCGTGAGGCCGAGGGACACGAAGGCGCTGCCGTTCCAACCCAGCGTGTCGGTGCCCGTCGCCGAGCTGACGATCATCGTCGGTGCGCCGCGCCACGGATCGGTGGCGACGTTCGTCACGGGTGTGCCCGTGAGGTTCGGCGCCGCGACCCAGTTGTCGAAGCGCTGCGCCAGCGCGGCGGGCGAGCAGCAGGCGACGACCAGGGGAAGGGAACGACCGGCGCGCAGCGCGGTCACGAACCAGGGAGTGTTCATCACGATGTCTTCATCAGGAAAGAGATCGCCGCGCAGCACGGTTGCTGCGCGGCGCTGGTCTCCCCTGCAGCGGCGCGCGTGGTCTCACGAATCGTGGATCGTCCCTGACCACGGCGCTTCGCGCCCGACGACCGATCGCACCAGCGCACCGACGCGGAGGGCCGTCTCCCGATCCCCGTTCGCGGGCCCACGAGTCGCAACCGATTGCGACGAAGTTCGCGACGGCAGCGCGGACACGGCACGATTGCCGCGATGACCTGGCTCGCGTTCACGCTCGCGGCGTTCTGGCTCGCGCTGGTCGCGGTCGAGCTGCGCGGCGCGTGGGCCTTGCTCGAGCTGCCGCCGCGCCGCGAAGACACGAAGCGGGCGACGGTCACCGCGGCGATGGCCGTGCGCGACGACCGTGGGCACGTGCGCGCCTCGGTGCAGCGCCTGCTCGAACAGCGCGACGTCGAACTGCGCGTCGTCGTGGTCGACGACCGGAGCGTCGACGGCACCGGCGAAGTCCTGGCCGCGATGGCGGCCGACGAACCGCGCCTCACCGTGCGCACGATCCGCACGCTGCCGCCGGGCTGGCTCGGCAAGTGCCACGCGCTCCACGAAGCGACGCGCGACACCGCGACTCCATGGCTGCTCTTCGTCGATGGCGACTCGCGGCTCGCGCCCGATCTCGTCGCGCGCGCCGTCGCCGCTGCCTGTGCAGCAGGGGCGCACCACGTCGCACTCCTCCCGACGATCGAACCGTCGTCGCTGCTCGGCAAGGGCTGCCTGCTCGCGTTCCAGTCCGTCGTCGCCGACCGGCTGCGCCGCGTGAACACGACGCCCCAGCGCGCCTTCGTCGGCACCGGCGGCTTCAACCTCCTTCGGACCGACGCCTACTGCGCGATCGGCCGACACGAAGGACTGCGGCTCGAAGTCGTCGACGACCTGTGGCTCGGCGGCCTGCTGTTCCGCGCCGGGTTCCGTTCGCGAATCTGGATCGCGTCGCGCGACTTCGCCGTCGACTGGGGCGGCACGCCACGACGTCTGCTCCGCGACGTGGAGAAGAACATGTTCGCGGTGCTGCGCTACCGCACGCTCGCCGCGCTCACGCTCGGCGTCGGCGGCATCGCGGTCGTACTCGGCTCGCTCTCGGCCCCGTGGTGGGCCGGAGCACCCGGGCTCGCCGCAACCGGCGCGTTCCTCGCGACGGCCATCGCACCGATCGTGCTCGCACGGAAGCTCGGCTGGCCCGTCGCCGCGGCGCTCCTGTCGCCACTCGGGCGTTTCGTGCTCCCGCTCGCGCTGCTGCGTTCGACGCTGTGCACGACGTGGCGCGGCGGGGTGTCGTGGCGCGGCACGCTCTACCCGCTGCGCGAACTCCGGCGCGGCCAGGCGCGCTGACCCGTCAGTCGCGGCCGTCGGGGTGGCACTGGTAGCACGCGGCGGTCGTCCACTGGTACCCGGAGACGCCGTTGTGGTGCGAACCTGCGTTCTGCTGGTTGTGCTCGTGGCAGTCGATGCACGAGAACGCCGGCCGGTTCGCCGGGTTGTTGTGGCAGTCGAAACAGGCGAACCCCGAGTGGCGACCGCTGTTGATGGGGAACTGGTGGTTCCAGTTGCCCGCCCCCCACGTCGAGGTGTTGTGGCAGTTCTGGCACTGCTGGCTCATCTGGAACGACACGTGCGGCGGATCGGTCGTGCCGTTGTAGTCGGCGAGGTGGCACGAGGCACACGCGGTGCTGAGCCCCGCGTAGACGCCGGGGGTCGTGTGGCACGAGTTGCACGCCCGTGCGTGGGCGTTCGTCAGCGGGAAGGACGCCGGGTGGCCGAGGGCTCCGTGCCACGTCGCGGTGTTGTGGCACTGCTGGCAGTCGGTGCCGAAGCCCGCGGTCTGGTGGTTCGGATTCTGCGTCGCCTGCCAGTTGTCGAGATGGCAGCTGCTGCACGCACTCGAAGTGCCGCCGTAGGTGTTGTTGGGGTGGCACTCGGTGCAGCTCCGGCCCGCGTGGCCGAAGGTGAGCGCGAACGATCCGGGGTGCTGCCAGTTCGCCGTTCGGAACGTGCGCGTGTCGTGGCACTGCGCACAGTCGGTCGAGAAGCCGGCGGCCGCGTGCGCCGGCCGCGACGTCGCGGCGAAGTCGTCCGAGTGGCACGTGTTGCACGCCGTCGACAGTCCCGTGAACGAGTTCGGCGTCGTGTGGCACTCGCGGCACTCGCGGCCGGCGTGACCGAACGACAGCGGGAACGACGCCGGGTGGTCGAAGCGCGACGGCACCCAGGCGACCGGCAAGTGGCAGTTCTCGCAGTCCTGCGCGAAGTTCAGCAGCACGTGGTTCGGGTCCGTCGTGCGCACGAAGTCGGCCTGGTGGCAGTGCGCACATTTGGCACTCGCGCCCGCGAAGTTGCCGACCTGCGCGCCCGGATGGCAGCGGAAGCACGCTGCTGCCGCGTGCGCGCCGACGAGAGGGAACCGCGTACGGTCGTGCATCGCGATCGCTTCGCGCGGCTGCCAGGTGCGCTCGTCGTGGCAGTCCTGACAGTTGCGGCCGAGGCGCTGCAGGTGCGGGTCGGCGTGGCAGCCCGAACAACCCTGCGCCGCGAAGTTCGCGACGGGACCGCGGTCGTTGTGGCAGAGCAGACAGCCGGCGTCGGCGTGCGCCCCCACGAGCGGCACACCGGTCTTCGCGGCGTGGTCGTACGTGAACGTCTTCTTGATCGTGTGCCAGTCGCCGCCCTCGTGGCAGAGCGAACAGTCGGCCGGGAACGAATCGTGCGGCACCACCGGACCATGACCCGGATTCCATCCCTGCTGCGGAACGAACGTCGCGCACGCGACGGCGACGACGAACGCGGCGACGGTGACGGCGAACCAGCGCATGCCGCTCATCGCGCGGCGAACCGGAACCACGGGTTGCTGCGAGGTCTGCATCAGAACCGCCATTGCATGTAGAGGCCGAGGGCCCACGCGTCCTCACGATCGCCGAACCATCGTTCGACGGCGAAGTCGAGGTCGCCCGAGGCGCCGATCGGGTGCGAGAGACCGACCTCGGCCGACTGGCGCGTCAACGTCTCGGGACCGGTCACGAGATCGCCGAGTTCGTAGCGATGCCAGCGGTAGCCGACGCGCCAGTAGCCGCTCCCGATCGGACCTCGCAGCAGTGCGCGCATCCCTGGACCCGACGAGTAGCCGCCGTCGGCCTCGAACAGCGACACACCGAGGTTGCTGCCCTTGCCGACCACCTCGGCGAGGTCGCCGTCGACCCCGAACGACGTGCCTTCGTCGTCCTGGTCCTGCCAGAGATCGGCGCGCGCTCCGAACCGCAGTCTCTTGCTGGCGCGCCACGAACCGTGGACCGACAAGCGATCGACGTGGCCGTCGCGAACGAGTTCGACCGGCAGGTTCTGGTACTCGGCGCGCTTCAGCTCCGGCCACGTGAATCGCGACACCGAGACGCCCGCCCCGAGATCGCTGCCGTCCCAATGCAACGACGCGAGCAGTTCCGTGAGGTCGACGTCGCGACTCTTCACCGTGTCGCTGCCGGTGTAGAAGTCGATCTTCGCACTCGCGAACCAGCGCACGCGCTCGGCGAGCGCACCGTCGGCACGGAGCAGGAGCAGGTCGCGGTCGGGTGCACCCTCGTGCCAGGTCTTCTGCAGACCGAGCGTCGCGGCGAACGTGCGTTTCTTGTCCGCGGTGTAGTCGAAGAACAGGTGGATGCCAGTGTCCTCGCCCGTCTCGCGCGACGGGAACGGTCGCGGGTACGCGCCGAAGCCGGCGCCGAAGCGCAGCCCGTGCTCGAAGCGCCGCACGACCTCGACACCGTCGACGAGCCCGATCTCGGGCAGGTGCGGCGACAGGAACCGTCCGAGCTCGACGCCCGTGGGTGCCCACTGCTCGGTGCCGAACGCCATCGACAGCAGGTCGAGCCGTCCGTTCTGGTCGCTCTCGTCCGGCGCGTCGGGCAGCATCACGCGGCGTTCGTCGACTTCGCCGGAGAACCGCGTGCGTTCGCCGTAGCCGAGGAAGTTGGTGCCGTCCGCGCGCACGCCGAGCCGGCCGAGCACGTAGTCGTTCCGCTGATCGCCGGCGGTGTCGCGGTTCCACTGCCCGAACGCGAACAGCCGGCCCGCGAGCGACGCCGGCCGTTCGTCGGGCCGCTGGCTGTAGGTCGGCACGAGGAGCGGCTGATCGGGAGTGCGGGCACCCTCGCGCCGTGTCCACGGCGGGTGCTCCGGCACGGCCTTCGGCACCGGCTTCGTCGGCGATGCGGGCACCGCCGCGATCACGACGTTCGCTTCGCCGCGCGTGCCGACCGGCACGTCGGGCACTCCCGGGGGCAATTCGGCCCGCGCCGACGTGCTGCTGACGGAGCGCACCTCGGCGTCGATGCCCGCCGTTCCCGGCGGGAACAACCGCACGACGGTGCCGGGCAGCAGCCCCGCATCGCGACCGAGATCGAGGAACACGTCGCGCCCGCTCACCGACGTGACCGTGACCTGAACGGTCCGCTCCTGTCCCTGTTGCGCGACCGCGCCGGCGGCGACCAGCGCGAACACGATCACCGCGACGGCCTTCATCGCTTCCCTTCCTTCGGGACCCCGAGGGTGTGGCAGTCGCCGCAAGTGGTGCCGAGCGGCCTGTAGCGCACGATCGCGCCGTGCGGCGTCGCGTGGCTCTCGTGGCACGATGCACACGCGACCTTCGTGTGCACGTCGTCGAGCGGGAAACGTGTGGTGGCGTGATCGAACGCCGGGATGCGGAACGAGTCGACGCCGTGGCAGCGGGCACAGTCCGTCGTGCCGCCGCGAGCGAACTGCCCGGCGTGGGGATCCGTGTGGCAGCTGGCGCACGAGGTGCCGGCGGCGCGTCCGAGACGCGACGTCTTCGTGGCGCCCGGCGCCGCGCGCGGATGGCACGAGGTGCAGTCGACCTTCGTGTGGGCGCCGGCGAGCTTCCAACCGGTCCACAGCGCGTGGTCGAAGTTGCCCGCGACCGGCGCGAACGCCGCCGTGTCGTGGCAACGAGCACAGTCGCTGCGACCCGCGACCTGCTTCGGGCGACCGGCCCGATCGAAGGTCCCGTCGTGCACGTCGCGGTGGCACGCGACGCACTGCTGCGGCGTGCCGCGGAACGTTCGCACGCCTTCCTTCACCTCGCCGTGGCACTTCGAGCAGGCGACCGCGTCGTGGGACCCGGTCAGCGGGAACGCGGTCTTGCCGTGCGCGCCGGCGCCGAACTCGGCGGGACGGAACGACAACGTGCGGTGGCACGCGGTGCACTCGCGGTAGCGCGCTTCGTGTTCGAACTGACCGCGGTGCACGTCCGCATGGCAGCCCCGGCACGCCGACGCGGTCCGTCCGGGGAACCGCTGCTCGCGCGAACCGCCCGCGTGGCACGACGCGCAAGCGACGTCGGCGTGCGGCGCCTCGAGGGCGAACCCGGTGGCCGCATGAAGCGATGACTCCATGCGCCCGCCGCGGAAGTCGCGGTCCGCATCCCCGTGGCAGCCGGCACACCCGTCCGCCGGACCGACCGCGGCCACGGCGGCCTTCGTCAGCGCGGCACCGTGCGGGTTCTCGTGGCACACCGCGCACGACGCGAGCGCCGGCGCGGCGCCCGACCAGCGGCCTCGATGGTCGCGATCGCCGTGACACACGCCGCAGGCGACCGCCGCATGCGCGCCGCGCAGCGGCCACTCCGAGCCGGCGTGCGCGGCCGGCGACGTGCCCGCCTCGGCCCACTTCGTCGCAGCATGACACCGCGCACAGTCCGTCGTGTTCTCGAGGCGCAGCGCAGCGCCGACCGCGGCCGGTCCGTGCGGGTCGGTGTGGCAGGCGGCGCACTGGCGCACCGACTTCGGCGGATCGCGCTGCAACGCCGCGACGTCGTCCCGGCTGCCGGGACGGTGGCATTCGGCGCACGCGACCTTCTGGTGCGCAGCGCGCAGCGCGAACGTCTCGTGCCGGAAACCCGGCGTCTCGGCCCAGGGTCCCGTCTGTCCGTGGCACTTCTCGCAGTCGGCTCCGAACGCACCGCGGTGCTCGTCGGCGTGGCACTCGGTGCACGTCTGCGTGAGTCCGAGATAGCGCCCACCGTGCGGTGGCGCGGCCGCATCCGCCGCGACGTGGCACTTGTTGCACGCGACGCCCGGGTGGGCCCCGGTGAGACGCCAGTCGACGTGGCGATGGTCGTATTGCTCGACGACGATGCCAGCGAGCGCGAACGCATGGTTCGCGAGCAGCGGTGCGCTGTCCCCGTGGTGATCCGAGTGGCAGGAGCCGCATCGCTCGCGTTGTGCGGCCGGCAGCGCGCCGTGCAGTCCCTTGCCGCCCGCCACCTGCGCGGCGATCGCGGTGTGGCACTTGTTGCACGCGTTGGCGTCGATGCCAGCCCCTTCGCGATGGCACGCCTCGCAGTTGCGGCCCTGGTCGAGCTGCGCGAGTGCCAGGTGCGCGGAGTGCAGCGGTCCCGGGCCGATGCGCGACCCGCGCAGATCCCACAGCGTGAACGCGACGACGAGCGTCAGGGACACGACGGGCAGGAGCCAGCGCAGAGCCTTCATCGCCCGCCTCCGCCGCGCAGCACGGAGAAATCGACGCCGCCGTACCGGAGCGCGGTGATCGCATGCACGACCGTGAGCAGCAGCAGCAACACCGCGAGCCAGCGATGGAGCCAGCGCCAGGTCGACAGCAGTCCGCGCACCTCCTCGTAGTGCGTCAGCTGCATCGCGAGCCGATGAGACCGTTGTGCCAGCGAGAGCACGCGCACCGCCTCGGTGCGCGGGATGCCCTCCGCCGCGGCGCGTGCCCGCAGTCGGCCGAGCTCCCGCTGCAGGCGGAGTTCGCTGCGCAGCAGCCCGGCGACGCGCGCAAAGAACCCTCGCCCGAAGTGGGCGGCGTCCGCGAGACGTTCCACGACCGCGCGCACCTCGGCGCCGAAGCCGCGGCCGTCGCGATCCCATTCGCCGGCGATCGCCGCGACCTTCGCGCTCATCTCCTCGAGCTCCTGCTGACGACCGTTCTGCGCCCGCGGGAGGAAGGAGTAGAACCAGCGGCCGACGACGCCGGCGACCACGACGACGAGCATCGTCAGCAGCGCGTGTCCGCCGGCCGAATCGCGCAGCAGGAAACCGCTGTGCAGGACCGCGAACAGCATCGCGGCGAGCCCCGTCGCGACGTGCATGTTCATCCACGACTTCAGCGAGCCGGGCAGCCAGCGACCGAGGCTCGGTGCGCGACGAGCGAGGTACGCCAGATTGGTGGCGAACAACACGACCGCGAGCAGCGCCGCGAGAAGTCCGATCTGACCCTGTGGGCGCAGCAGGTCGTGCCACGGCGACGCCCCGCGTTCGGGGGCGGGCAGGTCGTAGTAGTCGCGACACAGCACGCGGTGCACCAGCAGAGCGACCATGCCGACGAGCGTGCCCGCGAGGGCGACGACGAGGCCGGTGCCTCGATCCGTCTCGATCCTCTCCTCCGGCCGCAGCGACGAGTCGAAGGACACACCAGCGGCTTCGAGCAGCGGGAACGGCGGCGTGCCGCCCGCGAAGACGAACACGTCGTCGGCCGGCACCGCTTCGACCGCGGTCGCGACGCCGCCCGCGGCCTCGACGGCGGCTTCTCCGGCCGGAGCGAGCAGAGCGCCTTCGGGCGTGATCTCCTTCACCACCGTGCCGAATCGCACCTGCACCGTGCCGGTCGCCACGGCGGCCGTGATGCGCTCTTCGTTGCGGGCCTTGAGCCGCGAGAACGCGTCGCGCCGGTAGCTGATCGTGACCTGGTTGTCGCCCTGATCGGCGAGCGCGATGGCGGCTTCGATCGCACTGTCGCCGCCGCCGACGACGAGGATCGAGCGGCCGTGGTAGCCCTCGGCGTCGAGCAGCGAGTAGGCAACCTTGGGCAAGTCCTCGCCTGGCACACCGAGCTTCTGCGGCGAGCCGCGCCGGCCGACCGCGAGGCAGACGTGATGCGCACGCACGACGCCGCGGCTCGTCGTGACGACGAAGTGATCGCCCATCCGCTCGATCTTCTGGAGCCCTGTGCCGGTCCTGACCGGCAGGTCGTGATCGGCGACGAGTCCCTGCCACAGCTCGACGAGCTCTTCCTTCGAATACTCGAGGCGACCGAGCCGGCCGTGGAGCGGCAGCTCCATCGGCTGCGTCATCACGAGCTTCTTGCGCGGGTAGGCGGCGACGGTGCCGCCGATCTCGGCGGCCTGGTCGATGCCGAGACAACGGAGCCCTCGCTCCTTCGCCCCGAGCAGGCACGAGACGCCGGCAGGACCGAGGCCGACGACCAGGAGGTCGAGCGGGCCCTTGGCGACGCCCTTCGGCGACTCGCCGGCCGCGATGCGCGCCGCCACCTTGCTGGCGACGAGTCGCCCGTGCTGCACCGCCGTGCGCACGAGTGCGAAGCCCGTGATCTCGCCCGCGAGGAACAGCCCCGGCACTCCGACCGCCTCGAGCCCTTCGTCGACCGCCGGCAGGTCCTTGCGGTCCTTGATGTCGCCGAGGGTCAGCGCGATCGCGTTCGTCGGACACGCAGCGGCGCACAGGCCGTGGCCGACGCACCGGGCCCCGTGCACGATCACCGCCTGGCCGAACGCCAGCGCCAGCACGCCGTCCTCGGGACAGGCCCGAACGCACGCGCCGCAGCCGATGCACGCCGACAGGTCGATGCGCGGATGCTGCAGGCGGGCCTTGTCGCTGCCGCGGGTCCTGGCCCGGGAGCGCTCGGCGACATTGTCGGCATGATGGCGCAGCTCGAGCCGCCGGCGCACCATGGCCAGCAGTACGACGGCGACGAACAGGACCGGAATCGAGTAGAGCCAGGACACGCGAGAGTCGGCGGGGCCTCGAGACGGCCCCGAGCGGCACAGACAATCGGCGTACCGAGTCGGTCCCGATCCGTTTCCGTCCCGGATCCGGACACCGCGCCGCCCGCGGGCCGCACTACGCAGGCAGCCTGGCACGTCGGTCGCCTGATTCTTCGACATCCGGGCGCGACGACGCCGTGCAATCCCTACCGGTGCTGTTGCAGGAACTACCCGTGCCCGCCGGACGCGGCGGGCGCACCTGGAGAACGATGCACGCGTTCCCCACACGGCCGCGCGGACGCGAAAATGCGATTCGTTTCCTTTCGTCGCGTCGTCGCTAGACTCGACGCACTGGATGACCGCCGTTGCGCTCGCCAGGACATGTTCGCTGCTCGCCCTCGCGACCCTCGTCGCCGGCTGCAGCAGCGGGCCGACGCTGGCGCGCGCCGTGACCGTTCGCGAGGGCCGGCCGACGCGGATCGTACTGACCCAGGTGAAGGACGGCACGACGCTCCTGCTGCAGAACGCGAGCAGCGCCGAGCGCGCCGAGTTCTACGCCGCACCCGACCCGGCCGTGCTCGGCAAGGTCGTCGCCGACGACCGCATGCAGACGCTGCTCGACGTGTTCGCAGAACGCAACCTCTTCGCGAGCGCCACGGCAGGTGCTCCGACGAATGCCCGCGACGTACTCGTGGTCGAACAGGACGACCGTCGGTGGGTCTGGTCGCGGCGCCTCGCCGGAGTGCAGACCGACGAGGCGATGTTCCACGAAGCACGCGGGTACTTCCTCGAAGTCTGGAACGGTGCGAGTGCGTTCCGCAGCGCGGCGCCCGGTGTCCGACCCGACCTCGAGGGCGAGGACGCCCGCGCGCATCGCAGCGCGGAATCGGCGAAGTCCAAGCTCGAACGGCTGCAAGGGAGGCAACCATGACCCGCGCGACGACGCTCCGCGCCCTGGCGATCGTGCCGGTGCGCGTCGGCAGTCAGCGGCTGCCCGGCAAGGCGCTCCTCGAGGAGAGCGGCAAGGCGCTCTTCCTCCACACGTGCGATCAGGCCCGGAAGGCGAAGAACATCGACCGCGTCTGCGTCGCCACCGACGACGACCGCGTCGAGGCGATCGCGCGCCAGCACGACTTCGTCGTCGTGCGCACGAGCCCGGCCTGCCGCACCGGCAGCGAGCGCTGCGCCGAAGCGGCCGCCGCGATCCCGTGCGAGGCAGTGCTCGACATCCAGGGCGACTGGCCGGAGGTCGATCCGCACGATCTCGAAGCGGTGGTCGACCAGCTGCTGAGCAGGCGCGCCGTGTGCAACACACTCTGCGTGCCGCTGCACGACGAAGCGGCGATCGCCAACCCGAACGTCGTGAAGGTCGTGCGCGGCGGGAACGGCAAGGCCCTCTACTTCAGCCGCGCCGCGATCCCGTTCGTGAAGGAAGGCTCGTTCCCGATCCTGCGCCACATCGGCGTGTACGGCTTCGCGCGCGAGACCCTGCTGCGGGTGCCTGGACTGCCGAGCAGCGGACTCGCCGAGGCCGAGAGCCTCGAACAGTTGCGCTTCCTCGAGAACGACATTCCGATGCACGTGCTCTTTGCCAAGGGCGACCCGTGGGGCATCGAGACGCGCGCCGACTACGACGCCTTCCTGCAGCGCCGGAAGGCCGAGGCAACTTCGAGAACTCACCGATGACCAAGTACATCTTCGTGACCGGCGGCGTCGTGTCCTCTCTCGGCAAGGGACTCACGTCCGCGGCCATCGGCTGGATGCTCGAGCGGCACGGCCTGCGCGTGACGATGCAGAAGCTCGACCCCTACATCAACGTCGACCCGGGCACGATGTCGCCGTTCCAGCACGGCGAGGTCTACGTGACCGACGACGGCACGGAGGCGGACCTCGACCTCGGGCACTACGAGCGCTTCACGCATGCGCGGGTCAACAAGGACTCCAACTACACGACCGGCAAGATCTACAAGTCGGTGATCCAGAAGGAGCGGCGCGGCGACTACCTCGGCAAGACCGTCCAGGTGATCCCGCACATCACCGACGAGATCAAGTCGGCTATCAAGGCCGTCACGGCCGACAACGACGTCGTCATCGTCGAGATCGGCGGCACGGTCGGCGACATCGAGAGCCTGCCGTTCCTCGAAGCCATCCGCCAGCTCGCGAACGACGTCGGGCGCGGAAACGCCGTCTTCGTCCACCTCACGCTCGTGCCGTACATCGCCGCGGCGGGCGAGCTGAAGACGAAGCCCACGCAGCACTCGGTCAAGGAACTGCTCGGCCTCGGAATCCAGCCCGACATCCTGCTGTGCCGCAGCGAGAAGCCACTGTCGCGAGAGATCAAGAGCAAGATCTCGCTCTTCTGCAACGTGTCGGAGGACGCCGTCATCACGGCGCAGGACGTGCCGACGATCTACGAAGTCCCGCTCGTCTTCGCCGCGCAGGGCCTCGACGACAAGATCGTCCGGATGCTGCACCTCGAGACGCGTGAGCGTGACATCTCGGCGTGGGAACGCCTCGTCGACACGATCAAGAATCCCGATGGCAACGTCACGATCGGCATGGTCGGCAAGTACGTC
>CAZIFB010000034.1:52221-55751 GCA_964538915.1 uncultured candidatus Brocadiaceae bacterium | reverse complement strand
ACTCGCCGAGCTGGAGGCCGCGCTCACGGCAGATCTCGATGGCCATCGTGCCCGCCTGCTGTGCGGTCGCCGCGACGCCCATCGCTGCTTCGAGCCACGACAACCCTGCGTCGTTGCCGAGACGCTGGAGCGCGTCGGCGACCCAGAGGATCGCCTCGGAGTCGAGTTCGTACTTGAGGCGCAGGAGGAGCGGCACGAGCAGGATCGACTGGCCGGTGCGTCCGGCGAGCCACGCGGCGCGCTTGCGCACGGCAACGTCGGCGTGGTCGAGCGCCGGCTCCAGCGCCGACCACGCGAACGGGTGTTCGAGCAGGGCCCGCTCCGCGTGCGCACCGGTGCGCGCGTCGGCCTCGACGACCTGCAGCGCGATGTCGGCGAGTTCGCGGGCTTCTTTCGCGGTGTCGGCCGGCACCTGCGGCATCGCCTTGCCGAGAGCGGTCAGTTCGCCCTGCAGCGGCCGCAGCGCGAGCGGTGGCAGGGGCAGGGGTTCCCTGGCGATCGTGGAGTCACGCGCACAGCCTGCGCCGAGCGCGGCCAGGAGCAGCGCGGCCGTGCATCGGAGGCGGTTCATCGCACCTCCACGGAGCGCTCTTCGAGGATCGTGCTGTACTCGTCGCCGTCGACGGCGAAGGGTTGCAGCCGGTACCAGAGGCGCGCCTCGACACGTACGGTATCTGCGGGAATCGGGACGCGGACGCTCTTCGTCGCGCCGGCCGGCAGTTGCGCGTTCTCGGCTGGCGCGTTGCCCGGGTTGATCGGCTCCATCTCGTCGCGGTACGGCATGCGGAAGCGCCACCCGCGCTGCCACTCGCCGGGCCCCTCCGCGGTGACGAAGCGGTACGTCATGTCGACCGCGCGGTGGCGTTCCTCGGTGGGGAAGTTGTGGCCCGCGCCGACGTTCGTCAGCGAGAGTACGAGGTCGCCGCCGTCGCGAGTGACCTCGAACTTGCCCGCCTTCTTCAGCGTCGCGTCGTCGTGGCAGCCGCGGAAGACGTGGTCGCGTCCCATGCGCGCGCTCTTGTCTCCGCGTTGCCGCGACACCTCGGGCATGTGGCACGACGAACAGTCCACGCCGAGTTTCGCGTAGTGGCTCGCGCGCCACTGGTCCGTCGTGCCGTGCTGGTTGTGGCACGACGCGCACGCGTCGACCGCGAGGAACTCCTCGTTGCGGACCGGCTTGCACGGCACTTCGGGCCGGTCGTTGCGGCCGACGATGCCGCCGTCGGGGCCGAGGTGGCACGAGATGCAGCCGACGCCCTCGTCGAAGTGCGTGCGTCGCGGCAGCGTGCGTTTGCCGAAGCCGGTGACCGCGAGCGGGCGCGGAAGGTGGCAGTCCATGCACTCCTCCTTGCGGAAGTCGTCGCTGAGCGCCTTCACCTCCGGGTTCTGGAACGCGATCTGGTGGTGGCTGCCGAACCACTCCGAGTAGACGTCTTCGTGGCAGCTCTTGCACTGCGTGGACGACTCCCATCGGGTCGCCGGGTGCGCGTTCGTGCTGTCGGGGCCGGCCGAGAGGAATGCCAGTGTGCCACCGATCGCGGTGACGATGGACGCGGCGATGGAGATGCGCGTGCCGAGTCTCATGACGATTGCCAGGGAAGGAGCCAGGGGGCGTGACGCAGCGTGAGCGAAACGCGCGAGCCGACGGGAAGAGGGGCTGGCGCCGCCGAGTGGACCAGCTGGTCCTCGAACGCGACCTGCACGCGGAACGCTCCCGCGTCGGGGACACACCCGAGTACGCGACCGCCCGGTACTCCGTTCGCCGACGCGGCTGCAACGGCGGTGGTCGATCCGGGCGGCAGCACGAGGCGAAGATCCGCACCGGTGCCCGCGCGATGTTCGAACTCGCCGAGGGCCGTCACGATGCGTCCGCCCGCGCCGATCGTCGTGGGCAGACAGGCGGCGCCGAGCAGGAACGCGGCGGTGAACGCGGTCGCCGGGCGCTGCAGCAGATCGACTGCCGGGCCCCGCTCCATCACGCGACCGCCGTCCAGCACGACGAGATCGGTGGCGAGCGCCAGCGCTTCCTCGCGGTCGTGTGTCACGAGGATCGTCGTGAGTCCACGCTCGTCGCCGAGCGCGCGGAGGAGGAGCACGAGCGCGGCGCGCTGGTGCACGTCGACGGAGCGCAGCGGCTCGTCGAGCAGCAGGACCGCGGGGTCCGGCGCGAGTGCGCGCAGGAGGCCGAGGCGCTGCGCTTCTCCGCCGGAGAACGTCGCCGGTTTGCGCCGTGCGTGGGCCTCGAGGCCGGCGCGTGCGAGCAGCGCGAGTGCGTCCGGTTGGGAGAGCTTCGGGGCGGCGAACCGCAGGTGCTGCAGCGCCGTCATGTGCGACCAGAGCGCCCCGTCCTGGAAGACGAGCCCGAGGCCGCGGCGGTCGGGCGCGACGTGGGTCCCTGCGTCGGCGACGACGTTCGCACCGACGCGCACCGTGCCCGCGGTCGCACGTTCGAGACCCGCGATGCAGCGGAGCAGCGTCGTCTTGCCGGAGCCCGAGGGGCCGACGATCGCGAGGCGGCCGCCGGCCGCGACGTCGAACGACACCGGGCCGAGGCGGAACGCGCCGCGTTGGCAGGCGAGATCGGTGACGGTGACGGGCTGGCTCACGGTTCGGATCAGGACAGCGACGATAGACGACGACCGGCGATCAGCGAGGGCAGCATCGGAACGACCATGGCGATCGACAGCAGCATCAGCGCGATGACGCCGCTCCAGTCCTCGTGCTGGTAGTGGACCGCGTTCGCGAGGCGGCGGACCGCGGTGGCGTTCGCCGCCGGCAGGATCACGGCGAGGTCGAGTTCGCGCAGCGCGAGCACGAACACCATGACCCAGGCGGTCCATGCGGCCGGCGCGAGCGGCTGCAAGTGCAGGCGGAAGGCGCGCGAGACCGGTGACCGCGCGACGAAGGCGCCGGCCTCCTCGGCGGCCACGGGCAGGCGGCGCACTTGCCCCGCGAGCGTGAGCGCGGCGAACGGCAGGAAGCGCGCGACGTAGCCGCACGCCGCGAAGCCGAAGCCCGAGTAGAAGTCGTTCCCGAGCACACGCAGCCAGCTGTCGTGGAAGGCGCGCACGAGGCCGATGCCGAGCAGGATCGCCGGCGCCGCGATCGGCAGCGCCGACACGAGTTCGAGGCGCGGTGAACTGCGCGCGGAGCGACGGGCGAGCGGGATCGCGAGCAGGAGCACGAGCAGGCCCGTTCCGGCCGCGAGTGCGACCGAGTTGCTGAGATGCACGGCGCACTGGTCCATCGCCTTCGCGAAGCTCTGCTGCAGGTACTGCAGCGACATCGGTTCGCGCTTCTGCGCGGAGCCGAGGGCCCAGCGGGCGAGCACGACGACCGGCACGCCGACGCCGGCGGTCAGGTAGGCGAGGGGGAGCAGCAGCGCGGGCCATCGCCAGCGGCCCAGCGGACGCACGGGCAGCGGCCGCGCGATGCCACGGTCCGGCGCCTCGGCGCGCAGCTTCAGAGCGGCCCACAGCTGGACTCCGAGGGCGGCGGGGGTTTGGAAATGGCGGGTTTCATGCGGTCCG
>CAZIFB010000034.1:0-52211 GCA_964538915.1 uncultured candidatus Brocadiaceae bacterium | reverse complement strand
AATCCGAGGGCGGCGAGAAACGGCAGCGCCGCGACGATCGGGCTCTGCAGCTCCGCGAACGTGGTGCCGACGGCGCGCCGTGCCCAGCGGGACATGATGCCCTCCGCGTACGTGTGCCACGCCTTGCCCTTCACCGTGAGGAACTCGGGCACGCCGTGGTCCGCGACCGTGAACAGGAACGCGAGCAGGCAGCCGGCGAGCAGTTCGGGCGCGATGGCGCGGAGCAGCCACGCCTCCGCGCGACCGCGGCCGCGGAGCAGCAGCGCCGATTCGTACGCGCGGCCGTCGGTCGCGCGCAGGCCGCGCGCGGCGAGCACGGCGACGAACGGCGCGTGCGCCGTGCCGAGCAGGAACGCGCACGGCCAGAAACCCGACGCCGGCAGCAGCTCCGAGAACCCCATCGCGATGAAGATGGGGGGCAGTACGAGCGGGGCGATGCCGAGCGGGGCGAGCAGCGGCGCGCCGGGCAGGTCGCGCCCGATCGTGAGCCACGCGTGGCCACCGCCGAGGAGCAGCGAGATCGCGGTCGCGGCGGCGCCGAGTTGCAGCGTCGCGATCGTCTGCTTGCCGAGGTTCCCGTCGTGGAGGAGACCGCGCCATGCCTCGAACGTCGGACCGTCGGGGCCGAGCACCGTCTGCGCGGCGAGCACTGCGAGCGGGAGCGCTGTGAACGTCGCGAGGAACGCGAGCGCCAGCCACAGCGGCCACCGCACCGACAGCGCTCGCGTCGTCGAGGTCATCGCTTCACTTGCCGAAGCGCTTGCCGAACTTCTGGTTGAAGGTCGTCAGGTTCTCCGCCGTCCACTCGACGTCCCAGTCCATCTGGCGGAATGCGCCGACGGCCTTCACGGCGGGATCCTTCGGGCCTTGCACGCCTTCGCGCAGGGGGATCTGCGCGCCTTCGGTGGCGGCGAGCATCGCTTCGGTCTGCCGCGACAGGATCTTGTCGATCAGTCGTTTGCCGCCCTCGGGGTCGGGGCCGCCCTTCACGAGTGCGATCGAGTTCGGGATCAGCATCGTGCCGATACCGCCATCCTGCTGGTCGGGGAACACGCACGCCACGGGGTGTCCGTTCGCCTTCGCGACGTGGTAGTCGTCGGTGTCGGTGAAGGCCCACGGGAGCTCGCCGTCCCGCACCGCCCGCATCGTGGCCCCGTTGCTGCCGAGGAACTTCACGTCGTTCGCGAACAGGCCGTCGAGGAACCTGCCGAACTCCTCGTCGCCGAGCCTGCGCCACAACGCCGCGAAGTGCGTCATCGTGGTGCCCGTGAGCGGGGCCGCGATCGCGCACCGGCCCTTCCACTTCGGAGCGAGCAGGTCGCGGTAGCTCGTCGGCCAGTCCTTCGGGTCGGGCAGGAGTTTCGTGTTGACGATCAGCACCCGCGCGCGTGCCGCGAAGCCGTGCCAGCGGTGTTCCTTGTCGCGCCACACGGGCGGCAGGTCGCGGCCGGCGGGCGAGTCGTACGGCTCGAGGAGCCCGAGCTTCGCGAGGTGCACGGTGTGCGCGAGCTCGTTGTTCCAGAACACGGTGCATCGCGGGCTGCTCGCCTCTTCGCGGATCGCGCTGACGAAGCCGACCGTCTTGTTGCCCTCGGTGTCGTGGCGTTGGTCGACCGCGACGCCGAGCTCCGTCGCGAACCGTTCGAGCAGCGGCCGGCTGAACTGCTCGTCGAGCGCGACGTAGACGCGTGGGCCCGGTCCTGCTGCCTTCGCGCCGCAGGCGGCGAGGAACGGCAGCACGGAGAACAGGACGGACAGGATCGAACGTGCTCGCATGAGGGACTCCGTGGCGCGGTGGGGCGTGGCTGCCGCGGTGATCAGCTGTTGTCGCGGTACTTCGTGTGGCAGGTCTTGCAGGTCTTGCCGACGACGTCGAACAACTTGTCGGCTTCGGGCATGTCGCCGGCGCGGACCGCGGCGTCGAGCGCTCGTGTGTTCGCGATCTCCTCGTCGAGCCACGTCTGGTAGTCCGCGGGCATCTTCACGCTGTCCACGTCCTTCTGCAGTCCCGCGAAGAGGTCGTGAAGGCGCTTGCTCTCCTTCGTGGCGACGAGGTCCGGGTGGTCCTTCGGCGCCTGCCACCTCGCCTTCTGCGCCTGCTTCACGAGGTCGAACACCAGGTCGATCTCGGACATCGTTGCCACCATGCCGCTGACCTTGCTGATCTGCGGCAGGGTCGACGGATCGATCTTCAGTTGCGCCGCGTCGGCCGGCTTCGCCTCTGCGACCGCCTTCCACAGACCCTTGTACTCCTTCGCGGTGCCCGAGACGCCCATGCGTTCCGCCGCCTGCTCCGGCGTCAGCTTGCCGGCGAGCACCAGGGCCGTGCCGAGAGCTGCAGCGCTCCGATGCTTGCCGTGGTGGCAGTGCATGTAGACCGGTCCCTCGGTCGAGCTGAGCGCCTGCGCGAGTTCCTTCTGCCGTGCCGCTGTAACGGTGTCGTAGCTGATCGGCAGGTGCACGTAGCGCATGCCGAGCCTCTCGGCAGTCGCCACGTCGGGCGTCGCGCCGTCGACGGACACGATCGTCTTGATGCCCATCGCGGCCAGCGTGTGCAGGCCCTCCTCGCCTTCCGGAACGCCGCCGCACACGACGTTGGGCGCGTAGGTCACCACGTTGTGCAGGCCTTCCATCTGCACCGGCTGCTTCTGGTCGATGGAGGGCGGTGCGGCCTTGGACGCGACGGCTGCGGGCCCGGTCTGCTGGCAGGCGGCGAGGACCGCGAACACGAAGGCCGCGCGGAGATTCCGTTTCGTTGGGTTCATCGGCGATCGACTGGACGGCCCGCCCAGGCAACGAACGTGCCGTCGATCAGTCGTGCGCCGGCCGCTGGGACTCGGCGCGGCTCGCCGCGCGCGCGGCGCCGGCGTCGCATCCGAGTTCGCGCAGTCGCCGGTGCAGGTGGCCGCGCGAGATCCCCGATCGCTGTGCGGCGGCCGTGATGCTCCCGCCGCACCGGCGCAGCAGGTCGTCGAAGTAGATGCGGTCGAAGCGCGCGCGCGCACTCTCGTAGTCGTCAGCCGGTGGCGCCTGATTCGCGGCCGCGTCGGTCCTTCCGCGGATCTCGGGCGGCAGGTCACCCACCTCGAGCAGCGGGCGGTCGCCCGCCATCACGACCATGCGCTCGACGACGTTCTCGAGCTGGCGCACGTTGCCCGGCCAGTCGTATTCCGCGAGTGCGGCCGCGGCCTCGGGTGCGATCCGGGCCGGCGGAGCCTCGCGTCGCGCGAGCCGACGGAGGTTCTGGGCCAGGAGCAGCGGCACGTCCTCGCGGCGTTCGCGCAACGGCGGAACCCGGAGGCCGACGACGTCGAGCCGCCACAGCAGCTCGGGCCGGAACGCGCCGCCGGCGGCGAGAGCAGGCAGGTCCCGGTTGGTCGCCGCGACGATGCGCACGTCGACGTGCACGGCCTTGGTGGCGCCGAGCGGCAGGAACTCGCGCTCCTGCAGGAAACGCTCGATCTTGGCCTGTGCCGCCGGGCTCATGTCCGCGATCTCGTCGAGGAACAGCGTGCCGCGGTGCGCGCGGCTCAGCAGCCCCGTCTTGGCGTTGCGCGCGCCGGTGAACGCACCGGGCTCGTGGCCGAACAGTTCGCTCTCGACGAGCGTGTCCGGCACCGCGGCACAGTTCATCGCGACGAACGGCTGGCCGGCGCGCGCCGAGCCGAGGTGCAGGGCCTTCGCCACGAGGCCCTTGCCAGTGCCGGATTCCCCGGCGATCAGCACCGTCGCGTCGCTCGCTCGCAGCAGGTCGAGCTGTCGCAGGAGTTCCTGCATCGCCGCGCTCTGGCCGACCAGGCCGGCGCCGCCGTCCGCGGGCTCGATCATCGAGCGCAGCTGGCGGTTCTCGGTCGTCGCACGGCGCAACGCCAGCGCGCGGGAGAGCCGCACCTGCAGTTCTTCGATGGAGAACGGCTTCAGCACGAAGTCCGCCGCGCCGGCGTGCATCGCTTCGACCGCGATCGCCACCGTTCCATGGGCGGTCATCAGCACGACCGCGGCGTCGGGGTCGGCGGCGCGGATGCGGTGCAGCGCCTGCATTCCGTCGGTGCCGGGCATCTTCAGGTCGAGGACGGCGAGGTCGAAGGGCTCGCGGCTCCACGCTTCGATCGCCCGGTCTCCGTCCTCGACGACCGCGACCGAGTGGCCGAGTCGGCGCAGGCCGCGCTGCACGAAGTGCCGCATGCTCTCCTCGTCGTCTGCGACGAGCACACGGAGCGGCAGTTCGGTCGTGGCGGGCGGGGGCGGTTCGGTCACGGGTTGCTGCGGCATGTCGCCGCGGGCAAGGCAAGTCGCGGACCCGCGGGTCGGCGCCGCGTCGGCCCCGCGGGTGCGTGTCACATCCGTGACACTCCGTTCCGCCAGAGTAACGGTGGGACTCGCGCGATCGACTCCGTTCCCCGCGCCCTCGAAAACGGAGGGCTGACGAAATGCGAACCTTGCTCGTGCTGATGACCTTGTTCTGTTCCTTCCTCACCGCCCAGGACCGTCCGCGCGCGCGCCGGCCCGACGGGGAGGCGCCGATGCGACGGGAGTTGCGGAGCGAAATGCGGGAGCGCTGGATGCAGCGCCAGGGCCAGCGCGGCGAACGGATGCCGCCGCGCCGGGCGATGGAGGAGGGGCGGGCGGAGAGGAGGCACGAGATGCGTGCCCCGGAGCGCGACGGGGCGAGGCGCCTCTTCCGGCACCGCGGCCTGCGTCACGAGCGGACCGAGGGCCGGAACGGCGGGGTGATGCCCGAGCCGCGCGAGCGCCTGCGGGTCCTGCGCGAACGGATCCGCGAATTGCGGGCGGAGATGCAGGACCGGGAGGGCCGACGCGTCCGCGGAGGCGATCGGGGTCGGCCGCGCGGCGGGCTGCGGATGCGCGACGTCTGAGGCGGGGCCTCAGGCCCGGCGCGTCGGCAGGGTCACGGTGAAGGTTGCGCCGTGGCCGGGCGGTGAGCTCGCGACGATCCGGCCGCCGTGGGCCGTGACGATGCCCCAGGAAACGGAGAGGCCGAGCCCGGATCCGCGCCGCGCCGGATCGTGCTGGTCGCTCTTCGTCGTGAAGAACGGCTCGAAGACGTGCGGCAGGTGTTCCGTGGCGATCCCGCCGCCGGTGTCCGCGACGGTCAGCACCACGTCGTCCCCGTCGCGCTGTGAGGCGACCGTGAGCGTGCCGCCGGCGGGCATCGCCTGCAGCGCGTTGGTGAGCAGGTTCACGAGGACCTGGTGGAGGCCGTTCGCGTCGCCGGTCACGCACAGGCCCGTCGCGAGACGGCGGTCCACGCGCACGTTCTGACGCCGGGCGGCCGGTTCGCACAGGCGCAGCGCGTCCTCGACGACCGTGGCGATGTCGACTTCGCCGGTGACCTCGACCGACCGCCGGGCGAAGCGCAAGAGCTGCTGCACGATGCCCGTGGCGCGATCCGCCGCGCGTCCGATCACGGCGAAGGTCTCGCGCCGCTCTGCCGAAGTCTCGTCGGCCGCGAGCTCCTCCGCGCAGCCGCGGATGCCGCCGATCAGGTTGTGGAACTCGTGCGCGATACCGCCCGCGAGTGTGCCGAGCGACGCGAGGCGTTCGGCTTCCGCCAGCTGGCGATGCGAACTCCGGAGCTCGGTGAGTGCGCGCTCCAGGTGTTCCGTCTTCCGCCGCACCTCGTCGGCGAGCCCGGCGGTGAGGCGTTCGAGGGCGGCGCGCGACTCGCGCAACTGGCGGACCATGTCCGCGAAGTCGCGGGTCAGGTCGCCGAGTTCGTCCCGCGAAGGGCACGGCAGCTCCACCGCGAGATCGCCGCCGGTCACGCGCCGCGTGGCCGATCGGAGCCGCAGCGTGGGGCGCACGACCAGCGCGTGCACACCGAAGCCGAGGACCACGACCAGCACACCGAGCACCATCGCCACGAAGAACAGGTGGTCGCGGCGCAGCGCCTCGGCGAACGAGTCGGTCTGCGCCGTCTGCCGCGCGTCGAGTTCGCCGAGCCGGTCGTCGATGGCGGCTGCCGAGCGGCGTTCCATCTCGGCGCGGAGCGTCGTCACGTTGGCGAGCTGTCGTTCCCTTCGGGTCTCGTCCTCGGCCGCGATCGCAGCGCGGGTCGCGGCAACGTCGCCGCCGTACAGCTCGAGCGGCAGGTCTTCGAGCGCCCGTTGGCGCGCCGTCGCGGTGTTGCGGATCAGGTCGACGAGCACCGCGGTCGTCTCTGCGGTCTGTCGCCGGGCGAGGTCGTGCATCACGCCCGAGCCGTCGCGCAGCAGTCCTTCGCCGTGGGTGGCGAAGGCCCGCGCCGTGGCCGGCGCTGCCAAGAAGACCATGGTCGCCGCTGCGCCGGCGAGCAGGAGACACAGGGCGACGACGAGTTTCCCCGTGAGGCCGAGGCGCCACCGTCGCAGCGGCGGGTCAGCGTCTGCGGCGGCCATCGTTCGCTCCGGCGTCGGGCTCTGCAGCGGTTGCCATGAGGTCGTCGGCCACGGCGAGCAGGGACAGCGGCAGGTCGATGCCGCTCGCCCGCGCGGATGCGAGGTTGACCGAGACGACGACGCCGCGCATCCGATCGACGGGCAGCGTCGCCGGGCTCTTGCCTCGAACGAGCACCTCGAGGGCGAGCGCGCCTGCGCGCCGGCCGTGCAGTTCGTAGTCGACCGCGGCGCCGACGTGCGCGCCGTTGCGAACCGCCGCGGCAGCAGTGGTCACCAGCGGTACCTTCGCGGCGCCGAGCGCCGACTGGATGGCTGCCACGTTCTGGTAGAGGGTGATGTCGATCGGGATCCAGATGGCGTCGACCCGATCGTCGAGCAGGCGGCGTACGGCGCCGCCGATTCCCGCCGCGTCGGGTGCCACGGCCTCGTGCAGTTCGATGCGGGGTGCGCCCGGGGTCGCCAGGAACGCCTTCATCTGCGCGACCTCGGCCGTGCTCACGACGCCGCTCGTCTTCGTGCGGATCACGCCCAGTCGCTCGCAATGTGGCACCGCGAGGCGGAACACGTCGATGACGTTCGCGGGCGGGATCCAGTTGCTGGCTCCGCACATGTTGATGCCCGATCCGCTCCAGTCCGGGACAAGGCCCGAAGCGACGGCGTCGCTCACCGCGGCGAACACGATCGGCACGTCGAGGAAGGTGTCCTTCGCGAGCAATGCGCCCTGCGTGCCGAGTGCGAACACGAGGTCGCAGCGGGCCTCCTGGAGTTCGCGCAGGGCGACCGTCGCGCGATCGCGGTCGGAGCCGGCGCGGCGTTCGACGAAGGTGTGCGGCAGGCCGGAGCGTTCGATGGCGGTGCGGATGCCTGCCAGCGTCGCGAGATCGTTCGGCGAGTCGTGCCACAGGAACACGCCGAGGCGGCGCTGCCGCGGCTCCTGCGCGGGGGCCGTCGCCAGCAACCCGGTGAACACGAGCAGCGCCGCCCGGAGCGGCCGCGGGATCGTCATGGCGGAGACCCATACCAGATCGTCGAGGGTCGCGGCATCGCGGGGTGGGGGCGGTGGTTGACCGGACTCGGCGTCCCGATACGTTGCTGAAACTTTGTGTGGCAAAGTTAATGGTCACCACCCGGCACGGAGGTCTCGTCATGATGGTCCTGAGAGCAGCGGAGATGGGTATGTGCTTCGGTGTGCGCGACGCGCTCGCTGTCCTCGACGGGGTCGCATCGCCCGAGGACGTCACGATCCACGGCGAACTCGTGCACAACGGTCAGGTGCTCGCGGATCTGTCGGCGCGCGGTTTCGTGCAGGCGGACGAACGGGACCGGCCCGTGCCTGCGACGCCGGTCGTGCTCGTCACCGCGCACGGAGTGAGCGAGCGGGAGCGCGCGCGCCTCCTGGCGCACGGCAAGCGGCTCGTGGACACGACGTGCCCGCTGGTCGAGAAGGCGCACACGGCGGCGCAGGCACTGCAGGCGGAAGGGCGGCGCGTCGTCGTCGTCGGGCGGCATGCCCACGTCGAAGTGCGCGGCATCGTCGAGGACCTTCGGGAACCGATCGTGGTCGGCGATGTCGACGACGTCCGGTGCTGGTCCGAGCCGCGGCTCGGCATCGTGTGCCAGACGACCACGCAGGCGACGCTGGCAGAAGCCGTGGTCGCCGCGATCCGCGCCGCGAACCCGGGCTCGGACATCCGGTTCGTCGACACGATCTGCAGTCCGACCAAGGCGCGCATCGCGTCGCTGGATGCGCTGCTGCCCTTGGTCGACGGCGTGGTCGTGGTGGGCGGCTTGCACTCCAACAACACGAAGCAGCTCGCGGCCCGCGTGGCCGCGGCCGGCCTGCCCGTGCTGCACGTGGAGAACGCCGCAGGGATCGCCGCCCCCTGGCTTCGCGGCAAGCGCGTGATCGGCCTGACCGCGGGCACGTCGACGCTGGACGTCACGATCGACGACGTGGAGCGCGCGCTGCGCCGCGCGGACTGCCTCACTTGATCTTCGTGCGGCGTTCCTGCAGCGCCTTGCGCAGACCGTCGAATGCCGCGCATCCCGCTTGGTCCGCGATCGCCCGTTGCATCGTGTCGAGTACGTCGCTCTCACGGTGCGGCGTGCTCGTCTTCGTCTCGTCCAGGAAGCGCACGAGGAACGTGGCGGCGGCCGGGCTCTGTTGCGCTGCGATCGCCTGCAGCCAGGCGGACAGCCGGTAGAAGTTGTCGCTCTCGAGCCGCTTCCGCGCCTTCGTTTCGATCGCCAGCAAGGGTTCGAGCAGCGACGGATCGTGGTGCAGTCCGGCCGCGAGGAACCAGGCGTTGTCGGCGAACGGATCGTCGTTCGACAACAGCTTGGCCAGGATCGCTGCGTCCCGGGGAACGCCGTAGCGCGCGAGCGCGATCGCAGCAGCCGCGTCGCCGTTCTCGGCGAGCGAACGGACCGTGTGCAGCATCCCGTCGCGCAGACGCAGCGTGCGCAGCGACCACTCGCGCGCGAAGAGCGGGCTCTTCTTCGCGACCAGCGCCTCCGCGAGATCGAGTTGCTGCTCGGTCGACATCTTCGGGCGCAGCGTGGCGAGCATCACGTCGCCGACGCATTCCGCTGCCTGACAGCACCCCTGGAACGTCGTGACCTTGGCGGTGTCGAGCAGGTGCTCTGCCGCGATCGCTGCGAAGTCCACGTCCGCGTCCGTTTCGACGAGCGCTCGCACGGCGTATGCACGCACGATCGGACTCTCGTGTTTCGTGAACTCCCGCAACTGGGCCGCGGAGGCCTGAGCACGCCAGCGTTCGTACGTGCGCCACGTCTCGCTCTTGTCGCCGCCGTCGCCGATCATCGAATCGTCGAGCGTCTTCGCCGCGGCGAGGCGCGCGGTGAGTTCCGGCAGGGTCTGTGCGACCAGCAGCGCCTGGCACAGGACGAACGAGGCCACGAAGCCATGTGCACCCATGTCCGGATCGTAGTGATCCTCGTCGCCGGCAGGGCGCGGCGATTCGCCTCACTGCCCGTATGCTCCCGCCGCGCATGGTCTCTCCGACGCGCCACGTCACCCGTTGCATGGTCGCCGGCATCGTCGCGCTGCTGCCGATGGGCGGCGCCGTGTTCACCGTCGTCTGGCTCGAGAACTCGATCTCGAGCTCGTGGCGCGAGAAGCTGCCGTTCTACTTCCCGGGTCTCGGCCTCCTGCTGGCGCTCGTGGCGATCTACGTCGTCGGCTTCTTCGTGACGACGTTCGTCGGCCGGTGGCTCTGGCGGCGCGTGGACCGCCTGCTCGAGAACCTGCCGCTGCTCGGCGCGGCCTACCAGTCCATGAAGGAGGTGCTCGGCTACGACTCGACGCGCGAGCGCTTCTTCCAGGGCGTGGTCGCCGTGCGCGCGGACGAAGGGTACGAGATCGGCTTCGTGACCGGCGAGTCGCCCGGACCGGACGGCCGCACCCACACGGTGGTGTTCGTGCCGAGCGCGCCGAATCCGACGAACGGCAAGCTGCTCCTCGTCGAGCCGGCGCGCCTCCTGCGTCTCGACGTCCGAACCGCGGACGCGCTGCGCGCGCTCGTATCGATCGGCAAGACGCCCCTCGCGAAGTGATCCCATCGCGGGGCGGTCCCGAGGCGCGCTCCGCCGGCCGGCTCGCCTGTTGCATTCGACCGCCCTGCTGCCGATCCTTCGGCGCTTCATGAGCTGGCTGTTCGACTTCTGGCGGTCGTCCATCGGCGGCAAGGTGACGATGGCGGTCACCGGCGTGCTGCTGTTCGGGTTCGTCGTCGCGCACCTGCTCGGCAACCTGCAGTTGCTGGCGGGGCCCGACGCGATCAACACCTACGCGAAGTGGCTGCACGACAAGGGCGCCCTGCTGTGGGTGGCGCGGGGCGGGTTGCTCGTGGTCTTCGTGCTGCACGTGGCGACGGCTGTGCGCCTGTCGCGCGCGAACAAGCAGGCGCGGCCCGTGCCCTACGCGAGCGAAGCGACCGTGCAGGCGACGTTCGCGTCGCGGTCGATGGTCTTCAGCGGGCTGACGTTGCTGGTCTTCGTCGTCTACCACCTGCTGCACTTCACGTTCGGCGTGACGAACCCCGAGCACTTCGCCGCGAAGGCGAGCGGTGCCGGCTTCGACGTGCACACCATGGTGACGCGCAGCTTCTCGGTGCCCGCGATCGCCGTCGTCTATGCCGCGGCGCAGATCGTGTTGTTCCTGCACCTGCGACACGGCCTGCGCAGCTTCGCGCAGACGCTCGGCCTCTGCCATCGGCGCTACACGCCGATCGTCGAGCGGCTCTCGACGGTGCTCGCGGCGCTGATTGCCGGCGGCAACGCATTCCTCGCTCTCTCCGTGCTCGCCGGAATCGTGAAGGTGGCGCAATGAAGCTCGACAGCAAGATCCCGGGCGGCCCGATCCAGGAGAAGTGGGACACGCGCAAGTTCGAGACGAAGCTCGTCAATCCCGCGAACAAGCGGAAGTACAAGGTGCTCGTCGTCGGCAGTGGTCTCGCGGGAGCGTCGGCCGCCGCGTCGCTGGCCGAACTCGGATACCAGGTCGAGTGCTTCTGCTTCCAGGACAGCCCGCGGCGTGCACACAGCATCGCGGCGCAGGGCGGCATCAACGCGGCGAAGAACTACCGCAACGACGGCGACTCGATCTGGCGGCTGTTCTACGACACGGTGAAGGGCGGCGACTTCCGCGCGCGCGAAGCGAACGTGTATCGCCTCGCGCAACTGAGCGTGAACATCATCGACCAGGCCGTCGCGCAGGGGGTGCCGTTCGCGCGCGACTACAGCGGCCTGCTCGACAACCGCAGCTTCGGCGGTGCGCAGGTCTCGCGCACGTTCTACGCCCGCGGTCAGACCGGGCAGCAGCTGCTGCTCGGCGCCTACGCGGCGCTGTCGCGCCAGATCGGGAGCGGCGCCGTGAAGATGTTCCCGCGCACCGAGATGCTCGACGTCGTCGTGGTCGACGGCCATGCGAAGGGCATCGTGGTTCGCGATCTCGTCACCGGCGAGATCCGTTCGCACGCGGGCGACGCGGTCGTGCTCGCGACCGGCGGCTACGGCAACGTCTTCTACCTCAGCACGAACGCGAAGGGCTGCAACGTCACCGCGACGTGGCGCGCGTACAAGCGCGGCGCCGGCTTCGCCAACCCGTGCTACACGCAGATCCACCCGACCTGCATCCCCGTCAGCGGCGACCACCAGAGCAAGCTGACGCTGATGTCGGAGTCGCTGCGCAACGACGGCCGGGTGTGGGTGTCGAAGAAGCAGGGCGACAAGCGCAAGCCCGCGGACATCCCCGACGCGGAGCGCGACTACTACCTCGAGCGCAAGTACCCGAGCTTCGGCAACCTGGCGCCCCGCGACATCGCGTCGCGCGCGGCCATGCAGGTCTGCGACGAAGGCCGGGGCATCGGGGACACCGGGCTCGGCGTCTACCTCGACTTCCGCGACAGCATCCAGCGGCTCGGCAAGGACGCGATCGCCGCGCGCTACGGCAACCTCTTCCACATGTACGCGAAGATCACGGCCGAGGACCCGTACTCGCAGCCGATGCGGATCTTCCCGGCCGTGCACTACACGATGGGCGGCCTGTGGGTCGACTACGACCTGATGTCGACGATCCCGGGCCTGTTCGTGCTCGGCGAAGCGAACTTCAGCGACCACGGTGCGAACCGCCTCGGCGCGTCGGCGCTCATGCAGGGGCTCGCGGACGGCTACTTCGTGATCCCGTACACGATCGCCGGCTACCTCGCCGGACAGAAGGCGGGCGCGGTGAAGTCCGACCACCCGCAGTTCGGCAAGGTGTCGGGCGAGGTGACGGCGATGACGAAGCGCCTCCTCTCCATCAACGGCAAGCGCACCGTCGACGACTTCCACAAGGCGCTCGGCAAGATCATGTGGGGCAAGTGCGGCATGGCCCGCAACGAGAAGGGGCTCGGCGAGGCCCTTCGCGAGATCCCCGCCCTGCGCGAGGAGTTCTGGAAGGACGTCAAGGTGCTCGGCAGCGACATGTCGCTGAACCAGTCGCTCGAGAAGGCCGGGCGTGTCGCCGACTTCCTCGAGTTCGGCGAACTCCTGTGCCGCGACGCTCTCGAGCGCCGCGAGTCGTGCGGCGGTCACTTCCGCGAGGAGTGGCAGGACGACGGCGAGGCGAGGCGCGACGACGAGAACTTCTGTCACGCGGCGGTGTGGGAGTACGCCGGCGAGGGCAAGGCGCCGGTGCGGAACGTCGAGTCGCTCGAGTTCGAGAACGTGCACCTCGCGGTGCGGAGCTACAAGTGAGCGGGAACGGAGCGATGAAAGTCACCCTCCACATCTGGCGTCAGTCGAAGAAGAGCACGAAGGCGGACTTCGCCCAGGACGGGAAGATGGTCGCCTACGAGCTCGACCACGTGTCGGCGGACATGTCCTTCCTCGAGATGCTCGACGTCCTGAACGAGCAGCTGACGAAGAAGGGTGAAGACCCCGTCGCGTTCGACCACGACTGCCGCGAAGGCGTCTGCGGTTCGTGCGGCGTCGTCATCGACGGTGTTCCCCACGGCCCCGAGCGCGGCACCACGACGTGCCAGCTGCACATGCGCAGCTTCCGCGACGGTGCGTCGATCTACGTCGAGCCGTGGCGCGCCGCCGCGTTCCCCGTCCTGAAGGACCTCGTCGTCGACCGCAGCGCGTTCGACCGGGTGGTGCAGTCCGGCGCGTACGTCTCGGTGAACACCGGAGCGCCGCAGGATGCGAACGCGATCCCGGTCCCGAAGCCGGACGCCGACCGCGCGTTCGACGCCGCAACGTGCATCGGCTGCGGCGCCTGCGTCGCTGCGTGCAAGAACGCGTCGGCGATGCTCTTCGTCGGCGCGAAGGTGTCGCACTTCCTGCATCTGCCGCAAGGCCGCGTCGAACGTGAGCAGCGCGCGCGCAAGCTGGTCGCCGCGATGGACGCCGAAGGCTTCGGCAACTGCACGAACCAGTACGAGTGCGAAGCGGTCTGCCCGAAGGAGATCCCCGTTCGCGTGATCGCCGAGATGAACCGCGAGTTCGTGCGCAGCAAGCTGGTCGAAGAACCGCCGAGCACGAAACGGGTCGGCGGCGACGGCTGAGGCCGCCTCCCCAGGGACCGGTGCGCCGGGGTGCTCGGACGGAGGGGATCGCGTTCTCCGCGCCCGCGGCGCGATCCGCGTTACGCTGACCCCCATGGAGGCAGAGCCGCTGCACGATTTCCACGCGTTGCGCCGCCGCGGTGAAGCCTGGCTCGCCGACGCGGACGGAACGGGGCCGCTGGGAGATCCCGAGAACCGGCTGTTCGCGGGGGCGATCGGGGTCGCCGCTGGCCTGGTGCTGTTGTTCTTCGACGGCTCGGTCCTCGCTGGGCGCCTGTGCGGCTGGGTCGGGTTCATGGTCGCCGCCGCGCTCTTGCTCGTGGTGACCGGCGCCGAGGGAGTGCGTCGGCGTTCGCGTCGGCGGGGCGAAGTGGATCGGGCGTTGAGGGAGTGGCGTGTGCTGGCAGCCAGCGTCCCGAGGCAGGCGAACGCCTCTCGCTGGCTCCGCGGTCGCGGCTACCGCGAGTTCGAGGTCCGACGCTGGATCAAGCGGGAAGCCGCGCGGTGGCTCGCTGCCACCGAGTGAGTCCGGCCGCCGTCCTTACGAACCGCTTGCCGAAGTCGACGGAGGCCGCGCTACGGTTCGGCGTCGGAGCTCGCATGAGAACACTCGCCGTCGTCGCCGTTTCGTCGCTCGGTCCGTGGCTGGTGGCGCAGGAGCCGCCCCGTGTCGCCAGCGACCAGTTGCCGGTTCGCGAGATCACCGCGTTCAAGGACGGGCACGCCTACGTCGTGCGCGAGACGTCGCTGCCGCCGGGGAGCACGTCGCTCGTGCTCGACGAGCTGCCGGCGCCGGTGCTCGGCACGTTCTGGCCGTTCGCGACGGGCGGAGCGACGCTCGTGTCCGCGAGGGCGGGCACGGAGACGGTGAGCGAGAGCAGGGTCGCCATCGACCTGAAGCAGATCGTGAAGGCGAACGTCGGCAAGAACGCGGTTCTCGGGATCGCCGAGAAGGAGCGGCGCGAGCGCATCGAAGGCAAGCTGCTCGCGACGCCGGCGCGCACGGGCGACGACGCGGCGGAAGGCGACATCGTGCTGATCGCGACCGCGACCGGTACTCGCGCCGTGCCGTTGTCGGTCGTGCGCGACGTCGAGGTGAACGGCGAGTTCAGCGCGACCGTGGCGACGGAACAGAAGCGCCAGCGCCTCACGCTGTCGTTCGCGGGCGGCGGCGGGGCGGCGACCGTCGGCGTGATGTACGTGCAGCAGGGATTCCGCTGGGTGCCCTCGTACCGCGTCGACGTCGACGGCAACGGCAAGGCGTCGGTGCAGCTCGAAGCGACGCTCGTGAACGATCTCGTCGACCTTCGCGGTGCGACGGTGAACCTCGTCGTCGGTGTGCCCAAGTTCACGTTCGCCGGCATGCTCGACCCGATCTCGCTGCAGCAGGAGATGGCTCAGGTCGCCGCCAGTGCGTCGTACGGCCTCAACGCCTCGGTCTCGAACTTCCTGTCGAACTCGATTCGCACCCAGGGAGCCGCACCCGTCGCACAGGACCAGCCGTCCGAACCGACGGCCGGCGAAGGCGCGGCCAACGAGGATCTCTTCGTCTTCCCGGTGCGCGACGTGACGCTGAAGAAGGGCGAACGCCTCGTGTTGCCCGTGGCGTCGTTCGAACTGTCGTACCGCGACGTCTACACGTTGCTCGTACCGTTCTCGCCGCCGCTCGAGGTACAGCACGGTCTGCACGGCCAGCAGGTCGTCGAACTCGCGAAGGAACTCGCGGCGCCGAAGGCGATGCACGTGCTGCGGCTGCGCAACGGCAGCAAGGCCCCGCTCACGACCGCACCGGCGCTGGTTCTCACGAACGGTCGCGTGCTGGCGCAAGGCCGGATGCGCTACACGCCGATCGGCTCGGAGTCCGACCTCGAGATCAACGCCGCGATCGACATCGGCGTGAAGACCAACGACGTCGAGGCCGGCCGCCAGGAGGACCTGCGCCGCAGCGACGGGACCTACGGGCGCGTCGACATGGCGGGCTCGATCGAACTCCGCAGCAGCAAGGGCGAGAAGGTCGAGGTCGAAGTGCGGCGCCGCGTGCTCGGCCTCGTCGACGACGTCGGGCAGGATGGGCAGAAGGCGCAGCTCGACCTCGTTTCCGCGTGGAACGAGTCCGAGCGCCCGACGTGGTGGGGATGGTGGAGCTGGCCGAACTGGTGGTTCCGTCGCAACGGATTCGGCGAGTACCGCTGGACGGTCGAGATCGCGCCGGGCGCCACCGTGAAGCTCGAATCCAAGTGGCACTACTTCTGGCAGTGAGCGACGGCCGTCGCTCACGATCGCGTCTCCTTTGGAGCGTCGTCGCGACGTTCACCGCCGCCGCGTTCGCGGTCTGGCTCGTGGCGCGGTCGAGTGCGCCGCCGCCCGACGGCGGCGCCGAGCGGCTTCGCGGGGCCGACGGAGCGGTGGCCGGGCGGGAAGTCGAAGCGCGCGGCCCCGGAGCGGAGGCAGCGAACGAGCGGACCGCCGCCGAGGAGGGCGCGCAGGTCGGTGGCCGGGTGGTGTACGCGGCCGACGGGCAGGGGATTCCCTTCGTGCGCGTCGCCGTTCGCGACCGCGCCGGCGAAGAGGAGGTCTCGACCGATCGGGACGGTCGGTTCGCGACGCGGCGGTCGTTCGCCGCGGACTGCGAACTCCGGACGTGGGATCCGTTCGTTCGTCGTCGGCGTGCGCCGCGGCTCCTGCCCTGGACCTCGGAGACCGCGGACTCCGACGAGTCCGACCCGCGCCGCGGTGCCCCGTGGCAACGGCTCGCGCCCGGTGTCGAGCGCGACCGTGTCGAGATCGGGCTGGCGGCCGGCCCGACGTACTTCGTCGTCGCGCAGTTGCCCGAGGGCGTGCTCCTCGCGGACGTGCTGGTGATGCTCGCACGCGCCGACGCGATCGCAGTCCTCGCGATGCGTGGTCGGTTCGAAGAGACAGGGGACCTGCGCGAGGATCCGGCGACAGCGGGTGCGTACTGGTGTCGGCTGCCGCCCGACGCGACGGTCGGCGAGTTGCCGGCGCAGCTCGTTCTCGCGGGCCGGCGCGGCTCCTGGAGCGGACGTGCGCCGGTCCGGCAGGTGCGCGGCGTGCAGCGTGAACCGGTCGTCGTGCCGTTGGTGGCGCCGGGCACCGTTCGCGGCGTCGTGCGCGCCAGTGGGGGCAAGCCGCGGCGCAACTATCCGGTCGCCCTGTCGCAGGGGGGCGAGGCGGACCGCGTGCGTCTGGGTGCACGAACCGACGACGACGGCCGCTACGAGTTCTCGTTCGTGATGCCGGGGCCGGCCGTGCTCGAAGTCGCGACCGAGGACGTCGAAGCGGCGCGCACGACGGTGCTGGTCGCCGCCGGAGTCGCGGTCGAACGCGACATCGCGCTCGCGTCGCGGCCGATCGGCGGCTGGGTGTCCGGCACCATCACGACCGAAAGCGGGAAGCCGTTCGCGCCGTGCGGCGTCGTGCTGTCGAGCCGCGACGACGGGAGCATCTGGCGCGAAGCGTTCGTCCGATGGGCCGAGGTCGACGGCCGGTTCGAGGCGCGGTGGGCGTTCGAGAACGTGCCGGTCGTGCCCTGTGACGTGACGCTGCGGCCCGGCGCGCCGTGCGGAGTCGCGTCGCGTTCGGTGTCGATCACGCCGCCATCCGTCGGCATCCGGTTCCATGTCGACGACCGGCCTCCGCTCGTGTCCGTCACGTTTCGTCCGGTCGGCGGCGTCGAGGGCGCCTGGTCGCTGTTCCTCTCGGGTGGGGCCGGATGGGAACAGCGCGTCGATCGTGTGGACGGGACGGAGTTCTCGCTGCTGCTGCCGGTCGGGGAACGGGTCGTGTGGTGCGCTGCAGGGGAGGGGCGACGCCTCGGCCGCGGCGACGTGACGGTGCCGGCAGGGGGAAGCGTCGTCGAAGTCGTCGGTCACGATGGCTTCTCGGCGCTCGCCGTCTGCGACGACGCGCGCAACTTCCGGCCCGTCGCAGGCGCCCGGTTGCTCGCCGACGGTTCGGTGGTCGCGCCCACGGACTCCGCCGGTCGTGCATGGATCGATCTGGTTGCCCGCCCGGCGCGCATCGGGATCCAGCGCGGCGCTTGGTCGATCCAGGGCGAACTGCACGTGCCGGCGGACGTCTCGTCGGACGGGACGTACCGCCTCGGGCGCGAAGGAGCGACGTTGCGAGTGCTGTTGCTGCCCGACTGACGGGGGCCTTCGGCGCCCTGACCTTCGCGCTGGACCGGGCTCTTCCCATCCGATCCTCCGAGTCCTCACGAAGCGAGCGGCGCGCGGCGCGGCGGACGACGGACCGGGCCTCAAGGCCCATGGACGGCGAAGGGCCCGGTCGGTAGGACCAGCGCCATGGCCAGCCCCCCGTCAGCCGGCACCTTCGGGCGCCTGCACCGGCTGTTGCGTTCGAACTGGATCACCTCGTCGGGCATGGCGCTGATGACGCTGGCCGTGTTCGCCTTCGCGACGTTCGCGGTGATGCACACGATGGGGGGCGCATGGGCCGGCCCGTACGTCGGCCTGATGTCGACGATCGTCGTGCCGCTCGTGTTCGTCATCGGGCTCGTGCTGGTGCCGCTCGGCCTCTTCGTCTATCGCGGTCGTCTGGCGGAGCGTGTGGCCGCGCTCAGCGATCGGCCGATGCAGCTCGCCCGCGCGGTCGTCGTTCTGACCGCGGTCAACTTCGCCGCGGTCGGAACGATCGGCTACGGCGGCGTGCACTACATGGGCTCGGTGGAGTTCTGCGGGAAGGCGTGCCACTCCGTGATGGAGCCCGAGTACGTCGCCTACCAGCGTTCGCCGCATCAGCGCGTCGACTGCGTCGCGTGCCACGTGGCGCCGGGCGCGCAGGGTTTCGTCGCGTCGAAGTGGAACGGGACGAAGCAACTGCTCGGCGTGATCTTCGACGACTACCGCCGCCCGATCCCGACGCCGGTGCACGGGCTCGTGCCCGCCGAGAAGACGTGCGAACACTGCCACTGGCCGGAGAAGTACCTGGGCACGAAGCTGAAGGTGAAGTCGCACTTCCGCACCGACGAGAAGGTGAGCGGCTACACGAACGTGCTGCTGATGCGGACGGGCGGCACACGACCCGACGGTGCGTCGGTCGGCATCCACTGGCACGTGCACCCCGATGCGACCGTCGAGTACGTCGCCGCGGACCCGCAGCGCACGCGGATCCCGTGGCTTCGTGTCGTGCGCACGGACGGCACACAGCGCGTCTACACCGCGCCCGGTGTTCCCGCGGAACCGCGGCCCGAAGGCGAACTGCGGCGCATGGACTGCAACGACTGCCACAACCGTTCGGCGCATGCGTTCGAGTCGCCGGGCGAGGCTCTCGACATCGCGTTCGCCAATGCGCTGCTGCCGCGCGACCTGCCGTTCCTGAAGCAGCGCGCGCAGGCGGCGCTCGAGGCGCCGTGGACGCGGGCGAACGCGACCGATGGCATCAAGGGTCATCTGCGCGACGCGTTCGCCAAGGACGGCGCGCCCGCCGCCGACGTGCAGGAGCGCGTCGATGCCGCTGCCGCGGAGGTCGCGCGCATCTGGCAGCGCAACGTGTGGCCCGACCGCAAGCTCGGCTGGGGCGCCTACCCCGACCTCGCGACGCATGGCGGGTGTTTTCGCTGCCACGACGGCCAGCACCGCGCCGGCGACGGCCACGCGATCTTCGGCCCGGCTCTCCAGGAGAACGGCGTGCCCGTGCGCGACGGCAGCTGCGATCGCTGCCACGTCGTGCTCAGCGAGAACGAGGAGAACCCGGCCGTGCTCGACGCATTCGGCCTGAAGCGCTGATCGCGATGGTCTTCCGTCCTGCAACAGGCGAGCGCCGATGGTGGCTCGCCGCGCTCCTGCTCGCGGTGGCGCCCGTGTCCGGGAGGCTGTCGGCGCAGACGCCGCCGCCAGCTGCCGAACCGAAGCAGGGCCAGGCCCCGGGCCAGAATCCGGGTGAGTCGAAGCAGGGCGAAGGGAAACCGGGTGAAGCGAAGCCCGTGGAGCCGAAGGCGGGGGAGGGCAAGCCGTCGCCGCCCGAGCCCAAGGATCCAGTGCGCGAAGCGGCCGAGATCCTGCGCAAGAAGCTCGGGCTCGATCAGGGGCCGCAGGGCACGCCGCCGCCGGGCCCGCCACCCGCACGACCCGAAGAGGCGCCGCCCATCGAAACATCGCCGGCGGAGGCGGCGCCCGTGGTGCCCGACGGAGTGCAGGACCCGCGACCGCGGCAACCGGCCCCGCAGGACCCGAGCGACACCGCGGCGAAGTCGCTGGAGGGGCTGACACCATCGGCTCCGCGACGCGCGACGGCGCCGCCGCCGTCCGACGCGCTGCGCTTCGCGGGATCGTTGGCGCTGCGTTACCGCGCGCGGCACGGCGCCGGTGCGACCGACCAGGACGTCGTCGCGCGTCTCGACGCGGACCTCGGCGACGAGGAGCGCGACACGGTGACGGCACACGTCCGGACGCGCGCGTTCTGGGACGCGGACGGTCGCCGGACGGACGATCCTTTCGCCGGCCTCGACCAGAGTTTCGGCGACGAGTTCGACGCGCGGCTCTACGCGGCGCACGTGGACCTGCACCGCTCGCTGGGGCTGCGGCTCTTGCGGCTCGGGCGCCAGGACCTCGAAGAGGCGCCGACGATCGTCACGTTCGACGGTGTGCGCGCGGACTCGCCGCGGTGGGGCGGGCAGACGCAGTTCCAGGTGTCGGCGTACGGCGGCGTGCCGGTGCACCAGTTCGAAGGGAGTCCGCGCGGGGACAGCGTCGTCGGAGTCGCGGCGGGGTTCGTGCCATGGCGCGGCGGTCGCGTCCGCGTCGACGCGATGAATCTGCGCGACGAGTACCTCGCCGTCGATCGCGAAGACGACCTGCTCGGCGCGCGCTGGTGGCAGACCGTCGGTGAAGTGCAGCTGCACGGCCTGCACACGTGGCGCGACGGTTCGCCGCGCGACCTCGTCGTCGGCGCGAACGGTCCGTTGCCCGACGCCTTGCCGGCCGACGCGCGTTTCACGGTGACGTGGCGCGAACTCCTGTCGACGCAGCGGCAGGAAACGACCGAACTCGATCCGTTCTTCGACATCGGCTTCGACTACGCGCCCTACCGCCAGCTGGAGACGACCCTGGACGTCGACGCGACCGAGCACCTGTCGGTCGGCGTCGGCGCCGACGTGCGCTGGCTGCGGGATGCGGCCGACGAACGCGCCTTCAACCGCGAGTTCGAGCACTACCGCGCGTTCGCGTCGTGGGACGACCTGTTCGTGTCCGGTCTCACGGCCTCCCTGTCCGGAAGCCTCTGGGACTCGAGCGGAGAGGAGTTCCGTGCCGTCACCGGGGACCTCGTCTGGAGGCCGGACCGGGACCTACGCACTGTGCTGGGCAGCGCCTACGACTTGTTCCGCTACGACCTCTTCGAAGGGCGGGAGCGGCTGCACGTGCGGTCCTGGTATCTCCGTGTGCAACGCCGCGTGGGGCGCGCGCTGTTCGACGCGGCGTACGAGATCGAACGTGACGACGATGACGAGTTCCACCTGTTCCGAGTGGGAGTCACATGGACGTTCTGATCCGTCTTGTCCGGTCGCGTCTCGTGTGGGCAGGCGTACTGCTCGTCTGCGGGGTCGCCGCTTGCTTCGTGATGCCGGCGCGGCGCGAGGAGCCGTCGTTCCCGCACCGGGTGCACGTCGTCGACAACGAACTCGCGTGCACGTTCTGCCACGGCGACGTGCGCAGCTTCGACGATCCGTGCACGCCGCCGCCGGAACTGTGCGCACCCTGCCACGACCGGTTCGACGCCGGGAAACCCGCGGAGCGTCGGCTCGCCGCGTTCTTCGGCCCGGAGGGCCGCTATCGCCGCGTGGCGGTGTCCGGTCGCACGCCCGACGTCGTGTTCTCGCATCGGGCGCACGCGACCGCGGGCGGGCTCCTCTGCACGACCTGCCACGCGGACGTCGCCGACGAGACCGAAGTGCCGCTCGCCCCGCTCGCGAAGAAGTCGGACTGCATGGAGTGCCACGCGAGCCGCGGCGTCGCGAACGATTGCAGCGCCTGCCATCGCACGATCGGGCGCGACTGGCGCCCCGACTCACACGGCGCGGACTGGATGCGTGGTCATGGCGAACGCGTGCGGTCCGGCTCGGAAGCGAGCCCCGACCGCTGTTCGTTGTGCCACGAGCAGGCGAGCGGCTGCAACGCTTGCCACCAGCGCGAGGCGCCGCGGAGCCACGACAACACGTTCCGCGTGCGCACACACGGGCTCATGGCCTCGATCGACCGCGGCCGCTGCGCGGTCTGCCACACGCAGGACTCCTGCCAGCAGTGCCACTCCGTGACGCGGCCGCAGAGCCATCGCGGCGGGTTCGGCGCGCCGCTCCAGCGCCACTGCACCGGCTGCCACTTCCCGCTGCAGGAGCAGGGCTGCGCCGTGTGCCATCCCGAGGCCGGCGAGCACGCGACGACGCCGCTGCCGGCGAACCACGTGCCGTCCATGAACTGCCGCACGTGCCACGGCAACGGTGTGCGCCTGCCGCATCCGGACGGCGGCCACGTCTGCACCGAGTGCCATCGGTGACGCCCACGCCGTCCTCGCAACCTTCCTCTCTTCCGTGCGGTCGCCCCGTCGGTGGCCGCGAAACCCCGTGAGCCTGCCATGTCGAAACCGCGAAACCCTGCTCCCCGTTCACGCAGCGTCCGAGCGTGGATGCTGCCTGCGTTGCTCGCCGTCGCCGCGTGCAACGGCAGCAACTCGTCGCCGATCGGAACGGCCACCGAGCCGACGGTCGGCGCCAACGACGTGCTGCCCGGCGTCGTCGTGACGATCGATGCCGTGCACGGCCGCGCCGGAGTCGGTCGCGGCGACATCGGCGATCGACTCCGCGTGGACTTCACGGTGCGGAGCGACAACGGCAGTCCTCTCGAGCTGTCGACGATGGCCCGAGGCGCGATCATGGTGTCGGGCCCGACGACCTCGTACCAGCGCGTCATCGCGTCGCAGGCCGACGTGCTGACCCGTTCGACGAAGCGCGCACTCGGCCAGTACACGTACGAGTTCGCGCTGCCGATCCCGGCGACCTATCTCGCCCCGCTGAACGACACGACGGCGTTGACCGACGGAGAGATGACCGGCAGTGCGCTCGTTGCCGGCACCTACACGGTCGGCATCGAGCTGCGGAAGGACTACACGATCGACCACGTGGTCTACCGCGATCCCGGCAACGCGACGTCGGACTTCCTGCTCGGCGGGGCCACGACGCTCGCCCCGCGCGAGGTCGTGACGCTGGCGCACTGCAACCAGTGCCACACCCAGCTGCGTGCCCACGGCGACAACCGCAACAACATCGGGAACTGCCTGCTCTGCCACACCGCGGGCGCCGAGGACCGGAACATCGCGTCGGTGGCCGGCGGCACGCCGGGAGCGACGATCGACTTCAAGGTGATGATCCACCGGATCCACTCCGGCAAGCATCTTCCCTCGGTGCTCGGCGTCGCGACGAACCCGAACGGCACGCGGAAGTACGACGCGACCGCGACTCCGTACCAGCTGGTCGGGTTCGGCGACGTCGCCACGAACTTCTCGACGATCACTTGGCCCGCGTGGCCGAGCTTCTACACGCCGATGCCGCGCGACGTCGGCTTCACGGCGTTGTCCTCGACGCTGCAGTCGCGCGAGAACACGATGCGCCAGGGCCCTTCCGAGTGCGAGAAGTGCCACGGTGACCCGGACGGCAGCGGCCCGATCGCCGCGCCCGCGCAGGGCGAACTGATCTGGTCGCAGCCGACGATCGCGGCGTGCGGGTCGTGCCACGACGACTGGAACCCCGAGTATCCGTACACCGCGAACGGCCAGACGATGCCCGTGCAGCGCGACAACGCGGCGTGCACGGAGTGCCACCGCATCGAGGGCACCGCGCTCGACGTGAAGGACGCGCATCGGCACCCGCTGGTCGACTCGAACGTCGTCTCCGGCGTCAACTTCGTCGTCACCTCGGTCAACGACGTCGGGGGCACGGCGAACGGTCGCTTCGAGGCGGGAGAGAAGATCGAGATCACGTTCCGCGTCGAGAACGACGCCGGGACCGCGATCGCGGCCAGTGCGTTGAGTCGCATCGAGGCCATCCTGTCGGGGCCCTCGAACAACCCGCAGCTGATGAACTACCAGCGCGTCGCGCAGAACGCGTTCACCGGCAACGGGCCCTACACGTTCCGCATGCCGGAGCAGATCTACTACGAGCCGATCGGCACGTCGGGCGGCAGCCTCGACTCCTTCGCCACGGGTCGTGCCCCGATCTGGAACGTCACGAACGCCGCGACGACGCTGGTCCGGGTCACCGGGACTTCGACGGCGACCACCCTCGCGTCGGCGTCGACGATCCGCCAGAACTACATCGACGTCGCGTCGAGCACGGGCTTCGCGAAGGACGACACGATCGTGATCGACGACGCGTCGCCGGGCGTCCGTGAGTTCATGAAGATCCAGTACGTCGACGGCAACCGGCTCTGGTTCGGCTCGTACTACCGCCAGACCTACAAGCCGAACCTGCTGCACGCGCACGTCGCGGGAGCCTCGGTCATCGAGGTGACGCTGGCGTCCGTCGCCACGAGCCTCTACTCGGTCGACGCGACCACGGGCGTCATCGCCGAGACGAGCGAGATCGGCGCCGGCGAGATCCTCGCCAGCTACACCGCGGACTTCGTCGTGCCGGCCGAGTACCCGGGTGCGCTCGGCGACACGCCGACGAACGGCGAGGACTGGGGCGACTTCACCGGGCTGCCGGTCCTGGCGGGCACCTACGTGCTCGACCTGCACGGCGCGCGCAGCATCGTGGTGACGCGTTCGGGCGAGAACACGACCTACACCGAGGGCGCCGGTTCGACGGGGACGCAGCTCCTGTTCGGATCCGCGACGACGGTGGAGACCGTGAGCCGCATCGACCCGGCCTCGTGCTACGGCTGCCACGACAGCCTGCAGTTCCACGGCGGCAGCCGCCGCAGCGTGGAGGCATGCCTCAGCTGCCACGGCACGGCGGGCGCCCAGGGTGCGTTGAAGTACGAGAACCCGACGACGGGCACGTTCGACCTCTCGATCGAGTTCCGCAACCTGCTCCACTCGTTGCACAAGCCGGTGTTCCCGGGCATGCCGGGCGGGGTGCAGGACTGTGCCAAGTGCCACGGCACCAACACGGCGTGGAAACTGCCGGACGAGCGCAGCCACCCCGACCAGGTCTGGCCGACCCGAGCGTGGCGTTCGGCGTGCAGCGCGTGCCACACGGACTCGCCCGCGATCGCGCACATCGACGCGAACACGAGCCCGTCTGGCGCCGAAGCCTGTGCCGTCTGCCACGGCGAGACCGACGAACTGAGCGTGGAGCAGGTCCACCGGGTGAAATGACCCGGACGGCGGCGCGTCCGGGGCGAGGGGCTTCCCCCGGACCCCGCGATTCTGTCACTTCGTGACACCGGGGCGGCGGTCGGCTTCGTCCTGGGCTCGAACGCATGACCGACGCCCCTCCCTTCGATCCGGCCACGAGCCTCGTCGACCACGCCGGTTTCCTGCGCTCGATCGCGCGGCGCTTGGTTGCGGACGCGGCGACAGCGGACGACCTGGTGCAGGAGACGTTCGTGCGCGCGCTGCGACGCCCGCCGGAAGGTGTTGCGTCGCTGCGTGCGTGGCTCGCGACGGTGATCCGGAACGTCTGCCACGACCGCCGCATCCGGGAACGGGCCCGGCTCGATCGGGAACGGGAAGCGGCGCTGCGGCGCGTCGAGACCGACGGGGGCGACCCGTTCGGGATCGAGGTCCTCTCGCGGGCGCTCGCGGCGCTGCCGAAGGACTACCGCCATGCCCTGCAGCTCCGGTACTACGCGCAGCGGTCCGTCGCCGAGATCGCCGCCGAGCTCGGGGTGCCCGCCGCGACGGTCAAGACGCGCCTCCATCGCGGACTCGAGATGCTGCGCGCGGACGTTCGGTCACGCGCCGGCGGTGATGCCGGCATGCGCGCTCTGCTCGCGCCGCTGGCCGGGGCCCCCTTGGTGCCCGCAGCCGCGGGTGCCGCCGTCGCCGCGAGCGCCGTGTTCACGACGAAGTGGGTGGCCGCGGCCGCAGCGGTGATCGTCGCGGCGGCGGTCTGCGTGCCCTTCGTCACGGGCGGCGATGCGGCGGGCGAACGGCGCGCGTCCGCGGCGGAGCCGCAGCGTGTGGCGGCGGATCCGAGGGCTCCGGTGAGCCGGGACCAGGGCGGCCTCCCGGCGTCCGGCGACCGCACGCCGGTGTCCGATCGCGGCGTCCGCCTCCAGGTACACGGTTCCGTGCGGCACGAAGTGACCGGCCAGCCCGTGCCGTTCGCCGCAGTGTCGTTGCGCGACGGCGAAGGGCGCGAGGACCTCGTTGCGGACCGCGACGGAAGGTTCGCGAGCACGCGCGCATTCGCGGCGGACGCGCGGTGGTCCGTGGAGTGCTGTGCTGCGGCGCTCCGCGGAGCCGTCGCAGCGAGGAGCGCCGCGGCGCCAGAACCCGCGCCTAGCGGAGACGACGCGTGGGCCCCGGTCGAGGCCTTCCTGCGCGACGGTTCGCTCGAACTGGCCGCGTCGGTCGGGCCGACCTGGTTCGTCGTGACGACGTTGCCGCCGGAGCTGCGGACGGCGGATGTGCAGGCGAGGCTCGCGCGGCGCGGAGGGAAGGGCCTCGCGCGCGTCGTCGGCCGAGCCGACCAGACCGCGGCCCTGCACGAAGTGCCCGGGGAGCCCGGCAACTTCTGGTGCCGCTTCCTCGCCGAACCACTGCGCTCCCCTGCCGGTCTCACGCTGCACCTCGGCACGAGCGACGGTCTGTGGCACGGCTCGACGCCGGTGCCGAACCTCGTCGGTGTGGCGGCGTCGCCCGTCTCCGTCGTGCTGGAGTCGACAGGGGTCGTGCGCGGCGTCGTGCGCGACTCGACCGGTGCGCCGTGCAGCGGTCTCGAAGTCGTTGTGGCGCGGATCGACGCGGAGCGGGTGGATGCTTCGGTGGCGTTCACCGATCGGGAGGGGCGCTTCGCGATCGTGCACGTGCCCCCGGGTCCCGCGAGCATGGAGGTGAACGGCGAACGGATCGAGCCGTGGCGCCGTGCGGTGGACGTGTCGGCCGGCCGCGCGATCGAGCAGGACGTGACGGTCGTCACGCGGCGGAACGGCGGCGTGATCGAAGGCGCCGTCACCACGGACAGCGGCGTGCCCTTCACTTGTTGCACGGTGATCCTGAAGAGCCGCGCCGACACGAGCGTGTGGCGCAACGCCGGTCTCGAGTGGCGCGTGGTCGACGGCCGGGCCGTGGCTTCGTGGTCGTTCGCGGATGTGCCGCTCGTCGAGTGCGACGTCGTGCTCGAGACCTTCCTGCCGTGCGGCAACTCACCGCGTGTGCTCCGGGTCACGCCGCCGGCGGCGAGCATCGACTTCCGTGTCCACGACCGGCTGCCGATGCAGTCCGTCGACCTGCGGGTCGTCGACGCCGAAGGGCGCGCGCTGCGCGGCTGGTCGTTGTTCCTCCGCGGTGAGAGCGGCTGGCAGTCGCGCGTCGACGGCGATGCCGATGTGCGCACGGTCGAGGTCCCGGTCGGGCAGGCGTTCGGTTGGCGGCTCACCGGGGAGCGCTTCCGGACGGCGACGGGCCGCGTCGTGCCGCGCGACGATGCACGCACCGACGTGCGCATCGTCGCTGCGCCCGGCTTCTCGGCGGTCGTGTCGGCTCTCGACATCACCAACTACTACCCCGCCCCGGGAATCACCGTCTTCGCCGACGCGCTGCCGCTCGGCGCGACGGATGCGGAGGGCGATCTCGTCGTCGACCTGCCGCATGCGCCCCGGTCGCTGTCGCTCGACACGGGCGTCGTCCGCGTCCATCGCGACGGCGACCACGCATCCGACCTCGACGAGAGCGGCGGTTACCACTTCTCGAACGAACCCGGTCGCCTGTTCGTGTACGTGCGGAGGCTCTACTGATGTCGAATCCGGTCCGGCGCGAATGCGTCCTCGTCGCGCTCGCGGTGTCGGCGGTGCTGCTCGGTGCACCGCTCGCCGCGCAGAAGAAGGCCGTCGCCGCGGGCGGCCCGATCGTCGATGGCGAGATCGGCAAGGACCTCGACGCGCGCGTTCTCGCGTTCGATCGCGCAGCGGGCGGCTTCAGCGGCGTCGTGATCGTCGCGCGCGACGGCAAGGTGCTGCTCGAGAAGGGCTACGGCATGCACGACGCGGCAGCGAACACGCCGATGCGGACCGATTCGCTGTGGGACTGGGCGTCGGTGACGAAGCAGTTCACCGCGGCAGCGCTGCTGCGGCTGCAGGACAAGAAGAAGCTGTCGCTCGACGATCCGCTCGGGAAGCACTTCCCGGACGTGCCCGCCGACAAGAAGGGCGTGACCGTGCGCCATCTGCTGAACCACACGTCGGGCATCGAGTCCGGCTTCAAGAGCGAGTGGGACTTCGACTCGAGGAGTCGCCCGGCGCTCGAGAAGCTCGTGTTGTCGCGGCCGATGACGAGCAAGCCCGGCGAGAAGCACGACTACAGCAACAGCGGTTACGCGCTCGCCGCCGCGCTGGTCGAGCGCCTGTCGGGACAGTCGTTCGAGGAGTACTGCGTCACCGAGCTGTTCCGCCCCGCGGGCATGACGGACGCGTGCATGATCGGGTGGAAGGGGCTCGACCTCGCCCGGGTGCCGAAGATCGACCGCGGCAAGGGCTTCACGGACCGGCCGGCCGATTTCCGCTTCGCGTACGGCAACGAACTCAACTGGGGCTACCGCGGGTGCGGCGGCGCCGTCGCCACCGTTCGTGACATGCTCGCGTGGGACCGTGCCCTGCGGGGAACGAAGGTCCTGTCCGCCAAGGCGAAGAAGGAGCTCTACACCGTCGCCAAGGACGACTACGCACTCGGGTGGCAGAGGAGACGGCTGCCCGCGGGCGAGTGTGTGTTCCACAGCGGCGGCGTGCTCGGCGTCGTCACGATGTACTACCGCCTGCTGGACGGGGACGCGGTCGTCGCGCTCGCGTGCAACTTCGACCCGAAGGCGAGCCCGGCCGATCTCGCGAGCGAGCTCCTCGTGCGCGCTGCGAAGTAGCTTCCCGGCGCGCATCCGGCGAGCATGGGGCGGATGCCGAGCTTTGCGCGATTCCTGCCGATCCTCACCATCGTCGCTGCGTGCGCGGCGCCGCCGCCCGCCGATGGGGAGCCGCTCGTCGGGGCCGTCGTGCGGGCGCCGTTCGCCGTCGATCTCGGCGGCTGGACCAGCGCAGCGGAAGTCGTGCATCCGGATCCGTCGGGTGTGCACGGGCATGGCCCGTGGCCGGTCGTGCTGCTCGTGCACGGCAACGGGCCGCACGACATGGACGTCACGCTGAACGGACCCGACGGCCCGACGAAGATGTTCGCGTCGATCGCGGACACCGTCGCTGCACGCGGGTTCGCGGTGGTGCGGTACCACAAGCGCTTCGTGAAAGGACCCGGGCGGTTCGACGCGCGCTTCTGGCGCGAGCAGTCGACGCCGGTGTTCGCCGCCGACGCGGGGCGTGTGCTGGATTCGCTCGCGGCGCTGCCGATGTGCGACCGCTCGCGCATGTTCGTCTGGGGCTGGAGCGAAGGCACTGCGATCGCTGCGGAGCTGGCGACGAAGCGCGAGGACGTGCGCGGTCTCGTGCTGCAGGGCCCGGTCGGGCTGCCGTGGCGCGACATGGTCCGCGGCTGGATCCTCGACACGGGTCTGCCGTACGCGTCGCTGCCGGACGGCAGTGCCGTCACGTCGGAGAGTCTCGCAGAGGCGCTGAACGGGCGCGGCGGGATGGTGGCGAAGCTCGGCGCCTCGTTCTTCGCGGAGCCCGCGTCGGCGCGCACGCAGAAGCCCGCGGTGTCGCCGCTGCTCGACGCGAACGGCGACGGCCGTCTGGACCCCGACACCGAGGTGCGCGCCAACGTCGAGCGCATGCTCGACTTCGCGTTCTCGAAGCAGGGGAACGTCTGGATCTACGCCGAGGGGCGCACAGTGCCGACGTGCACCGAGCAGGCTGCGCGCATCGATGTGCCGGTGCTGATCCTGCAAGGCACGAACGACGCGAGCACGCCGCTGCGAGCCGGACGCACCCTGGCGGAAGCGCTGCAGAGGGCCGGCAAGGACGTCACGCTGTGGGAGCTGCCCGGTCTCGGCCACATGCTCTGTCCTGCAGCGTCGACGATCGAGGACACGGCGCGGGCACCGGACGAGCTGGTGCTCGTGCGTGCGGCCGGCTGGCTCGCGGCGCGTTCGTCCGCGCTCACAGCAGCGCGGTGACGAGCATCAGGTAGATCGACGCACCGGTGAGGTCGGTCAGCGCGGTGACGGCGGGTGTGCTGATCATCGCGGGGTCGACGCGCATCCACTTGACCAGATGCGGGACGCCGGCGCCGAGGATCGCCGCGAACACCACGTCGGCGGCCATCGCGATGCCGATCACGGACGCGGTGCGCAACGTCTCGCCGAGACCCGCGGGTTCGGCGCCGACCCATTGCAGGAAGATCGCGTTGCCGAGGGCGATGATCGACAGCACGCTCGCGAGGCCGATGCTGACCATCACTTCCTTCGCCATCAGCCGGCGGAATCCGATCGATCGTTCGCGGGCGGCGAGAGCGCGGATGATCAGCGTGCTCGCCTGACTGCCGACCATGCCGCCGATCGCCATGACCATCGGCATGGTCGCCACGAGCAGCGCGTGTTCCTTCAGCATGTTCTCGAAGCCGCGGATGATCGTCGCGGTCACGAGCCAGAAGAGGGCGAGCAGGGCGATGACGGGTGCGCGCCGTCGCACCTGCCGCATCACGGGTTCGTCGAGGAAGTCCTCGCTCTCGCTCGTGCCGGTGATGCCCGCCATCTTCTCGAAGTCCTCACGCGCCTCTTCTTCGACGATGTCGACTGCGTCGTCGTGCGTGACGATGCCGACGAGGCGCCCCGACGTGTCGACGACTGGTAGCGCGATGAGGTCGTAGTCGCGGATGATGCGGGCGGCCTTCTCCTGGTCGGCCTCGGCTGAGATCGAAACGAGGTCGGTCTTCATGATCTCGCCGACCGGAGTGGTCTCGTTGGCGAGGATCAGGTCGCGCAGCGACACGAAGCCGAGCAGCTTGCCGAAGCGGTCGACGACGTAGCTGTAGTAGATCGTCTCCTTGCTGGGCGCCTGGCGGCGGAGTTCGGCGATCGCGCTGCGTGCCGTCAGCAGAGGGTTCAGCACGGCGTAGTCCGTGCTCAGGAACGCGCCGACCTGGTCCTCGCGGAACGTGCCGCGGCGCAGGAGGTCTTCCCGCGCAGCGGCGGGCAGCATCGGGATGAGCTGGTCGCGGACACGCGGCTCCAGCCGTTCGAGGAACGCGGCGCGGTCGTCGCTCAGCATCGTCTGCAGCACGTTCTTCACCCGATCGCGGCCGGCACCGGCGATGTAGCACTCCTGCACTTCGGGCTCGAGATAGCCGAAGACGTCGCGCTCCTGATCGGGCGGGAGCACGGTCAGCACCTTCGCGATCTCGTCGGTTTCGAGACCGTTCAGGATCGACGCCGCGTCGGTCGGGTGCATCTCCTGCAGGACCGAGAGCAGGTCGTCGTTGCGGCCCTCCTGCAGGAGTTCGCGGACTTCGGGGATCAGGAGGTGGAAGCGCATGCGCCGGTTCGCGTCGCGGCGGCGCGAGACGAGCGCGCCGGTCCGGACCTTAGCAGCGCGTCGTGGGCGACGCACCGGCGAGCTCGCCGGATGCGTGGCGGGGGAGCTGCGGGAGGTGCGGAGGGATGTGGCGGTGGGTGCGGCGGAGTGAGGCGGTGGTGCGCGCGATGTTCGGAGCGCGCGCTTGACCCGCGTTCGGGCGGTGGCTACCGTGCCGCGCTCGATTCCCGGTCCGCGGCCTGCCGCGGGCGAAAGGATCGCAGGTCGGGGCGTGGCTCAGCTTGGTAGAGCGTTGCGTTCGGGACGCAAAGGTCGGAGGTTCAAATCCTCTCGCCCCGACCAGTTTCTCGCGCCGAAGGCGCGAGAACCGTTCGCGGCGAGGGCCTTGGGGATCTCGCCCGTGCGGCTTTGCCGCGCCGGCTCGACCGGCAAATCCTCTCGCCCCGACCAGTTCGAGCGCGCGTCGATCGCGCCCTTTGTGGCGCGCACCTGTCCACGTGTGCAGCGCGGCAACTCTGCTCGTCGGGCCTGCGGTCCGTGCCGCAGGCCGCCTTCCTAGGCTTCGTATTTGAAGGACAAGGTCACGCGCGTGCGGAACGCGACGACCTTTCCGTTCTCGATCTTCATGTCGAGCTTGCCGACTTCCGCGACGCGCAGATCGCGCAGCGTCTTCGCTGCGGTCTCGACCGCGCGCCGCGCCGCGTCCTCCCACGAGACTTCACTGGTGCCGATGATCTCGGTCACGCGATAGACACCACCGCTGGAATTCTTCTTCGCCGCCATTGTCGTCGTTTGCTCCGGGTTGTGAGGCAAGGCGAACGCCCTGCGCCTGGATGATCGGAACATAGGGCGGGCGCCCGCGGAACGCATCATCGCGCGGCGACGGCAACGCCGCGGTGGGAGGTCCGGTCGCTCGCGCAGAGGGCGCGAGAACAGTTCGAGGCGCTGGCTCTGGGATCACGCCGTTCGCCGCCGAACTGCGACCGGTCGACCAGCAGATCCTCGGTCTGGCGACCGTGGTTGTGTCCTGCGAGACCGGTTACGAGCCGATGCGCACGTAGACCGCGTTCGACAGCGACAGGCTGGTCGGCACGCCCGGGTCGAAGACGGCGGCCTGCAGGTAGTACGAGAACCCGGCGAACGCGGGGTCGAACCACATCGTGAACGAGCCGTGGCCTTCGCCGGCGGCCGCCGGTGTGCCGCCGAGCAGGAAGGTCGTCAGCACGAAGAACGACGGGTCGAGGTAGAGCACGAAGTCCGGCGCCAGCACGATCGGCGGTACCGCGGGCGCGAGGGCGGCGATGACGAGCGCCGCGCTGCCGCCGAGACCTCCGGTCAGCCGCGTCTCGATGCCGACGTTCGCGCGGAACGGGCCGACGGTACCGAGCACGGGCTTCGCACCGCCGGTGCCGGGGCATGCATCGCCGAACTGGCTGCGGTTCCCCGCGGAGGGGCCGTCGAAGCGACGGTTGGTGACGACCGCGGGGCCCAGGATGTCGAGATCGCCGTCGCCGTCGGCGTCGGCAGGCGCGCCGACTTCGGGAGTGAACAGCGTCGACTCGAACTGGCCGCCCGGCAGGCGGCGCACGACCCAGAAGCCGGTCTGGCTCGTGTTGACGACGTGCGGATAGCCGGCCGGCCCGACGACGTAGTCCTCGAGCCCGTCGCCGTCGATGTCCGCCACCGACACGCGGCCGCCTTCCCGCACCGACGCGGTCGCCACCGCCGTCGGCTGCATCGTGAACGTGCCGACGCCGTCGTTCTGCCAGACGTAGAGGCCGAAGGTGCCGCTGAAGTTCAGCGCCACGAGGTCGAGATCGCCGTCGCCGTCGTGGTCGGTGATGCCCGGTGCGTCGAACGCGTAGCCGCTGCCGACCGACCACTGCGTGGCGCCTTGCCCAGTCGGGAACGTCAGCAGCTGCAGATCCACCCAGGCCGTCTGGGGCAGGAACGGGTACGAGGCGAGCAGGACGTCGGCGCGGCCGTCGCCGGTGAAGTCCGCGATACCCGCGATCCGTGCCGCGGGGAACGACGGACCGAGCGTCAACGCACCGCCGTTCTGCCACCACACTCGCACGATCCCGGCCTCGGTCGTGAGCACGTCGACGTCGCCGTCACCATCGAGGTCGCCCGCGTCGAGTGGTCTGCCACTCGACAGCGCCGTGCCGGACGGTGTGACGGAACCGCGATCGACGAGGAATCCGCCACCGGCGTTCTCGAGCAGGTGCGTCGTGGTCGGCGAACCGGCGACGAGGGGCGTCGCGAAGCAGTCCTCGTCACCGTCCTGGTCGAAGTCGACCGTTCCTGGGAGCAACTGCCACGACGTTCCCGCCGGTGCTGGCGGCAACGCCAGCGATGTGCTGGCGAACGAGCCCTGCCCGAAGTTGCTCCACAGTCCGCCGGTCGCACCCAGCAGGTCCGGATCGCCGTCGCGGTCCTGGTCGACGACCTTCACGCTGGGCGCCGAGGGCAGAGCCGCGGCCAGCGGGTCGTGGCGCACCGGGCCGAAGTACACGTTGCGGCCGCCGACGAGATCGGCGTGCCCGTCGCCGTTCATGTCGGCGAAGCCCGCGAGGTGCCACGCGCCGATGCTGGGCATGCGCCACGCCGGCGCGAACACACCGCCGCCCAGGTTCTGCGCGATCTCGAAGGCGCCGACGAGGTTGTTCGGCGTCGCGGGGGTCGGGCCGCCGCCGCCGCAACATGTGCCATCGAGATCGCCGTCGCCGTCGACGTCGTGCAGGTTCGTCGCAGGCCCGCCGACCGCGGCGGCGTGCATCGTGAACTGGCTCGGTCCCGTGCGCTCGAGCCAGCAGTACGTGCCCGACATCGAGAACACGACCATGTCCTGGTCCCCGTCGCCGTCGATGTCGCCGGCGACCAGGTTGCCCTGGCCCGCGCCGAACGTCGAGATGCCCGCCGGCAACAGGAACGACGCGAACGACGTGAACGAGCCCGTCTGGTTGGTCGGGTAGAGGCGCAGTGTGCCGCCGTGCAGCACGGCGACGTCGATGCTGGCATCGCCGTTCGCTTCGATGAGGGCCATCTCCGTCGAACTCGGTGCTGGCGACGCCACGGCGCGCTGGGTGTACGTCGAAGTGCCGAGGTTGAAGATGCGGAGCCCGTAGTTCGTGTCGACGAGCACCAGTTCGGCGCGACCGTCGCCGGTGACGTCCACAAGCTTCGCGTCGTAGTTGCCGGACATCTGCAGGGTCAGCGGGAACGGCGTGAGCGAGCGGAGCACCGGCTGCCCTGGGCGGCTTTCGAGTGCCAGCATCGTGCCGTTCACCATCAGTACGTCGTCGTTGCCGTCGCCGTCGAGATCGCCGACCGGAGTGAGGTAGTGCGTGAAGGCCCCGCCGGAGCTGAGCGGCCATTGGTAGAGCACGGACGAATCGAACCGGCCCGTGCCGTCGTTGCGGTGCAGCCTCCACTGCAGGACGCTCGGCTGGCCCGACTGGGTCAGGAACGTGAAGTCGTAGAAGCCGACGCCGTCGAGATCGCTGTCGAGGTCGAGGTCGACCAGTTCGTCGATGCGTGACCACTGGTCGACGACGACCATGGGGGCGTCGAGGCGCGCGGACGGCGCCTGCGCGAACAGGGCAGGCAGAGTGCAGACCGAACCGGCGACGAGTGCGTGGCGCATGGGCAGTTCCGGGAAGGAGCGTCGAGGGGCCATCGATCGGCGACCAGCGATGGCACGGAGACGATAGCCAGGATCGCGCGACCGCGGTGCCGACCCTCGTGCTTGGCCGCAGATTCACGAACGAAGCGTTGCGTCGCCGTCGAGGGGGCGCGGGCAAGGGTGTGGTCGTTTGCCCGCGCCGGTCGGCGCGGCGGCCGGCATCGCTACCATGCCATCATGGTCGAAGCGCACGAGTCGTTCGGTTGCAGCGACTTCACCGCTCGCCGGCGCGGTCGCCTGCGACGAGCGGCCTCGGCGGTGCTGGGCGTCGCGCTGGTCGCGGCTGCGCAGGAACCCGCGCCGCCCGCATCCGCGCTGCGATCGTCGGGGTTCGACTGGCCTGTGGCCAACTACCAGATCGGGCTGCGCGGGCAGGGCAACTTCGGCACGCTGATCACGCGCAAGGACTCACCGTTCGTCGGTTCGCACCACCTGGCCGAGGACGTCTGGTTGCCGGCTGGCACCGCGGTTCGCAGCGTTGCCGACGGCGTCGTGCGCTACTCGGACTTCAGCCCGAGTTGGAAGGACGACACGGGTCGAGTGCACTGGAACCTCGGCAACGTGATCGTGATCGAGCACGAACTGGATCCGGCAGTCGACGGTCTCTCGCACGTCTGTTCGTTCTACGTGCATCTCGGTGCCGACCGGAAGGTGAAAGTCGGTGACACGGTCCGGAGGGGAGACGTGCTCGGCGCGATCGGCCGCGACAAGAGCGAGGAGAACGGCCTCTATCCCGCGCACCTGCACTTCGGCCTGCACAAGGGGCCGTACGTGCAGGTGTCCCCGGCGTGGCAGCGGCAGCTGGAAGAGGAGGCGAAGACCACGGGTATCGCCATGGGGCCGGGCAAGCTCCTGCGCGGAGAGATCGAGGTCGTCCGGCACGGCGACGACAGCGTTCTCGTGAAGAGCAGGACGGACGACGCGAAGATGATCCTGTCGCTGTTCGTCGGCAGCACCGCGCCGAAGGACAAGCCCGCGGACATCATGGGCTGGTGCCAGGGCTACGGTGACAAGGGGACGGTCGAAGAGTGGCTTCCGCCGTCGCGATGGATCGCCGACCGCATCCGCGAGCGCGAGAAGGGCGCCGGACGCGCGCCGCGGTGACCAGGGAATCGCTGTGTCGGCGGGACCCAACGGCTCTGCGCCCCGATCGGTAGGGCCGATGGAACGCGATCACACAGCTTCGTCGAGCGGCAGAGCGGCGCGGAACGACGCCGGCAGGGCGGCATCGGGCAGTGCCAGCACGAACGCGACGAGTACGCCGCACACGAGGCTCCAGCTCAGGAGTTCGTCGAGCACGAGACCGAGTTCGTGGCCGCCGGGAAGCGGCGACAATCCAAGACGCCATGTTGCGCTCCACACCGTGAGTACCACGATTGCGGCGGCGAGGAGCGCCACAGGGCGGAGGCGCGCGCACCGGGTCCACGCGACGATCTGGGGCGCCACGAGCAGCAGAACGAGCAGCCGGTAGTCGAAGTTGCTGCCGAGACAGAACGTGCCGACGAAGACCGGCGCACCGAGGCGGAACGCCGCGAACGCCGGAGGATCCTGCGCGCCGGTGACCCGGACGCGGCGACGCAGCGCGATCGCGAAGGCGCCGACGGCGGCGAGTGACGCGCCGGCTACCGTGAGCAATGCAGCGTACGACCAGCCCATCGCGTCCGCGGCGGCGCGTGGCATCAGCGTGATGCCGTACGAGATCGGGTGCCAGGTCTGGAGGTTCCTGGCGATCGAGGGCAGGTCGTCGCGGATCCAGATCAGGTACGCGACGAACACGATGGCGGCGACGGCGACGCTGCGGAACGAGCCGCGTCGGTCCGACGCGAGGCCTGTCAATGCGAACACGGGGAACAGCTTCAACACCGCGGCGGTGGTGACCGCGAGGGCGGCGGCGGCCGGCCGCGCAGCGGCGAAGCGTGCGGCGGCGATCAGGATCGCGACGACGAGGAGGTCGTTGTTCGCGCGTTCGAAGGCGAGCCAGGCTGCGGGGGAGAACAGGATCGCGAGCAGGAGTGTGGTCGTCGCGCCGGAGCGCACGAGGGGGGCGAGCGCGAGCAGTGCCGCGAAGAACGCGGCGAAGAGGGCGACCGCGAAGTTCTTCGTCTGTTCGGGGCCGGCGCCGAGGCGCGCGGGCAGGAGCCAGATGCGCGGGTAGTTCAGCGGGCGACTCCACGGATCGCCGGGATTCTCGACGAACGGATCGAGGCCGCGATCCAGCGCCACACGGGCTCCGGTGAAGGTGCGCACGTCGGCGAAGTGCTGGTCCATCGTGCGCACGCCGAGCGCGGTCACCGGGGCGAACGAGTCCCGGGCCGTCATCCAGCCGATCGCCGCGGCGAGCAGCGCGACGCCGACGAGGAAAGCAGCGCGCGCCACGAAGAGGTCCTGAAGCGAGCGGTGCTACTTGCCGCCGCGACGACGGCCGTTCCCGCCCGCGCCCTCCGCCATCGGCTCGGGCAGGTCGGCGGCGACCACGATGCGCGTCTCGGGCAATGACTCGCGCAGACGCACGACCGCGGCCGGCGACACGTCGGTCTGCCAGAGGTACAGGTTCTCGAGCTTCTTCGTCGCCGACAGCGCGGCGACGCCGTAGTCGCCGGCCTTCGTTCCGAACAGGTTCAGCGAACGCAGCTGGCTGCACGCCGCGAGCGACGCGACGCCGTGGTTGCCGACGGCGGTCTGGCGAAGGTCGAGGCTGGTGAGCCGGGGCATCTTCGCGATCACCGCACAGCCCTCGTCGGAGACGCGCGTGTGGCCGAGGTCGAGCGAGGTGACGTGTTCGGAGAGAGGCGCGAGCGCAGCGAGTGCCAGGTCGTCGACGTCGTCGGTGCGCCCGGCGCAGGAGACTTCGAGCAGCGGGCTGTTTTCGCCGACGCTGGCCACCGAGAACGGGCCGCCGTGGAACGCGGCCAGCGTCTCCGCCGGCAGCGCCTTCAGTCCCGCCTCGAGCAGTGCCTGCGTGTTCTCCTTCTCCTTCTTGTCCTTGCCCTTGGGCTTGTCGGACTCCTTCCCGTCCTTGCCCTTCGGCTTGTCGCCGTCCGTTGGTTTGTCGCTGCCCTTGTCGGTCGCCTTGGCCTTGCCGGTCCAGCTGCCGAACTCCGCGCCCTGGTCGATCCACCGCTGGATCAGCTCGACCTGGTCCTTCGGCAGCGGGTCGCCCTTCTTGGCGGGCGGCATGCGGTCCTCGTCGTCGGCGGGGAGGCTGATCGCTTCGTAGAGCATCGAGCCGGCCGCGTTCTTGGCGACGACGAGCTTGCCGCGCTTGCTCGTGGTGATGCCGTCCTTCGAGTCGAGCACGACGCCGCCCTTGGCCTTCTTCATCTTGCCGTCGGGCCCGGCGTGCGGCGTCTCGTGGCACTCGACGCAGCGCTTCTCGAGGATCGGCCAGATCTCCTTCTGGAAGTCGACCTTCGCGGCGTTCTTGTCCTTGTCCTTCTTGTCCTGCCCTTCCTTCTTCTCCGCGCCCGGTTTCTCCGGGGCGGGTTTGTCCTGGGCGACGAGGACGGCGGGAAAGGCGGTGATCGCGATCGAGAGGAGGAAGCGTGGGATCATGAGAAGATGTCGGTGAGGGGATTGCCCTTGTCGGCGATCTTGAAGGGCCGGCCGAGGGGCGACGTGACGACGTAGTCGAGGGGAATGCCGGAGGCCCAAGCGATGGTCGCGTTCAGGTCCTGGATCGTGACCGGGTCGGATTCGACCTCGCGGCCTTCGGCGTCGGTCCGGCCGTAGCGTTGGCCGCCGCGGATGCCGCCGCCGGCGAGTAGGCAGCTGAAAGCCTTCGGGTAGTGGTTGCGACCCTGGTCCTGGTCGATGTCAGGGGTGCGGCCGAACTCCGTCGCCAGCACGACGAGCGTGGTCTGCAAGAGGCCGCGTGCATCGAGGTCCGCGAGCAGGCACGACAGACCCTGGTCGATCGAAGGCGTCAGGTCCGCGAGGCGATCGAAGTTGTCGGCGTGGGTGTCGAAGCCGTCGGCGACGACTTCGACGTAGCGGACACCGTGGTCGACCAGACGGCGCGCGAGCAGGCACCCGGTCCCGAACGAGGTCGCTCCGTAGGCGCGACGCGTCGCCTCCGGCTCCATGTCGACGTCGAACGCGACGAGGTCGGAGCTGCGCATCAGCTTGACCGCCTCCGTGTAGGCCTTGCCGTACGCCGTGACGTCGCGCTGGCCGTGCTTCTCGGCGAACGCGTCGTCCAGCTGGCGCAGGCGCTGCATGCGCCGGTCGAAGCGGTTCTGGTCGATCCCCTTCGCGAGATTCGCGTTCTGCAACCCGTCTTCCGCGCTGCCGATCGGCAGCGCCTGGAACTCCGGAGGGAAGAAGCCCGCGGTCGGCATGTCGGCGCCGCCGCCGATCAGCACGTGTCCCGGCATGGTGGGGTTGTGCCGGCCCGCCAGGCGGTTGCACCACGCACCGAGGCTCGGGTGCTGGATCGTGCCGCGCAGTTCGTAGCCGGTGCGCATCAGGTATTGCGCCTGCGGGTGCGCGCCCTGTTTGCTCGACATCGAGCTCACGATGCACACCTTGTCCATCTGTTCGGCGAGCTTCGGGAAGTACTGGCCGAGCAGCACTCCGTCGGCGCGGGTGCGCAGTGCTTCGACCGGGCCCTGGGTGCTCTTCCCCGGCTTCGGATCGAGTGTGTCGATGTGGCTCATCCCACCGCGCAGGAACAGGTAGATCACGTTCTTCGCGCGCGCATTGCCGAGGATCGGCGGTGCCTGCGGATCCTGCGCGAGCGCGCGGGCAACGGCGCTCGGGCCGAAGGCGGCGACGGCAGACGCACCGAGCAATGAGCGGGCGGCGCCGGAGAGGAAGGCGCGGCGCGTTTCGAGGTCGCTGCCGCGGATCAGGTCGTGGATCGTCATGTTCGTTCTCCTCCGGATCACTGCACGAAGCGGAACTCGTTGCTGTTGCACAGCACCCACACCAGGTCCTTCACCACACTGTCGCCCTGGACCGCGATCGCCTTCCGCCAGTCGGTCACTTCGGCCTCGGTCGGTTCGCGGTTCAGGGTCGTGAGGAACGCGATCCGGACGCGCCGTTCGCCGTTCGGGGCGGCCTCCAGGTCGCGGCGCAGAGCCGACTGACCCTCCAGCACGCGCTGGTCGAGGAAGCCGTTCAGCATCGTGAGCACCTGCGGCACGGTCGCGGCGCTCGACGACGCGTCGACGGTGTTGCGATCCGATTGTCCGAACTGGCGCAGCAGGTGGTTGGGGGGCGTGGGCTGGGTCAGGTCGCTGGCTCGCAGCAGGTCGCCCTCGCGCCCGCGCGCCGCGCGCTGGCCCAGCGGAAGGCCCATGCGCTGCAACTGCGCGGCGATCTCGGCGACCTTGGCCTGATCACCCTGGCGCCTCGCTTCGGCGAGCTGCCGGAGCAGCGGCCGGGCCGTCTTCTGCAGTTCGGCGTCCGAGGCCAGCTGGGCCTTCATTTCCTCGGTGGCCTTCTGCTGCTGGGCGCGCATCGGCTGGCCGCGGCCCTGCTCGACCATCTCGATCAGCTCGCGCGCGTCGACCTTCGACAGCTCGTCGAAGTAGTCGTAGACGGGCTTGGCCAGTGCGTCGGGCGAACGCAGGCGCTCGTCGACGTCGTCGAACACGAGGGTGAGCAGGGAATCCCACAGCTGCTCGGCGGTCATGCGCCGCAGCATCGGGCCGCGGAACGTCCATGCTTCGCCTTCGACCGGGTCCGCCGGGGGTGTGGCGCGCTGGAACAGCTTCGTGTGCACGAGCACGCGTTCGAACTGCCGCAGGTCGTAGTCGAGGTCGACCATCAGCTTCTCGATCGCGGTGAGAAGTTCGGGATGAACGGCCTGCGTGTCCTTCTTCCAGTCGTCGACCGGTTCGACCAGGCCGCGGCCGAAGGTGCGCGCCCACATGCGGTTCGCGACGACCTTCGTGAACAACGGGTTCTTGCTGCTCGCCATCCACTCCGCGAACGCCTTGCGCGAGTCGATCGGCGGGGCGCCCGCCTGGCCGCGCGCGCGGTCGCGGCGCTGCGGCTCGCCCTTCTTCTGCTCCGGGTACTTCAGCTTCACGTTGGCGCCGAAGATCGTGTTCGCGAGCACGGGCGCGCCCGGCTTCAGGTCCGGGTACTTGTAGTCGCCCGGCAGTCGCTCGAGGCCGGTGCCCGAGCCGTCGATGCCCTGGTTGAAGCGGCGGATGATGTTGAGGGCCTGCTGGCGCGTGCGCTCGTTCGCGCTCGCGAGTTCCGACCGCAAGCCGACGAGGTTGGGCAGGTTGTCCTCGCGGTAGCGGATGCCGCCGAAGAACGCCGCCATCTCGTAGAACTGCTTCTGCGTCCAGACGTCGAAGGGGTGGTTGTGGCACTGGGCGCACTCCATCCTCGTGCCGAGGAACAGTCGCACCGCATTCGCCATCGCGTCGTGCGGCATGTTCGCGTCGCGAAGCAGCATGCCGGTGGCGCCGTTGCCCGACTTGTGGCCGGCACCTTCGGCGCTCAGCATCTCCTGCACGAACTCGTCGAATGGCTTGTCCTGCTGGATGGAAGTGCGGACGTAGTGGGCGAACGGCTCGCCGCTGAGGTTGCCGTTGCGCGACTTCACGCGCAGGAGGTCGAACCAGTAGTTCGCGACGTGGCTCGTGTGGCCCGGCAGGTCGAGCAGGGTGTCGCACAGCGCGTCCCGCTTGTCCTGCGCGGTGTCGCCGAGGAACCGCTCCGTCTCGACCAGGGTCGGGATCCGGCCGACGATCCCGAGGTAGGCGCGCCGGACGAACGTCGCGTCGTCGATCGTGGCGAAGGGAGTCTCGTTGCGCCGTTCGAGTCCGCGCTCGAGCAGGGCATCGAGCCGGGCGGCATCGGCGAGCACCTTGTCGAGCGGGCGGACGGACGACACGGTCCGCGTCGGGCGCTGCGGGTTCGCTGCGGCAGTCTGTGCCGCAGCGGTCGTGACCAGGAGAGCGGCGGAGAGAGCGCTCGCAAGGGTGGTTCGGATCATGGTCGGTACCGTTTCGGGGCAGCCTCGTCGCGAAGGGCGCATTGAACGCACTCCATCGACGTCTGGCCACCCCGGGCGACGTACAAACCTCGTCTCCGCGTCTGCTTCCGCCGGTTCAGGGCGCCGCCCGCCGCCGGGTGGTCGCGACGACCCGGCCGCCCTCGGGAGTCGATTCCGCTTCGACCGCGCGCGGGCGGCGCCATTCGACGCGCGCCGCGGCGTCCGGCCCGAGCCGCAGGACGAGGCTCTGCTGCACGGTCTGCAGCCGTCGTTCCCCGAGGGCGACGGCAGCCGCGCGCAGGCGCCGCTTCGTGGCTCGCGGAGTGTCACCGGCCATCACCCGGATCGCTTCGTCGATCGACGCATCGAGCTGCCCGAGCCGCGCGTCGATCTGCGCAAGGTCCTGTTGCCGCAACCGCGCATCGTGCACCCGTCCGGAGGCGAGCAGCGCGCCGACCGTCGCGGCGAGAATCGCGCGCGCGCGGTCGGCGTGTTGTCGTTCGTCGCGGAGTCGATCGAGCGCGAAGGCGACCGCCTCGGCGGGCGGGTTCGCGAGCGTCGCCACACGCTGCGAGTCGCCGGCACCGAGTTCGTGCACCAGGACGACGCCGAGTTCCGGGTCGTCCGCCAACGCCTCGATCACGGCATCCAACGAGCCGCTGCTCGGTACCGAAGCGCCGGCGGCGAACCCGAGGACGCTGCTCGGCATCGGCGATGCATCGCCGGAGAGTCCGACTGCGCCGGTCAGCACGCTCGCGGAACGGAGGCCAGCGCTCGTGACCGCATCGGCGAGCACTTTGACCAGAGCTTCGCCGATCGCGCCGGCGACGGTGCCCGTCCGCAACCCGCCGGGCGGGACTTCGACGGCGACGGGGATCACGTGTTCGTCGGCGTCGTTGCGCAGGAGGAACAGCGCGGTGTCGAGCGGCACCGGCAGGCGGAGATAGGTCGAGATCGGGCCGCCGGGCGGTTCGGCGAGCGACAACCAGGTGAACTTGGAACGTGTCGTGAGGTGCGACCCGCGGTCCCCGAGCAGCTCGATCTTCGCGTCGAGATCGTAGACGCCGTCGGCGAGATCGACGCCACCGCCCTTCGCCATGCCACGCAGCGCGGGCAGCTCGAGCGCGTGCACTCTGGCGGTGAACGCGCCCGTCGGGTGCGGGCCGATCGTCGTCTGCCCGGAAACCGTGAGGTCGTCGAACAGGGAGCGGTCCTCCATCGTGTGTCGGTCCTTCTCGCCGGCGACGGCCTGCACGGCGGATCCGAGCAGGCCGGCGATCGCGGAGCTTCGCAGGACGCGTCGTTCGAGGCTCACTTCGCCGCCGGTCGCGGTGAAGGAGAAGGACACTGGACGCCCCTCCGCGATCGATTGCGTCGAGACACCCTGCACCAGCAGGTCGATGTCGCGGATCGGCAGGTGCGTCGCGGGAGTCGTCGTGCTGTCGACGAAGTCGAGGGCCAGATCCTGGCAGTGCAGGCGGTCCAGCGCGAAAGCCGGTCCGTTCGCGGACGGCGTCCGCGTCGGCACGGCGGTCTGGTTCGCCGGCGCCACGTCGTTTGCAGCGGGTGGGGTGCGGAGGCGAACGCCGAGCAGGTCGAGCCCCTCGGGTGTGTGCGCAAGGCGCGCATGGACTCCTTCGACGTCGATCGCACGCAGCTGCAGTTCGCCGCTGGCCGGATCGAACGAACGTGCGTGTGCACTCACGAGGTCCGCCGTCAGCAGCGGAACGTCGGTCTCGTCGTGGATCGCGAACTCCTCGAAGACCACTTCGCCACCGAACGGGCGGGTGAAGTCGAACTGCGTGACGTTCCGGCGATGCAGGTCGATCGCTGCGTGGGCCTTGCCCGAAACCTTCGCATTGCGGGTCGACCCACCGATCCGGTCCGCGAGGCTCGGCAGGACCTCCGGAAGCGTCGTCGTGTCGATGCCGGTGGCGCGGAACGTGGCGTCGACGGACGGCATCTGGGTGAACAGCGACAGATCGACCTCGACGCCGACCTCGCGGCACACCGGAGCGAACGCCGCCGTCGCCCGCACCCGAGCCGGGCGCGAGTCCGCGGGGTTCTGCGCCGTCTTCCAGGGTTCCACGAGTTCCACGCGCGCCGAGACCTCGAGCGGGCGCCCGTCGCTGCCGATGCGGTCGCGCCACACGAGACGCTGCAGGTCGAGCACCACCTGGTCGACGCGGATCGCCGGCCAAGGGCGCGGAGCGGGAGCGGGAGCGGCAGTCGGCGCGCCGTTCTTAGGTGGGGCAGTTGGCGCGGCGGTCGCGGGCGGCGCCGCGGGCAGGAGGAGCATGCCCGGCACGTGGAGCCCGTCGCTGGTCGACGCCGCCGACACACGCACGCCCTGGCACAGCAGCGCCTGCACGTGCACGTCGTCGGCGCCGAGTGAAGGAGCATCGAGAACGAACGAGTCGACTGCCAGCAGCTCCTGCTCGCGGTCGCGCAGCGCCAGGTCGGCGATGCGGAGCGCGAATCCGTTCATCGTCGGAGTGTGCGCCCAGTCGGCCGCGATCCCCGCGTGCAGGCTGCCCGCGTGCATGGTGCAACGCAGCGTGGGCGGCATGAGGGCGGCGAGACCGTTGCCGTGGATGCCCTCTGCCGTGAGCTCCGTTTCGACCCGGAACCCGCGTTCGGAGCGGAACGTGTTGCCGGCCAGGCGCAGGGTCTCGATCGCGTCGTCGACCCGGACGTCGAGTCGGTGCGCAACTGCCGCTGCCGAACCGTCGTCGGCGTCGATGCGACACGTTGCGACGAGCGAAACGGGGGCCGCGTCGGGCGCGGCTGCCTCGGACCAATGGACACGTGCGTCCCGCACGACCATCGGGCCGTGTGTGATCGTCGACGACGACTGCGGCGTCGGAACGGTGGATGGGGAGGGAACCGGTGCAGGTGGGGCCGCGACGGGCGCCGACGGGAGCGCCGCGGTCGGGTCCGGCGGCGGGATCGTGCGAAGGCCACCGAGCGACGTCGAACCGTCGGCCTCGCGCCGGATCGCGACACTCGGGTCGAGCATGGTCCAGGAACCGAGGGCGAGGTTCGTGGGCCGAAGGCGCATGCCGGCAACGGTCAGCGTGCGGAAGCCGAGCAGCACCCGTCCCTCTTCCTCGAGCCGCACGTTGGCGATGGTCGCATCGATCGCCGTCTCGTCGCCGGTGGCGAGGCGCAGCGACCCCGATGCAGTCGCGCGACCGTTCTGCATCGCCGGTGCGAGCCCGGCGCGGGTGAGCCACGGCCGCAGCGCCGCGAGCGTGACGTCGTTGAGACTGAGTCGGAAGTCGGCCGAGAGCGATGTCGGTCCCGGCGTCGTGTCGAGTTCGAGGCGCGCGCCGCCCACCGCGTCGGGTACGAGGAACGTCGCGACGAGGCGGCCGGCCTTGCCTGTAGAACCGAGGCGCAGGTCCGTGCCGGACACGGCGATCTCGCCGACACGCAGCGTGGTGGGCTCGGCGAACGAGAGGTCGGTGCAGCGGATCGCGCCGCCGCGCCAGTCGAGGCGGCCCAGGGCCACCCGGGGCCACGTCGTGCTGCCGTTCGGCGCCGGGGCCGCCTCGGAAGCAGCCGGCGTCGTCGCGCGCAGCCACGCACCCGAGATCCGCGTTCCTCCGGCGCCGTCGATCGCGACGGCCAACTCGGGGCCGTCGATCGTCACCGCGCCGATGGCGACTCCGTCGGCGCCGCTGCGCACGTCGTCGACCATGAGTCGACGCAACGACAGGCGTTCGTCCCCATGGGCGATCTCGGCCTCGTCGATACGCAGGGTCGTCGACGTCGTCCCGGTCGCGAGCATGGAAGCGACGTGCAGCGTGGCGCGCGCACCGATCCCGTCCTCGGGGAGCTCGACCCCTCGCTTCACGAGCCAAGGCCGGAAGCGCCGCAGCGACGCACCGCGGCATTCCAGGGTCGCAGTGACCTCGACGCCGGCCGCGGTCGTGACGACCTGGCCGTTCCGCACCGCCAGTTCGTCCACGATGTCCCGACCCTTCACGACGACGGAGAACGGGGATCGTGCGTCGCCGCCGTCGAACTCGCTCTCACCGAGCCGGCCGTCGAGCGTCGCGAATTCGCGGCCGTCGCCGAGTGCCGCGAGACCCAGCGAGCCCTTCCAGACGGCTCGCGTCGGCGCGAGCGGGACGCGGGCACCGTGCACGTCGCCGTGCAGATCCAGGCCGAGTGTTCGCACGTCCGCCCATGCTTCGCGGAAACCTGGCGGCAGGAGCACCGAGTCGGTGCGCAGTCCGCGCATGGCGCCCTTGCACGATAGGGTCATCCGTTCGGCGGCCATGCTGGCGTCGACACGGAGCCACAGGTCGTCGATCGCGGAGGGAGCGTGCACCCGCACCTCGACCGATCCGCCCCGATCGGCGCGACCGAGGTCGCGCGCGTCGAGGTCGATGGAGCACTCGTCGCGCTGCGGAGTCGGGGTCGAACGATCGGTCACCGCGAGGCGCAGGTCGTGGATGCGCGCCGCACCGACGTGGATCGGGAAGTCGAACGACACCGCGGTGTCCTTCGATGGCCCTCGATCGCTGGCAGGGGCCGTCTGCGGCGCGGTCCAGCTGCGCGGAAGACGGAGCGTGCCGTCTGCGCGGCGCTCCACTTCGATCCTGCCGCCGGCGACGACGGCGTCGACGACCGTTGGCGTGCCGCGCAGCGTCTGCAGCGTCGACAGGTCGATCGCGATTTCGTCGGCGGCGAAGAGAACGGGGGCGTCGCGGTCTTCGGGGTCCCTTGCGACGACACCCTGGAGCCGGAGCGACAGGCCCAGCAGCGACAAGGACGACGACCGTACCGCGACCGTCAGTCCACCGGCGCGCGCCGCCAGGTCGACGAACCAGGGGAGGCACAGGGCGAGGGCGAGGCGCGCAACGACGGCGGCGATTGCGAGTCGCACGAGCCAGCGCCGCCACCGGCGCGCAGCGGGGGGCTTCGTCGTCATCGGGTCTCCGTCGTGGTCGGGGCCGGATTCGCGCGGGCACGCAGGGCGCGCCGCCGAGCGTCGGCAGGGCCGAGCGGGTCGTAGCCGGGCACCGCCGCGCCCTGGGCGACGAGCCACTCGTGCGCCCGGACGCGCTGTACCGCGTCCCGACTCGCGAGGTCTTGCACGTTCTCCGCGAGCACGGAGTTGCGGAAGGCCTCGGCGTCCGCGCTGCCGACGAGAAGCTGCTCGAGCGTGGAGGCGTCGAGCGCGAGAGAGCCGAACTGTCGCGTGAGGCACGCCCGCACACCGGCCGGGATCTGGTCGCGCTGGAGGCTCGGCAGGAACGCGGACCACACCCTCTGTGCGAAGGCCCACGCGGCACCGGGTGCGTCCGGATCGACGGTGCCGATGCTGGCCGCGATGGCGGCGAGGTGCGATTCGTCGGCGGCGAGCAGTGCGTCGGTGCACGCAGCGAGCCCTTGCTGACGTGCGATTGCCAGGAGGGCCGGGCGCAAGTTGTGTTCGCCGATCGCACGGGTTGCGATGTCCGCGCGCTCCCGGGCGGCGGTGGGCGGTACCGCGGCCGCGTCGATCTGCGCCGCGGCAATGGCTGCGAGCACCGAAGCCTCGGACGGCGGTTCGGTCGCGGTGATCACGATCGTGCGCCCGGCGCAGCCTCGGCCCGTGTCCGGAACGAACAGCGCGACGCTGCCGATCGGCGGCAGGGGTTCCCGCAGCAACACGTGCTGCGCGCTGCCGTCGGACGCGCCGGGTGTGTCGACCCACAGCCGCGCCCCGGTCCCGTCGGTCGCGATGCGGAGGGAGGGCAGGTCCGGCGCCGACGGTCGCACCAATGCGGCCGTTCCCGCCGGAACGACCGCCACGATGGTGCCGAGCACCTGCACGTCCGGATCAGGCTCTCCCGAAGTCGTCGCCTCAGCGGCGAGACGATCGGCGGTCGCCCCTGGCTCGAGCCACACGGTGCCGGGCGGCAGGTCGGCCGCCGCGCGGAAGGTCGGCAGCGTCTCCGCCGCGATGACCGCCGCGGCGGTTTCGATGCACGCCCCGGTCGGCGCCACGCGCACCGCCAGCACGCGAATCGAGAACGCGAGCGCCGCTCCGCCCGGCGCCGGGCCGGTGAGTTCGTGGTGCACCGTGATCTCGATGGGGCGCTCGGCGAGCGGGACCGGTGCGGCGGCGCAGCCGGCGAGCAGCAGCGCGGCGATGTGGAATCCATGTGCAGAATGCACCCGCTCAGGAATACGCGCACCGCGCACGAGAGCAACGGCGGCCGGCGTGCTTTCGGCGACGCCGTTCGCTAGTGTTGCGCGGTCGTCCACCGGTCGAGATTCGTGTTCCACTCCAGGGAGGCCGTTCCGTGTCAGCCGCCGCGCGCGTAGCCGCAATCCAGCTCATCGTTCGAAAGACCCCCGTCGCCGCCGAGGCGCGGCGCGGCCCCGTGCCCGAGATGTTCGGGGAGAACGTGTTCGGCCTCGAGCAGATGCGCGCGCGTCTGCCCGAGAGCGCCTACAAGGCGCTCCACTCGTGCATGGAGCATGGGCAGGAGCTGGATCCGGCGCTCGCCGACCAGGTCGCGAACGCGATGAAGGAGTGGGCCGTCGAACGCGGCGCGACGCACTTCACGCATTGGTTCCAGCCGATGACCGGTTCGACGGCGGAAAAGCACGACAGCTTTGCGTCGCTCGAAGGCGGCAAGCTGCTGATGGAGTTCAGCGGCAAGGCTCTCGTGAAGGGCGAGCCGGACGCGAGCTCGTTCCCGAGCGGCGGTCTGCGTGCGACGTTCGAGGCGCGTGGCTACACCGCGTGGGATCCGACATCGCCCGCGTTCATCCGCGAGACCGTGAACGGATCGACGCTGTGCGTCCCGACGGCGTTCTGCTCGTGGACCGGCGAGGCGCTGGACGAGAAGACGCCGCTGCTGCGCAGCACGGAGGCCTTGTCGCGCGAGGCAGTTCGTGTGCTGCGCGTGCTCGGCGACGAACGCGTCGCCTACGTCTATCCCACGCTCGGCTGCGAGCAGGAGTATTTCCTCCTCGACCGCGATCTGTGGTCGCTGCGTCCCGACATGATCGCGACCGGGCGTTCTCTCTTCGGTGCGAAGCCGCCGAAGGGGCAGGAACTCGAGGATCACTACTTCGGCTCGATCGCGCCGCGAGTGCTCGCCTTCATGCAGGAGGTCGAACTCGAGCTGTGGCGGCTCGGCGTTCCGGTGAAGACGCGCCACAACGAAGTCGCGCCGAGCCAGTACGAACTCGCTCCGATCTTCGAGCGGACCACGGTTGCCGTCGACCACAACATGCTCTGCATGGAAGTGCTGAAGCAGGTCGCGACGCGCCACGGCTTCCAGTGCCTCCTGCACGAGAAGCCCTACTCGGGCATCAACGGCTCGGGCAAGCACAACAACTGGTCGATGTCGACCGACCACGGCGAGAACCTGCTCGATCCGGGCAAGTCACCTGAGGCGAACATGCGGTTCGTCGTGATGCTCGCCGCGATCATGCGCGCCGTGGACACGCACGCCGACCTCTTGCGCGTCACCATCGCGCACGCGGGCAACGACCACCGTCTCGGCGCCAACGAAGCGCCGCCGGCGATCCTGTCGATCTACCTCGGCGAGCAGCTGACCGACGTCGTGAGCGGATTGATCGCGGGCACCGGTCGCGGCAGCGAACGAAAGAAGGAAACGATGCGGCTCGGCGTGAGCACGCTGCCGTCGCTGCCTCGCGACGCCACGGATCGCAATCGCACGTCGCCGTTCGCGTTCACCGGCAACAAGTTCGAGTTCCGTGCAGTCGGCAGCAGTCAGGCCTGTGGCCGGCCCAACGCGGTGCTCAACACGATCGTCGCCGAGTCGCTCGCCTACGTCGCCGACGAGATCCAGAAGCTGAAGGGCCAGAAGGGCCTCGAAGCCGCAGTCAACGAAGTCGTCGTCGACCTCTTCAAGAAGCACCAGCGCATCCTGTTCAACGGCAACGGCTACTCGGCCGAGTGGCATGCCGAAGCGAGCAAGCGCGGACTGCCGAACTTCCGCAACGCCGTCGATGCGATCGGCAACTTCTGCGCGCCGAAGAACGTCGCGCTGTTCGAGCGCTTCGCCGTGCTCTCCGCGAAGGAGGCCGAGTCGCGCATGAACATCATGTTCGAGGGCTACGCCAAGGCGATCGCCATCGAAGCGCAGAGCACGCTGTCGATCGGGCGCACGATGCTCCTGCCGGCGGCGCAGCGTTCGCAGGCGATGGTCGCGCAGAGTGTCGCCGCGGCGAAGGCTGCCGGGTGCGACGTGAAGGCCCAGGAGAAGCGGTTGCGCGACATGGCCATGCGCGTCGAGTCGTTCGTCGGCGCGATCGACGAACTGGCGAATGTGTTCGAACACGCCGAGCAGCACGGAGGGGCGCCGCAGGAGCACGCGAAGACCTACCGCGACAAGGTCGTGCCGGCGATGGCGAAGCTGCGGGAGATCGCCGATGGGCTGGAGACGATGGTCGACGACGCGGAGTGGCCGCTGCCGAAGTACAGAGAGATGTTGTTCTTGCAGTAGACCGCGGCGCAACGCCGCGGCTACTGAAGAACGTGTTGGGCGGAGGGGTCCGCCCAACCATCCCCTGCAGCCGACGGCGCTCCGCGCCGCGGCTGAGGGGAGATGGAGGATGGGGGCGGGGATGGGGCGGGGATGGGGCGGGGCGGGGGCGCAGCGCGTGCGGGATCGCGGTGGCTCGGCTCGGTGGCCGGCCGTGTAGCGCTGGCCTCAGGCCTTCTGCAGCTGCAGCAGCGGCATCACGATCGCGATGACGATGCCGGCGACGATGACCGCGAGCAGCACGATGATGAGCGGCTCGAGGATCGACGTCAGCTTCTGCGTCGCGAGATCGACTTCCTCGTCGTAGGTGGCGGCGATGCGTTCGAGCATCTCCTCCAGATTGCCGGCCTGCTCGCCGACGCCGACCATGTAGCTGATCGTCGCTGGGAAGACGCCGGACATCTTCATCGGAGTGGCGATGTCGGTGCCTTCCAGGACGCGGTCGTGCACGCCCTGGAGGGCGTTCTGCAGGATCTTGTTGTCGACGACGCTCTTCGTCACCTGGATCGCCTGCAGAGCCGGCACGCCAGACCGCAGCAGCGTGGCGAGCGTGATCGAGAAGCGGGCCATCGACTGCTTTCGCATGAGGTCGCCGAACACCGGCAGCGACAGCTTGAAGCGGTCCCAGATCAGGCCGCCGCGTTCGCTGTGGATGAACAGCTGGAACGCGATCACGAGGAGGAGAACGCCGACGATGACGAGCAGCCAGTAGTTGACGAGGAAGTCCGACGTGCCGACCAGGATGCGAGTGGGGAGCGGCAGTTCCTGTCCGCGGCCCTTGATGAGCTGCGTGACGCGAGGCACCACGAACGTCATCAGCACCGCGACGACGATCACACCGACGACAACCATGATCGTCGGGTAGATGAGCGCGGCGCCGACCTTGTTCTTGAGCCGTGTCTGCGCCTGCAGGAAGCCCGCGAGGCGGACGAGCACCTTGTCGAGGGCGCCCGACGACTCGCCGGCCTTCACCATGTTCGAGTACAGGTCGGTGAAGTAGCCGGGGTGCTGCAGCACCGCATCGCCGAACGGCATCCCCTGCGTCACCTTCTCACGGATGTCGCGGAACGCGCCTTCGATCCTCTTGTCCGGCGACTGCTCGATGATCATCCGCAGTGCTTCGGCGAGCGGGATGCCGGCCTGCAGCAGGGACGCCATCTGGCGGGTGACGTTCGCGACCTGCTCGGTGCGCTGCTTGTTCGGGAACTCGACGCCAGTGACGCCGCGGATGCGGACTGCGGCGTTCTTCTTCGACTTCGCTTCGCGAATGTCGGTGACGTAGAGCTTGTCCTTCTTGAGCTTGAGGCGTGCGTCGCGGGTCGTGTCGGCATCGATGATGCCCTTCTTGACCTTGTTGTCTCCGTCGATCGCCTTGTATTCGAAGATGGGCATCGGGGTCGGCCGTGGCGCTTCGGGCGATCAGAGCACGTCGAGCTGGGTCACGCGCAGCACTTCTTCGGGCGTCGTCATGCCCTGCAGCAGCTTGGCGACGCCGTCCATGCGCAGCGTCTTGAGCCCGCGTTCGAGCGCGCCGCGTTTGATCTGACTCGCGGTCGCCTTGTTGACGATCTGTTCCTGGATGTGCGTGTCGATCGGCATGACTTCGTAGATCGCCGTGCGGCCCGCGAAGCCCGAGCGGAAGCACTCGTCGCAGCCTCGGCCGATCATCAACTTGCCTTCCGGGAACTGGTCGGGCGTGAGCTTCAGGTCTTCGAGGAAGTAGCGCTGTTGTTCGTTCGGTTCGATCGGTTCGCGGCAGTTCGGGCAGATCGTGCGCAGCAGGCGCTGCGCAATCACGAGCAGCAACGACGACGACACGAGGTAGGGCTCGACGCCGATGTCGATGAGACGCGTGACCGTCGATGCCGAATCGTTCGTGTGCACGGTCGAGAACACGAGGTGCCCGGTCAGGGCGGCGCGAATCGCGATGTCCGCGGTTTCGTTGTCGCGGACCTCGCCGACCATCATCACG
>CAZIFB010000033.1:0-56642 GCA_964538915.1 uncultured candidatus Brocadiaceae bacterium | reverse complement strand
TCGTGACGGTGCAGAAGATCGGCACTTCGCGGCCGAGTTCCGCCATCGCGTCGCGTGCGGCGAGGATCGCGAGCTTCACCTGGAGCAGGTCCTGGCACGTCTCGATGTTGAGGCAGTCGACACCGCCCGCGACGAGGCCCTTCGCGTACACCTTGTATGCGTCGAACAGTTCGTGCGGCGAGATGTGGCCGAGCGTCACGAGCTTGGTGCCGGGGCCGATCGAGCCGGACACGAAGCGCGGGCGTTCCTTCGTCGAGTGGCGGTCGGCAACCTTGCGCGCGACCTGCGCGGCCATCTGGTTCAACTCGAATGCGCGGTGGCCGAGGTCGAACTCCGCGAGCACGTACGGCTGGCCGCCGAACGAGTCGGTCTCGACGACGTCGGCGCCCGACGCGAAGTACTTCTCGTGGATCGCCGCGATGACGTCGGGTCGCGTCTCGACGAGGAGTTCGTTGCACCCCTCCTTGCCGCGGAAGTCGTCGAGAGTCAGGTTCGCCGACTGGATCTGCGTGCCCATCGCACCATCGAAAACCAGCACGCGATCGCGCAGGACGCGGAGGATCGGGAACTGGTCGAGGCGCGAGCGCGGGTCGAAGCGGGGGCTCATCGGCAGGATTCGGGCCGCGAAGCATAGCTGCCGCCGCACGGCGGCCCGACATGCTTTCCCCGCCCCGATCAGCGGGGCGGCAGCTCGACGCGGACCGTCGCGGGCGCGCCTCCGACAACGACGTCGACGATCGCCGAACGTCGGCCCTCCGCTCCGACGAACATCCGCGTCGGACCCGACGGCAACCCGCGCAGCGCAACCTCACCCCTGCCCCCTTCCGACTGGTCGCGCACCGTCACGGCGCCATCAACGGGCGCTCCGGTGGCATCGACGAGTTGGACGACGACTTCGCCGCGCGCCGGTGTGATGGTCCATGGGCCCTTCCCGTCGAGCACGGTCCGGGTCGGCACGTCGGACTCGCCGACCCTCACCTCGAACATGTCGCCCGCGTGCAGGTCGGGCCCGATCCAGACACCCCCGGCGTCGAGTTGGCCGCCGGTGAGCGAGCCGACCTCGTTCCAGCCGGGCCGCTGGAAGCCCACCTTCGCATTCGCCAACGGCCGCCCCTCGGCGTCGACGACGCGCACTTGCGGTGGCCCACCGAGCACGATGTCCCCGAGATTCACCGTCGGCTGCGGCGACGCGGGCCGCGGCACCTGGACCCACAGTATGCGCGGCCGGACGTTCCCGGCGTCCGCCGCGATCTCGAGCAGCGACCAGCCTTCGCGACGCTGCAGTGCGATGTTGCCGTCGGCGAACAGGAGCGGAGGCCCGTTGTCGTCCCGCGCTCCCGACCCGCGGTACGCGATCTCGGCGGAGGAGATCCACCCGGCCCGCACGGCGACGGGGCGGCCGTTCGTGTCGACCGCGCGAGCGAGGACCCGCGCATCCGGCGTCCACGCGACGTCGATCGTCTCGCCGACCGTGCGCGCGTCGTCGAACGTGAACTCGCGCGGGCTCCAGACGGGAGTCGAATCGTCGTGCACCTTGAGCACGAACGGCCCGGCCTGCGGGATCTCGACGTGCCCGGCCGCGAGCCGCTCGTCGTCGCGCCCGGCGCCCGGGTAGTCGACCTCGAACGCGAGCTCGTTCGAAGGAGCGCTCGCGACGCGGACCGCGACGACCTTCGTGGCGACGGCAGGTTCTTCGACCGCGTTCCGGGCAGGCACGTCGATCGCGGCTTCGTACGCTTCGGGATCGGCGAGATCGGGGATGGTGATCGTCACGGGATACCGGCTCGCCGAGCCCACCACGAACTTGCGGCCGCCGGCGAGCACCACGGTGTGCGGGCACTCGCCGTGTTCGGCACCGACCACCGCGAACTTGCCGTCGGCCGCCGTTCGTGCCCATGGCCCGCGGTGCCTGCCGCCACCGCCGACGAAGGCACCGGCGACCGGCTTCCCCAGGTGATCGACGACCTTGCCCGTCTGCACGACCGATCGCGCACAACGCACCTCCATCGGCGCGTCGCCGGGTCGCCAACGAACGGAGTCGTAGAAGAAGTGCAGTCCCGGCTTCTGCACGTAGAGGTCCCGGATGTCCTGACGCGGATCGATGCCGATCATCAGGGCGACGCCGTCGTTGTTCGCCGTCGCCGTCACGATGTCCGGCGTGTGGCCGCATCCGCCGCACAGCCCGACGACCGCACCGGGCGCCGGCCTGCCGAGCCAGTCGAGGACGCGAACGGGCACCGCGAACGTCCGCCCGATGCGCCACACCGGCCCCGCGTACGTCGTCGCCACCGTGCCCCGTACCGGATGGCGCATCACGACGAGGTCCCAGCCGCGCTCCCTCGCCGGCCGCGCGATGCGCACGAACCCGTCCGCGTCGCTGATCCCGCTGGCGTCGTGCCAGAACTCTCCGGCGATCGGCGTCTCGCTCTCCGTGACGAGGAACACCTCGGCGCCGGCGATCGGCTCCCCGGTGAGGTCGTCGACGAGCCGCGACACGAGGCCGCCCTCCTTGCCGTCGAACGAGCCGGGGAACGTGGCGTCGACGATCTGCACGCGCTCCTGCGCGGCAAGGTCGCTCGCGAAGGCCGCGGCGGCGAACAGAACGGTGTAGTGCAGGGGAGTCAGTTCCATGGGGAGGACGCGCCGGTTCGCAACCCGCGTTCCGCCGGACACGCCCGTCAGGTCACCGCGGCGTCAGACGGATCATCCAACGCTCCTCACCAGGCCAGATCGCGAGCGGGCGGGACGGGTCCTGCCGCCATGCGGCGACCTCGGCCCGCCAGTCGGGTCCCTCGTAGAAGAGGGGCGGCAGCTCGAAGTACTGCACCGAGCCCTGCACGATCGTCGCGAACACGAAGAGTGCGGCGACCGCACGTTGCCATTTCACCGGGTTCGACTGCGCGACCAGGAAGAGCGCGAGCGCGTGCAGCGAAGTCGCCGGCTGGAAGTACCGACCGAACGGCTCGCCGCTGACCATCAGGAGCTTCGGGCCGAGCCCGAACAGCAGCCCCGTCGCGGCGAGCACGTGTCCGCTGGCGAACGCGGCGAAGGCATCGCGGTCGCGGCTGCGCAGGATCACCCACCATCCGACCACCAGCGGCGCCAGCAACGCCGGCAACCACCACCAGAAGATCCCTTCGGCGAAGCAGACGATGAAGAACGCTCCGGCGCGGTCCGCGGCGGCGTTCCCCGCCAGCGGCAACACGACGCACTTCGTCGTGAACGACGCCATCGCCACGTCCGGCGGCACGCCGAACCCTCGCACCTGCGTCGAGCCGGCCGTGAGCCACGCCACGCCCTCGAGACCGATCGCGACGCAGACGATCGCGAGCAACACCAGCTGGTCACGTGTGGGGCGCAAGGCGACCGTCGCGAATGCGATCGGCGCGAGAGCGATCGCGTAGCCCGAACACAACCCGGCGACGAGCAGCACGGCCCACGACACGCGGCGCAGCGCGAGCCGTTCGTGGAACACGAGGGTGATCGCGCCGGCGAGCACGAGATGGAACGCACTGTTGGTGCTCGTCAACCAGGTCTCGTGCAGCGGCGGCGCCAGCACGACGGCTGCGACGGCGACCGACGTCGCGGGGCCGGACCACGCTGACCGGTGGGCCAGCCGAACCACGAGGAGGCCCGGCGTCGACTGGAAGACCAATGCGAGAGCCGTGGTCATCAGCGGCGCGTGCTCGACCGGAACGAGGCACGCGAGGAGCGCGCCGAGCCGGCACGGCAGGCTGTAGTAACCCTGCGGACAGGCGAACAGCGCCTCGAACCACGATCCGCCGCGGACGCGCTGGTAGTAGTAGAAGCCTTCCTCGGCCCAGAAGCGGGGCGCGGTCCACAGCTGTACGTCGCGCAGCGCGATCACGAGCACGACGGCGAGCAGCCACGGCCACCGTTCGCGCCAGAAGTCCCGTCGCGGGTCGATCACGGGGCTCCCGGCGGCTGCCACCGCGAATCCGGTTCGACGTCGAGCGGCGGCGGCACGAGCACACCGGCCATCAGGAGCCCCGCGACGATGGCGCCGCCGACGACCACCATCTGCACGAGCCACTGCAGGCTCGCAGGCACGTCGCCGCCGACGGCCGTCGCGAGACCGCGGAACCCGAGGCTGCCGGGCACCAGCAGCAGGAGCCCGGGCGTGCGCACCACGGCCGCGGGCTGCCGCCGCCACCGCGCGAACAGGTGCGCGCCGACCGTGACCAGGAGTGCGCCGAGGAACGCGCCGAGTTCGCGCCCGAGCAGGCCGCTCCCGAGACGCGCGCCGAGGTAGCCGAGGAGCACGGCACAGCCGACCCACACGAGTTGCCGCCGGGACGCACGCAGGATCACGACGAAGGCGCACCACGTTGCGGCGAGGCCGAACGCGTGCCACGGCCACGACAATCCCTCGGCCGCGGCGGAGACGACCGGTCCGGTGATCAGTTCGCCGCAGCGATCGCCGATGCCGACGCCGACTCCCATCGTCAGGAGCACCGCGAGCGTGCCGAGGAGCCGCGCGCTGCCGGACGCGAGGTGTCGCATCGAGAGTTCGGCGAGAGCCGTCGTGAAGGACAAGCCCGGCAGCAACACGACGATCGCCGCGACGGTCGCGATCGTGCGGTCGATCGGCCACTCCGCGGCGAACAGCCGCACGAGGAACGCCACGACGGCACACGAGAGCGCGGTCTGTACGTCGCCGAAACCGATGCGAACTCGCGCGAGCAGCCCCATCAGCCCGACGACCAGCCCGGCGCCGGCCGCGACGATCGCCTCGTCCTGCCCGCCGCCGAGCAGCACCGCGGCACCGGCGCCGGCGAGCGCGTGCGCGAACGGATCCGCGCGGCGGCGCTGGCGGCGGGGTCGATGCAGCACTTCGTGCACGCCGCGGAGCCCGTCTTCGGGCCTCGCGTGTCCCCGAACGACCGAGTCCCGGATCGAGTAGAGATCGGCCAGGCGGCCGAGGTCGTGGTCTCCTGGAGCGACGCGGAGCAACGACGTCTTCGGTTCCTCGCCCCTCTCGCCGAGTGCCGCGAAGATCGCCGTCGGCGTGCAGAAGAAGACGCCCTCCAGGCCGAGCGCACGACTGCACGCATCCATGGTGTCCTCGACGCGGTACGACGGGCTGCCGAGCGCATGCATCGCGCGGCCGAGTTCGAGGACGAACTGTCTGGCGGTCACGCCGCCATCTTGCACGGGGGGCGCTCGGCGGAGAAGCGAACGGTCGTCGTGACGCGGCCGACGATCAGCGCAGGCTCTCGATTCGACCCGCGGCGTCGACGACCTGCGTGATGCGCAGACCGTAGGAGTCGTCGACCAGCACGACCTCGCCGCGGGCGACGAGCTTGCCGTTCACGCGCAGGTCGACCGGTTCCTCGGACTTCTTGTCGAGCGCGATGACGCTGCCCGGCACGAGGCGAAGGATCTCGTCGAGGCTCATGCGGGCGCGGCCGACCTCGACCGCGACGGGGATCTCCACGTCGAGCAGCAGATCGAGATTGCGCGACGTGTCCGCCCTCTGGCCCTGCGGCAGCTGACCGAACGAGACCGGTTGCACGGCGGCGGCGGCGAGTTCGGCGCCGGCCTGGGCGACGTCCGCCGCGTTCCAGTCGGCGTCGGGGAACTGCTGGTTGCCGGTCATGCCGTTATTCCCCCATCACATCGGCAACCTGGATACCCAGCCTGTTGCCAATCCGACCGACCTGTGCGGTGAACTTCGGCTTCCCCATCACCGGCACGACCGCGGGCTCGCCGAGCCGCGCCGTCAGCGGAATCACGTCGCCGGGCTGCAGCTCGAGGAGCTGGCGCAGGCGGATGCGCGCGCCGCCGAGCTCGACGGCGAGTTCGAGCGGCACGTCGCGCACGGTGTTCGCGACCTTGTCGCGCAGTGCGCCCGGATCGAGGCTCGACACCGAATCGCGCGTGAAGCGTTCGAGCAACGGCTCGAGAGCGATGAACGGGATGACGAGCCGGAGGTCGCCGATCAGGAAGTCGCCGGTCACCTGGAAGTAGACCGAGAGCACGACGTCCTGCGACGGCAGGATCTGCGCCATCGACGGGTTGCAGAACCGGCTCTGCATCGACCATTTCAGCTTCACCACCTCGGCGAGGCTGTCGCAGATGCGATCGAGACACGGACCGACCAGCGCCTCCGCGACGGTGTGCTCCGCAGCGGTGAAGTCCTTCGGGACCTTCTGCACCTTGCCGGAGCCGCCGAGGATGCGGTCGACGGCGCCGTACAGCAGGCTCGTGCTCGCGGTGAACAGCGTCGGCTGGCGGAAGGGCTCCATCTGGAGCACGTAGATGGAGACGGGGCCGGGCAGCTGCTGCAGCCAGCTGCCGAAGCGCAGCTGCTCGACGGCGACGCAGTCGCAGCGCGCGTCGAGGCGCAGCTTGTCGCTGATCGTCGCGGACAACAGCTTGCCCGCACTCTCGAAGTACCGCTCGATGCCGCGCAGCTGCTCGCGGCCGAGGCGGTTCGGCTTCAGCAGGTCCACGGGGCTGACCACGCGATCCGTCTGCGCCGCGACCGGCATCGCCACGGGCGCGCCGGCCTGCGGCTCCGCCTCGATGGCACCCTCGCTGCGGAACATCTGCAGCAGGGTGTCGATCTCTTCGTTCGAGAGGATCTCGTTCACGGGGTGCCTTGCCGCTGCCTCACTGCATCAGCCACTTGCTCCACATCACGCGAGTGATGCGAGCGATCTTGGTCTTGGGATCGCCGGGGAACAGCGTGCGGTCGAGATCGTCGAGGATGTCCTTCTCGAGGGTGCGCACACCGGCCTCGGTCTGCAGCTCTTCGTAGCTGCGCGTCTTCAGGATCAGGAGCACGTTGCTGTTCGCCTGCTCCCAGTTCTCCTTGATCTTCTCGAAGGCCTCGCCTTCCTGGTCCTCGCGGACGCGGTACACGAACTTCAACGCAACGCGGCCGACGCCCTTGCCGGCCTTCGTGCGAGGATTGAACTCGTGCTGGATCACGTCCGGGTGCGTCACGTCGACGTACTCGACCGGCTTGACCTCCTGCTTCACCTCGATGGTCTTCGGTGGCACGGCGAACACGACGCCGGCACCCCCGGCGATGGCGCCGACGGCGATCATGACGATCGGCGGCAAGCCCTTCTTCTTCTTGCCGGCGTCCGCCTTCGGGTCTTCTTTCTGTTTCTCTTCGGCCACGTTGTGTGCTCCGTGCTGCCGATCCCTCGCCGATCGGATATCGACCGGGCTACGCCCCGGTGTTGAAGTTTCCGCCGCTCGCGGCCGCCTGGTCCGCCGTCACTTCGAAGGCGCCGTTGGCACGGCCTCCCTGCTGACGCGGAGACGCTTCTTCAGGAGGTCCTGGACCATCGGGTTCGGCAGCGCGTTGAGGATGGTGTTCACCGCGTCCTTGTCCATGAACTCGAACGTGCGCAGCACCTCGTCCTGACCGCGCTCGGTCTTCCACTGGTCCATCACGAGCTGGGCGGCCTTGTCCGCTTCGAACGACGCGAGCGTCTCGGCATTCCGCTTCAGCGCGGCAACCTCGTCGTTGCGGACGAGCTTCACCTGGTCCTGGAACTTCTGCATCCGCGCGTCGAGTTCGCGATGTCGCTCCTCGATCTTGGTTCGTTCGCGGCCGAGTTCGTGCTGTCGCCTCGAGATGTCGTCGGCGAGCTCCTGCAGCTCCTGTTCGCGGAGGTCGAGCGCCGTCTTCCGCTTCTCGATGTCGGCGAGCACCCCCTGCACCCGCTGCCACGCTTCGTTGATCTGATCCGGCGTCAGGTCCGCCGGCATCCCGTCGAAGCGGAAGTAGCCACCCGGCGCGTACTTGCTCTTCGGATCGTTGGCGAGGCTCTTCTCGAGGCGCGCCATGTCGCCCGCGGGGTCCTCGGCACCGTGCGACGGCGCCTCCGGCTTGTGCACCCCTTCCTTCTTCTCGTTCTTGTCGCCGTGGCCGCCCGCGGCTTCGTGACCGGACTCGCCGCCGCCATGCCCGCCCTCCGGCGCACCGCCGTGGCCATCGGTCTTCGGCGCTTCTTCGGGCTTCAGCACCGAGCGTCCGGTCTTGGACTTCACCGGACCCGTCGGCTCGCCCTGTTTCTGCGGGTCCTGCGGCCCGGGGCCCTGCGTCGCGTCGACCGGCGCGATCGCGCCGCCGCCGTGCGCGGCGTCCGTCGCCGAGCCCGTCTTGCCCTCGGCACCGTGCTCGCCGCCGGCGTGCTCACCATCGCCCTCGGTCGCGGGCGGCGCCGGGAAGAACGAACCGAGCACGGGGATGTTCGCGGTGCCTTCGTGGTTGAGCCGGCCCGTGGCGGCGAGTGCGCCGACCAGGGACCCAGCGAACAGGACCACGCCAGCGACCAGTTTCACGAGCAACGACTTCATGCCTTCTCTCCTCGGGCTCCATCACCTTCGATCCGCGCCGCCCGGCCGAGCCGCGCGAGTTCGTCGAGTTCCGCCTGTTCCGACTTCGCCGCCTCGGTCCGCCAGTCGGCGAAGCGTTGTTCACGCACGCGTTGCAGCGCCTTCAGGTCGCGCGCCTTGACCACGTAGTCGCCGCGAACGACCTCGACCTTCTCCTGCGCCTTCTGCTGCTTGCCGCGCAGTCGGAGCTGGTGCCGGCGCAGCCCCGTCTCGAGCGAACGCGCGAGCTGACCGACCGCGGTGTTCGCCGCGGCCTGGTCGGCACAGTCGCGCAGACCCTGCTCGGCGGCGGCGATCTGCTGGTCGAGACGGTTCACCTCGGCCATCGCGACCGCGAGTTCGCGGCGCGCGCTGCGCTCGACCTGCTGCCGGAGGCGCAGCAGCGGCTGGAGGCGGAATCGGAACCGTCGCATGCGGCCCCTATCGGCCGTGGCATGGGCGGATGCTGAGCAGAACTGCCGGCGCGTCAGCCGGCGACCTGTTGCAGGAGCCGCAGGGTGTCGGCGACCGGCCGGACATCGACGCCGTGGTAGAGCATGGTCTCGATCGCGGCGATCCGGGCGATGGCCTGGTCGAGCAGCGGGTCGGAGCCCTTCCGGTAGGCGCCGACGGAGACGAGGTCGCGGTTCTCCTCGTAGTGCGCGAGCAGTTCCCGCACCCGCCGCGCCCGCTTCTGCTGGTCGGGAGCGGTGACCTTCGGCATCAGGCGGCTGATCGACGCGAGCACGTCGATCGCCGGGAATCGCCCGCGCTCGGCGATGCGCCGACTCAGCACGATGTGGCCGTCGAGGTAGCCGCGCAGGGCATCGGCAACCGGTTCGTTCATGTCGTCGCCGTCGACGAGCACCGTGAACAGGCCCGTGATCGTTCCGCGTCCGTCCGTGCCGAGGCGTTCGACGAGACGGGGCAGCGACGCGAACAGCGACGGCGGGTAGCCGCGCAGAGTCGGCGGTTCACCCGCCGCGAGTCCGACCTCGCGGACCGCCATCGCGTACCGCGTCACGGAGTCCATCATGAACAGCACGTCGGCGCCCTGCGCGCGGAACGACTCCGCAATCGTGACGGCGCTCATCGGTGCGACGAGCCGCAGCATGGGCGCCTCGTCCGACGTGCACGCCACGACGACACTCTTCTTCAGGCCCTCGGGGCCGAGCGCGTCGGTGACGAACTCTCCCACCTCGCGGCCGCGTTCCCCGATCAGCGCGATGACGTTCACCTGGCCGGCGCGGCTCTTCGCGATGGCGCCCATCAGGGTCGACTTGCCGACGCCCGAGCCGGCGAAGATGCCGATGCGCTGTCCCTTGCCGCAGGTCAGCATGCCGTCGATCGCGGACACGCCCGTCTCGATCGGTTCCACGATCGGCGAACGCGCGAGCGGCGACGGGGCTTCGCCCGTGAGCGGTCGCATCGCCCCGGCGATCGGCGGTCCGCCGTCGATCGGCCGGCCGAGCGCGTCGACGACCCGACCGAGCAGTGCCGGACCGACGGGCACCGAGAGGGGGCGGTGCTCGTTGCGAACGACGTCCCACGGCGCGATGCGGTGCGCGTCGCCGAGCGCCATCACGATCGCGTCGTCGCCGTCGAAGCCGACGACCTCGGCCGGGATCTCCAGTTCGCCGCCGCTGGCGGCGATCGTGCACACGTCGCCCTTCGCCGCGCGCAGACCTGCGACGTGGATCGCGATGCCGCGCAGTGCGCGGACACGGCCCTCGGCGTGCGGCCGGTTGCAGGATCGAGCGACGGCGAGGGCGCGTTCGAGCGCCGGGGGCAGGGTCACGACGCGACCTCGCGCCGGACCTCTTCGCTGATGCGCTGCACGGCCTCGCGCGGATCGTAGCGGAGCCGGCCGGTCGACGTCTCCGCCTGCACGCCCCCGCGCGCGACCTTGGGATCGGCCACGAAGCGCGCCGTCGCGACTTCCGACTCGAGCTCGGGCATCGCGGCGAGCCGCGACTTCACGAGTTCCAGATCGCCGGGATGGATCCGAACGACGAGGTCGTCGCGATCGGCACCGTGCACACAGTCGCGCAGACAGCGCACGACCGTCGGAGTGGGATCGACGAGCCCCTTGTCGAGAGCGGCGCCGGCGACTTCCCGGGCGATGGCGAGGCCGAGTTCGACCGCGAGGGCAGCGACTTCGTCGAGGCGAGCGCCCACCGTGCGCGGCAGCTCCGCGACAAGGCGCGACATCGCCGCCACGGAGTCGGCAACCTGCCTGCCCTCCGCGACGCGCACCCGCTCTCGCTCGCCGAGGTCGAGCAGTTCGGTGACGGTCGTGGCGGCCGGCGAACCGGACGCGGGGTGCCGCGAGTGCAGCCGGAGGCCGACGATCGGCGAGTGCACGGGGAGGCGCGCGACGAGTCCCATCGCGTCACACCATCTTCTCGGCGGCACCGCCGGCCTTGATGTCGCCCTTGTCCATCATGTCGCGGATCATCTTGAGGATCTCGTTCTGCGCGGTCAGCACGTCGGACAGCGGCGTCGGGCCGAGGTTGTCGCGCTCCTCCTTCACCATGTCGGCCGCGCGCTTGCTCAGGTTCGTCAGGATCGAGTTCTCGACCGCCGGGATCGCGGCCTTCAGCGACACCGCGAGCTGACGCGAATCGACGGCCGCGAGGATCTTCTGCATCGATTTCTTGTCGAGCTTGCAGATGTCGTCGAACGTGAACATCTCCTCGCGGATCGCCGTGGCGATCGTCGCGTCGGTGGCCTCGATCTTCTCGAGAACGGCCTTCTCGCCGCCGCCCAGGTTGTTCAGCAGCGAGGCCGCGGCCCTGACCCAGGCCTTCGGTTCGCTGCGCAACGTCGTGAGACCGAGGTCCTTCACCTTCTTGCGCATCACTTCGAGCACGCGCTGGACGACGTCCGCCGGCGTGCGGTCGAGCGTGGCGACGCGCTGGACGAGGTCGGCCCTCGCGTCGTCGTCGAGATACTTCAGGACCTCGCCGCCCTTCTTGCGGTCGAGGTGTGCGATGAACACCGCTGCGATCTGCGGATGCTCCTCGGTGAGCAGGTTCGCCAGGTCCTCGGCCGTCAGCGACTCGAACATCGCGAACGGCCGCTTCGCGAGGATGTCGCCGTTGGCGCGGCGCGCGACGTCGCCGCTGCGCTCTTCGCCGAACGCGCGCGTCAGCACGCTGCGCATGAGGCCGCCGACGTCGCCGAGCGCCATGCCGCCCTGCCGCAGGCGGTTCACCACGGTGTTGTAGACCCGCCGCACGGTCTCGCGCTCGACCGCCATCTCCTGCAGCTCCTGCATCGCGCGCGTCACCTTGTCGACGGTGTCGTCGGTGAAGTTGCGCAGGACCTTCGCCGCGAGGTCCTGGTCGATCGACAGGAGCAGCATCGCGACGGTCTTGTCCGTGGGCAGGTCGTTGCGTTCGTCGTCGCTCACGGATCAGGCCTTCTGTTCGACGAGCCAGGCTTCGAGCAGCTTGGCGAGCGCGGCGGGGTCGGTGGCGATCGATCGCTCGATCTCGCGCCGCATGCGCTTCTGCTGCTCCTCGGGGGAGAGGTTCTCCTCCTCGGGGGTGATCTGGGTGAGGCCGGCCGTCGCACTCGACGCGGCCGACGCCGCCTTGCTGGAGCGCTTGAACAGTCCGCGCAGGAACAACACGACGACGATCACGCCGAGCGCCTGGCCGATGGTCGGTCCCCAGCGCAGCGCGAGGTCCGCGATGCCGGGAGCGCCCGTTTCGGGCGGCAGGTTCTCGATCGGCGCGAATTCGGCCGCGAGGGTGCTGAACGCTTCGTTCGTGTCGCGCTGCGGGTTCCAGCCGACGATCGCCTTCACGGCCTTCACGAGGTCGTCCTTCGAGAAGCCCGCGGCGCTGTCGAGCGAACGGTCGTAGAGCAGCGCCACGGACATGCGCTTGATCTCGGGTGCCATGCGGCCGGTGCGCAGCTCGCCGATCTCGGTGACGAACTCGCGGTCCTTCGTCTCGTTGCGGCTCGATCCGCCCTTGCCGTTGTCGCCGCTGTCGCCGGGCCGGCCCGGCGTCTCGCTGTTGTCCTTCGACACCTTCTCCGACTTCACGAGCTGGTCCTTCGGAACGACCTTCTCGTTGCGGATCTCCCACGAGGGATCCAGCTCGATGGCGACCGACACGCTGGTCTTGCCCGGCCACAGCTGGTCGAGCCGGTCCTGCGCCATGCGCGTGCGTTCGTCGCTCAGCGATCGTTGCAGGTTCAAGAACTCCGACGAGCCGCCGCCGGCGTCGCGATCGGGATCGAAGCGCCAGCGCTGACCGCCGGTCGCACTGACGACATCGATGTTGCCGAGCGGCACCATGAGCTGCGACGACGCGACCGACGCGGCGCTGCGCGCGATCGTCTCGAACGACACGCCCGGCTTGAGACGCAGCACGACGGTGGCACTCGCGCGGACCTCGTTGTCGCGGTCGCGGAACGCGGCGGTCTGGCGCGGCCGGCTGCCGGTGACGGTCACGGCGACGACACCGTCGATCGCACCGATCGCCGAGGCCGCCTGCGAACGCGTCGCCGCGTCGAGGCGCCAGGCCTTCGTCTCGGCGTCCTCGATCAGGCTCGCGCTGCCGCCGATGGCCGGTGCGGTCCCACCCTGCAGGCCGGACTCGCGCGTCGCCATGTAGGCCTTGGCCACCTGCGATCGCTCGACCTGGAACGTCATGCCGTCGGCGCCCGGGCGCCACGAGACGCCCGCCTTCTGCATGGCCTCCTGGAACTGCGCGATCTGCTCGGGCGTGCGAGCCGTGAAGACCGTTTCGTAGCTGGGTTGACTCGCGAACCACACGACGGCGCCGAGGCCGACGAGCGTCGCGACCATGACCGCGCTGACGACGAGCCGCTGGCCGGCGTCGAGCCGCTGCCAGATGCCCCTCAGCTGCGCGAGGATCTCGTTGAAGAAGACTTGCATGGATCAGACCGACGAGCGCGAGAGTTTGTCCCACGCGTCCACGAGCTTGTTGCGCACCTCGAGCATCAGGTTGAAGGCGACCTCGCTCTTCCCGGTCGCGATCAGGACATCGTGCAGTTCCACGTCGCCCTCACCGAGCGCGAGCCCGCGCACCTTCGCCTTCGCTTCGTCCTGCAGACCCTGCACCTGCGCGATCGAATCGGCGAGCGCGCCTTCGAACCGCGATGCGACGCCCGAGACCCGGGACTTCCGTCGCTCGGGGTTCGTTCCCTCGGGGCCCTGGACGCCGGAGCCGTCGAGCGACACGCCTTTCGGCAGCATCGAACGCAGGCGTTCGGGGTCGAACCCGGGCAGGGATGGGAGATCGAAGGACGTCATCGGTCACCTCACGGGGATCAGCGACTCATGTTGGTGATCGTGTTCTGCAGCATTCCGCGGTACGTGCGCAGCGCGGTCAGGTTCGCGTCGAAGCTGCGTTCGATCACGGACATGTCGACGAGCTCCTGGAAGAGGTCGACGTTGCTGCCGAGCACCTTGCCGGTCTCGTCCGCGTCGGGATGGCCGGGCTGGTAGAAGACGGGGAACGGCGTGCGGTCCTCGACGACGCGCGAGACCTGCACACCGGCCGCGACCTTCGCGCTCTCCGGGTCCTTGGCGTCCACCTGCTCGAGCACTTCGTCGAACACGAGCGTCTTGCGCCGGTAGGGCTCCTTCTGCGCGTTGCCCGTGCGGTGCATGTTGCCGAGGTTGCTCGCCACGACTTCGGCGCGCTGCAGTTCGGCGCGAAGGCCCGAGCCGGCGATGTCGAAGCCGCGGAAGACACCCTTCATGGGATCGTTCATTGCCGTCACCTGCCGCCGATGGCCTTGTTGAGGGTGTTGAAGTAGCTGCCCGCACGGCGCGTCATCACGTCGTGCAGCAGCGAGGTCTTGCCGAGGATCGCGAGTTCCTCCATCAGCACGACGTTGTTCACGCCGGGCGGGCCCGACTCGTCGCGCTGCACCACCGGCTCGACCGCGCTCTCGTCCTCGCCCTTCTCGGCCGCCTTTTTCAGCAGCTCCTCGAAGCGGACCTCGTACCGCTTGAAGCCGGGCACGTTCTGGTTCGCCACGTTGTGCAGGGACGCCTTGGCCCTGCGGCTCAGTGCGTCGAGCATGCGTTGCGTGAACGCGGTGTCGCGATCGATGTCGATCATGGATCCTCTGCTTGCGCCTCAAGCATCGGCGCGAACCCGTGCCCGCCTTGAGACGGGAACTTGCCGACTCGCGCGGCGGCGCTGCGGAACCGACCGTCGAAGAATCCGACGCGGAGTGTTTCCCGCGCGACGACCGGTCCGGCCGGATTCGTAGCGGTCGGGGTGCATCGCTATGCTCCGTCGCCCGCATGTCCGCCCCCCACCCATCCGGCCGTGACGTTTCCTCCGTCCGCGGCGCCTCGATCGCGCCTGGCCGGACGCAGGCGACGGGCGAGGTGCGGGCGACGATCCTGCAGGGCCTCGCCGCGAGCAGCGCGCACATCCCGCCGCGGTTCTTCTACGACGACCAGGGTTCGCGCCTGTTCGCGGCGATCACCGCGCTCGAGGAGTACTACCCGACGCGGACCGAAGCCGGAGTGCTCGCGCGCCACCTGCCGGCGATCGCGGCGGCGACCGGCATCGAGCGGCCGACCTTCGTCGACCTCGGCGCCGGTGACTGCGAGAAGGCGAGCCGGCTGTTCCACGTCGTGCGCCCGGCGAGCTACGTCGCGGTGGACATCTCGGCCGAGTTCCTGCGCGACTCCGTCGCCGCGGTCCAGCGCCGCTTCCCCGATCTCGAGACCTACGCGTTCGCGACGGACTTCTCCGAACGCCTCGAACTGCCCGACGTCGTGCCGACGCGGCGGCGGCTGTTCTTCTACCCCGGTTCGTCGATCGGCAACTTCACGCCCGATGCCGCTGCGGCGTTCCTCCGTTCGCTGCGCGACCAGATGGGCGACGACGGCGCGCTGTGGATCGGCGTCGACCTGCAGAAGCCCGTCGACGTGCTCGAACGCGCGTACGACGACGCGCTCGGCGTGACCGCGGCGTTCAACAAGAACGTACTGCGCCACGTGAACCGCCTCGCCGGCACCGACTTCGTGCTCGAGGACTGGCGGCACGTCGCCCTCTACGAACCGCGGCATCACCGCATCGAGATGCACCTCGAAGCGGTTCGCGACGTCGTCGTCGCGTGGACGGGCGGCCGGCGCGCCTTCCGCCGCGGCGAGCGCATCCACACCGAGAACTCGTACAAGCACACGATCGCGGGTTTCCGCGAACGGCTGGCCGACGCCGGGCTGCACACGGTCGGCGTGTGGACGGATCCGGCCGAGTGGTTCGGGTTCTTCGTCGCGCGGCGAGGCTGAGGATCAGGTCAGGGGCAGCGAGCCCGCACCGAAGAGCCGCTGCGCGATCTCCGAGCCGTCGCGGAACAGTTCGCCGAAGTCGGCCGCCGCGTGGTTCACGACGGCGTACCGGTGCGAACCGTACCACCGGTACTCGCGGCGCAGCGCGCGGCCCTCGCCGTGCTCGAGCCACAGGCGCGCGCGCGGATGACGTTCGCCCAGCCAGCGGAGCGCCGAGGGATCGGGGACCGGCCCCGTGCTCCCGTCGAAACGGCGGAACACGAAGCTCGCCGCGGCGCCGGCGACCGGCGTCGTGCGCGGCACCGACGCGATGCCGCGTCCGAGCGCCTGCGCGATCGCCATGCCGTCGACGTCGATGCCGTCGACGTCGCGATAGAGCGTCGTGAACTGACCGGCGGCACGGGGGTTGATCTCGATCACGCGAACGGCGCCGTCCGCCCCGACGAACAGCTCGACGTTCCATTGACCGCGCGTCGCCCCCACCGCGCGGATCGCCGCTTCCGCGACGGCACGCACCCGCACCTGTGTTTCGACCGGAAGGCGCGACGGGTAGGTGAACCCGGCGAAGTGGCGCGCACCGGCGACCTCGTCGCCGTACATCCACTCGTCGACGATGCCGAGCACGTGGACCGTGCCGTTCTCGACGAAGCCGTCGACGTTCACCTGCATGCCGCTCATCGGTTCCTCGAGCAACAGCCGGTCGACGGAGCAAGGCAGAGGCAGCACGTCGGCGGCGAGCTGTTCGAACGGGCGCGTCGACCCGCGCAACGTCGCGCGATCCCACCACGACAGGCGGTGCTGCTCGGCGAGCTCTCCCGCGTTGCGCACCACACGCGCGAGCGCCGAGAACACGCCCTTCGCCGGCTTGCAGAACAGCGGCCATCGGCGGCCCGCCGCGGCGACAGCGGCCTCGATCGCGGCGGCGGCGCGGCTCCGCCGGTCCGAGAGGGAGAACGGCAGGGCCGTGGCGGCGACCGTCGCGTGCGGCACCGCGGTCGCGAGCACATGGCGGAGCAGGACCTTGTGCTGGCAACGCACCACGGCGCGCGGGTCGTTGCCAGGGAGGCCGAGCCGCTCCGCCATCACGGCGGCGAGGAGACAGCCGAATCCGTCGTCGTTCGACCACACGCCGTCGATGCGCGAGCGGTACGTCGCGCACATCCGGTCGGCGAACGCCCGCGCATCGAAGCGGAACAGGCGGTGCGCGTGGCGCAGGGACAGGATCTCGAAGCCTTCGCGCTCGAGGAGCAGTTCGCCCGCACGCACGCGACGCTGCAGCGCCTCGTCCTCCCAGTTGCCCTGGAAGAGCACGAGCAGGCGAGGCGGCGACGGGTTGGACATGCCGGGCCGCGGAGCATCGCCGGCCGGGCCGCGCGCCACAACGGCGCGCCGGTGTCAGCGCAGCGCGGGCTCGGGAGCGGCGGCGACCGGCGTGTTGGCGGGCAGAGCGACCACCGGTTCGACCGCAGGCGCCACCACGGGCTGCACCGTCACGCGGTTCTTCCGCAGCGCGTCGAACGCCATCTCCTCGATGGCCGAGGCGGCGCTGTCCCACGAGTACGCGTTGCGCACGCGCGCCGCGAAGCCCCGCGCTTCGTCCCGCTTCGCCGGCAGGGCCGCGAGGGTCTCGCGCAGCGCCCGCAGCGCGTCGGCCGCGTCCGGGTCGACCACCCAGGGCTGCGACACGTGCGCGGCGGGCAGTTCGATCGGTACTCTCGACGCCGCGATCATCACGGCGCCGGGGCCTTCGAGCAGCGCCTTCGCCGCGCCGCCCGACGTCGCGATCACCGGCAGTCCGCAGGCGCGCGCCTCGAGGATGGGCAGGCAGAAGCCCTCCCCGCGGTACGGGTGCAGCATCACGTCGCACGCGGTGTAGACCGACGCGAGTTCGGCTCGCGTCAGGTCGTCGTCGATGCAGAGCACGGGCGGCGTGTTCGGCGTGTGGCGGAACCGGTCGAGCAGTTCGCGCAGGTTCGATCCGACGTAGTGCTGGTCGAGGCCGTTCGTCTTCACCACGACGACGAAGTCCTCGCCGGCGCGGCGCGCGTCGAGGACACAGCGCAGGAACACGTCGAAGCCCTTGCGCCAGATCGGGCCGCCGCAGAAGAGCAGCGCGGGGCGCCCCTTCTTCCACTCGAGGATGCGCTGGTCGGGGATCGCGTGCTCGTGCATGACCTCGTCGACGCCGTGCGGGATCAGCTTCACCGAGTCCATCGGCCGACCGGCGGCCATGATCGTGCGGACCACGTGCTCGCTGTGCACCACGACGAAGTCCGCGTCCTGCGACACGTGCGGCGTCAGGTCGAGCGGCAGCGCGCCGTACTCCCAGTCCACGCGCAACGCGTGCGAACGGCACGACGGGCGGCCGGCGCGAACGGGCCACCCGGACGACAACCACAGGTCGGCGGTGCCCGGCGAGCGGGTGAACAGTGAATCGAGTTCGGGCGCTCGCTGCCGCAGTGAGGCGATGTCGCCGCGGAACGGCACGGTGGGTACGAGCCGCACTTCGACCGCCTGGCGGCGGACGAGAGCGCGGGCGGTCGCGATGGACAGCTCCGAGCTCGACGACGTCTCGAAGAACGGCGCCTCGAGCACGACGACGGGACGCGGCGCCTTCATGCTGCGCGCGACCGGCGGGGGCGGCGCGGCAGGCCGTTCGCGGGTCAGGTTCTCGACGACGTGTCGCCGCGCGCGGCGGCCGACCGCGGCGGCACCGTTCGCATCGGCGACCGCCTTCCGCCATGCCGTCGCCAAGGCGCGCGGATGCGGAGCGAAGTGCGCGGCTTCGACGGCTTCGTCCGGCACACTGCGACCGCCGATCGGCACGCAGTTCCCTTCCCGCCCGAGCAGCGCGGCGGTCGCGGCGAAACGGCTCGCACACACCGCGCGTCCCGACGCCAGCGCCTGCACGAGGGTCCGGGAGTCGACGAGTCGACGCCACGGCTGCACGATCGCGCGCGCGTCGCGTGCGTGCCCAGGGTCGAACGGACCCCGATGCATCTCGACGGCCGACCCGAACGGCGCGAGGCGTTCGCGCAGCATGGCGAACTGCGCGTCGTCGGCCATCGGCAGGACGAGGCGCAGGCCTTGGTTGTCCGCGGCGAAGTGGGCGACGAACGCATCGACGACGAGGTCCGTACCGGCGGCGAAGTCGCCGCCCACGTGCAGCACCGGACCGTCGCCGCCGTTCGACGGCAGCGCGAGCCAGGACTGCAGGTCGCGTTCGGCGAGACCGTGCGGCGGGTTCTCGCAACCGGCCCACCGGAGTTCGGCCCGCACGCGCTCCAGCAGATCGGGCGCCGTGGCTCCTTCGCCGGCGACGAGCACGGACGCGGCCAGCGGCCACTCGAGTCCGGCCATGCGACCCGTGTCCGCGCGCTCGTCACGATCCGCGAACACGACGACCGGCGCGGTGGCAGCGACCGCGACACTGGCGGCGCGCAACAGCAGTTCGATCTCGGCGGGCGGCAGCAGCGTGCCGACGTGCAGATCGCGCGCGCCGTCGGTCAGGGCCAGGACCCGTTCGCCGTGCGCCGGAGGCCGCAGCGAGACCCCCGACAACGACAGCGAACACCGCATGCCGTTGCCGAGCGCGAGGCGAAGGAAACTGCGCAGCAGGCTCGCAGCCGCGCCCTCGCCGAACGGGTCGCCGTGGATCCGAACGTGGTTCATCGGGCGCTCTCATCGGCAGTTCCGTGCGATTGCTGAAACCTCCGACACGGTGTGGCGGCTCCCGACAGCACCCGCCAAGATCGGCGCGATGCAGAGTGAGCCGATGTCGCACCCCGATCGCGCTGCGGCGACCCTCGCCAACGTCGACGAAGAGCGTGCGCATCGCGGGGCCGGTCCCTTCGTGCCGCCCGGCCCGGGCGCGGCCGACTGCCGCATCGACGTGAAGCTCCTGCAATGGCACGCCCTCGCGGCGGCGGCTCGTTCGGCACGTTCGCGCGAACGGCTCGCGGCGTTCGCTGCGGCGACCCGGCCCGACCTCTGGGCCGGCACGATGCAGGACGGAACGGCGCGCGGCTTCACGGCGGCACTCGAGGAGGCCATCGCAATCGCGCCGCGCAACGACGCACCGCCGCGACCGGAGGCGTCGCCGGAGCGGACCACCAGGTGGACCGGCAAGGAGCTGCGGAAGAAGAAGGACCTGCTCGTCGCGAGCGGCGGCTCTCGTGTGCGCTTCTCGCGCAAGGAGGGCCTGCTCTTCGTCGACCGCGAAGGCGGCGCACACTCCGCCAACTGCCTCCGCTTCGAGGCCCGCACCGACCGCGGCACGCTCGACGCGTTCGTGCCGGACGACGCCGAACGTCCGCGCCTCTTCTCCGCGCAGTTTCTGCAGGCGCAGCGCTACCTGCAGAGCGCCGGCGAGACGCGTCTCCTGCTGGCCGGCCGTCTCGGCCGAGGGCCGATCGGGTGGCCGTGCGAACTCGAGATCAGCGGTCGCGACGACGAACGAAGCGTGCTGCTCCGGCTCCGCATCGAGCACCGTGTGCCCGGCCAGCGGCTGCGCGCCCGTTTCCTCGGCATGCCTGCCGCGGCGATCGTGCACGAGTGCACGGACGTGCGCGAAGTCGTCGAGAACGACGCGGGCGGCTTCGTCGCGTTCACCCTCGTGCGCGCCTGCACGACGCTGCGCGTCGACGGCAAGGACGTCGCGGTGCCCGGCGCCGCGTGCTTCGGCACGATCGAGCACCGGTTCCGGCTCGGCGGCACGACGCCTGCGTGAGGGCCCGTCAACGCGGTGCGAGCGCGGCGGCCTTCTCCGACGGGCGGTACTCGATGCTGACGCTCGTCATCATCGGCGTGAGCAGCCACGTGAGGGGCGGCAGCGTGTACCAGCCGTTGTAGACCTCGGTCTCGATCACGCGCAGGTGGCTGCCCTCCTCGACGGGGATCTGCGCGGTAGCGACGTCGATCATCTTGTCGACCGTCGTGTTGCCGATCCACGGCAGTCCGATGCAGAAGTTGGCGCCCCAGAACGTCGACGTCTGCAGGAACACCGGCTGTCCGTCGGCGCCGACGTGGCCGTTCCACCGCTTCGCCGTCGAATGGAACGCGCAGGACGCGAGCATCGCGAGCGCGCACGCGAGAGAGAGACCGCGGGTGACGTGGCAGAGCATGCCGCCCGTTGTCGACACGGGGCGTCGCCAATGCAAGCGCGCTGCGTCGGTGCGGAACTTCGGATCAACGATCCACCTGCGCGAACAACAGCACGTGGCCGCCCGGAGCGCGCACACCGATCTCGTCGGCTCCGTAGAACGTCTTGCGCCGCGGCACGACGACCTCGACTCCGCGCACCGCAGCGACGATCGCCCCGATGTCCTCGACCTCGATGAACAGGAAGGCCCGTGCAGGTTCGCTGGTGATCGCCGGCACGTCGAGGCGCACCGAAGCGTGGGTCTGCAGCATGATCTCGACCGCGTCGCGGTTCAGGACGACGAAGCCGAGTTCGGGCGCACCCTCGCGCAAGGGCACGGAGATGCCGGCGGTGAAGCCGAGGCAGTCGCGGAAGAACGGCAGGGCGGCCTCGATCGAGTCGACGAAGAGCACCGGGGACAGTTTCTGCATCATGCGACGGATCGTGGCGCCACCGGCGCGGCGCGTCTTGAACGAATGGAACGTCCGTGCGGCGCAGTCAGCGCCAGTGCGTCGGCGGATGACCGGTGAGCGCCCGCACCTCGCGCACCATGTGCGCCTGGTCGGCGAACCCGTGCCGCAGCGCGAGAACTGCACCGTTCGCGGGTCGTCCGTCGGCGAGCGTGCGCCGCACCCGCAGGATGCGCGCGAGCAGTTTCGGCGGGAGTCCGGTGGCCTCACGCACCCGGCGCGCGAAGTGCTGGCGGCTCGCGCCGATCGCGGCGGCGGCCGCGCCCACGCGGAACGCCGGATCGTCGGCAGCGGCGAGAACGGCGAGCATCGGATCGGACCGCAGCGGCAAGCGAGCGAGCAGCCACCGTTCGATCGCAGCGATGCGCGCTGCCGGTGAGTCGTCGTCGAGGCCCGCGGCGACGAGTCCCCGCATCGGCGCTCCGAAGGCAGTGAGGTCGACCACGTCGTCGGTGAACTCGTGCAGTGCCGAGCGTACGAACGGCAGCGCGCCGCCGGGACGGAACCGCACCGCGACCACGTCGCGCGCGCGGCGCGGCGGCACGGGCACGGGTGCGGTCATCGCGCCGACGAGGCGAGCGCCGCCACCCACGCCGCGGTCGAAGTGGAAGTCGACGCAGCCGTCCGGCCGCACGTCGACGCCGGGCGAAGCGCCTCGCGCCACCCAGAAGCACTCGACGTGCGCACGCAGCGCCGCGCACGGCGCGAGTTCGAGGTAGCCGTCGTTCTCCACAAGCCGAGCGTAGCGAGTCGGCGCGACCGGACTCCACTCGACACGGGAACGGGTCGTGCTAGGTTGCTCCGCTTCGCCGCTCGCTGCCTCTCCCACCTCGCCTCCCGCCGTGTCCGAACTAGCCTGGTTCGTTGCTGGCGTCGTCCTCGCCGGCATCGCCGCGTACCACCTCGGCCGGCGCCGCGGAGCGATCGTTCGTAGGGAGACGCGTGCGCCCGAGGCCCCGGCCGCCGCGCCCCAAGTGCTGGCTCCCGGGCCGGCCGCCGCGGAGGCGCGGCGCGTCGCGCTCACGCTCGCCGAAGAACTCGCCACCCTGGTGTCCGGTGTCGAAGGCCGCACCCACGAGGTGATCCAGGCGGCGACGGACCTCGTGCGCCTCCCGCCGGCCGCCGAAGCGCTCGTTCGCGACGTGCAGCGGCTGCGCACCCTGCACACGAAGCTCGTCGCGTTCGGGCGTGCGCGCACCGCGAACGGCGGCTCGACGTCGGTGTCCGATCTGGTCGCCAGCATCCGCGACGAACTGCAGCACATGCAGCTCGGCCTCGAACTGCGCTGGGATCCGCCGATGGGGCTGCCGGAGATCAACGGCTCACCGGACATCGTCCGCGACGCGCTCCTGTTCCTCTGCGCGGCGCTGCTGCGCGCGGAACGCGGCGCGACGAGGCTCACGGTGCAGGCCGAACCGTGCTTCGCGAACACGACCCCCCGCGTGCAGCTCGAACTCGCGCTCGAGTGGGTCACCGAGACGAAGCCGCGCACGACGGACCTCTTCTCCGACCCGAGCTTCATGCTGGACCTCGAGGCCGCGAACCACCTCATCACCAGCCTCGGCGGCGAAGTGACGGTGACGAGGATGCCGGGCCACGGGGCGCGCGCGGTCGTGCACTGGCCGGCGGCGCCGCGGTCCCAGCCGGCCCAGGAACTCGACCGGGGTACGTCCACCCACCGCTACGGCGGGGCACTGCTCCTCGAGGCCGACCCGTCGATCCGCGCCATGCTCGCGAACGAACTGAAGGCGACCGGACGCGCGGTGTTCGCGTGCGCCGACGGCGCCTCGGCACGCACGTTCCTCGAGGCCACCCCGGAACGGTTCGAACTCCTCGTCGTCGACCACCACCAGCGGCTCGACGGCGACCACGCGCTGCTGCAGACGATCCGCCGCGTCGCGCCCGACCTCAAGGTCTGCGTGCTCGCGCAGGACGTCGGCCAGGCGGCAACCACGCTGCCCCGCATCCACTGCATCCGGAAGCCGTTCGGCGTCCACGAACTGCGCCGCGCGCTCGCCACCGTTCTCGCCGGCTGATAGGGTGCTCGGCCCCTCTGGAGGACCGTTCCCTGGCTCGCAAGAACAACCGGCCGTCGGATCAATACCGGCCGATCCAATTCACCCGCTCCTACACCGACCTGCCGGGCTCCGTGCTCGCGGAGTGCGGCAAGACCAAGGTCCTGTGCACGGTCAGCGTGCAGGACCAGGTACCGCAGTGGATGTACAAACGCGACGCGGGCGGCTGGCTGACCGCGGAGTACTCGATGCTTCCCGGCGCGGGCCAGCCGCGCAAACCGCGTGAAGGGCGGACCGGCCGGCCGCTCGACGGCCGCAGCTTCGAGATCCAGCGCCTCATCGGGCGCGCGCTGCGTTGTGCGGTGGACCTCGGGGCGCTGCCCGAAGTGACGTTGTGGGTCGACTGCGACGTGATCGCCGCGGACGGCGGCACGCGCACGACCGCGATCAACGGCGCCATCGTCGCGCTGTACGACGCACTCCTGTGGATGGAGGAACAGAAGCAGCTGCCGAAGTGGCCGCTGCGCGGCCTCGTCTCCGCGTGCTCGGTCGGACTGGTCGGCGGCGCGCCGATGCTCGACCTCGACTACCACGAGGACAGTGCTGCCGACGTCGACCTCAACATCGTGTGCGCGAGCGACGGCCGACTGATCGAGGTGCAGGGCGCCGCCGAGAAGAAGCCGTTCGCGCTCGACCAGTTCCACGCGATGCTCGCGATGGCGCAGGAGGCGTGCACGCGCATCCGCGAACTGCAGTCGAAGGCACTGGGCCTCTGATGGCCACCATCCGCGGCCTCTGGATAGCCACGAACAACGGGAAGAAGCTGGCCGAACTGTCGCGGATGCTCACGCCGCTCGGCATCGACCTCCGGACCCCCGACCAGCTCGGCCAGCCGTTCGAGCCGGTCGAGGACCAGGCCGACTTCCGAGGCAACGCGCGCAAGAAGGCCGCCCTGCTCGCGAAGCTGGCGAAGGGACTCGCGCTCGGCGACGACAGCGGCCTCTGCGTCGATGCACTCGGAGGTCGCCCCGGAGTCCTGTCCGCGCGCTACGGCGGTCCCGCCCTCGACGACCGCGGCCGGCTCCTGCGTCTGCTCGAAGAACTGCGCAACGTGGCACCGGCGAAACGAACTGCGCGCTTCACGTGCAGCCTCTGCGTGTGCAACGCCGAGGGGCGCGTCGTCGCGAGCATCGAGGAGCACTGCCACGGCACGCTGCTCGAGGCCCCCTCCGGCGACGGCGGCTTCGGCTACGACCCGATCTTCGTGCCGCGCGAGTTCGACGGCGACCCGACGAAGACGTTCGCCAAGCTCGACGCCGCGACGAAGGACCGACTCTCGCACCGCGGCAAGGCGCTGCGAAAACTGGCGCTCGAACTGCCGCGACTCCTCTAGACGGTCGGCCGGTCACCCCTAGGCTCTTCGTCCCACGCCGCGCGAGCAGGAAGGCGCGCCGCGTTCCCCGAGGTGCACCATGTCCCGCCTGCTCCATGTTCTCGCCGCGATCCTCGCCTTCACTGCCGCACCGGCGGTTGCGCAATGCGTCACCGAGTGGGTTCCGACCGGTGAGTATCCGGGCCTCGGCATCGGAAACCCGCCCGCGATCCTGACCACCGTCCGCTGGGATCCGGACGGCGCGGGGCCGGCACCCGAGTGCGTCGTGATCGGCGGCGGCTTCCAGCAGGTCGCCGACACCGCAGCTGCGAACATCGCGATGTTCGATCCGGTCGCGGGAAGGTGGTCGGCGCTCGGCTCCGGCACGGACGCGCAGGTGAACGCACTCGCCGTCCTGCCGAGCGGCGACCTCGTCGTGGGCGGCAGCTTCACGACGGCAGGCGGGCAGTCCGCGAATCGCATCGCGCGCTGGAACGGTTCGACCTGGTCGACCTTCGGCACGGGGATGAACAACCCCGTCTGGGCGCTCGGAGTCTCGCCTTCCGGCGACATCGTCGCGGGAGGCGCGTTCACCACGGCGGGCGGGCTCCTCTGCCTGCGCGTCGCGAGGTGGAACGGCTCCGCGTGGTCGCCCCTGGCACTCGGCGTCAACGACTCCGTGACGGCCATCGCCTGCATGCCGAACGGCGACATCGTCGTCGGCGGAGTCTTCACGGCGGTGCCCGGAGCCGTCGCCCCGTACATCGCTCGCTGGAACGGGTCGGCGTGGTCGTCGCTGGGCGGCGGAGTGAACGGCAACGTCTTCACGATCCTGCCGCTGCCGAACGGCGATCTCGTCCTCGGCGGCAGCTTCACGACCGTAGGTTCCACGCCCGCGAACCGCATCGCGCGTTGGGACGGCAGCACGTGGTCGACCTTCGGCACCGGAATGGACGCACCGGTCAACGTCCTCGCGCGACTGGCCAACGGCGACATCGTCGCCGGGGGTCAGTTCCAGACGGCAGGCGGCGCCCCCACGCGGCACATCGCTCAGTGGGACGGAACCGCGTGGACGTGGCTCAGCGGCGGGACCGACGCGATGGTCACGGCACTCACGACACTCTCGGACGGCTCGCTGGTGACAGGGGGGTGGTTCGGCGTGGCCAGCGGCCTCAGGGTGTCGGGGATCGCGATGTGGCGGAACCAGCAGTGGTTCACGATGTCCCGAACCGACTGCGTAGTCGCTGCCGTGACGGCCACGGCGGACGGTGGCATGGTCGCCGGTGGCTGGTTCACCCGAATCGATGGCACGACCGCTGGCCACATCGCCAAGCGGATCGGACCGACCTGGGTGCCGCTCGGCACGGGAACGGACGCGGTCGTGCTCGCCGTCGCCGGGCTCGACAACGGGGACGTAGTGGCCGGCGGAGGTTTCACGTCGGCCGGCGGAGTGCCGGCGAACTACGTGGCTCGATGGAACGGGACGGCATGGACGGCGATGGGCGCAGGGGTCGATCGTCCGGTGACGGTCGTGCGCCGGCTCACGGGAAGCCGTGTCGTGGTGGCGGGCCATTTCGATTTCGCCGGCGGAACTCCCGCCAACCGGATCGCCGTCTGGGACGGCGCGGCATGGACAACGATGGGGTCGGGACTGGGCAACGGCGGCGCTTCCTTCGTGGGAGACGCGGCAGAACTGCCGAACGGCGACATCGTGGCGTGCGGTTGGTTCTCGTCGGCTGGTGGCATCCCCGCCAACAACATCGCGCGATGGAACGGCAGCTCCTGGTCCGCCATGGGCGCCGGAATGAACGACTTCGTCATCGCCTTGGCCGTGAAGCCCGACGGCACGCTGGTCGCAACCGGATCCTTCACGACCGCAGACGGAGTCCCCGCGAATCGCATCGCGGAGTGGAACGGCTCCACGTGGTCACCGTGCGGCACCGGCCTGAGCGACGACGGAACCGACCTGCTGGCGCTGCCGAATGGCGACGTGCTCGCCGGCGGCTGGTTCACGTCGGCCGGCGGCATCCCGGCCAACCACGTGGCGCGATGGAACGGGACGAGCTGGTCGGCGATCGGCACCGGCGCGGACTACGGCGTCTGGGCCCTTGGCGCGACCCTCGACGGCGAAGTCCTCGTCGGCGGTGCGTTCGGTTCCGCCGACGGCTCTCCGTCGGCATTCCTCGCCGGGATCGCAACGACCTGCCCCCCGAGTGCAACCCCGACGGGAGCCGGCTGCGTGGGTCCGAACGGTGTCTGCGCGCTGACCACGACGGACCTGCCGTGGGTCGACGCGACGTTCGAGGCGCTCGGCAGCAATCTGCCGGCTGTGTCGATCGTCCTCGCACTCACCAGCGTCACCGCCGTGACGCCCGGACTGCCGTTGACGGCCGTGTTCGCGCAGGCAAGGACGGGCTGCGATCTCCTGGTCGCCCCCGACATCCTCGGGCTCCACGTCACCACGACCGGCAGCGTGACCTCGACGCTGTCCCTGCCGAACGTGCCACCCCTCGTCGGGGTGACGTTCTTCCACCAGCTCGTTCCGATCGAGATCGGTCCGGCGGGCGATTGGGTCTCGGTGCTCGCCACCAACGCGCTGCAGCTCACTGCCGGCACGTTCTGAGCAGCCGCCGAAGGCGCTCACCCCGCCGCCGCGGGTTCCGTTCGCACGCGCATCAGGCCGAGGCCGAGCGCGTAGACGACGATCGCGGCGAGGAACACGTTCGTGAAGCCGATCGCCATGCTCAGCACGATGCAGAAGATCGAGCCGAACACCGAGAAGAAGGCGTTCACGGCCCAGCCCCACGGGAGCAGATGCGGGCACTGCGCTTCCATGACGCGCATCCCCGACGGGAACGGCATGCCGAGCACGAGGCCGGTCGGCACGAGCAGCGCGACCACGACGGCGATGCGCACGCCGAGGCTCTGGCCGAGCAGCATCGGCAGCAGCCAGTTCACCGCGGCGAGGTCGAGCAGCACGACGACGACGATCGCGGCGAGGATCAGGCGCAGGTGCCTGCCCTCGACGACGCGGATGCGCCCGGCGAGCAGGGACCCCGTTCCGGCCGCAGCGAGCAGGCTCGTCAGCACGACCGACAGTGCGTAGGTCGGGTGGCCGAGGAAGATCACGAGCTTCTGCATCAGCGCGATCTCGATCAGCATGAAGCCGAGCCCGAGTGCCGCGAAGTAGGCGAAGTAGCGGAACGCGCCGGGCGTGCGCAGCCCTTCGGTCGCGAGCTTGCGCAGCGGCACGAAGATCGCGACCGCGGCGAGCAGCAGGATCTGCAGCATCGACCCGAACAGGATCATGTGCCCGACCGGGTAGTCGGTCTGGTACGTGAAGTGCGACGAGTCCTTCGAGCGGTCGCCGCCGAAGAAGGCCGACCAGCGCCAGTAGTTGAAGAAGAACGGCTTGTCGTCGGTCGACGGCGACACGTCGTACTGGTAGCCGTCGACGAACGCCTTGCGCTCCGCTTCGCTGCCGCGCAGCAGCGTCGCGAAGCCGTGCAGCGCGTCGCGGAACCAGGCGCCGGTGTCGACGATCGCGTCCTTCTGTTCGGCGAGAACGGCGAGCGCCTTCGCCTCGACCGCCGGATCGCGCAGCGCGGGAGGCAGGATCGCGGTCCCGATCGCATCGCCGTTCGCGATGCGAAGTGCAGCGTCCTGCAGCGCGTCGATCGCCGCGTCGTTCTTCGCCGCATCGGCCGCGAACCCGCCGCGCGCCGCGACAGCCGCTGCGAACTGGGCTCGCAGCCGCGCGAAGTGCGAGGCCTCGAGCGGCGGCGCTTCGCCTTCCTTCGCGAGCGGGTCGTAGACGAGACCGACGAAGCCTTCGTGCTGCGCGAACGCGCGCAGCGCCGCGATCTCCGCGGGCAGGAACGGCCCCTTCTTCACCATCGTCGACGCCCAGGTGTGTCCCTGGAACACCGCGACGTGCCGCGGCGCGTCGGCGACACCGAGTTCGCGCAGCGCCGTGCACGCGATGTTCGCGAGGCGCAGCGTCTCGCGCGGTTTGACCGGCATGTTCTCGATGAAGCGCGACCAGTTGACGATGCCGCCGTCCTCGAGGTGCTCCCAGAAGTCGCGCACCGCGCCGGTCGTGTAGAGGTAGCTCTCGGACAGCGTGTAGGCGCCGGTGCTGAGCGCCGTGTACGAGTCGACGCCGCTCATCTGGATGACGTCGTACTTCGTGTCGTGCGAGCGCAGCCACGCGCGGCCTTCGCTGTTCACAAGGTCGATGCGATCCGACAGCGCGTGCGCACCCTTGCGGAACAGGCCGCCGAGGTAGTCGTCGTAGCGCTCGGTGACCATCTCGATCATCGCCGTGTTCAGCTCCACCGCGGTCACGTGCGACGCGCCGTTCGCGAGCGCGACCATCACGTCGATGCCGCCGCCGACGCCGATGACCATGACCTTCGGCCCCGGCAGTCCGGCAGCCTTGCGCGCGACGTACGCCGACGCGGCCTGCGTGTCGTCGAGGAACGCGAAGTCGGCGATGTTCGACGCGCCCTTCACGAGCGACGTCGGCGCCGTGCCGTCCTGCCCCACGGGGCGCGACTCGATCGCGCGCAGGTCGACGCGGCCCTGGTCGCCGCCGATCATCGGGATCGAAGGGATGTTGGGGCCGACCTGCACTTCGGCCGTCGCGCTCCAGATCTTCTCGAGCTCGGGGCGTTGTCCGCCGAGCTTGCCCTCCGCGTAGGCCTTGTCGAGCAGCGCCTGCGCGACGTTCGCCTCCTTCTCGGGCGCATACGGAACGCGCCACTTCGCCGGCGCGATGCCGAGCGTCGTCGAGCCGCCCGCGAACGCGATCGTGACGACGAGGCCGATCAGGAGCGACGGCACGCTGAGCAGGAAGTAGCGGCGCGGCGCACCGAAGCTGAAACAGAACGCCGCGACGAGGCCGGCGCAGCCGGCCGCGATGACCGCCGCGGAGCTGCCGAAGCTCTTCATGAGCAGCACACTCGCGCCGGCGCCGAGCGCCGAGCCGACGAGGTCGCCGAAGTAGAGCTTGTTGACGTGCTGCACGAGCCGCGTCAGCGCGAGCCCGATGCCCATGCCGCCGAGCAGGAACGGCACGCCGATGATGAGGTAGACGAAGAACAGCGCGAGGAAGTTCTCCTTCTGCTTCCACACGTTGAGGCTGTCGATGCGCACCAACGTCGCAAAACAGAACGCGAGCATCACGGCGAAGCCGTAGAGCAGGCTGCACCACACGAGCAGTCGCTCCGTCGATCCGGGTTTCTCACCGAGCCGCGTCGCGGTCAGGATGCTGCCCGACGCGCCGAAGCCGAGGAGCCCGATCGAGATCACCATGTAGGTGAAGTGGTGCCACATCATGATCGCGAAGACGCGAGTGAGGGCGATCTCGAAGAGGATGACCGAGAGGCCGAGGAAGAAGACCCCCGCGAGCGTCGATCGGAAACTGCTGGGCATGGAGAGGGGCGGTGGGATCGGCGCTGGCGCCTCGGCGGGCGCGCGATTCTGGCACGTGGTACAGGGTATCCCAACCAAAAGTCCCGACGCGCGGACGCGCCGCAGAGACGTCGCGTGCTACTCTCCTCGCGCGCTGCCGCCCGTTCCCAATGGCGGTTCCCGCACCTCACGCGGATGCCCGTGCGTCTCGCTCCCCTGCTCCTCCCGTTCGCCTCGTTGCTCGCCGCCTGCGGTCTCGCGTCCGCGCGCATGTCGCAGGACTGGACCGGAGTGACCGACGCGCGCCTGTTCCGCTGCTGCCACGTGGGCAATCACGGCAGCGGCGTGCTGCTCGCGCAGGACGAGAAGAACCTGTGGATCCTCACGAACGCGCACCTCGTCGAGCGCGTCGCGAAGGTGCACGTGGTCGATCCGACGACGCGGCGCTGGGTCGAGACGACCGCGTGGGTCGCGGCGCGCGGCCGTCCCGAAGCCGAGGACTTCGCGCTGCTGCGCAGCGACCCGCTGCCCTTCCTGCCGCCGTTCGTGACGAAGCTCGCCGCACCGATCGAGGACGGCAGCTCGCGCACCGTCGATCTGATGCCCGTGTCCGTCGGCGACACGCCGCGCGCCTACCCGCTGCCCGCCGTCGGCCGCCGCGCCGGCTTCAACAACCCCGAACCGCCGCACGCGCCGCTCGAGCGCGAGATGATCTGCATCCACGGCGGCGTGCGGCAGGCCAACAGCGGCACGCCGGTCTTCGACGGCGACCGGCTCGTCGGCCTCAACGAACTGCACCCGTTCGACGCGACCTTCGAGAAGACCGGCGACGACGGTCAGACGACGCGCCAGCGCGTGGTCGGCATCGGCGCCTCGTCGCCGCAGGCGATCGAAGCGTTCCTGCGCGGGCACGGCCACGCCGCCCTCGCGGACCGCATCGTCTTCCGCGACGGCTGAGGCGATCGCCGAGTGCGCCTCCGCCGCGCAGCGGTCAACGCTTTTTCGCGGCAAAAGGGATCTTCATCTCTGCCGAGCCGGTCAGCACGACATCGGCCTTCGCAGACTCGTACGCCGGCCCACCGACCTCGATCGAGACGAGACCCTCAGGCACCCACGCTTCCACCGACACACCGGGACGCCATGCGATGCCGACATTGCCACCGGCTCCATCCGTGATTCGAACGTGCGCAGGAGAGAGCAGCTCTTCGCCCTGCATCTCGGGCACGACGCGCAGCTTCACCAAGTCGCGCTGCAACACGGTCACCACGGACAGATCCTCGGACCCGGCGGCAACCACGAAGTCCTCGGGCACCAACTGGTCCACGAGCCAGGTCGACATCGGCACCGGCACGATCTTGTGGCGCCCGGGCAGCAGCAACAGGGTTCCCGCGGCATCCGGTTCGACCGTCGCACGACGGGTCACGTCGAACACCTCGATCGACATCGGCACCGGCTCTCCTCTTTTGTTCCGTACCACTACTCGCACTGGCACCGCCTTGGCACCCGACGGCTCCATGAACACAGGCGCGACTCGGCTCATGCGCTGCATCGGCCACGACGCTGCGAACGACGAACCGTCCTTCGCGATCGCGCGACAAGCGACCACGAGTTCGCGGTCGGTCCGCACAGGCCTCCCCACGAGGCAGATGCACCCGGGCCACTTCTCCTTCAGGGCGGCAATGTTGGCCTCGAGCGCGTCACGAACTTCGGGCGAGATGTCCAGGCTCGACTGCTCGACGTCGAAATGCCAACTGGCCGCCTCGACCCCAGCCGGCAGCCGGAAACAGGTCGCCCACATTTCGTCGAACATGAGGCTCACGTTCGCTGGCGGCATCATCACGTCCTTCCCGCGCCCGAGCGACGTGATGCAGAGACGACCCTCGGCCGCGGCTACCGCCTGGTACTTCAACCGAGGCAGGCAATCGAAGGACGCAACGCCTCGCTCGTCGGTGGTCTGGGCCCAGACTGGGTCCTCGGCGCCGGGATGGCCGAACGCAGGGACCTGATCGGGCCACCGCGACCGAAGCGACCCAGCGACCCGCAACAGCACCCGCACCCCGGGAACAGGATTGCCCACTACGTCGGTGCAGGTCACGACCAGGGGCGCCGCGGGCTCGAGGTCCACGACGGCGCTCGCGTTCTCCGGCATCGTCACGGCGGCCGGCACGTGCCCCTCGGCCCACACCAGCAAGGACCGCACGGCCCCGCCCACGACTTGGGCCACGCCATCCTCGCGCGTTCGCGCAACGACATGCGACGACGCCGTGGGGAACGGGAACGACGGACCCGGCACATCCGCGACGATGCAGGCATCGGCGATCGCCTCTTTCGTCCGGGCGTCGCGCACGGCGATCACTCTGCCCGGCAAATCCCGGCGCCCCGCGTCGACCTCGGGCCCAGGATTCCGCTCGCCCCGCAGACGCAACTCGGGCGCGGGATCTTCAGCAACGCTGATCGGCGCGTCCGGTGGCTTCGGCCCGCTCCTGCGATCCAACAAGAATGCGAACGCAACGATGGCGACGCCAACGACTGCGACCAAGGAGCGCGTCCTTGCCTTCATGCGCCTCCGCGATGCAACGGGAGCGCCTCCGCGACGGCGATCAGCACGTGCACGGGTAGTACCGGCAATCCTCCGGAACGAGGATGTGGGCATGGGAAACAACGACGGTCCCGCCTTCGGTGCGCGGCTCGCTCGGGTTCTCCGCACCGCGACCTGCAAGCGCCGCCATCGCAAGACCTACGCAGAGGATCTTCGAACTCAGCATGACTCTCCTTCGGTTGGCTTCGTCACCCCCGACACGGGGGACGGCGCACCAATACTCTCTCTCTCTCTCTCTCCTTCTCTCGCAAGAACCGACGTGTAGTTCGCTCGCTGACAAGGCAAGAGTCCCGCCCATGTCAACGACGCCGCTGCTCGAACAACCACGTGCGCCAGTCGTGCGCGAGCAGGGCTGCGGCCGGAACGCGGTGGTCCATGCCCGTGTACTCCACGAAGCGCGGCGATGAGCCCTGCGCCGCGAGCGCCTTCGCCCATGCGCGCGCGGAGCCGATCGGATTCTCGACGTCCGCGTCGCCATGTTCGAACCACACCGGCGTCCGCGCGGCGCCGGGGGCGAGATCGCGCGGAGGAGCGATCGCGCCGAACACGACGAGGCCCGCGAACGTGTCGGGGCGCAGCGTCGCGGCGGCGAGCGCCGCGGAGCCGCCCATCGAGAACCCGACCAGGTAGACACGCGCCGGGTCCACACCGGGGCGGGTGCGCAGGGCATCGACGAGCGCCAGCAGCGACGACAGCGACACGCCGGGCCGCGAGGCGAGTTCGCCGTCGCTCCACGGGGCATAGTCCGCGCTGCGCGAGGCGACCTGCGGCACCGCGACGAACGCCGGGAACGCGTCGACGACGGCGGGGCTCGCCCACGCACGCGCGAACGGCCCGAGCTGCTTCTCGTTGTCGACGCCGATGGAGCCCGAGCCGTGCGGCACGACGACCAGCGGCTGCGGCTCCGGCGCGTCACCGCGCGGCGACAGGAGGCGGAACGGCACACGCGTGCCGTCCGCGGTCACGAACTCCTCGCGCACGAAGCTTTCGCCGAGCGACGCCTCGAAGGCAGGGTACGGCTCGTCCACGAACGTTCGGCTCTCTCGCTGCACGCCGTCCGTCGCGCTGCACGCCGCGAACAGCACACATGCCGCGGCGGCGCGGCGCCGCATCAGCCTTCGGCCGCGGCTTCGCCTGCGTCACCGTCGGCAGGCGCTGCATCGCCGGCGTCGGCCGCCACTGTCGCCGCGGCTTCGGCCTGCGCCTTCTGGCGCGCTTCGTCCGCGGAGATGCCCGCGAGGATCTCGTCCGCGGTCACTTCGTCGCCGCCGCGGAACGCGAGCTGGATCTCGTCGAAGCAGCGCTCCTGGAACGCCCGCAGGTAGCCCTGCTTCATCATCTCGAGCAGCGCGATCAGGGTCCCGATGAGGCCGTATCGGCCGTCGCCGCGATCGAACAGCTCCGAGAAACGCACCTCACGCTGCTGGCGGAAGCGGTCGAGCAGACGGCGCGTGTAGTAGCCGACGTCGCGCTTCTCGACGGAGACCTGCATCGGGCCCTGCTGGCCGATCTCGTCGAGCAGCTTGCCGAACGCCGAGGTCAGCTCCCACAGGCCGATGTTGCCGAGGTCGAGCAGGTCCTCGTCCTCGCGATCCTCGAGGTGCTCCGGCGTCGTCAGGACGAGCGGCATCTGCCGGCTGCGGTGGTCGGCGCGAGTCTCGAGCTGGCGCGCGAGGTCGCGGTAGCGCTTGTACTCGAGCAGTCGCTTGATGAGGTCGTCGCGCGGATCGAGCTCTTCCTCGATCTCGACCGCCTCGTTCGGCAGCAGCTCGCGCGACTTGATCTCCATCAGGCTGCTCGCCATCACGACGAAGTCGCCGATGTCGGAGAGGTCGAGCTGTTGCAGCACCGCGAGGTGCTTCAGGTAGTCCTCGAGGATGCGCGCGACGGAGATCTCGTGGATGTCGACTTCCTGCTGCCGCACGAGGTGGAGCAGGAGGTCCATCGGACCGGAGAAAACGGGCAGTTCGACGCGGTAGGACACCGGGCGCGCAGCATAGCGATCGATCGCTCAGGGCAGCAGCGTCACCTTCACCGCATTGCTCGCCATCGTGAATCCCTGACCGCCCAGGACCAGGAACGCGTGCCAGACCTCGAGGCCGACGAGCGACGGATCGTTCAACGGCGGCAGTACGAACGCCGACGTCGCGGCGCCCGAGGTGTCGAGGAAGCCGAAGCTGTTCGGGTAGACGGGCGAGTTCGCGAGACCGACGGACAGTTCCATCCAGGAGTCGAGACCGAGCGGCACGTGGACGCCGTCGAGCAGGAAACCGGGCTCGCTCGAGAACGACCCGAGCACCCCGTACACGTTGCCCGCCTGGGCTGGCCCCGCCGCGAGGCGCCAGTCCTGCCGGCCGCCGCTGCCGACGGAGACGCGCGGCTGGTCGCGGAACAGCGTGCGCGGCTCGCCCTTCACCAGCGTGAAACGGTCCTCGAGGCCCGCGAAGCCGACGAACGCGGCATCGAGCCGGTCCCCGTCGACGTCGAAGACGAACGAGCCGAGGCGATTCAGCCCGACGTACATCGCCGGGTGGTCGAGCGTGCCGCCGCTCGTCGCGCCGGCGCTGCCCGCGACGACGTACACGGCGCCTTCGTGCGGCGCCGGGCCCGCCGTCGCCTTGCCGTACGCGCCGTCCCCGGTCGTCCGCCCGTCGCCCCGGTCGCGCACCATCGCCGGCTGCAGCGAAGCGCCCGTGCCGTAGTGCCCGTCGACGAGGAACGAACGTTCGTACGAATGGCTGTGGCCCGCGAGCACCAGATCGACGCCGCCGGCCTCGAGGATCGGCAGCGCGATCGCCCGCATGTCGGTCATGCGCCCGCCGCTGTCCGTCGGATCGTCCGAACGATGCGAACCGGCCGAGTACGGCGGATGGTGGAAGAACGCGACGATCCATCGCGCGCCGGTCGCGGCGAGATCGGCCGCGAGCCACGTCATCATCGCGCCGGTCGCGCTGCGGTCGCTGTCCATCGAGTCGAGGCAGACGAAGTGCACGTGGCCGCGATCGAACGAGTAGTACGACTCCGTGCCGCTCGGCAGGCCGCCCGCTTCACCGTTCTGCGGCAGCGTGAAGATGTCGTAGTACGGCCCCGACTGCGTCGCGGTGACGACCGACGCGGCGTCGTGGTTGCCGAGCGTCGGCCAGCAGAACGTCGACGCGAGGTGCCGCTGGTAGACGTCGAACACGCCGACCTGGTACTCGGCGTCGGTGCCGACGTAGTAGGCGTTGTCGCCGAGCATCAGCATCGCGTCGGCGGGGTGCGTGCCGGCGAACGCGTCGAACAGCCCGCGCACGGCGATCTGCGACGCCGAGCCGAACCCCATGTCGCCGATCGCCCACACCCGCAGCGGGCGGACGGCCCCGACCGGCGGCAGCGTGCGCAGGACCTGTTCCGCGGACTGCCCCGGCAGGATCCCGTTCGCGTCGCCGACGCGGTAGTGGAACGAGGTCTCGGCGGGGAGTCCGGTCAGCACAGCGGCGTGGTCCGTGCGCGGCACGGCGTCGAAGAACGCCGGCTGCAGCGAACTCGCCGACGCGCCGAGCCACAGCTGGGACGCACACGGCTGGTCGGTGCGCCACCGGACGACGGCGCTCGACGGCGTGCCGTTCTGCAGGTACGGGGCGCGCACGATGGTGACCGCCTCGGGGCCCGCGGCGAGTTCGAGCGCGAAGCTGACGTCCGAACTCGTCGGCGCACACTGGTGCACCTCGACGGCGATCGTGTTCTGGCCGGCGACGAGCAGCGACGCCGGGAACGCGAACGTGCGGAACAGCGACTCGTCGGCGCCGGCGATCGCCAGCGGAGCCCATGCCCACGGCAGCACGATCCCGTTCTCGAGGTTCCGCCGCGCGACCTCGACGCCGTTGATCCACACCGCGGCGCCGTCGTCGCAGAGGAGCCGGATGCGGGCCGTCGCGAACAGCGTCGGATCCGGCACCTGGAAAGCGTGGCGGAACCACGTCGTCGTGAACACCGCGCCCGTCGGGCCGCTCGCGATCACCGTCGCTTCGTCGCCGTCGCCGTAACCGAGCTGCGCCGGGCCGCTCGCCCACGCGCTGTCGTCGAACGCAGGCTGCTCCCAGCCGAGCCCGGGCCACACGCCCGTGTCGAGATAGCGCCACACGGCGTTCGCCGGGACCAGCACGCTGCTCGTCGCGGCGGGCACCGTGGCCGCGCGTTCGAGGACCGGCTCGGGTCGCGCCTTCGCGGGTCGCGGCGCTTCGACCGTCGCTTCGCTCGCATCGGCGCGCCGCGCGAGTTCGCGTTCGATCACGGCCTCGCCCGTGCGCCCGGCGGCGTCGAGAACACACGCCCGGCGCTCGTGGAGCGGCGTCGCGCGGCGAACGAACGGCCGCAGCGCCTCGAGACGCTGGAGCGCCCGCTCGAACCGCCCTTCGTGCACGTCGACCTCGACCGCCGCGTCGACGAGCGAAACCACCGGCCCGAGGCGCGCCAGTCCGTCGTCGAGGGCCGCGAGCACGTCGGCCGCTGACGAACCGGCTGCGCGCCGCGCGTCGGCGAGTTCGAGGAAGTGCGACGGCTGCGGCCGCGGTACGGCGGCGACCGCCCGCGCGAACGCCTCGGCGGACTCGTCGTGACGATGCAGCGACCGGAGGATGCGGCCCAGCACCCGATCGAACGCCGTGCCGCTCGCTCCCAGTTCGTTCGCCTTGCGCGCGGCGAGCAGCGCCGCGACCGAATTGCCCGACCGCTGCTCGGCACACGCGATCGCGAGCGACGCCGCAGCGTGGCGCGGCGCGAGGCGCAGCGCGGTGCGGAAGTCGGCGAGAGCGGCCGTCGTGTCACCGAGTTCGTCGCGAAGGCAGCCGCGCTCGAACCAGCCCGCCGCGTCGTCGGGGTGACGACGGATCCGCTCGTCGAGTGCGGCGAGTTGGCGTTCGGGGTCGTGCGGCAGCGGAGCGGGTCCGGACGCGAAGCCGAGGAACGACGCGCAGAGGACGGCGAGCATGGTGGGCAGCCGAGGGCCCGGGGAGCGTAGACGCCGCACCGCGACCTTTGAACCGGGGCCTGCGCCCCTACCATCCCGCGATGCCCTCCGCCGCGCGCCGCCTCGGCCTCCGCCGCCGCCTCCTGTTCGCGGCGATCCCGCTGCTGGCGCTGCTGTTCCTCGGCGAAGTGCTGATCCGCTTGTTCCGCGCGCCGCTGCACTTCGGCAGCTTCCGCGAACTGCGCCTCGACCTCCTGGCGCGCAACTACCCGGCACAGCGCGACCCCATGCTCGGCTACTCGCCGCAGCCAGGCTTCTCGAGCCGCGACAACCACTGGGGCACGCAGGTCACGATCGACGCCGACGGCATGCGCACCAACGGGCGGCCGGCACCGCCGGGCGATCGCATCGTCGCGACGGTCGGCGACTCGTTCACGTTCGGCGATCAGGTCGACGACGACGCGACGTGGCCGGCACAGCTCGAAGCGCTGCTCGGCAGGCCGGTGAAGAACGGAGGAGTGTTCGGCTACAGCCTGACGCAGGCGGTGCTGCGCGGCGAAGCGATGCTCGATCGGTTCCCGGTAGACACGCTGATCGTGAGTCTCATCCCCGACGACCTCGCCCGCTGCGAGTACGAGAAGCGCTACACGCCCGTGCCGTGGTTCGAGATCACCGGCGACGAGATCGTGCTGCGCAACGTGCCTGTGCCGCTCGAAAGCGAGCCCGATGCCTCGAAGCGCTGGAAGGACTTCCTCGGCCACAGCGCGCTCGTCGACGCGGTGCTCGCGAACACGTGCCGCCAGTGGTGGTTCGAGAACGAGAAGCAGGTGCGCGTCGAGGCCCTTCGCGGTCGCGGCGGCGAACTCGGCCAGAAGCTGATCGACCGGATCGACGCAAAGTGCCGCACGAAGGGAGTTCGGCTCCTCGTGGTCCTGCAGGACAAGAAGCCCGACGGACCGTCGCTCGCCCTGCTGCGCCACGCCGAGGCGCGCGGCGTTCGCACCCTCGACCTCGCGAGCGCGTTCGAAGCGATGGCCAAGAAGGGCCCGGGCGAACACGACGGCTGGTTCGACGGCCACATGACGCGGGCGGGCAACCGCTGGGTCGCGGAGCGGATTGCGGCGGCACTCGCGGAGTCGCGCTGACCGTCATGCCGCGCGCGGCTGCCGTCGCCTGGGCCGGAACCGCGATCGCCGGGACGGTGATCGCCTGGCTCGTCGCGACGAACCGCGGCTTCTACCACGCGGACGAACTCGACGTGCTGCACGCCACGGCGGGCGGCGCCTGGTTGGACTGGGCGTGGTTCACGGACACGCACTCGCTCTTCTACCGACCCCTCGGCTTCGCATGGCTCGCGGCGCAACTGCGCACCGCGGGCGGCGATCCCGCGACGGTCCACACGCTCAGTGTGCTGCACCACGTCGCCAACGCGGCCCTGCTTGCACTCGTGTTCGCGCGCATCGGCGTGCCGCGCCGCACCGCGCTGCTCGCGTTCCTGCCGACGGCCGTTCCGGCGGTCGCGTGGGCCGCCGCCGCGTACGACCGCCTGGCGCTGACGTGGTGCTGCGTCGCTGCGCTGCTGCTCCTGGCCCGACGTCCGTTCGCGCTGCTCGCGCTGCCCGCGTTCGGCCTCGCGCTCGTCGCGAAGGAGACGTCGATCGCGTTCGCCGTCCCGGCCGCCCTGCTCGCGTGGCACTCGCGTCGCGGCGACGGCGCTCGTTGGCCGATCGCCGCCGCGATCGCGATCTCGATCCTCGCGATCACGTTCGCGGCATGGCGGATCTCGCTGCCGGTCTCGGCGACCGAGTATTCGCCGATGCTCCACGGCGTCGCCATGCGCCTCGCTCGTTACGCCGCGTTCCCGTTCGCTCCCGGCGCCGAAGATCCCGCCGCGGTGTGGGGCTGGCACTGGACGGGCGCCGTGCTCGGCGCGGCACTCGCCGCGGTCGCCTGCGCCGGCTCGTGGCGCCTCGCGATCGCGGGCCTCGTGTGCGCCGCCGCACCGCTCGCGCCGATCGCGATCCTGCCGAAGGTCGAGGGCCACTACCTCTATCTCTCCACCCCCGGCCTGCTGCTGGTCACTGCCGCGGCGCTGCGCTGCCGCGCCGCGCTCGCGCGAACGGTCGCGATCGCGGTGCTGGCGGTGGGCGTCGCGCACTCGTTCCGCGTCGCAGCGTTCTATCGCACGTTCGGAGCTGCCCTCGAAGACCTTCGGTGCGCACACCACGACGCCGGCCCCAGCGCGTTCGTCGTGCACGGCGAGGTGTGGCTCGGCGAAGCAGTCGTGGGCCGGCTCGTGATCCACACGCGGCGCTGGTCGATGGCGCCGGTCGTCGAGACGACGACCGATCCCGCGAGCGCGGACTGGATCGTCACGAACGACGGGATCGTTCGCCGCGCCCGCTGAGCGCGATCACTCGCGAGAGGCAGCGACCATCGAAGCGCCGACTTCGACGGGTGTGGCCGGAACCGGAGCGGCCTTCGGCGCCGCCGGCGTGGCAGCCTTCGCCAGCGCGTCCTGAGCGGCGCGGTAGGTGCGCAGACGCCGGCGGAACTCGTCGCCGCGCCCACCGCGTTCGATCGCCTTCGCCTGCAGCTCGACGGCGCTGTCGACCTGGCCGGCGAGGAACTTCGCCATCGCGATCGTGTCGAGGAAGCGTGGATCGAGGTCGTCGCCCTGCTTCTGCAAGCGCACGGCGAGCGCGAGCGCGAGGGAGTCGTACTTCCCGCTCGTCTCCTCGTCGTTCATCAGGTGCCATGCGAGGTTGTTGAGCCGATGCGCATCGTCGCCGACGTCGTCGACGAGTCGCGCGACCACGGCGTCCGCACGCTTCTCGTGCCCCTCGTCGCGCAGCCACTGCCAGTGCGACATCAGCGCGCGCGAACGCGACGGCGAGCAGTTGCGGTCGCGTTGCGGCTCGAACTGCCGATCGACCTGGTCGAGAGCCCGCTCGAGCTGGTCGCGCATGCGCGCCAGCTCGGCGCGCGCGGCGTCCAGTTCGCGCCGCATCCCCGCGAGATCCTGCTCTGCCCGCCGGGCCTGGTCCTGCGCAGCCTGCACGGCGGATTCGGCGCTCGTTCCCGCGGGCCGCGGCTTCGGGTCCTGCGTGACCGCGAACGCGAACGGGGTCGATGCGAGAAGACCGGTGACGACGAGACCCTTCAACAGCATGGCATCCTCCGCTTGGCTCCCGGGAGCAGACCGATGCCGACGCGGCAGCGACGCAGCTCCACGGCTCCGCGATGATGACCATCGCGACGGAGGACGACCAGGGGCCGGGCGCGATGCCCGGCCGGCGAGCATCAGAGATCGTTCCAGGTCGTGTCGATCGTCTCGTCGACCTCTCCGTCGTCGTCGGCGTCCACTTCGACCATGAGGTTCGTCGTGTAGTCGATCGCCTTCACCGTGACGCTGCTCCCGCGGCCGAGGATGCCGAGCATGCCGGCCCACGGGTACTGCGAGAACGTCAGACCCGTGAAGGGCACTTCGGTGGTGAACGCGAGCGAACCGGCGACGCCGTCCGACTCGGCGGTCCCGTTCGCGGTCCACGAGCGCGCGAAGAAGAGCGGGAAGTCGTTGCGGTCCAGGCGCGTTCCCGGGCGCAGCGTCCGCACGCCTACCGCGAACGGCTCGTCGACGTCGATGCCGAGCAGTCGGACCGTGAGTCGGTTCTCGCGCCGGACCCGGAGGTCGCCGCTGAGCATGTCGACGGTGGCGCCGCGCGACAGCGCGACACCGAGGAACTCGACGTGCGCGTCGAGTTCGGAGGTGTAGCCGTCGGGCAACGGCCCCTGCACTTCGATCCGGTCGACCCGCACCGCGCCGTTCCAGGTGATGCCCTGTTCGACGTAGCCGGCGAACGTGAAGGTGCACTCGTCGCCCGTCGACACCGTGGCATCGCCGTCGCGATCGACGAACGTTCGCAGGACCTGCCCGCCCTCGGGCCCCGGCGCCGCGCCGGCGGTCAGTGCGGGCAACTGCTCGACCACCACGGCGACCGCGTCGGCGAGGCCGAACGCCGTCTTCATCGTGATCTGTGTCGCGGTCACGGCGTTGGCGGCGGAGATCTGTGCCGTCGGAAGAGTGGGATCCTCGGCGCCGCCGCCTCCACCGTTGCTGCATGCGGCGGTGGTAACGAGGGCGAGAAGGACGATGCGGAGGTCGTGGCCCATGGCGATTCGGGCGCGGATCCTGCCACGCGAGCCGCGGCCCCGGACCGCGCTCCCGACGTTTGCCCGTTCCTTCCTCGATCCTTCACGCACCGCCTTTCGCGCCGCAAAGGCTGCAGCGGGGCTTCAGGGCTTGTGCATCCAGCGATCGACGAGCGCCATCAGCGGCCCGAACCAGCGCTTGCGCAGGCGGTCGTGGTTCGCGCCCAGATACTGCCCCCACGCGGTCCACTTCGCGTAGCTGACCGCCCACTGCTCGAGTCCGGCCCGCTGCTCCGCAGTGAGTCCCGGCTCGGCCCGGACCTGCGCGAGGAAGTGCGCGCCGCCGTCCTTCACCGCGCGCTTGCAGTGCGCGAGATCGGGAATCACGCGGAGCCCGAACAGCGCGAACAGATTCTGGTGGTCGCAGTAGACGCGTTTGCCCTCCTGCTTCGGCGTCGTCTTGTGCGAGTGGATCACCGCCGCGTCCGGCACGAACGCGATGCAGCCGCCGTTCTCGATCACGCGCTTGCCGAACGTGATGTCCTCGCCGAATCGACGCCAGCCGAAGCCGTACTTCGCCCAGGTCTCGCGGCGCACGCTGCTCGCGACGTTGTCGAACGCGGCGAGGCGCAGCTGCGCCATCGGATCGAGCTCCGCGAACGTCGTCCCCGGCGGCACGCGCTGGAGCCCGAGCGTCGTGCGGTCCCCCATCCATCCTTCGATGCGCTGGCGCAGGATCAGGTTGCAGTCGGGGCGCGGGATCTGGCGACACCACGCGGCGTCGACCGCCGGGTCGTCGTACGCGCGCAGCAGCGAAGGCAGCCACCGGCGATCGGCCGGCGTCGCATCCTGCGTCAGCAGCACGATCACGTCACCCGTCGTGCGCTCGATGCCGAGGTCGCGGGTCGCGCCGTGATTGAAGTCCTTCTGCGCGATCGAGTCGACGCGGAAACCGTGGCGGCGGAGCACGTCGACCGTGCCGTCCGTCGAGCCGCTGTCGATCGCGACGCGCTCGAGTGCTTCGGCGCCGGGTTGCGAGTCCACCGCCGTCAGGACCTCCTCGAGCAGCGGGCCGGCGTTCCACGTCGGCATCACGAGGCTCGCCCGAACGGTCATTCCGAGGCTCCGGAACGCGCGGCGATCAGTTCTTCGTAGATGGCGCGCAGGCTCTCGACGTTGTCCGTGATGCTCGGCGGCTTCGGCGCCGCCAGCGACAACGCGCCGGACGGATCGGCCGCGAACTCGTCGATGCGGGCGGCAAGCGCCTTCGCGTCGCCGGGAGGGAAGAGGCGTCCGCTCACGCCATCCCTGACGATCTCCGCGATCCCGCCGAGATCGGACGCCAGCACCGGCAGCCCGACGTGCAGCGCTTCGAGGATCGAGAACGGCGTGTTCTCGTACCAGAGCGACGGCACCGCGAGCACGTCCAGCCCGGCGAGCACCCGACCGAGTTGTGCCGGCATGAACGAACCGTGGAACGTGACGCGCGGGTCGCGGATGCCGTCGACGAGCGCTTCGGAGAAACCCGGCTGCGAGTCGCGGCTGCCGTGCACGTGCAGGCGGACGTTCGGGCTCTTCACGTGTTGGAGCGCCTCGAGCAGGACATGCACGCCCTTGTGCCGCGAGATCGAGCCGACGTAGCCGACGTCGAGCGTCGGCCGGCCGGGCACCGTCTTGCGCGGCGGCATGTCGACGAATCGCGACGGGTCGAGCCCGTACGACAGGTGCACGATCTTCTCCGCCGGCAGGCCGTGCTTCGCGTAGACGCCGGCGATGAACTTCGACGGCGCGACGACGCGATCCGCCGCCGCGAGCAGTCCCATCAAGTGCTCCTTGCGCCCGAGCAATGCGTGCGCCTGGCGAACGGCGGACCCGGTGTGGTTGCCTGCCGGTGTCGCCAGCCCGGCGAGCGAACGCACTTCGCTGCCGATGCGTCGCTCCGCGATCGCGGCGTCGAGTCTCGGGTCGACACACGGGATGCAGCCGGCTCCTCCCTCCGGCGGCCCGTCGCAGAGGCTGCCGTCGCGGCGCCAGAGAAGGTAGTTCGGGCACACCCACCAGAAGTCCATCAGGTTGACGACGAGCGGCAACCCGCGCAGACGAGGCTCCTCGATCGCGCCCGAACCGATGTTGCGCGGATGGAAGAGATGCACCAGGTCGAAGTCGACCTCGTCGAGGTGGCGAGCGAGGAGCCCGGCCGACAGCGGGTTCTCGTAGTCGCGGATCTCCGGGTTCGGAGACTGCCGGTGGTGGACACCGATCCGGCGGACGGGCAGGTCCTCCACGACTTCGTCGCGCTCGATGTAGAGACGATCGGGGCTGTCGAACTGCACGAGCGGCTCGAAGGCGAGCACACGCGCATCGATCCCGACGGCCCGCATGCCGCGCGCCAGCGCACGAACGTACTGCTCCGTCCCGGTGATGTGTCGCGGGAGGAACTGATGGACGACGAGCAGCACCTTCACGGCGCGCGCCCCGACCGATCGACGAGCGACTGCTCGTGCGGTTGCAGGGTCCGCGGAAACAGGCGGCGCTGCGACACCTCCTGCAACAGCAGTGCAATCCAGCGCTCGCGCTCGCGCACCGTGTGCTCGGTCGCCGCGAGGCGCTGCGACAGTTCGTCCAGGCGCTGCAGGAGCTGCGCCGAATCGGACGCGCCGGCCGCGCGGAGCGTGCTGACCAGCTCCTGTGCCTGCTCGTGCACGACTCCGAGACGCTGCTGCAGGTTCGACGAATCGGCATCGGCGACGACACCGAGGATGCCCGCCATGCGGGACACCTGGTCGCGCATCGCGCGCAGGTCGGTGTCGGTCGCGAGGTACTCGCGCTCCATCTCGCGGTGCTGCTGGCGCATCGCCTCCAGGCGCTCGGCGACCAAGGCCCGCTCGCGCTTTTCGTCCCGGAGCGCGACCTCGGACTCCGCGAGGGCCTTCTTCGTGTTCGCCAGCTCCTCACGCTCTCGCTTCGCGATCGCGAGCTCGTCGTCGCGAAGCCGGTGCGATGCGAGCAGGCGGCGCAGTTCCTCGTCCCGCTCCCGCAGCCAGGCTTCCATCCGGTCGATCTGCTGCTGCGCGTGCTGCCTCGCCCCCTCCGCCCGCTCGGCGCGATCGGACTGGGCGTGCCGCTGCGCATCGAACTCGCGCAGCTGCTCCCGGGTGCGATCGAGTTCCCTGGCCGTGGCGGATGTCGCGTCCAGGCATCGCGCGATGTCGTTCGCGAACGCCGCGAACGCGACCGCCGGGTCCAGACCACGCTCTTCGTCCGCACGCTGGGCAGCCACGACGAACTCGTCGGCCGGCGCCACGGTTCCCGCCGCCGCGAACCCGCGCAGCAGAGCCACTCGCGCATCGGCGAGCAGGGCCCGCACACGCGCGGCCGGCATGCCGTGCTGCACGAGGCCGAGCGCCACCCGCTCGAGCATCGAGCGCTGGTCCGGCGCCCCCTCCCCGGAGGGCAGACGCGCGAGCACCTGGGCGAGCCAGCCCGGAGCCTCGTTCCGCTCCAGTTCCCAGAGGATCGGCGCATCGGCGAGCGCCTGACCGAGCTGATCGGGTCGGTGCGCGGCGATCACGACGATGCGTTCGCGCGCGGCGTCGACCGACTCCCCGCCGGTGGTCCTCGGTGGCGCGGCGACGACCGTCTTCGGAAGACCGAGCACGTCGAAGTTCGCCCGGCGTGCGCGCAGCGCGTACTCGAGCAACGCAGCCGGCCCGAGCAGCCCTTCGTCGAACGTACCGAGCTGCTCGAATGCCGCTCGGCGCACGAAGAACGCGTCGGCGCAGGGCCAAGGCACCCGCACGAAGGGATCGTCGACCTGGCCCGCGGGCCGCGGCACGAGACGCAACGGCTCGGCCGCCTGGTCCTGACCGAGCTCCGCGCCATCGCCTCGTTCGATGCGCGGCGCGAGCAACGCCGTGTTCGCCGGCAGATCGACGGGGAGCCCGCCGAGTTCGCGAACGTCACCGCCTCCCGCCACGAACAACACGGCGTCGGCCGTGGTCGCCGCCATGCCGAGGTTCCAGCACTGCGCCATCGTCCGCGCATCACGGTTCGTGACGATGGTGACGCCCTTCGGACCTCCCGACGCGGGCACCGCGTCCGGGAGTCCGACCCACACGACGTCGCCGAGGCGCGCCGCGGCGGCGGCCCGCGGCAAGGAGTCGGCGCCGTGGAAGACGATCGCGATCGCGGCGCGCTCCTTCCTGTTCACGCCCTTGGCGTCCGTCGCGGCACCACCGACGGTGCGCAGACGTCGCTGCGCGTCGGTGAGCGCACGTTCCAGCTCCGAGATGCGCGTGACCAGCTGCTCGCGATCCCCGTTGCGGCGCCTCGCCTCCGCGAGTTCCTCGAGGAAGCCGAGCGACTGCTCGGTCAAGTCGCGCAGCTGACGTTCGCGCGTCGCGAGATCACGGAGCAGACCTGCCACGTCGGCAGGAGTTCCCTGACCGTTGCTGCCTCGGCGCTGCTTCTTCATGACGAGAGGAGGTGGCGGACGAACATCTCACGCCTTGCGGCGCCGAGCCAACCCATCCTTGATCTTCTTGATCCGGCGCTTCAGCGACCACCGCGGGCGCTTCGTCGGCGAGGGCGCCGGGGCGCGCGATGCCTCCGGCTCCGGCGGAGGAGACGGAGGAGGCGGCGGCGCCTTGGGACGCTCGCCCAGTTCGCGGAGCTGGTGCTCGAGCTGCGTCGCGTGCACTCGCGCGGCGTTCAGCTGCACTTCGGCACCGTTGGCCCGTCGCTGCCAGGCCGCGAGTTCGCGCTCGAGGTCGTTGAACTTGTAGCGCGCAGCGATCGCGAGGCTCTCGTACACGACCGGGTCGAGCCGCTTGCGCGGACTCTTCCCGGACTTCGCCGACGCGATCGCCTTCTCGTAGCTGGCGAAGGTCAGCTCCGCGGTGCGCTTCCACGAGAACGTCTTCTCGCGCGCGACGCCGCGCTCGATCAGCGCCTGCACCTCCGGGCCGCCGGCGAGGCACTTCCGCAGGTACTGCTCGAGCTCACGGTCGTTGCCCGGAGCGTGCAGCCACGCTCCGTCTCCGCACACCTCGGGAATCGACATCGCGCGCGCCGCCACGACGGGCGTGCGCAGCGCCATTGCCTCGATCGGCGGGATGCCGAAGCCCTCTTCGAGCGAAGGGTACGCCATGGCGCGGCAACCCTGGATCAGCGCCTTGATGTCCTGGTCGTCGAGACCCTGCACCCACTGCACACGATCCCCGAGCTTCAGCTGCGCGATGATCTCGTCGCTCGTCTCACCCGGGTTCTTCCAGATCTTCGTCCCCGCGATGCAGAGGCGAACGTTCGCGGGCAGCCGCGCCATCGCGCGGAGGAGCGTCGCGTGATCCTTGTGCGGATAGTCCTTGCCGACTGCGAGGATGAAGTCGCCCTCGAAACCGATGCGCTTGCAGCGCTTCTTCACTTCCGCGGGAGACAGCGGCGTGTGGAAGTCGGGATCCACCGCGAGCGGCGCGACGTCGGCGATCGCCGCGTTGCCCTGCAGGTCCTTCTCGATCTCGGAGGCCACCGACTTGCTGTGCACGAGCAGACGGTCGCTGTTGCGGATCAGCCGCTTGATGAACGCGTTGTACCAGTCCCAGTGCTCACGATCGGGGAAGTACTCGGGGTGGCGGTTCAGGATCGCGTCGTGCACCTCGACCACCGACGCCGGCGCGATCAACGGCAGGAACAGGTCGCGCGGCGTCGTGTCCGGAAACCACGTCATGTGGTACACGTCCGGCCGCTGCTTCTCGTCGGTCAGGACCTTGACGATGTCCTCCGTCGTGAACACCTCGCAGCGCTCGACGGCCTCGGGAAGGGGCTTCGCGGTCTGCGTGTGCTTGACCAGCACGACCCGCAAGCGCTTGACCTTCGGCAGGAGGGACAACTCGCGCAGGACGTTGAGCTGGACGCGCTCGAGGCCCGACATCGGGCGATCGAGCATGCGCGCATCGAACAGGATGTCCATGAACCGTGCGGATCGGAAGCGTGGCGCGGGAAGCTGGACATCGTAACGAGACGAACGTGCGAGTCACGGAACGCTCCGCGGCACCGCACCTTGCGCGCCCCGGTGCGGACCGGGCGATGCAGCGGGGCGCCGGGAGATTGGCGCTGCGTTTGCAACGGATTCACGGAGCCGACCGATGCTGGAGACATGGACCAAGAGCCCTTCGAGACCGCCGTGTGCGCCGCCTCGGACCTGGCCGCGCGCCTCACCGGGGAACTGGCGCAAGCCGTTTGCCAACTCGCCGCCGCCGAACGTCGTTTCGACGCCGCGGCGGCCGACGCCCACGTGTTCCACATCCCGATCCCGGCCGGAGTGCGCAGCGAGCGCAACGAGCGCCGCCGCGAAGTCCGCCTGCTCCGCCACATCCTCGGCGGCATGCCGAACACGAACGGAGGCTTCCATGCTGCGAGCGCTTGAAATGGATCCGCACGACACGCGCCTGCGCATGCTGCTGCAACGCTTCCGCGCCGAGGAGCAGGGCATGAACGAGGCTCTGCACGAGCTGCAGTGCTCCCTCGAGCACTGGCACCGCGAGGCGAACTTCCTCCGCACCATCTCCCCCGCCGAGGCGGAGACGATGCTCCGTCGATGCACCGACCTGCAGACCGAGTGCGACGCGATCGCGATCGAACTCGTGCACGTCCGGATGGCGGTCGCCGGCACCGCGGAAGAGCTGGCCGAGCACGAGGGCCGGCTGGTTCGCGGGCGCCGCACCGAAGCTCTGGTCGCCGCTCCCGCCTGAACGGCCGCGACAGGTCGTGACGTGTGCGGGACACTGTGCCCGCCATGCCACCGTCTTCCCCTGCCGGCCGCGTCGTCGCACTGTTGCTGATCCTCGCCGCCATCGGCGCGGCACTCTGGGCCCTGCAGTCGAATGGCGACCCGGGCGCACCACCTCGCCCGGAAGCGACGTCTCCGGCCGACGCCGTCGGGCCGGCCGCACCGGCGATCGGCTCGGCGCCGACGGAACACGGAGAACGTGGGCCCGAACGCACCGCCGCGAAGGTCGACGCACCCCCCGCCGTCACCCCGGCCACGCCATCGGAGAAGGATGTCCCGGCCGGACCTCCGCGCTCTGTCGTCGCGACCGTTCGAGGGCGCGTCGTCGATCCGACGAGCGCTCCGGTCGCGGGCGCCAAGGTCGCGGTCGTGGAGAAGGGTGAAGTACCCGCCGGAATCGGGCTGCCGCGCGAACTGACCGAACGGCGCGGGACGGCAGCGACGACCGATCGACAGGGTCGCTTCGAACTGCCGCTGCACGCCGCGGGTCCGTTCGAACTGGCCGCGACCCACGAGGACCGACCCGAGGTCCGCGCGTCCGGCAACTCGGAACGCGTGAATGTGGAGGAGGTGCTGATCGTGATGCGCGACGGCAGCACGATCGCCGGTCGGATCCTGGATGCCCCGGCAGATGCGGGCCCGATCAAGGTGATCGCCCGCCGCCAGGAAACGGGTGCGGCCGCCGCCGTGGCGCGTGCCGTGGACGGCGCGCTCCTCGATCTCGGCGACCTCGTCGAAGGAATGGACCTGCCGATCGGCGCGCGCGAGGCCGCTGTCGCAGCCGACGGCACGTTCGTCGTTCGCGGCCTCGATCCCGACGCCTCGTACGCCGTGCACGGTCTGCGGACCCCGCCCGGCGCGATGCCGAGCCGATGCACGGATCGGGTGGAGGTCCGCGCCGGAGCCAGCGGCGTATCACTGCGCTGGCGCGCGACGTTCGCGATCGTCGCCCGGGTCGTCGACGCGGCGACGGGCCGAGCCATCGAGAACCTGGACGTGGCCGTCGGGCCGGTGCACCGGATGAAGGTGCTCGGCATGTCGGTTCCGGTGCCCATGCGGCAGCCGCTGCCGCAGAAGCGCTTCGACAACGGTGTCGTGAGCATCGACGGCATCGCGGTCGCGGAGGGCGACGACAAACAGCTGTCCGTGCAGTTCCGTGCGACGGGTCGCCGCCCTTGGACGCGGGACGACATCGCTCCACCGACGCGGGGCAACGTCGACCTTGGCACCGTGCAGCTCGCCGAGGCGCCGGTCGTGCGAGTCACCGTGACCGACGCACACGGCCCGGTCGCCGGCGCCCGCGTTCACGTGGCTCCGCCCCTCGCGGAAGACGGGCAACCGCCTCGCGAAGTGTCGTTCTCGGCGTCGGTCAGTGCGTCCGGTGGACCGAACGAGACGGCATCCGCGCCCGCAGACGACGTGTCCGTGACGGATGCCGCGGGCGTTGCACTCGTGACGACCGAGCCGGGACGCACGAGCCTGGTCGTCGATTCCGGCGAGCATTCGCCCTGGCGCGGCCCCGCCTTCGAAGTGCCCGCGGTCGGCACCGTGGACCAGACCGTGCACCTGGTGCGGGGCGCCACCGTGCGCGCCACCCTCCGGGACGGCCACGGCAAGCTGCTCCCGACGACGAAGGTGCACCGTCGCGCCGAACGCGGCAACGACACGGCGAACGTCGCGACCGACACGAACGGCGTGGCCGTGTTCGAACGCGTTGCGCCGGGCTCGCACGTGTTCTCGGTACCCGGCCCGGAGGCATCGCCCGTGCGGGTCGGTGTGTCGATGGGCGCCACCCGCCTGCGGGCCGGTGAGGTCCGCGTCGAAGCCACCGACGGAGCTGCGGTCGACATCGAACTGGCGACGCCGCTGCGCGGCTCCTTGCGTGGCGTGGTCACGCTCGACGGATCGCCGCTCGACCGCGCAGAAGTGCGCGTCGACGAAGTTCCGGCCGACGAAGCCGCGGCGCAGAACGCGGAACTCGGCGCAGCCGTCGAATCCGTCGTCGCGGCGTTCGGGGGTGCCACGACCCCGAAGGCCAGGACGGACTCCGACGGAGCGTTCGACCTGCGCGACGTCCCGACGGGCCGACGCCGGCTAGTGGTGACGCACAAGAACCTCGCGATGCCGACCTTCGTCGACCTGACCCTCGAAGAAGGCGACAACGTGCAGGACGTTGCCGTGCGCGGGACGACCATCCGGGGCCGCGTGACGGGGAGCGATGGAACGCCGATCCAGGGCGCCACGGTCACCGTCGACGTGCACATCGACGCGGCCGAGGCTGCGGCCGAGATCGCCGACGCCGCCGCGATCATGGGCGACATCTTCGGCGGCAGCCAACGACGCGAAGTGCGCACGGACGCGGACGGTCGGTTCGAGCTGCGCGGCGTGCGTGCCGGCCACGACCTGCGCGTGGAGGCCTCGGCGCGAATGCACCTCACGGCGACAGCGAGGGTGACCGCCGTCGCGGAGGGCAGCACCCGCGACGGGGTCGAGCTGCGTCTCGGCCCGGCCGGACGCATCCGCGTGGCGTCCGGCGGCGACATGGCTGCGGTGGTCGCGGAGTGGGCCGGGGCCACACCCTTGCCGACCGGTGTGCGCGCGCGGCACACGACGCTCCTGCGCGGAGGCCGCGGGTCGATCGACGGCGTGGCGCCCGGTTCCTGGCGCATCCGCCTCGACGGCCCGAACGCCGCCGGCACCGATGCGACCGAACGGACGGTGACCGTGACAGCGGGGAACACCGTCGACGTCGGCCTCTGATCGAGACGCACGGTGTTCGCCGGCTTGCTTTCTCAACTGCTCAACTCTATAGTTGCGTCATGGACACCCACATCGTTCCCCCGACCGGGGCCATGGCGTGCGCACTCGCGGTGCTGGCACCGGCCCTCTCTGCGCAGGACACCGAACGGGCGACCCACGCATTCGACGCCGCGGCGCCCCAGGTCTCGTTCGAGCAGAAGGGCGACGGCTGGACGCTGCGCCAGTACCAGCTCGGCTGCCTGTCGCACCTCAGCTACCTGCTGGTGTCCGACGGCCACGCCGCCGTCGTCGATCCGCAGCGCGACGTGGACCACTACGTGCGCGACGCCGCGAGCCTCGGAGCCAAGATCGAGCACGTGCTCCTCACGCACCCGCATGCGGACTTCGTGGCCGGGCACACCGAACTCGCGCGGCGCGTCGGAGCCGAGATCGCGATCAGCGAGCTGGCGAACGCCGAGTTCCCCCACCGCGCGCTGCGCGACGGCGACCGCGTCGTCGTCGGACGCATCTCCCTCGAGACGTGGTCGACACCGGGCCACACGCCGAACGCCTCGACGTTCCTGGTCCGCGCACCGGGCACGGCGACCGATCCCGCGTTCGCACTGACGGGCGACACGCTGTTCGTCGGCAGCATCGGTCGCCCCGACCTGCTCGACGTACCGCCGGCAGTGCTCGCGGCGCAGTCGTGGACGTCGATCCAGCGGCTGAAGACCCTGCCGGACGGAACCGTGGTCCTGCCGGCACACGGCGCCGGCTCGCTGTGCGGCGCGCACCTGAGCCCGGACACTTCGTCGACCATCGGTCGCGAGAAGGCGACGAACCCGTACCTCCGCATCCCGAGCGAAGCGAGCTTCGTGGCCAACGTGATCAGCCACCAGCCGGTCGCGCCGCGCTACTTCGCCTTCAACGTCGAGATGAACCGCAAGGGCCCGCCGATCGTCGCGCGCGAGGACTCGCTCCCACCGCGCCTGGACCGCGCATCGCTCGCATCGCTGCGGCCGGCCGCCTGGATCGTCGACCTGCGCGACCAGGACAGCTACGCCAAGGCTCACGTGGAAGGCGCGATCAACGTCGCGCTGCGCGGCCGCCTCGACACGTGGACCGGGATCGTCGTGCCGTTCCACGATCCGCTGATTCTCGTCGGCAGCGACGACGAGGTCCGCGAAGGAGTCTTCCGGCTCCGGCGCATCGGCTACGACCAGGTCGCGGGTCGCCTGCCCGTGAGTGCCGACGAATGGCGCGCCGCCGGCCTCACCGTCCGCAGCAGCAAGGTGATCGCGCCGAAAGACCTCGCCACCGCGATGGCCAACGGCACCGAGCCGCTCATCGTCGACGTTCGCACCGCCGACGAGTACGCCGACCTGCGCATCGGCGATGTCGGCAACATCCCGGTCACCGAGAGCGAGCGCTTCGCGAAGGTGCTGGCGAAGGACGCGCCGATCGTGATGGTCTGCAACTCGGCGTACCGCTCGTCGATGGCCGTGGGTCTCGCCGAACGCCTCGGCTTCGCCGACGTGGCATCCCTCGACGGCGGCATCGACGCATGGCTGGCCGCGGGACTGCCGACGATCGGGCGCATGGCGAACGCAGCGCCTGCCGCGGCCCCGACCGGCGCGCTGACGCTGCCCGAGCCCGTCGACGCGACGATGCTCGCGAAGGTGCTCGCGGAGCAACCAGGTTCCTACCAGGTGGTCGATCTGCGTCCCGCTGCGCAGTTCGCCGAGTGGACGATCCCGGGTGCAAAGAACGTCGGCGCCGACGCGCTGGAGAAGCACCTCTCCGGTCTGCCCCAGGACACCCGCGTCGTGCTCGTCGATCGCGACGGATCGCACGCATTCGCCGTCGCCGGTGCGGTGATGGCGCGCCAGCCCGGGCGCGTGCTGCGCGTTCTGCACGGCGGCCTCGTCCGCTTCCACCGGGACGTCGTGCTCGGCGGCGGCGCCGCCATGCCGGCTGCGGCGGCGGTCACGGCACCTTCGACGTCGACGGCTCCCGTTCCCGCGGCGCCGAAGAAGCGCAGCGCGGGCTGCTGAGGCACTGCCATGCAACGACCCTACTGGAACCCGTACATGGCCGGCATCGGCCTCGGACTCACGCTGCTGCTCTCGTACGTCGTGCTCGGCACCGGCCTCGGCGCGTCGGGCGGCATCACCCGCATCGCCGCGACGGCGGCGCACGCCGTGGCGCCGGCCGCGATCGAGGAGAACGCGTACCTCGGCGGCTTCTTCGCGGAGGGCCGACCGCTCGCCTACTACCTCGTGACGATGCTCGCCGGCGTGCTGCTCGGCGGCTTCGGTTCCGCCTTCGCGGCGAGACGTGTCGCGATCGGCGTCGAACGCGGCCCCACCGCACCGACGTCGCTGCGTCTGCTGCTCGCCCTCGTCGGCGGCGGCCTCGCCGGTCTGGGCGCCCGCTTCGCGCTCGGCTGCACGTCGGGCCAGGCGCTCTCCGGCGGCGCGATGCTGCAGACGGGGAGCTTCGTCTTCACCGGCGCGTGCTTCGCTGCGGCCTTCGCGTTCGCGCCGCTCGTCCGGAAGGAGTGGCGATGAACCTCTTCGCCAACGGACTGCTCGGCGAGCCGATCGGCCTGCTCCTGTCGCTGCTGATCGGCGCGGCGTTCGGCTTCTGGCTCGAACGCGCCGGCTTCGGCAGCAGCCGCAAACTGACGGCGATCTTCTACCTGCGCGACTTCGCGGTGCTGAAGGTGATGTTCTCGGCGATGGTGACCGCCGCGCTGGGCCTGCAGCTGCTCGCCGCGACCGGACGTATCGACCTCGCCGCGCTCTACGTGCCCGAGTCGATCGTCTGGCCGCAGCTCGTCGGCGGTCTCCTGTTCGGCGTCGGCTTCGTCGCGGGTGGCTGGTGCCCCGGCACCGCGGCCGTCGGCGTCGCCAGCGGCAAGCTCGATGCACTCGTGTTCCTGCTCGGCGCCGGCGCAGGCAGCCTCGCGTTCGCGCCGCTGCAGCCGCGCCTCGGCGACTTCCTGCACGCGGGCGCGTGCAGCGTGGGCTCGTTGCCCGAACAACTCGGAGTTTCCGGCCCCGTCGGGGCCCTCGCACTGGCCGCGATCGCGCTCGCCGCATTCGTCGGCGCGACCGCTGTCGAGCGGATCATGGCAAAGAGGATCGAACGATGAACGAAACGACTTCCGACTCCGGCATGCAGACGCTCGCCGTCGGCTTCATGGCAATCGCGGTCGCCGCGGCACTCGTGCTCGGCGGCCTGCGGCCAGCCTCCACGACTCGCGCGCCGAGCGGCACTGCGTGGCTGCAGGCGATCGAAACCGGCGAGGACCACATCTCGCCCACCGACCTGGCCCGCGAACTGCTCGCCGCGCCGACGGACCTGGCACTGGTCGATCTGCGCCCCGCGGAGGAGTTCGCGCAATGGCACCTGCCCTTCGCCGTCAACCTCACCGTCCCGCAGGTGTGCGGCGACGAGGGCAAGGCGCTGTTCGCGAAGAACCCGCGCCTCGTCGTGCTCTGCAGCAACGGCCCGGCCCATCCGGGCCAGGCGTGGGTCGAGCTGCAGCGCCAGGGCCGTACGAACGTGAAGGTGCTCGACGGCGGCCTCGACGAGTTCAAGGCACAGGTGCTGACCCCGCCGTCGCTGCGCGAAGGGGGAGCAGGCGCCGGCGCTGAACCGGCCGGCTTCGCGCTGCGGCGCGCGTTCTTCCTCGGCAACCCGGCGCCGAACGCGCTGGCGACGTGGGCGACCGATCCGGCCGGGCTCACGACACCGACGATGGTGTCGCCGAAGTGGCTGCACGAACGGCTCGGCAAGGTCGCCGTGCTCGACACGCGCAAGGGCGACGAGTTCAAGGCGCTGCACGTGCCCGGAGCACAGAACCTCGCCCTCGGCAAGATCCGCGTGAAGGCCGGCGACCGCGACCTGCACTTCGTCGCCGACGACGCACTCGCGGCCCACTTCGGCGGTCTCGGCATCGCGCACACGACGCCGGTCGTGATCGTCACCGACGAAAAGTTCCAGGACGCCACCATGGCGGCGGTCGCGCTGCTCAGGCTCGGCCACCGGTCGCTCGCGATCCTCGAGGGCGGCATCGTGCGCTGGGCGACGGAACGGCGACCCCTGGTCGAGACGGCGACGCCGGCGGTCCCGGCGAAGTACGAACCCGTGCCGGGTGCCGCCGAGTTCGCGATCTCGCTCGACGATCTCGCGACGAAGGTCAAGGACGGCTCGACGGCGGTGCTCGATGTGCGCCCGCCCGAGTTCTTCCGAGGCGAGAAGTCGACCGAAGCGCGCGCCGGCCACATTCCCGGCGCGAAGAACCGCGTCTACTCGAAGGACCTGACGAAGACGGACGACGGGCAGTGGCTGCGCCCGCGCGCCGAACTCGAGAAGGAGTACGCGGGCACGGGCATCGGCAAGACGGACCCCGTGGTCGTGCACTGCCGCACCGGTCACACGGCTTCGGAGTCGTACTTCGTCATGCGCTACCTGCTCGGCTACGAGAAGGTGCGCTGGTTCAACGGCTCGTGGACCGAATGGGCCGAACACCAGGACCTCCCGGCCGCAACCGGGGACAACTGAGAAACCGATGGCCAACGAGTCGATGTCTCCGGCGATGCTCGAGCGCGTGGCGGAACAGTTCCGCGCACTCGCCGAGCCTTCGCGCCTGCGCCTCATGAACCTGCTCTTCGCCGGGGAACGCACGGTCGGCGAACTGGTCGAGGCGTCGGGCCTCTCGCTCGCCAACACGAGCAAACACCTCGGTCTCCTGCACCGCGTCGGCTGGGTCGAGCGGCGCAAGGAGGGTCAGACCGTCGTCTACTCCCTCGCCGACGAGCGGACCCAGCAGCTCTGCGACATCATGTGCACGCGCGTGCGCAAGCTCGCGGCTGCCGAGGCCGCGATCACCGCGCCGCGCCGCCGCGCCGCGAACTGACGATCACAGCGGCGACAGCTCGATGCGGCGGAACTCGCAGGCGGCCCCTTCCGCCTGCAGTGCGATCCGGCCGTGGTCGGCCGTGCAGTCCGTGCCGTGGTTCACGAGGTCGCCGTTCACCTCGATGCGGATCTCGCGCCCGCGGCATTCGATCACCATCGTGTTCCACTCGCCGGGTGCCTTCTCGCTGCCGTCCGTGAGGTTGCGGATGCGACGCGCCTTGTCGCCGTCGACGCCCCACTTCTCCTTCGGGCCGCGGCGCGCCTCCATGTCGGGCACGGTGACGTCCTCGCCGATGCACCAGAAGTCGCCCGCGTTGCCGACGTGCAGCTGGCACTCGATCGACTGCGGGAACATGCCGTAGAGGCGCCGCGGCGTCGACGCGTGCACGAGCACGCCGCAGTTGCCCGGTTCGCCGGGCCA
>CAZIFB010000032.1:0-60349 GCA_964538915.1 uncultured candidatus Brocadiaceae bacterium | reverse complement strand
ACTTCCAGCACCTGCTCGTCTACGGCGGCACGCTGCTCGGCAGCAGCGGCGACAATCCGTACAAGAAGGCGGCCGAATCCGTGCCGAAGGTCCTGGCCACATTGGAGCGGCACCGGCTCGACGCGCTCGTCGCGATCGGCGGCGAGGGAACGCTCGGCGCCGCGGACCGCCTGTATCGCGAGCACCAGGTGCCGGTCGTCGGAGTGCCGAAGACGATCGACAACGACCTCGACGCTACGGACTTCACCTTCGGGTTCTTCTCCGCCGTCGAGGTGGCGACACGCGCGATGGACGATCTGCGCAGCACGGCCGAGTCGCACGGTCGCATCATGGTCGTCGAGTGCATGGGGCGGCATGCGGGCTGGATCACCGCGTACGCCGGCGTCGCGGCCGGGGCCGAAGCGATCCTGGTTCCGGAGAGGCCCGTGCACCTCGAAGAACTCGCGGACAAGCTGCAGCGGCTTCGCGCGAGCGGAGCCCGTTCGGCGATCGTCGCCGTTGCCGAAGGCGCGCGCGTCTTCGAGGGCGGAACGTGCCTGTCGTCGACCGAGAAGGACGAGTTCGGGGAGTGGAAGACGGGCGGCACCGCGCAGATCATCGCGAAGCGGCTGCAGGCGCTGTTGTCGTGGGACTCGCGCCACCTCGTGCTCGGTCACCTGCAGCGCGCCGGCAGGCCCATCGCGTTCGATCGCATCTTCGCGTTGCGTCTCGGCGCCCGCGCCGCCCGCCTCGTGCTCGAGAAGCGATTCGGCTACATGGCCGCGATGCGGGCCGGTGAGATCGTCGACGTGCCCCTGCACGCGGCGGTCGCGGCGCGTAAGGTGCTCGGCGACCAGTTCCTGGATCGTTACGAGACCTTCTTCCTGCCGATCGGAGGACCATGAACGCTGCCGCCGGACCGTCGATCGGCGCTCGCTGCGCTGCGGCCGTGCTGCTGGCCGCCGCCGCGGCGCGGCTCGTCGGCCAGGAATTGCCGACCCGTCCCGTGCCGCAGCAGCAGAACCCGAGCGTCGTGCCGGGTCAGTTGCCGGCGGCCGGACCGCAGGGGCAGTTGCCGGTGGTCGGTCCCGGAACGACGTCGCCGAACGTGCCCGGTCGCGTCGATCGACCGCTGCCGAACCCGAACGACTCGACCTGGACGCAGCTCACCGCACCGAGCTTCTCCGGCTTCCCGGTGTTCCCGTCGCGCTTGTCCGGCTACGGGGGCTATCCGCGATCCGGCGCCGGACCAGGACTCGGGCCGGTCGTGATGCCGCTGGTGCCGGCGCCGCCCGAACCGCCGGGTTGGCCGAAGTGGGCGCGCCTGCGCGACCGCGCAGCGCTGCCGTTCGGCCCGGAGACGGCGCTCCTCGTGCGGAACGCGGACCGTGTGTGGTTTCGGTCGGAGCCCGAGTCGGCGTTCGTGCCGCTGTTCTTCCACGACAAGATCGTTCCCGTGCGCGCCGGCGCCGAGGTGCAGGTGCGGCACGTCGGCGAGTTCGAACTCCTGCTGCACGATGGAGGGCGCTGGATCGCTCTCGGTGCGGCCGACCTGCGCGTAGCGCAGATGACGGAGACCGAGGCCGTGTGCGAAGTGCGCTCGTTCACGCGACTGCGCGTGCACGGCAGCCAGCGAGCTCACACCATCGTCCTCCCCGACGGCTCGCGCCTTCGCATGCCGCCGACGCCCCTGGCTCCGACCGCGGGTTCCGCGGACGGGAAGCCGGCGCTGCCACTGTCCCTGCCGCCGCCGATGCTCGCCTTGCTCGGTGGAGCCACGAAGGGCGCTGCAGACCCGGGCGGGCCGGGACTCGTGCTGCTCGATCGGGCCGACGAACCCGGATGGCTCGGCGGTCGCATGTCGCTGTTCAACCCCGGTCCCCGCGAGGTCACCGTCACCGGGCCCCTCGGCGAGACGAAGGTCCCGTCCGGGCACCGGATCTGGCTGTTCCTCCGCCCGTCCGAGGCGCCCGTGCCCGCGGGGGTCGCGGCCGGCGATGCCGTGGCCGCGCTCGACGGCGCGGACATGCGCCTCCAGGCGGCCGTCGACACGACCGTTTCCTGGTGCGGCGCGCGGATCCGTCTCTCTGCGGGTTGCAACGCCCGCTTCCTGCCGATACAGGGCCGGCCCTTCGAATCGTCCGCGACCACGCGACCCAAGCTTCCATGACCGACAAACCACGTGCTCTCGTGACCGGCGGCGCCGGCTTCATCGGTTCGCATCTCTGCGAACGACTGCTGGCCGACGGCTGCCAGGTCGTGGCGATGGACAACCTGATCACCGGCGCGCTCGCCAACATCGAGCACCTGTTCGGCAATCCGGACTTCGTCTTCCATCACCACGACGTCACGAACTTCATCCACCTCTCCGGCCGCCTCGACTACATCCTGCACTTCGCTTCGCCGGCGAGCCCGATCGACTACCTTGAACTGCCGATCCAGACGCTGAAGGTCGGTGCGCTCGGCACGCACAAGGCGCTGGGCCTCGCGAAGGCGAAGGGTGCGCGCTTCCTGCTCGCGAGTACGAGCGAGGTGTACGGCGACCCGCTCGTGCACCCGCAGCGCGAGGACTACTGGGGCAACGTGAACCCGGTCGGTCCGCGCGGTGTGTACGACGAGGCGAAGCGCTTCGCCGAAGCGATGACGATGGCCTACCAGCGCACGCACGGCGTCGAGACCCGCATCGTGCGCATCTTCAACACCTATGGCCCGCGCATGCGCCTCAACGACGGGCGTGTCCTGCCCGCGTTCATGAGCCAGGCACTTTCCGGCAAGGCGCTGACCGTGTTCGGCGACGGTTCGCAGACGCGCAGCTTCTGCTTCGTCGACGACCTCGTCGAAGGCATCCTGCGGCTGCTGCGCAGCAACGAGAAGGAGCCGGTGAACATCGGCAACCCGCGCGAGATGTCGATGCTGCAGTTCGGAGAAGCGGTGCAGAAGGCCGTCGGCTCGAAGGTGCCGATCGAGTTCAAGCCGCTGCCGGTCGACGACCCAAAGGTCCGCCGCCCGGACATCGGCAAGGCGCAACGCGTGCTCGGCGGCTGGGAGCCGAAGGTGACCCTCGAAGAAGGGCTGCGTCGCACGACGGAGTACTTCCGCCGCAAGATGGGGAAGTGACGCCGTGACCGACGTCGCGGCGATCGCGCTCGAAGTGGGCGCCGCCGCGCGGCGGATCGAATCGCGGATCGTGCGCACGCCGTGCCTGCTGGCGGCTCGCCTGTCGGCGCTCGCGGGTGCCGACGTCCGCTGGAAGCTCGAGAACGTGCAGCGCACCGGCTCGTTCAAGGTGCGCGGCGCCACCAACGCGCTCCTGTGCATGGATCCGGCCGCTCGCGCACGCGGTGTCGTCGCCGCTTCGTCCGGCAACCACGGGCTCGGCCTCGCGGCGGCGGGAGCAGCGCTCGGCGCCCGCGTGGCCGTGTTCGTGCCCGAAGCGACGGCGGACGCCAAGGTCGCGGCGATCCGTTCGTTCGGGGCGGAAGTTGCCCGTCACGGTGACGACTGCGTCGTCACCGAGCGGTTCGCGCGCGCCGAAGCCGAACGGACCGGGCGCGCCTACGTGTCGCCGTACAACGACCGCGACGTGATGGCGGGCCAGGGCAGCGTGGCGGTCGAACTGCTCGAACAGTGGCCGGCCGTCGAGGTGCTCCTGGTCGCGCTCGGCGGCGGGGGCCTGATCGCGGGAATGGCGGCGTACGCCAAGTCGCTGCGGCCGGGAATCGAGGTGGTCGCGTGCTCGCCGATGGCGTCGCCCGCGATGGCGGAGTGCGTGCGGCGCGGCCACATCGTCGACGTGGTCTGCAGCGAGACCCTGTCCGACAGCACCGCCGGCGGTGTGGAGCCGGGGGCGATCACGTTCCCGCTCTGCCGCGCGCTGGTCGACCGGTTCGTCGAGGTGGACGAACGCGCGATCGCCCGCGCGATCGTCGACACCCTGGAACACGACCATCTGCTCGTCGAGGGTGCCGCTGCCGTCGCCCTCGCCGCCGCCGTCGCGGACCCGACGCTGCGTGGTCGCCGCGTGGCGGTCGTCGTGTGCGGCGGCAACCTGCCCGCACCCCTGCTCGCCCGGGCGCGGGTGCTCGCCGCGAGCTGACGGTCGTTCAAGTCGCCTGCACGCGGCCACCGATAGGCCGATGACAGTGGTGCCTCGGTGGCCCCGCGTCGAGAGGATCGAATGCAGTCGGCGACGACAACGGGAACGGCTCGGGCCGGGGACAGCGCGTCCGCGCGCCGCGGCTTCACCGCCATGGTGCTCGCGGGCGGTCTCGGGACGCGCTTGCGTCCGGTTCTCACCGACCGTCCGAAGGCGTTGGCGCCGGTCGCTGGCGAGCCCTTCCTCGCACGCGTGCTCGACCAGCTCGCCCGCGCCGGTTGCACGAAGGCGGTCCTGTGCACGGGGCACCTCGGTGAACAGATCGAGCGCGAGTTCGGCCGCGACCACGACGGAATGCCGCTCGTGTACTCCCGCGAAGGCATCCCGCTCGGCACCGCCGGTGCTCTCCGGCACGCGCTGCCGCTGGTGGAGGACGACGCGGTGCTCGTCGTGAACGGCGACTCGTACGTCGACGCCGACCTCGCCGCGTTCGCGTCGTGGGCGCGCGGGCGCGGCAGCGCGCCGTCTCTCCTCGCGGTCGACGTTGCGGACGCCGCGCGCTTCGGCGCTCTCGTGCTCGGTCCCGATGGCGCGGTGGAGGCGTTCCGCGAGAAGGCGGGTTCGGGACCGGCTGCCGTCAACGCAGGGGTCTATTGGCTTCCGCGTGCCGTGCTCGAGGCCGGTCCGCTGGTCGCCCCGTCTTCGCTCGAGCGCGACATCCTGCCGCGCGCGGTCGGCAACGGGCTCGCGGCGTTCCGCTGCGACGATCCGTTCCTCGACATCGGAACCCCCGAGTCGCTCGCCCGCTGCGAGGAGTTCTTCGCATCGCTTGCAGCACGCGCGCAGCGCGATCGCAAGGGGCTGCTCGTCGTCGATCGCGACGGCACCCTGATCGTCGAACGGAACTACCTCTCGAGCCCGGCGGGTGTGGAGCTGCTGCCTGGAGTCGTCGACGGTCTGCGTGCGTTCGCCGAACGCGGCTACGACATCGCCGTCGTCACGAACCAGTCCGGTCTCGCGCGCGGCTACTTCGACGAGACGACGCTCGACGCAATCCACGAGGAACTCTCCCGCCAGCTGGCCGACGCGGGCGTCGCGCTGCGCGGCATCTGGCACTGCCCGCACCATCCGGAGCACGGCTGCCGGTGCCGGAAGCCCGAGCCTGAGCTGCTTGAGAGGGCGATGACGGCGCTCGGATACTCGCCCGAACAATGCCTCGTCGTCGGCGACAAGGCCTGCGACATCGAACTCGGCGCTCGCCTCGGCGTACGCACGGCGCTGGTGCGCACCGGGTACGGCGCCGGCACCGAACGCGACGGAATGTGCGCCCCCGACGTGGTGGTGGACTCGCTCGCCGCGCTCGCTGCGCTGGAGGTCCGCTCGTGATCATCAGCAGGACGCCGTTCCGCCTCTCGTTCTTCGGTGGCGGCACCGACTACCCCGAGTGGTACCGGACGCACGGAGGTGCCGTGCTGTCGACGACGATCGACAAGTACTGCTACCTGAGCTGCCGCTACCTGCCGCCCTTCTTCGACTACCGCTACCGCGTCGTCTGGTCGAAGGTCGAGAACCGGCGCACCATCGAGGAAATCGAGCATCCCGTCGTGCGCTGCCTGCTCGCGCACCACGGCTTCACGCGCGGCGTCGAAGTGCACCACGTCGGCGATCTGCCGGCGCGCAGCGGCATGGGATCGAGTTCGACGTTCACCGTCGGCCTCCTTCATGCCTTGCACGCGCTGCAGGGGCGCATGGTGGGCAAGCAGGCGTTGTTGCAGGAGGCTCTGCACGTCGAACAAGAGCTGCTTCGCGAGACGGTGGGGTCGCAGGACCAGGCGGCCGCCGCGCACGGCGGCTTCAACAAGATCACGTTCGCGACGACGGGGGAGATCCTCGTGTCCCCGGTCGTGCTGCGTCCCGGCCGCGCAGAGGAGCTCGACTCGCACCTGATGCTCTTCTACACGGGGATCGTGCGGACCGCGTCGACGGTCGCCGCGACGTACGTCACCGACCTCGGACGGAAACGGCGCCAGCTGCGCGTCATGCGGGACATGGTCGACGAGGCGATCGAACTGCTCGCGAGCGGCCGGCCCATCGAGGGCTTCGGCACGCTGCTCGACGAGGCGTGGTCGATGAAGCGCAGTCTCGGCGCAGGTATCAGCAACGACGAAGTCGACGATGCGTACGCGCGTGCGAAGGCCGCGGGCGCGCTCGGCGGCAAGATCACGGGAGCAGGAGGGGGTGGCTTCCTCCTCTTGTTCGTGCCGCCCGACCGCCAGACAGCGGTCGCCGATGCGTTGCCGGAGCTGGTGCAGGTGCCGTTCCGCTTCGAGTCGTCCGGAAGCCAGATCATCTTCTACGACCGCGAAGAGGACTTCGCCGAAGCGGAGGCCGCGCGCGAAGGCCGCACGATCCGCGCCTTCCGCGAGGCAGTGCCCGTTGCGTCGCCGATCTCGATCGACGAATGGGCGATCCCGCGGCCCCTCGTCGGCGCCGGTGCGCCGGAAGGTCCCAAGTGAACATGGAACGAAGCAGCACGATCAAACGCGACGACGGCCTCTGGCTGCTCGAGCGCATGCGTCTCGTCCGGCAGACCAGCGAGCGCATCGCGAAGCTCTATCCGACGAACGTGATGGAGACTCCGGTGCACCTGTGCATCGGCCAGGAAGCCGTGGCCGCCGGCGTGTGCCGGCATCTCGGCCCTGCCGACAAGCTGTTCCTCGGCCATCGCACGCACGGCCCGGCGCTGTGCAAGGGGCTCCCGCTCGACAAGCTCATGGCGGAGCTGTACGGCCGCACCACCGGGTGCTCGCACGCGTTCGGCGGTTCGATGCACCTGATCGACGTGGAGCACGGACTGCCCGGATCGTCGGCCATCGTCGGCGGCAGCATCGCGCTCGGCGTGGGCGCCGGCCTGGCGGCCCAGATGACCGGGCAGCCGTTCGTCGGGGTCTCCTGGTTCGGCGATGCCGCAACGAACGCGGGTGTGTTCTACGAGAGCATGAACTTCGCCGCGCTGCGCCGCCTGCCGGTGCTGTTCGTCTGCGAGGACAACGGCTGGTCGAACGTGATGCCGAAGAGTGCGCACTCTGCCCACGACATCACGAGCGTTGCGGCCCAGTTCATGCCGACATCGTGCGCCGACGGGACGGACGTTCTGTCGGTGTACGACCTCGCTGGTGGGGCGCTCCGCTCGATCCGCGCCGGGCAGGGGCCGCAGTTCCTGCACTGCAAGACGAAGCGTTGGATGAAGCACCAGGGGCCGGACGCCTGCGATCTGCCCGACAACGGCATCGACCGCAGCCGCGACTGCCCGATCCGGAAGCTGGAGGCGTTCCTCGGCAAGACCGGCATCGCGCAGGCGAGCGAGTTGGCCGCGATCGAGGCCCGCATCGAGAAGCAGATCGACGCCGCGATCCGGTTCGCGGAGAGCTCGCCGTTCCCGTCCACCGACCTGCTGGAGGTCTGAGTCATGCCCTGGAGCAAGTTCGACAGCAACCACGAGGCCCCGAAGGGCGATCGGACGATCACCTACTGCCAGGCGATCCGCGAAGCGATCGATCAGGCGATGCGCCACGACCCGCGCGTCTTCTGCATCGGCCTCGACGCGGACGACAAGTTCGGCGTCTTCGGGTCGATGAGCGACCTGACGCACAAGGAGCGGGTGCTCGGCACGCCGATCTCCGAGAACGCGATGACCGGCGTGGCGCTCGGCGCCGCGCTGTCCGGTCTGCGTCCGGTCCACGTGCACCTGCGCAACGACTTCCTGCTGGTCGCGATGGACCAGATCGTCAACTACGTCGCGAAGTGGGAGGACATGTTCGACCGGCAGGTCCGCGTGCCCCTCGTGATCCGCTCGATCATCGGGCGCGGTTGGGGCTGCGGAGCGCAGCACTCGCAGTCGCTGCACGGCTTGTTCGCACAGATCCCGGGTCTCAAGGTCGTGATGCCGTCGACGCCGTACGACGTGAAGGGGCTCTTCTTCGAGGCGGTGAAGGACGACTCTCCCGTGCTCTTCCTCGAGCACCGCTGGCTCTACAAGAACACCGGCGACGTGCCGACGGGGATCTACACGCTGCCGTTCGGCAAGGCGAACCGTCTCCACGAGGGCGCGAGCCTCACCGTCGTCGCGCCGTCGCTCGCCGCGATGCACTGTCTCGTCGCGTGCGAGCAGCACGGACTCGACGTCGACCTGATCGATCCGCGCACGATCAAGCCGCTGGACCTGCCGACCATCGTCGCGTCCGTACAGAAGACCCGGCGACTTCTCGTGGTGGACTACGACTTCCCGTTCGGCGGCTTCGGCGCCGAGGTGTGCGCGCGTGTGACCGAAGCGGCGTTCGCGCATCTCGACGCCCCGCCGCAGCGGATCTCGTTCCCCGACCGCGGAATGCCCGCGAGTGGTCCTCTCGAGCGCGCCTACTACCAGACGCCGGACCGGCTCGCCGCCGCAATGCGGGCGATGATCGAAGGCGGTTGCGTCACGAGCCGCCTCACGTCCGAACTGTCGACCCGCTGAACGCATGACCTCGTCGCACCGTCCCCTGGACCTGCTCCTGGTGAACCCCGGCGGTCACCGCCGCATCTACCAGAACCTCGGCAAGGACCTCGCCGCCAAGGAGCCGCCCATCTGGGCCGGCCTGCTCGCGACCGCCGCGCGGCAGCGCGGGCATTCGGTCGCGATCCTCGACGGCAACGCGCTCGACCTGACGCCGGAAGAGACGGCGCGGCAGGTTGCCGAACTCGCACCCGTGCTCACGGTCGTCGTGGTCTACGGGCACAACCCGAACGCGTCGACGTTCGCGATGCCGGGGGCGCAGGACATCTGCGGGGCGATCGCGAGCCACGCGCCGGAGCAGAAGGTGATGCTGCTCGGCGGCCACGTCGCGGCGTTGCCCGAACGCACCGCGCGCGAGGAAGACGTGGACTTCGTCTGCTCGGGGGAGGGCGCGTACACGATCCACGAGCTGATCGAGGCGCTTCGCGCCGGCGGCTCGGCGCAGGAACTCGCGAAGGTGCGCGGGTTGCTCTGGTGGGACGGCGACGAGCTGCGCACGAACGCCGCGGCCCCGATCGTGCGCGATCTGCCGGCCGAGATGCCTGGCGTCGCGTGGGATCTGCTGCCGATGCGGCTCTACCGCGCGCACAACTGGCACTGCTTCGGCCGCGAGAGCCGCGAGCCGTACGCGGCGCTCTACACGACGCTCGGGTGTCCGTTCACCTGCACGTTCTGCTGCATCCAGGCACCGTTCAAGGCGGGCGAAGCGGCCGCCGGGTTCGATCCGTCGCTCAACAGCTATCGCAAGTTCGACCCCGACCACGTCGTCGCGCAGATCACGAACCTCGTCGACGAACACGGCATCCGAAACATCAAGATCGCGGACGAGCTCTTCCTCCTGCACAAGGCGCACGTCGGCCGCATCTGTGACGGCCTCGCTGCCTTGAAAGCGGACCTGAACATCTGGGCCTACGCGCGCGTCGACACGTGCCGCGACCACGAACTGATCGCACGCATGCGCGCGGCCGGAGTGCGATGGCTCGCGATCGGCATCGAGTCGGCGAGCGAGAAGGTGCGCGCGGACGTCGACAAGGGCTACCGCCCCGAGGCGATCCAGAAAGCGATCGGCCTCGTGCGCGACGCGGGCATCCACGTGATGGGGAACTACATCTTCGGCCTGCCCGAGGACGACCTCGCGACGATGCGCGAGACGCTCGATTTCGCGAAGTCGCTGAACACCGAGTTCGCGAACTTCTTCTCCGCGATGGCCTACCCGGGTTCGCAGCTCTACCGCGACGCGCTGGAACGTGGCTGGCCGCTGCCGGCGAAGTGGTCGGGCTACTCGCAACACAGCAAGGACTGCCTGCCGCTGCCGACGAAGCACCTGTCGGGCAAGGAAGTGCTCACGTTCCGCGACGCGGCGTTCCGCGAGTACTTCGATCGACCCGAGTACTTCGCGCTGGTGGAGCGCACCTTCGGCGCCGAGACCGTGCAGGAAGTGCGGCGCATGGTGGCGCAACCGCTCGCACGCGAACACGGTGCCGTCCCGGTGAAGGCGTGACCGAGCCGATCGCGACCGCGCTGGTCTCGACGTGGTCGAGCGCCCGATACCTGCGCGGTTGCCTCGACGATCTGCTGCAACAGAGCCTCGGGGCGCGGCTCGAGATCGTCGTGATCGACGCGTGCTCGCCGGAGAACGAAGGCGACATCGTGCGCGACTACCAGAGCGCACATCCGAACGTCCGTTACGTCCGCTCTCCGGTCCGCGAGTCGACCTCGGCGGCGTTCGACCGCGGTACCGCCCTGGCGCGCGGCCGGTATCTCTCGACGGCGAACACCGACGATCGCCATCACCCGGAGTTCTTCGCGACGATGGTCGACGCGCTCGAGCAGCATCCGCAGTTCGGCCTCGCCTACGCCGACGCGCTGATCACGAACCGCGACAACGAGACGTGGCACCGGAACACCGCGACGAAGCGCTTCGAGTGGCCCGACTACACACCGGCCACCGCGCTGTCGTGCTGTCTGTTCGGCGCGCAGCCGGTCTGGCGGCGCGCGGTGCACGAGACCGTGGGCGGCTGGGACGCGACGCTTCGCCACGCGAACGACCAGGACATGTTCCTCCGCATCGCGCGCCGCTTCGGCGCCGTGCACGTTCGCGAACCGCTCGGCCTCTTCTTGCAGCGGCCGGACAGTGTCGCGGGCAGCGGCAGCGGCGAAGCGACGCTGCGCGAGGCGATGGCCGTGTTCCGGAAGCACCGACGGGCGTGGCCCCTCGAAGACGTGTTCCCTGGTCTCCGTGGCGATCGATCGCCGCTCGCCCGCGCGGCGGCCCTGTTCGAGTTCGGCAACGCGGCGGTGCTCGGGCCGTACACGGACGGAGAGTGCGCCCTGCAGTGCTGGCAGGAGGCGCTGGCGCTGCCACTCGTGCTCGACGACGCCCGTCGCGCCCGCGACGCGTTCGCGAACAACACAGGGTGCCTCTTCGCCGCCGCGGGGCTCGGTGATGCCGCGAGCAAGGCCTTCGCCGCGTGCCGTGACCACGAACTGGTCGCAAGCAACCGACGGGTGGGCGCGGGGTTCGCGGGAGCGACTCTTCGCACGATGAGGTTCGCGGGCCTTCCGCACGAGGTGGTCGAGGCCAGTCGGCGCACGCGCGGGCTCGCGCTCGACGCGGCCGGCATCTCTTGGTCGGAGTCACACGAGCAACTGCCGTGGGACGTGTTCGCCGGGCCGAACGGCGTACCGATGCGCCGCCGCGACGTGGTATCGCCGGTGCCGTCGTTCGGATGACGCGCATGCGCCTCGGCGCCGCGGTTCCTGGGTCGCGAGTGGGGTAGCCTCGTCCGTGGAATCCGCGATTGCACGGAACCGCGTGCTTGCGTCCGTTCGTCAGGCAGACGTGCCGAGACGAGTTCCCAGTCGGCTCCGAGGTCTCGGCCATCGCAGCAACCCATGAGAACACCGCTTCCCCTCCTGGCCTTTGCGGCCCTCGCCGGCGCCGCTTCGGCGCAGAATCTCCTCCTCCCCGACAACCATCACCTGTACGAGTCGGCCACGCAGCAGGCTGCGTTCAGCACGACCAACTGGTGGGGCACCACGGCTGCGGGCCGTCGCTTCCAGGTGCTGTACGAAGCCAGCCACTTCACCGGGAAGGCGGGTGTGTCGGGACCGGTGCTGCTCCAGCACCTGCGGTTCCGCGGCGAGGATGGTGAGAGCAACACGGGCGGGCAGGTCTACAGCAACGTCACGGTGAACGTCTGCAAGACCGCCACGGCCGCTGCCGGCATGAGCACGACGTTCGCCGCGAACCTGCCGGCCTCGCTCGGCGGCACGTCCGCAGTGACGACAGCCATCGGCTCGATCGTGATCCCGACCCTGACGGTCGGGGCGTCAGCCGGCACGGTGCCGAACAACTGGAACATCGACATCGACCTGACGGCCGCGCTTCCGGTCATCTTCGATCCGGCGACCGATCCCGCGGGTGAAGTGAACCTGTTGGTCGACATCGTGTGGACGGGGTACACCGCCGGTCCGGCGATTCCCCCGGCGACGGCGCTGATCGCGGTCGTGCCTACGCAGGACACGACGGCCCACGGCGCCGGCGTACGTGGCGCCGGCCGTTACGCAACGACCCCGACCGCTGCGACGGGCACGTCTTCGACCGCCCCGCCCGTGATCGGCGTCGAGTTCCTTGGCGGCGGCGGTTACCCGACGCTGATCCCCGCGAAGACCGAGTACATCGGCGCGTCGTGTGGCGGCAGTGCATCCGGCTTCTACCAGCTCTTCACGAACTGCAACCGCTTCGACCTCGCGAACACCGGTCTCACGATGACGCCGGACAACCCCGTGGCGCCGAACATCTACTCGGTTTCCGCAGGTGCGCCGCCCGTCGACGTCACCAAGGTCGGCGTCACGCCGAACACGACCGACGACTCGCTGGTCACGTTCCCGCTCGGCTACACCTTCAATTACCCGGGTGGCAGCACGACGACGATCAAGCCGTCCACGAACGGCTTCATCTGGCTCGATTCGGCGATGACGGCCACCGATTACAACCCGACGCTGATCGAATGGCTCGGCAACACCGCGACGACGCCGTACACCGCGCGCGTCGCTCCGTTCTGGCACGACTTCGTCGGCACGCGCAACACCGCGAGCCACCCCAACTGCGGCTTGCACGTCCTCAACGACACGAGCGGCGGCGTGGGCAACACGGTCACCTACGTGACCTGGCTCAACACGTCGTCGATCAACTGCGCGACCGGCGGCGGCCAGTCGGTGTGCACGATGCAGTGCGTCTTCCGCGAGGCGACCGGCCAGATCGAGTTCCGCTACGGCTCGTTCACCGAGTTCTCCGCCTCGACGACCACGCTCAGCAACATCACCGGCATCGTCGGCTTCACCCGCGGCCGCATCGGCACCGCCAACTCGTTCGACCCGCGGTCGCGCGACTTGTCGCACGAAGCGCTGTTCGGGTTCACGACCGGCCTCGAACTCGCGTCTTCGCCGCACATCTTCGCCACGTCGTCTCCGCTCGCCGCGGATCCGACCTACGGTGCGCGTATGTTCGGCGGCCAGTCCGTGACGTTCGGCGTCAGCGACGTGCCCGCGGGCACCGTGCTGATGCTGTTGAACCTGGACGTCCTGGCGCTGCAACCGGGAGTGCAGATCCCGGGCATCACGGCGCCTGGCTGCATGATCAACACCGGCGTTCCGCCGCTCATCTTCGGCTGGGAGTCGGCCTTTTTCCCGGGCGCGACCTGGAACGGCACCCTGCCGCTCGTGATTCCGCACCTCGCATGGGACGGTGTCACGATCACCGCGCAGGCGATGGAGCTCGACATCAGCGGTGGCCCGAACCTCGTCAAGTGGGCCAGCGACACGATGAAGTTCACGGTCGGCCTCGACTGACCTTCGTCGCGAGCCGCTGCTGCAAGGCGGCGGCCCCGTGATCAGAACGACGGAAGGCTCGCGCAACCCGGTGCTGCGCGAGCCTTCGTCGTTTCCTCGGCGCACCGTTCGAGGACGGGCATCGACAGCCGAGCGCCAGTTGCGGCGGGTGGAATTCGTGCGCAGGGAATCTTGCACCTCCGCACCAGCGGGATCACTTTCGTCTGCAACCCCGGCAGCATGCTGGCTAGTCGCGCAATCCATGAGAACGACCCTTTCCCTGCTCGCCGTCGCGGCGCTCACGAGCGCCGTCTCGGCCCAGAATCTCCTCCTTCCCGACAACCATCACCTCGGCGAGTTCACGAACCAGGCGCAGGCCAACGGGTCGACGAACTGGTGGGGCACCACCGCTGCGGGCCGCCGCTTCCAGGTGCTCTACGAAGCGAGCCACTTCACGGGCAAGGCCGGGGTCGCCGGTCCGATCGACATCACGCACCTGAAGTTCCGCGGTGAGGACACCGAGAAGAACACCGGTGGTCAGACCTACTCCAACGTCACCGTCAACGTCTACAAGACGACTCTGACCTCGGCGACGATGTCGACGACCGTCTTTGCGTCGAACACGGCGCCCGTCGCACCAGCCACCTCGACGTTGCTCAAGTCGGCGACGATCCCCGCGGTCGTCGTCGCTCCGTCGGTGGGCACCGGCCCGAACAACTGGATGATCGACCTCGATCTCACGACGGCGCCGCCGCTCGGCGTGTTCGACCCGCTCACCGACGCGGCGGGCGAGTTCAACCTGCTGGTGGACCTCACCTGGACGGGCTACACCGCGGGCCCGGCCATTGCGCCCGGGACCACCACGATCGCGATGATCGCGACACAGGACACGACGGCGCACGGCGCCGGGATCCGCGGCCGGGGCATCTTCGCCACGACGCCGACCGCGACTTCGGGCACGGCGTCGCCGAACCCGCCGATCATCGGCGTCGAGTTCAACGGTGGCGGTGGCTACGCATCGCTCGTCCCTGCCACGACCGAGTACATCGGAGCGTCGTGCGGCGGCTCCGCATCGGGCTTCTACCAGCTCTTCGCGCACAGCCAGCCCTTCGATCTGGCCAACAGCGGCCTGACGCTCACGCCCGACGTGCCGCCGCCCGCGGCGCCGAACTTCTACACCGTGTCCTTCGGGGCGCCGCCCGTCGACTTGACAAAGGTCAACGCGGTCGCCAACTCGGCCGCCGACGACGGCATCCTCGCGGCGACGTCGCTCGGCTTCAGTGCGCCGTTCCGGTTTCCCGGCGGCTCCACGTCTTCGATCCGGCCGACGACCAACGGCTTCATCTGGATGGACGTCGCGATGACGGCCTCGGAAGCGACGCCTTCGTTGCTCGAGTGGCTCGGCAACACCGCCACCACGCCGTACACGGCGCGCTTCGCGCCGTTCTGGCACGACTTCGACGCCGCCGAGAACGTGGTCACGCACCCGGGCTCGGGGTTGCACTTGGTTGCCGAAGCGGTCGCCCCCGGCGCGAATCGCTGCTGGGTGACCTGGCTCAACACCGGCGAGTTCAACACCGTGGGAGGGGGCGGTCAGTCCGTGAGCACGTTCCAGTGCGTGTTCCACGAAGCGACCGGCGTCGTCGAGTTCCGCTACGGGGCGATGAGCTACATCGCGGACAGCACCCTCGGCACGCTCGACGGCACCGTCAACGGCATCGTCGGCTTCACCCGCGGCCGCATCGCCGGGGTCAATTCGGTCGATCCGCGGTCGCGCGACCTGTCGGTCGAGGCGCTGGTCCCGTTCACCACTGGAGTCGAACTCACTTCGTCCCCGCACATCACCGCCACGTCGAGCCCGCTCGCTGCGGCCGCGACGTACGGCGCTCGTCTGTTCGGCGGGCAGTCGGTGACGTTCAACGTCAGCGACGTGCCCGCGGGCACCGTGCTGATGCTGATCAACCTGGACATCGTGGCGCTGCAGCCCGGTCTGCAGCTTCCGGGCATCACCGCCCCGGGCTGCGTGATCAACACCGGCGTCCCGCCGCTCATCTTCGGCTGGGAGTCGGCCTTCTTCCCGGGCGCGACCTGGAACGGCACCTTGCCGCTCGTGATCCCGCACCTGCTGTGGGACGGTGTCACGATCACCGCGCAGGCGATGGAACTCGACATCAGCGGTGGCCCGAACCTCGTCAAGTGGGCCAGCGACACGATGAAGTTCACGGTCGGCCTCGACTGAGCCGATCGTCGGCGCGCGGGCCAACGCGTGGGTCCGGCCACGGCGTGGAGATCCCGCCGCGGGACCCGCGGCTGAACCTCCCGGCATTCAAGCCGGTGTCGCGGCACGCCCGATAGGACCGGGGCATGCGCGTCACCGCCACGGAGTTGCAGGGCGTCCTGCGGATCGAGCCCGAGGTCTTCGCCGACCATCGCGGCTCGTACGTCGAGATCTTCGACACCGAGAAGTACCGCGAGGTCACCGGCGGTCGTCCGTTCGTGCAGGACGACATCTCCGTGTCGCACACGAACGTTCTGCGCGGGCTTCACGGCGACTGGCAGACGACGAAGCTCGTCAGCGTGCTGCACGGCGAAGGCTACGCGCTGCTCGCCGACAACCGGCCCGACTCGCCGACCTACCGTCGCTGGCAGTCGTTCGCGCTGACCGGGGACAACCGCGTGCAGCTGTTGATCCCGCCGGGCATCGGCAACTCGGTCCTCGCGGTGCAGGGACCGCTCGTCTACTGGTACAAGCAGGACCAGCACTGGGCACCCGGGCGGCAGTTCACGATCCGCTGGGACGATCCGGAGTGGGGGTTCGAGTGGCCGATCGCGGCGCCGATTCTCTCCGCGCGCGACACGAAGGGGGGCTATGTCCAGGCGACCTAGGGCGTTCGTCACCGGGTTCACGGGGATGGTCGGCAGCCACCTCGCCGACTGGCTCCTCGCGAACACGGACTGGGACGTGCACGGCTTCCTGCGGTGGAACGAGGATCTCGCGAACGTCGACCACCTGCTGCCTCGCGTCAACGACCGCGACCGGGTGCACCTGGTCTACGGCGACCTGAACGACCATCCGTCGCTGGAACGTGCCGTGGCGCAGGTGGAGCCGGACTACGTCTTCCATCTCGCGGCGCAGAGCTATCCGCAGACGAGCTTCACGGCGCCGATCGAGACGCTGCAGACGAACATCCTCGGCACGGCGGCCCTGCTCGAGGCCCTGCGGCACGGCGGCGGCAAGCCCGTCGTGCACGTCTGTGCGTCGTCGGAGGTCTTCGGGCGAGTGCCCGCGAAGTTCCTGCCGATCGGCGAGGACGTGCCGTTCCACCCGGCATCGCCGTACGCGATCAGCAAGGTCGGGACCGACCTCGTCGGCCGCTTCTACGCCGAGGCCTATGGCATGTGCGTGATGACCACGCGCATGTTCACGCACACCGGGCCGCGGCGGGGCGACGTGTTCGCCGAGTCGACGTTCGCGAAACAGATCGCCTTGATCGAGGAGGGGCGCATCCCGCCCGTGCTGCGAACCGGCAACCTCGAATCGATGCGCACGTGGTCGGACGTGCGCGACGCGGTGCGCGCCTACCACCTCCTCGTCACGAAGAACCCGACGCCGGGCGCCTACTACAACATCGGCGGCTCCTTCTCGTGCACGGTCGGCGACATGCTGAAGCACCTCCTGTCGTTGTCGACGCGCGACGACATCGAAGTGGTAACGGACCCGGAGCGCCTCCGGCCGATCGACGCCGACCTGCAGGTGCCGGACACGACGAAGTTCCGGCGACACACGGGCTGGGAGCCGGCGATCCCTTTCGAGCAGACGATGCAGGACCTGCTCGACTACTGGCGCGATCGCGTTCGCAGCGGACGCAACTTCCTCGTCCGCTGAACGGTGCCGGCGTGACGGTGCTCGTCCCGGTACAGCAGATCGACGAAGTCGCCCGGCGCAGTCCCGGCGGCGGCGCCGGCTGGCACGAGCAGCAGACCCGGGAGCTGTACGACCCGGCGATCGAGCACCCGCGGCAGGTCTTCCACGAACTGCTCGGCCGGGCCGTCGCAGCGGGTCCCGTTCACACGGTCGTGGAGATCGGAGTCGGCCGGCACGGTGTGCGTCATCACGCCTTGCGCCTCGTCGCGCATCGGGTCGTCAGCGTGGACTCGGCCGTTCGGCTGCGTCGCCTCGCCGCGGGAGCGGGCCCGGATCCCGAGCGGTCCGTGTGCATCGTCGGGGAAGGGCACGAGCCCGAGGTGCGGGGCGAACTCGAACGTGTTGCGAACGGTTGCGACCTCATGCTGATCGACGCCAGCGATCGGTACGGCAGGACCGCGGCGGCGTGGCGGGCGCTGGCCGGCCTCGTCCGTCCCGGCGGCCTCGTCGCGATCGTGGATCGCTGCCAGGCGTGGCCTCGCGCGGCGCGGCGCGACGGTGTCGATCGCTTCGCACGCGACCTCGCCGCGCGCTGGCTCGGCCCGCGCGGTCGTGTCCTCGAGCGGATCGGATCCGACCACGCCATCCACTGCTACCGTCGCGCGGCCGGCGACGACGAGGCCGCCGCCTTCTGGCCGGAGCCGGACCCCGAGCCCGACCCGGTCGCGATCGACGGAGCACCGGACGGTTTCCGCTGGTTCGAGGACGGTGCCCGCTGGCTCGCGGTGCGCGGCGACTTCGACACCTTCGATGCCGTGGATCTCGAACGCGGCTCCGCATCGCTCGCGTTCGTTGCCGACTCGGCGGAATCGCTGCAGTTCGTCACCGAACGGTGGCTCCGCGCGGAACGCCTCGCGCAGGACGTGCTGCATGCGCTGGCGCGGCGTGACGAGCCGTCGTTCCGGCGCTTGTGCAACGGGGCGGCGTCGACCGTGGTGGCGGAAGGCCCGTGGTGGGTGGGGGCGTTGCAGCACACGCCCCACAGCACGCCGCTCCTGCGGGTCGCCGCGGCGCTCGAGTGCGTGCAGCGCCGGTACGACGTCGCGGCGGCGCTGCTGCGGGCAGCGGTCGATCTCGACTTCGCCGACTCCGCCGGAATCGCGGCGCTCGTCGCGGTCGAACAGTGGCTCCGCGGCGACGAAGCCGCTGCGAAGGAGCTGCTGTCGACGCTGAAGCGGCGGGTCGCTGCGCGTGAACGGACGCGCGTCTGCCTCGCCGAACTCTCGGGACACGTGCTGTGGACGCAGCCGCGGCTGTTGCACGATCGAACGGCGATCACCTGGATCGGTCCGGGTGGCAGCGAGGCGATGGGCGCGGCGGAGCGACTCGGCATGCGGGTCGTGTGGATCCCGAACGGCCATTCCGCGGCGGCGGCGGCCGTTCCCGGGGCCCGTGTCGTGCCGCGGGTGATCGGCGCGGCAGCCGGGCAGTCCTCGTTGTGGCTCGATCCGACCGACGGGTCCCTCGCGATCGAGCGTTGGGCGCCCGCGTTCGAGCGCGAGCAACAGTTCGGGCAGCGCGAGATCGGACCGGTAGTGACGACGACGCTCGACGCGATGCTGGACGACGGTTCGCTGACTCCGGCGGATCTCGACGTGCTGGTGCTCGACGTGCCAGGTGCCGCTGCCTCGGTGCTGCGGGGCGCCGAGCGGGCGTTTGCCCACGTGCAGACACTCTGCCTCGCAGTGCGGCATCAGTCGGTGTTCCCGGACGCCCTGCCGCACCCCGAAGTGCTGCAGCGGGTGACCGGACTGGGCCTGCACTTCGCCGGTTGCGAGCCGGGACGTCGCGCCGCGGAGGCCTTCGCGTTCTTCCAGAGGCCGGTGCCATGACGTCGCCGCACGTCTACGTCTTCGACAACGGGCCGCAGATGGCCCGCGTCGTGCAGCGCCCGGTGGTCCGGCACTTCGCCGCGAGCGGCGCGCACGTGACCGTCGGGGTGCCAGCCGGCGACGAATGGGCGTTCGCGGATCTCGAGGGCCCGAACGTCGAACTCGTCGTGTCGCCGCTGCCCGCGAGCGTGCAAGGCACGATCGTCGACCTCGCCCGATGGTGTCCGCGCGGTGCGGCGGCGATCGACCTGTCGCTCGACCGCTACCCGGACACGCGTTCGCCGAACTGGAGGTCGCAGGCCCTCGTGGCCGCCCGCGGCGTGCGCGCAGCCGGGCTGCCCGACACGCTCGCACCCCGTACGGATGTCGTCCCCATGGCGGACCTGCCCGAGGTCGCTCTGCCGTGGCAGCCGGAGCGGCCGTCGGTCTGGCTCGATCTCGACCGCCATCGCGATCCGCAGGTGCACTTCGTCTTCGACGTCGAGCGCCTGCTCGCTGTACTGCCCGACCACGACTTCGTGTGCACGGCCGAGCCGCCGCTCGTTCACCCGCGCCTGCGCGCCGCGAACGACTGGAGTCCGCTGCAGCGCGCGACGGTCTCGTTGCAGTGCGATCTGCTGGTCGGGTGCAGCTGGACGTCGTTCACCCTCTCGCTCCACGAGGCGAACCGGTGGAAGCCGAAGATCGTCTGCGGCTACGACCCGTTCACCTACGCGGCGCTGTGGGACTACCCCGGTAACCCGCTCGAGCACGTCGCGACGATGGAGCAGCTCGCCGATTTCCTCCGTTCGCAGGTCGCTGCCGCTCAGGCGATACGGGCGTAGATCGCGTCGAGCTGTTCGGGGAAACCGTTCGGTGCCGCGTCGATCCGGCGGAAGCCGAGTTCGACCATCAGCGCGTCCATGCGCGGCGCGGTCCAGGAACCCGCGTAGATCTCGGTCTCGCTCAGCTCCAGCACGACGAAGTCGAATGCGCGGAGCGAGCGCCGTGCGCCCACGAGAACGCGGTGCTCCACGCCCTGTACGTCGATGTAGAGCAGGTTGCAGGCTGCGAGAACGGCTGGCTCCGAACCAAACCAATCGTCCAGGGTCACGGTCGGTACGTCGATGCGATGCGCGTGCCGGTTCTGCTTGTGGAACGCCGAGCGGTCGGGGTGCAGCTCGAGGAACGAGCTGTTGCCGGTCTGTTCACCGACCCAGAAGGGCAGCGTGCCACGTTCGTCGGAGATCGCGACGGGCACGGTGCGCCAGTCGGCGCCGGCGGGCGCGTGGGAAGCGGTCGTCGCGACGAGGGCTTCGTACGCGGCGGGCACCGGCTCGAACGCGACGAGCGTGCGGATCCCGAGGCGGCCCCAGCATGGCAGTTCGTCGCCCACGTTCGCGCCGACCTGCACGACGCCGCGGATCGTGCGGACGATGTCGGGGCGGCGCCACAGCACGTGCGGCGGGAACGTCGCGGTGATCTCGGCGGTGCGTGCCACGTCGAGCTGCGTTCGCCAGGCGACGAGCAGACGCTTTCCGAGATCCGCCCGGCCGAGGCAGCGCGAAGCGTTCGCGGCGAGCACGACGGCGCGATGCGCCTCCGGATGGACGCGGAGCAGTTCGGGCCGCGGTCCGACCGCCAGCATGTGGTACTGCCCCGGGATGGCGCGGAACAGGTGGAAGACCGCTTCGCCGGCTCGACCCGCGGCGACACAGCACAGCGCGAGCGCACGCTGCGTCGGCAGGTGGTCGGGTGCGGCCAGATGGCTGTCGCGCAACGCCTGCAGCGCAGTCGTCGCGAACGGTGCGAGGTCGTGCACGGCGGCCGCGACCGTGTCGGGACGGAGTTCGAGCAGTGCGTTTGCGAGCGCTCCGAGACGAGGCAGCACGGGCGTGAGTGCGTCGAGGGCACTGCGCTCGGCGTCGGCGTGGCGCGAGGAAATCCGAACATCGGGGAGCAGTTCGCCGCCGCCGGGAACGGTCGCGACGGCCACCCGCGTTCCGTCGGCCTCGGTGTCCCTTCGCCACGTCGCGAGGGCCGTCGTGCGGGTCGGTGTCAGCAGCATCCGAGCACCTCCGGCGTGCGGCGCCGCAGCGAAGCGGCCGTGAAGTCGAGCACGGCTTCCATGGTGGCGAGGTATTGCAGCGGGTTGTCCGGGTAGTCCCAGAACGTCGGCGACGTCTCGGACCGATAGCCGCACACGGCGCGCGGGCGGAAGCGGTTGTGTTCCGTGTAGGTGCAGCAGAACGGGCCGCTGCCCTTGCCCAGCACGACGGCGCACTGCTCGCTGACAGCGGACAGGTCGCGCAGGTCGAGATGGGAGACGTCCACGACGTTCGATGCGTTCGCCGGCTGGTTGCGCGTGCAGAGGAGCAGATGGCGCGGGAACGCACGGGCCAGTGCGTCGAGGTCGAACGCGAAGTCGGACTGGCCGCTGCGGCAGGCACTGTTGTCGACGTAGATCGCGGGCCGCGTCACTCGCGGCGTGACGGCGCGCGGCGCGAAGTCGACCATCGGGACCGCGTCGAGCAGCGCGGTCGGATCCCACGCGACGCCGCCCGCGGCGAGCTGGCGCCGGCAGACTTCGACGACGTTGCGCCACTGGTGGTTGCCGGTGTCTTCGTACTCGCCGAGCCAGGAGCTGACGGCGATATGGCCGTCCGGGCAGTCCGCACCGAGGTCGTAGAGCACCGTGCGGCCGCGTTCGGGATACGGGGATCGCTGCACGGAGAGGCGGGCGCCGACGAGGTCGTCGAAGAGGTACGCCTGGTTGGCGTACGCACCGATCACCACGCAGAACCGCGGGTCGGCAGCGAGCGCCCGGTACAGCGGCCGACTGAAGAGCTGGTCGCCAGCGTGCAGGTTGTTGAACAGGTAGAGCGGGATCATGCGTCGACGGAGTCGGGACCGAACAGGCGCAGGAACAGTGCGTCCCAGAAGACGCGCGCGGTGTAGCAGCGGTTCGCCTTGCGGCTGCCCGCTTCGGCGATGGCGCGGCGTTCGTCTTCGTGCGCGACGTACCAGCGGGCCTTCGCGATCAGGTCCTCGTAGTCGCGGAACGGCACGTACTCGCGGAACGGCGCGAAGAAGCGGTCCACGTACGGGTTGACGTCGCACAGGAGCATCGCGCCGCACAGGGGCACCTCGAAGATGCGGCCCTTCAGCTGGCGCACCCGGTCCTTCGTCAGCACGATCGAGATGCGCGACTGCTGGTAGACGCGGGCGTACTCGGCGTTCGAGAGACGGCGCGCGGGGTCGGTGGCGCTCGAGCCGGGGGCGTGGACTTCGATGCGACTCTCGGCGCGCAGGCGGGGCAGCAGGTCCTTCCTCTGCTGCAGGAACCGCATCTCCCCGAGCAGCGACACGTCGATCGGTCGCTCGCCGCCCGGATCGTGGTACCAGGCGGGGTTCTTCGGCGTGAACGTGGGCCAGGCACGCGGGAGGTCGAACTCCGTCGCGTCGAGAACGACGTTCAGGTCCGCGAGGTCGGGGTGAGCGCGATCGTGCTTCAGGATGCGGCTGTCGAGCCACACGTAGGCCACCTTGCTCCCCGCCGACTGCGCGGCGCGGAGTACGGACGGCGCGGGGTTGCCGCCGTGCGCGAAGTCGTAGGTGCAGATCACCGCGTGTGCGTCGGTGCCGGGCGGGGCGGCGAGGTCGGCGGCCGTGATGGGTCGCCCTTCGTGCAGGCGTTCGTCGTGCAGCACGAGCGACGAGGTCGCCGCGTCGGCCTGGCGAAGCGAGTCGACGAGGTTGTCGTGGTTGATCGACGGCCCGGACGTGCCCCAGGTGCTCGAGTAGCGTTCGATGACGAACGTCACGTGCACGCGCCGGCGCGGGCGGACCACGAGCCAGCGGCGCCCGTTCGCCTCGGCGGTGCTCGTCCGGTGCCGGGGATCCCACAGGTGGAGCTGGTCGGCGACGTCGGCCGCAGAGCGAGGCCCGCCGGCGTGGGCGAGCGGCAAGAGGAGCACACCCTCGCCGCGCGGCAGCAGGTAGAGGCACCGGGCGACGTGCGCCTCGTCGAGGTCGTTGCCCGCGACGAGCCACAGCGTCGTCGGCGGGAAGCGCCCGAGGAGGTCGCGCAGCGCATCGGATGCGGTGCCCGGATGGGCATCGCCGCGGCCCGTGCCCAGTGCGACGAGATCCGGCACGGCCTCGCGGAGGCGACGCAGTTCGCCGGCGGGCAGGGTGCCGGCGACCACCACGTCGGTGAGACCGTGCGAAGCGACGAGCCGGAGGACCAGCGACGCGGTGTCCGCGCGATCCGGGGTGAGCGTTTGCATCCGGGGGCGGCGCGGGGGCGCCGTTCCAAGGGCATCGGCTCCCGGGGAGCGGGCTCTTGAGGCGAGGGCCGCGATGGGAACGGGGGTTCCGCCCGGTCCGCCTCAAGCCGAGGACCTCGCCGGCTCGATGCCGTTCGGCAGAGAACGATGGACGACGTCCCCTTTGCGCCGCCCGATGCCCGCGACGTTTCCACTGCCTGCGCAGGCGCCTTCGCCGCAGCCGATGCGTGGTTCGCGGCCGGGAAGACGCTCTTCGACCTCGAACCCGGCGCCGCGGCGGGTCTCGGCGAACTCGTTCGCCGTCTGCTCTTCCACAACCTGCAGGTGTGGCACTACGAGGACCACGGTCGCACGGACGACGACGCGCTGATCCTCGTCGGCTGGCGGGGCGCGATGCGGCACAACAAGCACCGCAACGAGTGCATCAACGCGATCGACGGGTTGTTCCACTCGAGCCACGTGCCGACCGCGCCGCTGCACTCGGAGTCGCTCGGCGCGCTGCTCGACCGGATCACCATCCTCGACCTGAAGCGCCGCAACTTCCGCCTCCGCGATGCAGCGACGGCCGATGCGGTCCAGCAGCAGCGTGACGAACTGGTCGCCTACGCGGCCGATCTCGCCGCTCGCCTCGGGAGCGGCCGGGTGCGCGTGCAGAAGGTGCCGCGGCTGAAGCTCTATCTGCCCGTGGCACCGGTCGGCGGCTGACCGGACCGCAGGGATGCGGTCGCGGCGATGCCGCGGTAAGGTCTCCGCATGTTGCGCGTCGTGCTCTCGTGCTCGTGGATCGTGCCCTCGCTGCTCGCGCAGCAGGTGCCCGAGGGGGCCGAACCGAACCAGACACCCGCGACGGCGACCGTGCTGGCGTGCGGGCGCGAGGGCGTCGGTTCGCTTTCCACGTCGACCGACGTCGACTGGTGGAAGATCACGGTCGTCGCCGGAACGGAAGTGCTCGTCGAGACGATGCCGGGCGCAGGGACGCAGATCGGCGACACGGTGGTGACGTTGTTCGACGCGAGCGGTGCGCCGCTGCGAACGAACGACGACGGCATCGGCTGCGGCCGCTACTCCCGTCTGCGCTTCGCCGACCCCGCGGCGGGCACCTACTACCTCGCAGTCGAGCGCGGCGCGTTCGCCGCCCTGACGGGCAGCTACGTGCTCGACCTGCGCTGCGCCGTCCCGGCGACACTCGGCGCGCCGCTGATCGTGAACGAAGGCGCCGAGAACAACGATCCGCGCTCGGGCGGAACGCCGACGGCGATCGTGCCCGACGTGCGCGTCAACGGCCTGCTGTCGTCGACGGGCAACACGGGTGACCACGACTTCTACCGGTTCACGCTGGCGCAGGCGTCGTTCGTGCGCGCAAGCGTCGCGGCGACCGCGTCGCACCCGACTCCGCCGGTTGCCGACGATCTCGTGCTAGCCCTGTACGACAACGCCGTCCCGCCCGCGGTGCTGGCGTCGTCGTTCACGGGGAGCACCTTCGGTGTCTTCGACGCGTCGATCGGCGTCTGGCTCGCGCCGGGCACGTACCAGGTCGCCGTGCGTGGATGGCGTGGCAGCATCGCCGGTCGCTACTACCTCGACGTGCGCACGACGGTGGGCGCGACCGCGTCGCCGAACGCCAACGGTTGCGGCGGGCGCGCGCTGGACGTCGCGCGGACGAACAGCGGCCCGGGCGCGCCGCTCGGCCTCGAACGGCCGGTGCTCGGCCGCACCTACGCGCTGCAGGGCAGCGGTCTCGGCGGCCTCTCGATCGGCATCCACCTCTTCGGTGTGACGCCGGCGTCGCTCGACCTGACCCCGTTCGGGGCCGCTGGCTGCACCCTCGGGCTGTCGTGGATCGACCTGCTGGCGTTCATCACCGACGCGGCGGGCAACGCTCCGGTCGTGCTGATCCTCGGTGAGGACCCGTCTCTGCTCGGTGTTCCTCTCGAGACGCAGGTCGCGATGCTCGACGGCTCGAACGCGCTCGGCATGACGTTCAGCAACAGCGTGTCCGCGGTCATCGGGAACTGAGGTCGGCGCGCGGCACGCGGATCGTGATGCGCGCCCCGCGGGCGCCGTTCGTCGCGGCGATCGTTCCACCGTGCGCCGTCACGATGCGGTGCACGATCGACAGCCCGAGTCCCGTGCCCTTGCCGGGGTCCTTCGTCGTGAAGAACGGCTCGAAGATGCGGTCGCCGAGGTCGGCCGGGATCCCGGGACCCTCGTCGGTGACGGTCAGTTCGACCGCGTCGGGAAGGGCGTCGCAGGTGACGTCGATGCGACCGCCGCGAGGTGAGGCGTCGAGGGCGTTGCGAACCAGGTTGAACAGCACCTGTCTCCACTCCGACGCGTCACCGGTGATCGCCGGACCGCCGCGCTCGGCGCCGATCGAGAGCCGGACGCCGGCGTCCTTCATCTGGTGCTCGAACAGCGGCGCGATCTCGAGGATCTCGGTGCCGAGCCAGACGGTCTCGCGCCGGCCTGCGTCGTGACGCGCGAACCGGAGGAGCCTCGTCGTGATGTCACGGGCCCGCATCGCCTCCTTGCGCACGATCTGCAGATACTCGCGGAGGCGCTCCTCTTCGCCGGTGCCGCCTTCCCGAAGCAGTCCCTCGGCGCACGCGGCGATGCTCGCGAGCGGGTTGTTGATCTCGTGGGCGATGCCGGCGGCGAGCGTGCCGAGCTGGGCGAGCTGCGCGCTGCGAAGCACTTCGCGGGACCGCTCCTCCACGCGCCGCTCGAGATCGCGCCGGTTCTCCTGCAGTTGATGCGCCATCGTCGAGAACGCGGCTGCCAGATCGCCGAGTTCGTCGCCGGCGCGCACGCGCAGCCGCACGTCGTCTCGGCCCGACCCGAGGGCCTGCGCACCGTCGCGGAGGGCCTGCACCGGCACCAGCACGCGGCGGTGGAGCAGCCAGGCCAGTGCGGCGACGGTGGCTGCGCTGGCTACGCCGAGGAGCATCATGAACTGCGACATGGCGTCGCTGCGGCGGTCGAGTTCGCCGCCGATGCTCCGGCTCTCGTCCTCGACGAGATGCGCGAGGACTTCGGCTCCGTGCAGCGCTACGGCGAGCGGCTCCCTCAGTGCGCCCATGGCCTCGTCACGACGCAGCAGGTCGGCGATGGTGTCGAGCGAGGTCCGGGTCCGGTCCAGGGCTCCGGTCTCGGCCCGGGTGTGCTCTTCCTCCGACGGATCGTCGCCCCGGTGGAACCGCGCGAACGTGGCGGCCGCCGTGCGCTGGTGATGCTCCACGTCCGCGAGCACGAGAGGGTGGGTCGCGGACCGCGCCTCGGGCACCGCTTCGACCCACTGCTCGATGCCGTGAAGTTCGTCGACCAGCGATCTGGTCAGCGACACTTCGCGCAGCTCCTCGAACATGCGCTGGAGGTCGTGGTGGACGGCGCGGGCGTCGAACACGACGAGCCAGAGGCCCGCGACGACGACGAGGCACAGGGGCAGGAACGCGAGCGCCAGCGTCTGCCGCAGCGAGCGGCGCCGCTGCGGCGCGGTCGTGGTGGAGTCAGTGTCGGTTGTCACGTCGCCACACGAGGTCGAGACCGATGGTCACCGCATGATCGTCGCGGAGGACGCCGAGGCGGCTGCGTCGGGGCAGGCCGTACTCGGTGACGTCGACGGTGCCGTGGCCCTGCAGGCGCAGCGGCTGGCCGGCGAGGCTGCACTGCCACGTCTGCATCGGCTGGCGAACGAGTCGACCGTCGAGCTGCAGGCCGCCGAGCCAGACGCGTTCGATCACGCCGGGAACGGGCGACGTCGAGGTCCGCACCAGCTTGCCCCGGTAGTGGATCTCGCTGCCGGTGTGGACGCCGAGCAGTCGGCGCAGGTCGACTTCGGCCAGGGCGTTGCCGACGGGCGACAGGGAACCGAGGTCGAGGCGGAGTTCGAACTCGGAGGCCTCGGCCTGCGGGTCGAGGCGCAGGCTGCCCGTGAATCGTTTGCACGCGGTGAGCAGTTCACCGTCGCCGCCCTCGACCAGGAACCGCACGGTCGAGGCCTCGGTGTCCAGCACGAAGGACGTCGCGGTCTTCGGCTGGGGCGCGACGGGCGGCGACGGCAGTTCGATCGCACGCGGGGGAGGCGAGGGCACCGGCCGCGGCGCGGGCTGCGCGCGGAACGAGAACGCCACGGACGCCGCGAGGAGCGGCGCGAGGACGCGCGGATCCAGGAGCGTGCGATTCATGCGGAAGCCGCGCGGAACGCGCGCCAGAAGGCCGGACGGAGCAGGTCGCGGGGGTGGATGCTGTCACCGGTCAGTGTCACGACGAGGTCCGCCAGGCCGGGGTGCTTCGCAGCGTACGCGAGGAAGTGCCGCACGAGCCACGGGTGGCGCAGTGCCCGTTGCAGCAGCGCGGAGGCCCGTGCGCGCGGAACGATCTCGCGGCGACGCTCGGCGACGTATGCGCGCATCAGCGACGGTTCCCGTGCAGGTTCGTGCAGCGACTCCGTGATGGCGTCGCCGAGGGCCCGCGCGCCGAAGAGCGCGAAGTAGATGCCTTCGCCCGTGAGCGGGTCCACGTAGCCGCACGCGTCTCCGACGAGGGCGATGCCCGGCATGGTCTGTCGCGTCGTCGAGTACGCGAGCGGTCCGATGCCGCGCCATGCCGAGGTGCGCCTTGCCCCGACGAGCCGGGCCGCGAGAGCCGGGTGCTTGGCAACGTGCTGCGCGACGAACCCGTCCCAGTCGGCGGCCTCGCGCGTTCGCAACGCGCTCCGGGGCAGGATCAGGTTCACGCTGAACTCACCGCCGTCGATCGTGGTCGCGGCGAAGAAGCCGTCGGGGAACAGGTGCACTTCCGCGGTCGCCATCGGCGCGACGCCGGCGAAGTGCGTCACCAGCGCGAAGCGATCGAGCCACTTCGTCTGGCGCTGCACACCGAGGGCGCGAGCGACCCGCGAGTGCACTCCGTCGGCTCCGACCACGAAGCGCGCTTCGCAGCGGACTTCGTGGCCGTCCGCGGCGCGCAGCACCGCGCCCGTGACGCGGCCGTCGTCGTTCCTCAGCAGCGAGACGAACTCGTGGCGCGGCATCCATTCGGCGCCGGCCGCCTCCGCTGCATCGCACAACAGCATGTCGAAACGCTCGCGCCGGATGCCGATGCCGTGTGATGCACTCGCCGGCTGGCCGGAGAGGCGCCGGAAGCGCCCGAGGACCTCGGCGCCGTAGCCGTGGAGGCGCATGCCCCGCACGAGGAGCGGTCCGAGCGCCGCCAGGGGTGCGTCGATCCCGAGGGCCTCGAGGTACGGCTCGCACTGCGGGCTGAGGAACTCGCCGCACGGCTTCTCGCGCGGGAACGTCTTCTTGTCCGCGAGCCGGACTTCGAAGCCGTCGAGCGCGAGCCGGTTCGCGAGAGCGCTGCCGCCGGGGCCCGCGCCGATCACGAGGACGTCACAGCGCATGCTGCCTCCCGATCCGTCGGTCGGCCCCCGCGAGGAGGAGCGGAAGGACCACGAGCGCCATGAAGGCTCCGGCCGCGATCGTCGTCGTCGCGAGGAGCGAGAACTCGATCGTGGTCGCGAGCCGGCTCGTGGCCGTGACGAGGAACCCCAGCATCAGGAGGCCGCTCGACAGCGCCATGCCCCGACCGCAGTGCCGCAGCGCAGTGCGTACGGCGACGAGCGGCTCTTCGTGGACCCGGTGGAGGCGGTAGTCGTGCAGCAGGTGGAGCGAGTTGTCGACGATGAGCCCGAGCATCGTGCTCGCGATCATCGCGGTGGCGACGGAGACGGGGCGGCCGAGCCACGCCACGATGCCGTACACCCAGAGGCAGGGCACGAGGTTCGGCAGCATCGTGAGGGCCCCGAGCCGGAACGAACGCAGACCTGCGCTCGCCGCGAGGAAGAGCACGAGCAGCGTGAGCCAGAAACTGCTGAAGAGCCCCCGCATCAGCGCGACCGAGTCGCGAGCGATCTGCACCGACGGGCCGGCCGCGACGAGTCCGTCCAGGCCGAGAACGCGAGCCGCGCGGTCGATCTCGTCGAACAGCGGTGCGCGGATGCCGCTGCCGCCGGCCGTGAGCAGCAGCGGGACGGCGAGGTCGCCTTCGGAGCCCGATCGTGCGGGTCCCGCGAGGCCGGCTGCGCCCGGCAGCGTGTGCACGGCGGCGACGAAGGGCAGGAGCCGCGATGCGACCGTGCCGGGCGATCGCTCCGGCGCGAACAGATGGAACGTCTCGACCCCACCGAGGCGTTGGGCGAGGGTGTCGTGGTCGGCGCGGCAGGGGTCGTTCGCCGGCAGCAGCGTGAGCGGATCGTTGTCGGTGTGCAGGTCCGGGAAACCGGCCAGTGCGAATGCGGTCGCAGCCGCCGTCGCCGCGAGCAGCAGTCCACGGCGTCGCAGGATGGTGTCGAGCCAGGGAACGCCCGGACCGCCGGACGAGGGGTCGGCCGGCGACACCGCCCCCTTCGCCGTGGCGAGCCACGCGGGCAGGAGGAGGAAGTTGAAGGCGTGCACGAGGGCCACCCCGAACGCCGCCCGGACGCCGAAGTCGAGCACGGCGGGGATCGAACTCGTGCACAACGATGCGAGGCCGACCATCGTCGTCGCCGTCGCGAGGAACGCGGGCTGCACCTGCACCTTGCTCGCGAACGTCGCCGCTTCGTCCGGGACGAGGCCGTCCCGGCGGCCGCGCAAGTGGGACTCGACGAAGTGCACCGACGACGCGACACCGATCGTCAGCAGGACCGGGTCGAGCAGCGCGCCGATGGGATCGAGCGCGTTGCCGAAGAGCGCCACGAGGCCGCCGGTCCACGCGATGCCGGCGAGGGCCGGAATCAGCACGGCTGCGCCGAGGCGAAGGCTGCGGTAGAGCGCGGTCGCGGCGACGAGCAGGACCCCGACGAGCCAGGGCACCACGTGGTCCCGTTCCGCAGCGACGATGTCGGCGATGCGGCCCTCGATCAGCGGCAGGCCGGTCGCCAGCACGCGCAGGGACGTGGGCGCACGCGCGCGGGCGAACTCGACGACGCGCCGGGCGTGCGCGACCGGGTCCTCGCTGCGCAGCGAAACGGTGACGAGGGCGAGCCCCGGATCGTCGATCGGCAGCGCCGCCGTGTCGGAGACGCCGGGCAGTTCGCCGATGCTGCGGCGACAGTCCTCGAGCGCCTTGCGGTCGCCGGGCAGGATCGTCAGATCGCCGGGGACCGAGAAACCGAGCAGCACCACCGCGTCGCCGGGGACGACGTCCGCCAGACGGTCGAGGTTCGCCCGATCGGTGCTGCCCGGGTCCTTGAGCGCGTGGTTCTGCGCGTCGACGCGCTGCCCGCGTTGAGCCAGGGCGAAGAACGCCGTCAGGGGCACGAAGACGCAGGCCAGCACCACCAGCCAGAGCCGGCGTCGACGTTCACGGGGCATGGTCGGGTCGGAAGCACATGACATGCCGTTCGCGGACCTCGGCGGGCCGGGCCGGTCGAGCCGCAGGAACGTGCACGTCTTGCACTTCCGTTGCAAGAGTTGCCCGGCGTTGAGCGGTGGCAACCGTCGGCGCCATGGCGGACCCGGACGCTGGGGCCCCGGGCACGTGCGTTGCATGATCGCGGTCATGGTGCAGAAGCTCCTTCAGTGGGCGGGGGCCCTGTTCGTGGTCGGCCTGCTCGGCGCGTCGGTCTTCGCGCTCACGATCGTGAAGGACCGGATCCGCGTCGTGGTCGCCGCGGACGAAGCGGCTGCCGGGCCCGATCCGATGGCGTTGCTCCGGGACGACCTGCAGACCGTGTCGCGCACCGTCGACGAGCTGCGCACCGCGCTCGGCGGCAACTTCGAGCGCCTGGGCACGGCGCTCGAGGAGCGCGCGGAAGCGCGCCACGCCGTGGTGCAGGGCATCGCAGGCGACGTGGCGTCGGTCCGCGACGGCTCCACCGCGGTGCAGCAACAGCTCGCGGCGCTCGTGGCGCGGGTCCAGGCACTCGAAGTTCGTGTGAAGGCCCTGGGAACCGATGCGGCGGCCGCACCGGTCGCCGCGATCGAGCCGCCACCCGCGCCGGTCGCAAGACCGCCGGAGAAGCCCGTCGAGCAGCGCGCCGAGAAGCCGGCGGAAAAGCCGACCGAAAAGCCCGCCGAGAAGCCGGCGGCGAAGACCGGGTTCCTGTCGTTCTCCGTGCCGACGGTCGCCTTCCGGTTCGACGAACGGCAGGACTACGTGCTCGCGCCGGACCTCTGCCGCGTCGGGTTCGACGCGAAGAGCACGCTGCACGACTTCACCGGGGCGACGAGCAAGGTCACGGGCCGGTTCACTGCCGACATGGACGACCCGGCCGGCGCATGGACCGGCGAAGTCGTCTGCGACGCGACGACGCTCGTCACCGGGGTCGAGGGGCGCGACACGAACATGTACGAGCACCTCGACACGAAGGTGCACCCGAAGATCACGTTCACGATCACGCGGTTCACGTCGGCCGAGGGCGGCGTCGACGTCGGCAAGCAGACCGCGCGCGGGGAGATCCTCGGCACGATGTCGATCCGGGGTGTGCAGCGCGAGCTGAAGATGCCCGTGACGATCGAAGTGGACGCCAGCAAGCGGCTCGTCGTGAAGGGTCAGGCGCCGCTGAAGCTCTCGGACTACCAGGTGCCGGTGCCGAGCCAGCTCGGCCTCATCAACATGCAGGACGAGGTCGTCGTGTGGGTCGCCCTGCTCGCTCGCGTGCAGACGGGAGGCAAGAAGTGAGCGTCGCATCCACTGTGCGGGCGGTGCTGGTCGGCGCGGCGGTGCTGCCGTTCGTGTCGTGCATCGCGTCGAACGTCGTCGCCGAACAGGATCGGATGGTCGTTCGGCCCGTCGCGTCCCTCGACTTCCGGCCCGTGTCCGCGCTCGTGCTCGACGGCTTGTGGGAGTCGGTCGAGCTCACCGGCGACGTCGCGGTGTCGCTGCGTCGTATCTGGTACGTGTTCAGCGCGGACGGCTCGTACACGGCCGCTGCGCTCGCGGAGGTGGACGGCGCACCGAGCTTCCAGACGCTGAGCGGGACCTGGGCCATGTCGCCGGAGGGTCTCTCTCTCGACGGCGCCGCGCCCGTGCCGGTCGAAGAAGCCGACGAGCACGTGCGCATCAGTGCGTCCACCGGTCGCGTGGTGCTCCGCAAGGGGGCGCTGCAGTGAGCGACGCGGCCGCCGAGCGCCTGTTCGACCGGACGGACTGGTGGGACCTCGAGTGCCGCGAGTTCGCGTCGCTGCGTTCGGTCAGTGCTTTCCGCCTCGACCTGCTGCGCCGGTGGTTGCCGGGTGAATGGGCGAACCGCACGGTGGTCGACCTCGGCTGCGGTGGCGGGTTCCTCGCAGTGCCGCTCGCCGGCGCAGGCGCCCGGGTCCTCGGGGTCGACACTGCGCGGCGAGCGCTCCTCGCCGGCATGGGTCGCGAACGAAGCTACCTGCCGGTCGCGGGCGACCTGCTCGCGGCGCCGTTCGCCGAGGCCTCGGCCGACGTCGTGCTGCTCGCGGACGTGCTGGAGCACGTCGTCGAGCCGCGCCTGGCGGTGCGCGAAGCGGCGCGCCTGCTGCGACCGGGCGGCCACCTGTTCGTGAACACGATCCACCGGACGTGGCGCTCTCGCGTCCTGGCGATCACGCTGGGCGAAGGGTTCGGCTTCATCCCGCGAGGCACGCACCGTTGGTCGATGTTCGTCACGCCCGACGAACTCGATGCCATGACCGCAGATTCCGGCCTGGAGCGCCGTGCCCGCACGGGCGAAGCGCCGGCCCTGTGGCGGACCGCGATCTCGCGCACCGTCGTGCTGCGCGAATCGCCGAGTCTCGCGGTGGGCTACGCGGCCCTGTTCCAACGCATCCCTGCATGAACGACGTACGTCGCATCCTCTCCGCTCTCGCGATGGCAGTGTTCTGCCACGCGGCCTTCGTGCTCGCCGTCGGTTCGATGGCGTACGCCCTGGCTACGGGCCTGCAGCACGGCCAGGGCTCGCTGTCCGGTTTCGCCGGCGGTGCCGCGAATGCGCTGCTGATCGCGCAGTTTCCGCTCCTGCACTCGTTCCTGCTCGGCAAGCGCGGCCGGCCGTGGCTCGTGCGCCTGTCGCCGGTCGGCAGCGGCCGTGCGCTCGCGCTCAGCACGTACGTGTTCCTCGGCTCGCTGCAGCTCCTGCTGACGTTCTGGGCGTGGTCGCCGTCGGGCATCGTGTGGCACGTGCCGCACGGCGTCTCGGGCGGGCTCCAGTACGCGTTGTTCGCGGCGGCGTGGCTCTTCCTGGTGAAGGCGCTCTCCGACGCCGGTCTCGCCGTCCAGTCGGGCGCCGCGGGCTGGTGGGCCATGCTGCGGAACCGGCCGGTCGAGTACGGCCCGATGCCGACGACGGGGCTCTTCGCCGCGTGCCGCCAGCCGATCTACCTCGGCTTCGCGCTGGTGCTGTGGACGGCGCCCGTGTGGAGCGCCGACTGGCTCGCGCTCACCGCGGGCTGGACCGCGTACTGCGTGCTCGGTCCGCGCCTGAAGGAGGCTCGCTGGGAATCGATGTTCGGTGAGCAGTTCCGTTCCTACCGGGCTACGGTGCCCTACCTCGTACCGAGATTCCGCCGTTGAAGATCGCCGCCGTCGCCACCGCGTTCCCAGACCACTGGTACGACCAGCGGACACTCACCGAGTACCTGGTCGCCGCCTACGGGGGACCGTCGAGCCTCACCGACCGCATGCGGTCGATGCACGCGAACTCCGGCATCGACGGCCGGTACCTCACGCTGCCCCTCGAGGCCTACGCCGGACTCACCGACTTCACGAAGTGCAACGAAGCCTGGTTGCAGGGAGCCCTGCACCTCGGGGAGAAGGCGATCCGCGGCGCGCTCGAACGAGCGGGACTGCGGCCCGAGGACGTGGACATCGTGTTCTTCTCGACGGTGACCGGGCTCGCGAGTCCGTCGGTCGAGGCGCGCTTGATGAACCGCCTCGCGATGCGACCCGACTGCAAGCGGGTCCCCATGTTCGGCCTCGGTTGCGTCGCCGGTGCAGCGGCCGTGTCGCGAGCCACCGACTACCTGAAGGGCCACCCGAACGGCGTTGCCGTCGTGCTCACGATCGAACTCTGCTCCCTCACGCTGCAACGCGACGATCGCTCGGTGGCGAACCTCATCAGTGTCGGCCTGTTCGGTGACGGCGCGGCGGCTGCGGTGGTGGTGGGCGCTGCCCGGCGTGCGAAGGGCCCCGAGGTCCTGCAGACCCGGTCCGTCTTCTATCCCGACACCGAGGACGTGATGGGCTGGCAGATCGGCGCCCACGGCTTTCGGATCGTGTTGTCGGCCGAGGTGCCGAACGTGGCGCGCGAGCGGGTGCCGGGCGACGTCGATGCGTTCCTGCAGGGTGCGGGCAGGAAGCGCGCGGACGTGCGGCGCTGGATCGCGCACCCCGGCGGCCCGAAGGTGCTGCAGGCGCTGCAGGACGGCCTCGGTGCGACGAAGGACGACCTCGCGTGCAGCTGGCGGAGCCTCGCGCGCGCGGGCAACCTGTCGAGCGCGTCGGTGCTGATGATCCTCGAAGAGACGCTGCGTACGAACCCGGGTGAGCCCGGCGACCTCGGCGTGATGCTCGCCATGGGCCCCGGCTTCTGCAGCGAGTTCCTGCTGCTGCGGTTCTGACCGCTTCGGGCGGCGACTAACTGGCCGTGTCGGGCTTCGGTTCGTCGCCGGCGTCCTCTGCGGCGGCGTTGAGGCGGTTGTAGAGCGTCTTCAGCGCGATCCCGAGCGCCTGCGCCGCCTTCGTCTTGTTGCCGTCGAAGCGCTGCAACGCGGCGGCGATCGCGAGGCGTTCGAGCTCCGCGAGCTCGAGCGTGGGCAGTGTGCCGATCGAGGTGGTCGCGCGCTTGCCGGCGAAGACGTGTTCGTCGACATCAGCCGCTGTCACGACGGGACCGTCGGCGAGCACGCCGAGCCGCACGACCGCGTTCTCGAGTTCGCGCACGTTGCCGGGCCAGCGGTGCTGTCGCAGACGCGCGATCGCGGCGTCGTCGAACGAGAGCTGCCGACCCGAACGCGCCGCCTCGCGTGCCAGCATGGCCAGAGCCAGCGTTGCGACGTCCTCCGGTCGATCGCGCAGCGGTGGCACGCGGACCTCGAGCACGGCCAGGCGGTAGGAGAGGTCCTCGCGGTACGCACCCGCGTCCACCTGTGCGCGCAGGTCGCGGTTCGTCGCCGCGACGATGCGAACGTCGACGCGCTTGGTCGTGTCGCTGCCGACGGGCCGGATCTCGCCGAACTGCACGGCGCGGAGGAGCGCCGGCTGCACGTCGGGCGGCAGTTCGCCGACTTCGTCGAGGAAGATCGTGCCGCCGTGGGCGGCGTCGAACAGGCCCGGCCGCTTCTGGTCGGCGCCCGTGAACGCGCCTTTCACGTGGCCGAAGAGCTCGCTCTCGACGAGCTGCCGCGGCACGGCGCCGCAGTGGAGCACGACGAACGGCTGGGTGTGGCGCGCGGACAGCGCATGCAGTCGTCGCGCGACGAGTTCCTTGCCCGTGCCGCTCTCGCCGGTGATCAGCACGCTCTGCTCGGCCGACGCGAGGCGCGCGACGAGCTGATCGAGCCTGCGACCCGCTTCGCTCTCCGGGGCGACCGCGACCGTCGTCGTCGCCGCGAGTGCCGCCGCGCGGCGCAGCCGGTGGTTGTCGCGCACCAGGGCGCCGTGGTTCACCGCGCGACGGATCGTCTGCTCCAGCACCTCGAGCGCGATCGGCTTCGTCAGGAAGTCGAAGGCGCCGCGCCGCATCGCTTCGACGGCGATTCCGACGGTGCCGTGGCCGGTGCACACGACGACCGGCAGATCCGGGTCGTGCTGATGGAGGGCGCCGAGCACGTCGATGCCGGGTGCACCGGGCAGGTGCAGGTCGAGCAGCACGACGTCCGGCTCGTGGCGGCGCACCGCCTCGACGACCTGGGTTCCGGTCGCGTGGGTCGCGACGTCGAAGCGCGCGCGCCGCAGTTCGCTGGCCAGGACCGTGCGAAGGCTCTCGTCGTCCTCGACGAGCAGCACGCGGGCGCTCGGCGGCGATGCGGTCACAGGGCCTTCACGCGCAGGTTGCGGTAGGCGACCTCGTCGCCGTGGTCTTGCAGCGCGATGCGGCCGCGCGGCACCCTGTTGAACGGCCAGTCGCGGAACTTGCTCGCCTTCACCATCGCGTCCCACTCGGGGCCCGTGCACGGCGCATCGACGACCAGCGCCCCGTTGAGCCAGTGCTTCACGCGGCCGCCCTGTACGACGATGCGCCCTTCGTTCCACTCGCCCGGTGCGAGCGCCACGCCGACCGAGGGGGCGACGAGGTCGTACAGGGCGCCAACGCGGTGCTTCGTGTCCACTCCGTCGGCGTGGCCGAGGTCGTCGAGCACCTGGTACTCCGGCCCCGACATGAACGTGAAGTCGTTCGCTTCCGTGACGTGCCACATCACGCCGCTGTTGCCCTTCGGCGCGATGCGGAACGAGAAGCGGAAGTCGAAGTCGCCGTACTCGTCGGCGGACACCAGGTCGCCGGCACCGCTGCCCGGGGTGCACACGATCGCCGCGCCGCGCACGGTCCAGCCCTTCTTCGGTGCATCGCTGCGATAGCCGCGCCACTGCTCGATGCGGAGACCGTCGAACAGGGACACGAAGCCGTCCTGCGCTTCGTCCGCGGTCAGGCGGTTCAGCGGCACGGTGGGCAGCGTGACGGGCCGCCCGGCCGCCCATTCGGCGCCACGCGCGACGAGCAGGCGCAGCTGCGGATCGGCCCACGTGGCCCGCGAGGCGGGAACGCCGGCCCACACGTGACCGAGAGTCGTGAGGAACACGCGGCCCTTGCCGAACGTGCCCGCCGTCGCCATCGGTTCGTGGCGGCCGGTGCCGCCCTGCTTCGGATCGCTGAACGCGCTGAGCAGCACGCGGTGGTCGCTGCCTTCGCCGGGCACGAGTCGGTGGTACAGCTCGTCGGGGTGCATGCGCAGGTCGGCCATGCCCGCGGTGATCGGATGCGCGTGGTCGACGACCACCACGTCGAACGGGTGGTAGGCGCCGTGCCCGCTGCCGTCGCGCCACAGGAGACCGACCAGCTGCTCGTACTCCTTCCAGCCGGGGAACGCGTTGTTCGCGGCGTGCACGACGACGACGCCGATCCCTTCGTCCTTCACCATGCGCACGAAGGTCGCTTCGGCCTCGGCGCCCCAGCGGGGCCCGTTGTAGTCGAGCACCAGCACGCTCGGCCGCGACGATCCCGCGCCCGCGAGCCGCGCGAAGTAGCCGGCGGGTTCGTTCTCGACCGACGCGGAGAACGCGCCCGTCTCGGCGAGCGCCGCCGCGATCTCGTTCGAGGTCCACTGCCACTCGTGGTTGTTCGCCCCGGTCAGGACGACCGCGGAGAGCTTCGGGCGCGGCGGGGTGGGGGGCTGCGGCGTCGGAGCAACCTGGACGCCCTGTTGCACGAGTGCGAGGAGACCTGCGAGGAGCATGGCGCGAAGGTAGCGGCCCGAACGCGCACTGGCGACGGCCGAGCGCTTCCTGTATCTGACGGACATGCGGTGGCTGGGCACGGCGGGTGGTGTTCTCTGTGCGCTCGTTTCGTTGCGGGCGCAGTCGATCGCTCGTGAGATCGAAGCGGCGGAGGCGCTGGGTGCCCGCACGGGAGTGGTCGTCTGCGATGGCGAGGGGCGCATCCTGTGGAAGAGCCGCGCGACCGAGGCTTTCGCGCCCGCGAGCAACATGAAACTGCTGACCGCTGCGGCGTGCATCGGCGGGCTCGGCGCCGACCACGTGTTCGAGACGGCCTTCTCCCTGCGCGCCGGCCGCCTGGTCGTTGCCGCGAGCGGCGACCCGAACTGGATCCACGACTCGGCGCACGCACCCGAGATCGTGTTCGGCGAGGTGGCCGCTGCGCTGCAGCGGCTCGGTGTGAAGTCCGTCGCGGGAATCGAGCTCGACCGCGGGACCTTCGTGGGGCCCGATCGCCCGCCCGACTGGCCGCAGGACCAGCTCTACACCTACTACTGCGCACCGACCGGGCCGTTCGTGCTGGAACAGGGCACGTTGCTCGTGTCGATCGCCGCTGCTGGCGGCGCGGAGGCCCGGGCCGAACTCGTGGCGCCGCCGGCCGATCTGCCGGTTCGCGGTTCGATCGCGCTCGTCGATGCGAAGAAGGGCGCGACGTACGGCGCCTCGGACGTGGGGGACGCCGTGCTCGTGCGCGGCAAGTTCCCGCGCAAGTCGCCGCCCGTGCAGATCCGTTCGTCGGTGCGCGAACCTTCCGTGTGGTTCGAGTCGTCGCTGCGGCGTGCGCTGGCGGCGGCCGGGATCACGATCGGCGGCGAACCCGGCGTTCGCGACCAGGTAGTGCACACGCACCGGAGCGAGCTGCGGCAGGCGCTGCTGCGCATGCTCGAGGACTCGTCGAACTTCGACGCGGAACAGTGCCTGCGGGTACTCGGAGACCGCACCGCGCGCGACGGCTCGCTCGCCGGCGGGCTCGCGGCCATGCACGCGCAACTCGAGAAGCTCGTCGGCAGGATCCCGGAAGGCGTCGTTCTCCGCGACGGCTCCGGGTTGTCGAAGGACAGCCGCGTCACGCCGGGCCTGCTCCTCGTCGCCATGTACTCGGCGAGCAAGGGCAAGGGAGGCGCGCTGCTGCGCGACTGCCTGCCGGTGTCGGGCCAGAGCGGCACGCTCGCGGACCGCTTCGTCGGCACACCGCTCGTCGGCCGTGTGCACGCCAAGACCGGGTGGATTCGCGGCGTGTCGTCCTTGTCGGGGCTCGTCGTCGGGAAGAGCGGCGCCGTGCGCTGGTTCTCGATCCTGATGAACTACGACCCGAGGACGAACGGCCTCAACAAGGACCTGAAGGCGGCGCAGGAACGCATCGTCGCGGCGATCGACGCGATGGACGTCGAGCGATGACGAGCGCGCCGGCCGACCTGCAGTCCATGGCGGACCGCGCGCTGCAGCTCGCACGGACGGCCGGCGATGAACTGCTGCGTCTGCGGCCGCAGGCGGCTGCGCGACCGGAGTCGAAGGGGCTGCGCCGCGAACTCGTGACGGCGGCCGACCGCGCGGCGGAGCACGTCGTCGTCGGCGGCCTGCTCGCGTCGTTCCCCGAGCACGCGGTGCTCGCCGAAGAGGGCGTGCTCACGACGCAGGGTCGTGCGAGCAAGAGTTCGGACTGGACGTGGATCGTCGACCCGCTCGACGGCACGACCAACTACGTGCACGGGTTGCCGTTCTTCGCGGTGGCGATCGGCCTCGCGCATCGAAACGTGCCGGTCGTTGGTGTCGTGCACGCACCCGCCCTCGGCCAGACGTTCGTCGCAACGCGCGGCGGCGGCGCGCGCCTGCTCGACTCGGCCGGCGAACGGACGATCCGCGTCACGAAGACCGCCGAAGTCGCCGATGCGCTGCTGGCGACCGGCTTCAGCTACGTGCGCAACGAGCCGGGCAAGGACGACAACGCCGGGCGGCTCGCTCGCGTGTTGCCGCACTGCCGTGACCTGCGCCGCCTGGGTTCGGCCGAGCTCGACCTCTGCTACGTCGGCTCGGGTGTCTACGACGGCTACTGGGAGATGTATCTGGCGCCGTACGACGTGGCCGCCGGCGCCGTGATCGTGCAGGAAGCGGGCGGGCGCGTCACCGACCTGCGCGGCGGCGACGACTGGCTCTTCGGCGGAGAGGTGCTCGCGACGAACGGCCTCCTGCACGACGCGCTGCGCGCGCACGTCGGCACGCGCTGATTCGCCCCTGCCGCAGGCCTCTCCGTCAGACGCGGCGGAAGGTGAGCTTCATCGGCTTGCCACCCACCTGGTCCTCGATCGCGAAGGACGCGCCGTCGAAGTCGGCGACCTTGGTGTCGTCCTGGCCGCCCTTCTTCATGCTGATGGTGAGCTTGCGTCCGTCCAGCCTCCATGTCCCGTTCGAAGTGTCGTTCATCTCCTGGCCCTTCATGGTCATCTTCGTCTGCACGGATGCCGTGCCGTCGGCCTTCAGCTCCATGCGCACACTCATGCCCTCGACCGCGGCGTCGAGCGCCGCAGCGGCCTCCTTGGTCTCCGAGGCACCTGCGCCCATCGACGCGACCATGATCTCCCTCATGGCCTTCTTGTCGACGTCGTAGACGCCGACCGGACTCGCCCCGCCGCAGGCGGCGAGCAAGGTGAGCAGGGAGAACACGACGAACGACGCGAGCGGCTGCTTCATGACGCCAGCTTCCTGCGCGGACGGCGATCCCGCCAGCGTCGGACGAGCGATCGGGTCAGGCGAGCGTTCTCTCGACGACTTCGCGCGTGTTGGCGGACAGTTCCCCGGCCGCGATCGACTCGAGCGCCGCGCGTGCGTGCCGCTGCCGTTCGTCGTCGAAGCGGCGCCAGCTCTCGAACGGCAGCGCGAGGCGCGCCGCGGCTGCCGGGTTCTGCCGGTCCACGGCGCGCACGACGTCGGCGAGGAAGCGGTAGCCCGAGCCGTCCTTCGCGTGGAAGGCGCGCACGTTGCGCGTCGCGAATGCGGACGCGAGGGCGCGCACACGGTTCGGTGTGCGCAGGTCGAAGTCGGGGTGGTGGCGCAGCTCCTGCACACGGGCGAGCGAGTCGGACCTCGGTGCGCTCGCCTGCGCGGCGAACCATTTGTCGAGCACGAGCGGTCGTTCGTGCCAGCGGGAGTGGAACGCGCAGAGCGCCGCGTCGAAGCGCGTGCCCCCGCACGCGCCCAGCGCCTCGAGCGCCGCGATGGACTCGGACATCGTGGTCGCCGCCGCGAACGAACGGTGCAGGCGTTCCTCCTCGGCGGTGCCGAGTGCCGCCAGCAGGTCCAGCGCCGCCCCGTTCAGATGGCGGCTGCCCGCGTCGGGTGACGGTCGATCGACGATCGCGACGAGTTCCGTCCGCAGCGCGGTCGCGATGCCTCGGCGGACCGCGTCGCGCGCGCCCGCGAGCCGGTCGGGGTCGGGCCTCTCGGTCGCCAGCAGCAGCTCCGGCAGGTCGGGAAGGCGCAGCGCCGTGGCAGCGAACGCGGGATCCGCGGCGGCGCGCTGCAGCTCGGTCCGCAAAGCGTTCGCGAGTTCGCCGATCGCGACCGCGGCGACTTCGATCCCGGCGGCGGCGAGCATCGCGTCGCGCGCGAGCGCCTGCCCGGCGTTCCACCGCGTGAACGCGTCGGGGTCGTGCGCCATCTGTACGAGGCGTTGCGCGGGGGCGAGTCCGTCGTCGAGCGTGACCGGCGCGCAGAAGCCGCGGAGCACGGTCGGGATCGGGGGAGCCGCGACGCCGGTGAAGCGGATCGACGCCACGTCGGTGGTGAGCAGCACACGGTGTTCTTCGGCGACGACGCCGTTCGCGAGGCACGCAGCCACGGGGCGGCCGTTCGCGCCGAGCAGACCGATGCGGAGCGGGATGACGAGCGGCGCCTTCTGCGGCTGGCCAGGGGTCGCCGGCGTCGACTGGCGGACCGTGAGGACGTAGGTGCCGGTCGCGGCGTCGTGTGTGCCACGCACGTGCAGATGCGGGGTGCCGGCCTGCTCGTACCAGCGGGCAAAATGCGACAGGTCGCGACTGGAAGCATCGGCGAAGCACGCCAGGAAGTCCTCGACCGTCGACGCAGTGCCGTCGCGTCGCACGAAGTAGAGCTGCATGCCGTCGCCGAAGGCGCGTTCGCCGACGACTTCGCGCAGCATGCGGATCACCTCCGCGCCCTTCTCGTACACCGTGGCGGTGTAGAAGTTGTCGATCTTGCGGTAGCTCGCGGGGCGAACCGCGTGCGCGAGCGGGCCCGCGTCCTCGGCGAACTGGCGCAGCCGGAGGCGCCGCACGTCCTTGATGCGCTGCACGGGCCGCGACCGCATGTCGGCGCTGAACTCCTGTTCGCGGAAGACCGTCAGTCCTTCCTTCAGCGAGAGCTGGAACCAGTCGCGGCACGTGATCCGGTTGCCGGTCCAGTTGTGGAAGTACTCGTGGCCGACGACGGCCTCGATCGCTTCGTAGTCGCCGTCGGTAGCGCTCTCCTCGTCGGCGAGTACGTAGGCCGAGTTGAAGATGTTCAGCCCCTTGTTCTCCATCGCGCCGAAGTTGAAGTCGCGCACCGCCACGATGTGGAACTCGCCCAGGTCGTACTCGCGCTTCCACGCCTCCTCGTCCCAGCGCATGGCGCGGATCAGGCTGTCGAGCGCGAACTGCGCGCGGGAACCCTCGCCGGGATCGACGTGCACGGCCAGCGCGACGCGCTTGCCGGACCGTGTCGTGAACTCGCCTCGGATGGTCTCGTAGGCGCCGGCCGCGAGCGCGAACAGGTAGGTCGGCTTCTTGTGCGGGTCGTGCCACTCCGCGAAGTGGCGGTCGCCCGGCAGATCGCCCGCGCCGACCTGGTTGCCGTTCGAGAGGAGGGTCGGGAACGCGGCTCGGTCGGCTTCGATGCGGACGCGGTAGCGCGTCATCACGTCGGGCCGGTCCATCGCGAACGTGATGTGGCGGAATCCCTCGGCTTCGCATTGCGTGCAGAAGCGTCCGCCGGAGGTGTAGAGGCCTTCGAGGGACGTGTTGTTCGCGGGATCGAGGAGCGTGACGGCTTCGAGCGTGAACTCGGCGGGCGGTGCGTGCAGAGTGAGACCGCGCGAGTCGTGCGTGACGGCGTCGGCGCCGAGAGGCACACCGTCGAGACGGAGCGAGCGGACGGAGAATCCTTCGCCGTGCAGGAACAGCGACGCCGTGGAGTCACCACGGCACCGGAAGCGCGTCGTCGCCGTGACGACCGTGGCGCTGGGATCGAGTTCGAAGCGCAGCTCGATGCCCAGCACGTCGTGGGTGGGAGGCCGGTAGTCGGACAGGCGCACGGTCGCGGCGGGCACGTCGTTCATGCGGAGCCTGTCGTCGTCAGAGCGGGATACGAGTCCGCTGGAGTTCGCCGTCGGCGTCTTCGACCATGCGCACGAGGTGGCCCCCGCGGCACAGCGGCGACTTCTTCAGGAGCGGGTGCAGCGTGCGCTGCAGGGCGTCGACGTCCTTCCCGCAGAAGAACAGGGTGCACTCACCGCCGCCGACCTCGTCGCCGTCGTACTCCCCGACGCCCGCTTCGGTGACCGCCGCCTCGAGCTGATCGGCGAACTCCTCGAGTTCGAGCCGTTCGGTGGCCGTCCCCATCTGGCGGTTGGACAGGCGGAGAACGACGAGCAGGTCCTGTTCCTCGGCGTCGGCGCCGTCGTCGTCTGCTTCGGGGTCGGATCGCATCGACGGCATAGGTGACCGCCGGCGCCGGTCGTGCACAAGCAGTCCCCGTACGCGAGCGGGCCAGCGCGCAGTGGCGCTGGCCCTTCTGCTTCGGGTGAAGGCGGGAACGTCGGTCCCCGCCGCGATCCGGTCACTGCAACTGCGTGATGCTGCGCACGGCGTTGCTGAGCAGGAAGCCGCTCGACTCGCCGTTCGGCAGCGGGAAGGCGCCGTCGTAGAGACCGACGGCCTGGGCCCCGATGACGTTGCCGGGCGCGAAGGTCGGCGTCGAGAAGGTCAGCGGGACGGCGTTGAAGGGCGTCGCCGTGATCGCGCCGCCGATGTTCACGTCGAGCGCCGAGAGGTAGAGCTTGCAGCCGGGCACCGTGGTGAGGATTCCGACGAGGTCGAGCCCGGTCGGGAACGGGTTGACGGTCAGGATCAGGGTCGAGAAGTACAGGCCCGCGCCGGGGAACAGTTCGGGCACGCCGCCGATCGTGTAGGTCACGTTCGTGCTCGGACTGATGACGGGTGCCGGCGCGGCCGACAAGGTCATCGGCACGAGGACCACGTCCGGCGAGAGGGTCACCGGGGTCGCCGTCGAGAGCGTCTGCGACACGGGGACCACGCCGGCGCCGGCCAGCGTGCAGCCGACGATCACGTCCGATGTCGAGGTGCTGGAGGAGAACGACGTCCACAGCATCAGGACGTCGCCGGTGCTCTGGTTGATCTGCCACTGGAACGTGCTCGGCGCCAGCGTGGGCGTGCCGCCGCTGAACTCGACGCCCTCGAACGTGATGAGCAGGAGGTTGCCGACCTCTTCCCACTTCACCTTGCCGCTGCCCGTCTCGGCGGGGTTGTGGTTCGCCCACGTGTAGAACGCGAGTCCGGTCGCGGTCGACGTGGACGTCAGTGTGCCCGGGGACGTGGTCGTCTGGTTGCCCGTGCTGCCGGCCGTCACCACGCCGTTGGAAGAGACGGTCCACGTGGTCGCGGTGCCGCCGGGGATCGGTGTCGCGAGGGCCGGCGTGATCGTCGTCGTGGTCGAGTCGGCGTTCGCGATGATCGGAGCCGTGAGCGAGGGCGTGACGTAGAGCGAGCTCGCAACGCCGGTCAACCAGCTCGCGGTGTATCCGGTCCCGTTGAACGCGAAGTGGAGCGCGTTGCCTTCGAGTGCGGTCTTCGCCTGGGCGACGTCGCCGAACAGCTGGAACAGGTTCGACTTGTCGATCGTCCCGACGTGGCAGCCCGTGCCGTACTTGATGTGGCTCGAGTTCGGCAACACGGGGAAGAGGTTGTAGTTGCTGCCGGCGCGCACGAGCGTGTTCGTCGCCGTGCCGAAGTCGTGGACCCACGTGCCGCTCGTGTTCGTCCACAGCAGGTTGCCGTTCTGCAGCTCGAACACGCCGCGCGCGTTGTCGGTCGGGACCGTCTGCAGGATCGTGGCGCCGTTCGTCGCGTCGAGCTTGAGGATCGTGTCCGACGTGAAGGTCGACACCCACACGTTGCCGTCGCTCGCGATGCAGGCGGCGTGGCCGAAGCCGATCGCCGTCGAGTCGTGGAACGTGCCCAGCGACACGCCGCTGGTGCTGTAGCGGTGCAGGTCGTCGCTCGCCGACGACGAAACCACGAGCAGGTCGCCGCCGAACGGCAGCACCGTGAACGGCGAGGGCGAGAACGCGAGCGGGATCGTGCCGAGGTAGTTGCCCGCCGGATCGAACGTGACCAGCGAGTCCGCCGTGGCGCCGTTGCCCGAGCCGTCGTTCGTGACGTAGACGATGCCGTTGATGAAGTTCAGGCCGCGGATGTTGTCCATTCCGCCGCCCGGCAGGGTCGGGCCCATCGACCCGAGCACGTTGCCCATCGTGTCGTAGCGCACGACGCGATCGCCGGTCTGTTCGGTGACCCAGATCTCACCGTTCACGTCGATCGCCCCGACCTGCACGGTGTTCGGGATGGAGAACATGTTGTCGCTGATCAGGCTGCCGTCGACCGGGCTGAACGCGATCAGGCGGTCGCTCGCGTCGTCCGTGGTGACCACGTACTGGGCCGTGGCGAGGGAAGTGAGGGTCACTGCAGTGCACGCGGCGCGGCACACGAGGGAGAGTTGCGTCATGATGCGGAGTCTGTGGGGTCTGGATGGCCGACGCGGGGGGGAGTCGAACCGGGGAACAATCGGGAGAGAACACTCTAGCCTCGCACGCCGCGGGAGGGCGGACATCGTTCTCGGGAGTCGCGGCTCCGGGTATCCGAACGCGGAAACAGTCCCGAGGCGCCGCGGACGGCCGGTCCTACTGGAGGCGCAGCGCGTGCATGGCCGTGGCGGCGTGGTTGCCGCTCGCGGGGTCGACGACCAGCCACTGGGCTTTGACGCCGAGGCCGGTTCCCGAGGCGCTGAGTTGGAAGGGGAGGTCCACGGCGGCGTAGCCGCGATCGATGCCGGTGGTGCCGAGTGTGCGCAACCACGCCGCGTCGGCGCTGACGTACAGGCTGCAGCCGCTCATTCCGAAGGGCGACAGGTCGACCGGCGCGGGGAGCGGATCGATGCTGAGCCAGAGCGCGGCGAACGCGTTCGGGTGCGACTTCGCGATCGTGACGCGCGAACCCGCCGCGGTCTTGCGTACGCCGATCTGCGGCAGCGTGCCGTCGCTGGTGCACGGCGTGCCCAGCACGGGGCCTTGCCCGGCGGGTGTGGCGCGGAATGCCCGCACGCGACCCTCGGCGGCACCGAGGCCAAGGGAGAGATTGCGGAAGCCCAGGTCCATCCACGAGAAGGTGGGGTACGGGCTGTCGGCCTGCACCCCGAGCCCGGCACCGTAGAAGGCCCAGCCGCTGGAGGGCTGGCCGGAACCCGGGAAGTTCTCGACGGCCCACAGCTCGGTGCCGTCGCGACCGGAGATGGCCTGGCTGCGGCCGTACAACTGGGGCGGACTGATCGGGTACTCCCAGCCGAGAACGAGGTCGTTCACACCGTCGAGATCGAGGTCCTGGTCGGCGATGACGCATTCGGTGTAGATGCCCGGCAAGGCGCGGATCAGTGCGCCGGTCGCACCCGACCACAGGCACGGCATGAGCCGCGACGCGGACCACCACGGGAAGCACGCGTAGTCGTTGACACCGTCGCCGTCGATGTCGCCCAGGTTGGTGGCCTGGAAGTTGGTCTTGTCACCAGCCAACAAGCCCTGGCTGAAACGGATGGGCGTTCCGGTCTGGCCCGAGATCAGGACGGCGAGACCGGCCCCACCGTTGCCGTAGTCGTTGCAGCCGACGAGGAAGTCCTCGGCGCCGTCGCCGTCCATGTCACCCATGTTCGCGAGGCTGATCGCTTCGAGAGCAAAGGCGAACAGGGGCAGCGCGTAGCGCAATGCGCCGGTGTGGTCGAAGACGTAGACCTCGGACTGGGTGCCGCGCTTGAGCGTGACGAGATCGGGTCGGCCGTCACCGTTGGTGTCGATGTTGCCGAGCAGTACGGACCCGACGTTCTGTCCGAACCAGAGGTCCCAGATCGGCTGGTTGGTGCGGGTCGACCACGCATGGATGCTGTTGGTGAGCCCGCCCGAGTAGTGCATCACCAGGTCGGAGTAGCCATCCCCGTCGATGTCGCCGCCATCCTGGACGGGGTCTGTCGGGTAGATGATGCCCTCCCAGAGCACGGCCGAGTCCGACCCGGAAAGAATGCGAGCCGCCGCGATTCCGAAGGGGGGCGTTGGCAGCAGGGTCACGAGCAGGTCGCGCTGCCCGTCCTTGTCGAAGTCCCCGAAGGGGGACAGTGCATGGTACCAATTGTCGTACGGGCCGAACAACTGCCACAGCTCCTGCTGCGCACGAAGCGAGGGGGGAACCGTCGCCAGCAGCGCAAGCAGGGGAAGGATCCTCACGACAACCTCACCCAGATCGCGCGCGACACCGTGCCGGCATTGGTTACCAGGAACAGCATGTAGTAACCGCGCGGAGCGAGCTTGTCGTGCGCAGGCGTCACGATGTCCACGTATTCGGGTCGCTGGTTGGTCGTAGCCATCTCGACGTATCGCTGGTGCATGTCGAAGTGGTGCGTGCACGCGCCGGGTGCCATGAGTACTGCCTTCGTCACCGCGACGCCGAGAGGCAGCGAATCGCACAGCACCGAGCACGATTGATCATAGCCGAGTTCGTGCACGTTCTGGGGCGCCGAGTAGGGGACCGGAGGATCGAAGTGCACGTTCTCGGGCCGGGCGGCGGTGTTGGCGAGATAGGCGGGCGAGAACACCTCGTAGTCGAAGTTGCGGCCGTTGCCGCCGCCGATCATCACACGCCCGTCGGGCAACAGAACCGCGGTCGAGTGGTAGTCCCGGGGCGACGTCGTGCCGGCGGGGAATCCTGCGCACGGATTCGGCGGCAGCTCGCTCCACGCACCGTCCTTGAACAGCAGCGGCGCATTCGTCGCGACGGTTGGATTGCCGCCGGGGCCCTTGGCCAGACCGCCGACCAGCAGCAACGATGCGTCCGGCAGGATGACCAGGTTCGCCAGATAGCGCCCGGCAGGAGCATTCGGCTCCTCGTTCGGCAGGTCGCCGGTGTCCGACCAGTCGCCACCGAGGCCGTCCGGCCGGAACACCTCGGTCGTCGCGGTCGTGCCGTTGGGGGGCGGAGCGTAGACCCCTTCGTCCGATCCGCCGATCCGGAGCACACGATCGACCTCACCCGCGACGTTGGGGAACAAGACGCACATGCCGTCGTGCCGGGGCAACTGCCAAGTTGTGCTGCTGTAGGCCGGCGCCGCCTGGCGCGTCCAGACGCCGGGGTTGCCGTCGTGGTCGACGTGCGCCCAGCGAGGCGCATAGCCCGAGAAGAACAACCTGCCGGTGCTCATCAGCGTGAACCGCGGGTAGGCACCCAACCAGTCCTCTTCGACCTCGGGATACGGGGGCGCCGTCAATGGACTGCCGGGTCCGGGCCACAGCGCCTGACCTCCGACTTGATCCGTGGACAATCGGGCGTCGATCGCGTCGGCCTCCTCACTGACCACCAACGCTTCGTAGCTGTTCCAGGTACGGTTCTCGACCGGATCGTCGGGCAGGTAGTCCTTGCGGGTGCCACCGGCGATGAACGCAACCTCACGCGGCGGTTGCGTGGCCGACCCCAGACGGTTCAGTCGCGCGGTCAGCGTCACCGTCGGGTAGAAGCGATCCTCTTGCAACACGACCGACGCCGGCTTCCACAGGCCGAGTTGCCCGGGGTACACCGCGGTCGTGGCGGGGATGCCGGGCCAGCGATCCGTCTCGAGCCGCGGGTTGAACGCGAGCGCGAAGTTCGCGCCGACGATGGTGCCGTTGTAGAACGTGCCCCCTGCGACGATCAGGTCCCCGAAGGGGGACCAGGCGTGGCCTGCGCAGAAGAGACTCGGGAAGCGGTAGTCGGGCAGCAGCCCGCCGGAGAAGAACGAGACGGTCCACCGCTGGATCGGCAGGAGGTAGTTGCGGAACTTCGGGCCCGTGGGCTCGGGATCGGGATCGACGATCGACCACGCCGTGCAGGCCCAGTACTCGCCGGGACTCAGAGCAACCGGACCGCTGCCCGACGGGTAGCGAACCAGCACCGCGCTTCCGGGAACGCCATCCGGGGCACCGCTCGCAACCGCGCCCCACACGAGCACCTTGCCCTGATGCTCACCCTTCGGGATGAGGCACATGTGCGCAGCGTTCATGCGCTGCGCCCAGTCGAAGGTGTAGCCGTAGATCGACCAGTAGGTGATGCCGGCGGTGCTGCCGCCCGGTCCCTTGAATGGATCGCGATGGTCCGTGGCCGTCGTACTCGTCGTGACCGTCTCGTGATTGAACGGGGCTGACCACGACTGGGCGCTCGTCGAAGCCATCGTCGCGAGCAGCGTGGGTGCGAGATACACGAACCTGCGCGCCGACCATTCGGTCACGGCCTTCCTTCCCTTCCCCAAATGCATGGGTTCCTCCTCTCCGTGAGGCTTGCCCGGTGGAGCAAGGGAACCCACCGCGCGAGCAAGGCGCCGAACGTACCGCCGCTCCGCTGCACGTCCACCCCTGTGCGCGCGATGCACGGGGACGCCGTCACCGGTCGCTGGCCAACCACCCCTCGCCCGCTATGCTGCGGGGTTCGTCGCTTGGCCACCAACTCGAAGAAGACGGCCCGCAAGGCCGCCGAGGCTGCTCCCGCCCTGGCTCCGCACGGTGCCGCCGGCCACACGTCGGTGGTCGTCAAAGGCGCGCGCGAGCACAACTTGAAGGGGGTCGACCTGACCTTCCCGCGCGACAGCCTGACCACGTTCACGGGCGTCTCCGGGTCGGGCAAGTCGAGCCTCGCCTACCACACGATCTACCAGGAAGGGCAGCGCCGCTTCCTCGAGAGCCTCAGCTCGTACGCGCGGCAGTTCCTCGGGCGGATGGAGAAGCCGAAGGTCGACCTCGTCGAGGGGCTGTCACCGACGGTGTCGATCGACCAGAAGCAGGGCAGCCACTCCGCGCGGTCGACGGTCGGCACGCTCACCGAGGTCGCGGACTTCCTGCGCCTCCTGTGGTCGCGCCTCGGCGATCCGAGCTGTCCCGAGTGCGGCGCCGCGATCGAAGCGTGGTCCGTCGACCGGGTCGTCGACGCGATCGTGCAGGAGCACACAGGCCAGGCCACGATGGTGCTCGCACCGGTGGTGCGCGAAAGGAAGGGCGAGTACCGGAAGGAACTCGCCGAGTGGGCGCAGAAGGGTTTCGTGCGCGCGCGCATCGACGGCGTCGTGCGCCGCCTCGACGAGGACATCCAGCTCCAGCGCTACGCGTACCACACGATCGAGCTCGTGATCGACCGGCTGACCGTCTCGGCCGACACGAAGTCGCGCCTCGCCGAAGCGGTCGAGCAGGCGGTGCAGCTCGGCGACGGCTCGTGCGCACTCGCGCACGGGGACAGCGGCTACCGCCTGTTCTCGACGAAACGCAGCTGCCCGAACGGGCACGGCTCGCTGCCCGAACTCGAGCCGCGCCTGTTCTCGTTCAACAGTCCGAGCGGCGCGTGTCCGAGCTGCGAGGGGCTCGGCGAGACGTTCGGGTTCGCGCCCGACCTGCTCGTGCGCGACCGGACGAAGTCGATCCGCGACGGCGCGCTGCACGCGTTCACCGACGACGGCAAGCTGGTCTACGGCCGCCTGACGCTCGACCACCTCGCCGAGGTCGGTCGCGCCTTCGGCTTCGACCTCGACACGCCGTGGCAGAAGCTGCCCGCGAAGGCGAAGAAGATCGTGCTGCACGGTTCGGGCAGCCAGACGTTCGAGTTCCGCTGGAAGCGCCAGAGCGCGATGTTCACGACGACCGGCAGCGACCGGATCGCGTTCCCCGGCATCCTCGGCCATCTGCAGAACGTCTACCGCCCGTCGCGCGCGCGGCACCTCGACCGCTTCCGCGCCGCGGTGCCGTGCGAAACGTGCTCGGGCACGCGTCTCTCGCCGGCGGCGCGCGCGGTGAAGTTCCAGGGCCGCGGCCTGCCCGAAGTGCTCGCGTTGTCGATCGACGAGGCGCTCGGCTGGTCGCGCGGTCTGCGCCTCACCGGCAACGCCGAGCGCATCGGCGCGGAGATCCGGAAGGAGGTCGAACGGCGGCTGTCGTTCCTCTGCGACGTCGGCCTCGGCTACCTGACGCTCGATCGCCGCGCACCGACGCTCTCGGGCGGCGAGTCGCAGCGCATCCGGCTCGCGGCGCAGGTCGGCGCCGGACTGCGCGGCATCCTCTACGTCCTCGACGAACCGTCGATCGGCCTGCACGCCCGCGACCAGGAGCGCCTGCTCTCGACGCTGGAGGCGCTGCGCGACCGCGGCAACACCGTCGTCGTCGTCGAACACGACGAAGAGACGATGCAACGCAGCGACTTCCTCGTCGACATCGGGCCGGGTGCGGGCGCGCACGGCGGCGAAGTGGTGGTCGCGGGCACACCGGACGAGGTACGAGCGTTCGCGCCGTCGTTGACGGGACAGTACCTGCGCGGCGAACGCACGGTGCCGATGCCGGCGGCGCGCCGCTCGGCGGACCGCGGCGCACTCGCGATCCGCGGCGCGCGACACCACAACCTCGGCGGGATCGACGTGCAGATCCCGCTCGGTCGCCTGGTCGCGGTGACGGGCGTTTCGGGCTCCGGCAAGTCCACGCTCGTGCACCACGTACTCGTGCCGGCATTGATGCGCGAGCTAATGGGAGCGGACGCGGGCGTCTCGCACTGCGAAGGCATCGACGGCATCGCGCAGCTCGACAAGGTCGTCGAGATCGACCAGGCGCCGATCGGCCGGACGCCGCGCAGCAACCCGGCGACGTACACCGACCTCTGGACCCAGGTGCGCGACCTGTTCGCGCTGCTGCCCGAGTCGAAGCTGCGGCAGTACGAGAAGGGGCGCTTCTCGTTCAACGTGCCCGGCGGTCGGTGCGAGGCCTGCCAGGGTGCCGGCGTCACGACGCTCGAGATGAACTTCCTCGCGCCGGTCGAGGTCGTCTGCGAGGAGTGCGCCGGGGCGCGCTTCCACGCGGAGACGCTGACGATCCGCTGGAAGGACAAGAACGTGCACGACGTCCTCGAGATGTCGGTCGACGAAGCGGCGGCGTTCTTCGCGGACCTGCCGAAGATCGCACGCGGCCTGCGGGCGCTGCAGGACGTCGGTCTCGGCTACGTGCGGCTCGGTCAGCCGTCGACGACGCTGTCGGGCGGCGAGGCGCAGCGCGTGAAGCTCGCGACGGAGCTGCAGCGACCGGCGACCGGGAAGACGTTCTACGTGCTCGACGAACCGACGACGGGACTGCACTTCCACGACGTCGCCAAGCTGATGGAGTCGCTGCAGCGCCTCGTCGAGGCCGGCAACACCGTGCTCGTGATCGAGCACAACCTCGACGTGGTGCGTGCGGCGGACTGGATCGTCGACCTCGGCCCCGAAGGCGGCGCCGGCGGCGGCACCGTGGTCGCGACGGGCACACCCGAAAACGTCGCGCGCATCACCGCGTCGCACACCGGGAAGGCGCTGCGCGCCATCGGGATCGGCGAGAAGGGCGGCAAGGCGCCGGCGGTCGGCAGACCGTCCGCGAAGGCGCTCGCGACGCCACTCGCGCGTCCGACGCACGTGCAGGTGCGCGGCGCCCGCACGCACAATCTGCAGGCGGTGGACTGCGACATCCCGCTCGGCAAGTTCACGGTCGTCACCGGTCCGTCGGGCTCCGGCAAGTCGAGCCTCGCGTTCGACACGATCTTCCAGGAAGGGCAGCGCCGCTTCCTCGAGAGCATGTCGACCTACGCGCGGCGCTTCCTCGGCCGCATGGACCGTGCACCGGTCGACCGCCTCGACGGACTCGGTCCCGCGATCGCGATCGACCAGAAGCGCACGACACGCAGCCCGCGGTCCACCGTCGCGACGACGACGGAGATCCACGACTACCTGCGCCTGCTCTACGCGCGCATCGGCCGCCATCACTGTCCCGTGCACGGTCAGGAACTGACAGCGTGGTCGCCGAGCAAGGCCGCCGCCGCGGTCGTCGCGGAGTGGCGCGGCCGCCGCGCGCACCTGCTCGCGCCGATCGCCGTGCCCGACGACGTGCGTTCGAAGCCGAAGGAGGCCGCCGCCTGGCTCGCCGCTCTGCGGACCGAGTGGCAGAAGAAGGGCTTCGTGCGCGCGCTGCTCGACGGCAAGGAACTGCGGCTCGACGCGGAGTGGCCGGCGGCGACCGCGGCGTCGATCGACCTCGTGATCGACCGCATCACGATCGACGATCGGGCGCGGCTCGCCGACGCGATCGAACAGGCGCAGGAGGCAGCGCACGAACACGGCGGTCCTCGCGCGGCCGTCGTGCAGCTCGCCGATGGCGCCGGTGCGGGGGAGCGGCACTGGTACCGCGCGGACCAGGGGTGCCATCTGTGCGGCTACGTCGCGCCCGCCGAGGTTCACCCGCGCTGGTTCTCGTTCAACCACCACAGCGCCGCGTGCACGAGCTGCCTCGGCCTCGGCGATGTCGTCGTGTGCGCCGAAGAGCTGCTCGTGAACCACCCGGATCGCCCCACCTTCGGCGGCGCGATCAAGCACCAGGGCCCGGCGTTCACGTTCCTGACGAACCCCGAGGGCTGGTACGCCGAGGTCGCCGAGGTCGTCGCCGAACGGCACGGCTTCGACCTGCGCCAGCCGTGGCGTCGCCTCCCGGCGAAGGCGAAGCAGCTGCTGCTGCGCGGCTGCGGCGACGAACGCTTCGAGGTCGTGTTCAAGAAGGTGGAATCCGGCAAGCGCCGCGAGTGGCGGATGAACGTGCCGTGGAAGGGGCTCGCGCGGCAGCTCGAGGAGTGGTTCTTCGGCAAGGACGGCGAGCACTCGGGCGACGAGCGGTTCCGGTCGGTGATGCGCACCCAGTCGTGCCCGGACTGCCACGGTGAGCGTCTGCAGCCGGGGCCGCGCAGCGTGCGCGTCGGCGGCACGCGCCTTCCCGAGCTGCTGCGGCTCACCGTCGATGCCGCGGCCGAACTGCTCGAACGGACGAAGCTGAACGCGAACGACGCGCGCATCGCTGCCGACGTGCTGAAGGAACTGCGGCATCGCCTGTCGTTCCTGCGCGCGACCGGCCTCGGCTACCTGACGTTGGACCGCTCCGCGGCGACGCTGTCGGGCGGCGAAGCGCAGCGCATCCGCCTCGCGACGCAGCTCGGCAACAAGCTGGTGGGCGTCACCTACGTGCTCGACGAACCGACGGTCGGTCTGCACCCGCGCGACACCGAACGCCTGTTGTCGACCCTGCTCGAACTGCGCGATCTCGGCAACACGGTGATCGCGGTCGAGCACGACGAAGCGGTGATCCGTGCCGCCGACTGGCTGCTGGACCTGGGGCCGGGTGCGGGCAGCCGCGGCGGACGCATCTGCGCGGCGGGCACTCCGGCCGAGGTCGCGCGGGGCGACAGCCCGACCGCGCCGTGGCTCCGCAACGAAGCGGAGATGCCGCGGCCCGAACGCCGCCGGGAACCGACCGGACGTGTCGAACTGCGTGCGGTCACGGTGCACAACCTGAAGGGAGTCGACGTCGACGTGCCGCTCGGCTGCTGCACCGCGATCACCGGCGTGTCGGGTTCCGGCAAGTCGTCGCTCGTGATGGACGCGCTCGTGCCGGCGCTGCAGGCGGCGACGGCGACGGTGAAGTGGGACGACGGCGCGCGCAAGCCGTACCAGACGGTCGTCGTCGACCAGGGGCCGATCGGCACGACGCCGGCGAGCAACCCCGCGACCTACACCGGGCTGTTCACGCACGTGCGCGACCTGTTCTCGCAGGTGCCGCTCGCGAAGCAGAAGGGCTTCGGACCGGGCCGCTTCTCGTTCCACGTCGCGGACGGACGGTGCTCGCACTGCGAAGGCAAGGGCCAGCTCCAGGTGGAGATGCACTTCCTCGCCGACGTGTGGGTCACGTGCGAGATCTGCCGCGGCCGTCGCTACAACGCGGAGACGCTGGCGGTCGAGTACCGCGGCAAGAACATCGCGCAGGTGCTCGAGATGGACGTCGACGAGGCACTCGCGTTCTTCGGCAACCACAAGCAGATCGCGCGCTCGCTGCAGCTGCTGCACGACACGGGGCTCGGCTACCTGCGTCTCGGCCAGCCGGCGAACACGTTCTCGGGCGGCGAGGCGCAGCGCATCAAGCTTTGCACGGAGCTGGCGACGCGCCCGAAAGCGCACACGATCTACGTGCTCGACGAGCCGACGACGGGGTTGCACAAGGAAGACGTGCGCAAGCTGCTGCTGGTGCTGCAGCGGCTCTTGGACCGAGGCGACTCGGTCGTGGTGATCGAACACCACCTCGACGTGATCGCGGCCGCCGACGTCGTTCTCGAGATGGGCCCGGAAGCGGGGGAACACGGCGGGCGCGTCGTCGCGTTCGGAACGCCCGAAGCCGTGGCAGGCACGGCCGGCAGCCACACGGGTCGCTTCCTCCGGGATCGTGTCGCGGCGGCGGTTCCGCCGAAGAAGGGGCGAGCGAGCGCGCGGCGGCGCGCCGTGGGGGACGGATGACCGAGCCACCGTTGATCGTGCAGACCGACCGCACTGTGCTGCTGGAGACGCAGCACCCCGGCTACGAAGCCGCGCGCGATCGGCTCGCACGCTTCGCCGAGCTCGAGAAGTCACCCGAGTACGTGCACTTCTACCGGATCACGCCCGTCAGCATCTGGAACGCGGCGGCCCTCGGCGAGTCGGCCGACGACGTGCTCGCGTGGCTGATCGCCAACTCGCGCTTCCCGATCGTTCCCGCGGTCACGGCGCAGGTCCGGGAGTGGTTCCGCCGCTACGGCCTCCTGCGTCTCCTGCCCGGGACCGGCGACCGTCTGCGGCTCGTCGCGGACGACTCGGCGGCGCTGGAGAAACTCGCGACGCAGCCCGCGCTGGCGGACCTGGTCGACGTCGCGGCGAACGGCGAATGCACACTGCCGGCCGGACGGCGCGGCGACCTGAAGCAGGCGCTGGTCAAGCTCGGCTACCCGGTCGACGACCGCGCTGGCTACACGGCGGGCGACACGCTGCAGTTCGTGATGCGCGCAGAGAGCGCCGCGGGACGCAGCTTCGCACTGCGGGACTACCAGAGCGCCGCGGCGAGCGCGTTCCACGCGGGCGGCAGCGACCGCGGCGGGTGCGGGGTCGTCGTGCTGCCGTGCGGAGCCGGCAAGACGGTCGTCGGGATCGCCGCGATGCAACTGCTGCAGACGAACACACTCGTGCTGACGACGAACACCGTCGCCGTGCGGCAATGGTGCCGCGAAGTCCTCGACAAAACGGACCTGCGCGAGGACCAGGTCGGCGAATACACCGGCGAACAGAAGCAGATCCGGCCGGTGACCGTCGCGACGTACCAGATCCTCACGCACCGCAAGGGGAAGACCGACGCGTTCACGCACATGGACCTGTTCGATCGCGGCGGGTTCGGGCTCATCGTCTACGACGAGGTGCACCTGCTGCCGGCGCCCGTGTTCCGCGCCACCGCCGGAATCCAGGCGCGGCGCCGCCTCGGCCTCACCGCGACCCTCGTGCGCGAGGACGGACGCGCGGACGAGGTGTTCTCGCTGATCGGCCCCAAGCGCTACGAACTGCCGTGGAAGCTGCTCGAGAAGCAGGGCTTCCTGGCGCCGGCCCTGTGCACCGAGGTCCGTGTCCCGCTGTCCGCCGCCCGTCAGGCCCGCTATGCGGCGTCGGGCGCGCGCGCGCAGATCCGCATCGCGGCGGACAACGAGGCGAAGGACGACGTCGTCGGTGCGCTGCTGGCGCGGCACGCGAGCGACCGCGTGCTCGTGATCGGCCAGTACCTCGAACGGTTGCAGCACCTGGCCACCATCTTCCGTCTCCCGCTGATCACGGGGCAGACGTCGAACGCGGATCGCGAACGGCTCTACGCCGCGTTCCGTCGCGGCGAGGTGCCCCGCCTCGTCGTCAGCAAGGTCGGCAACTTCGCGGTCGACCTGCCCGATGCCAACGTCGCGATCCAGGTCTCCGGGACGTTCGGGAGCCGCCAGGAAGAAGCCCAGCGCCTCGGCCGCGTGCTGCGCCCGAAGGCGGACGGCGGTGCGGCGCGCTTCTACACGCTCGTCTCGGCGGACACGCGCGAGCAGGACTTCGCGCGAAAGCGCCAGCTCTTCCTGACCGAGCAGGGCTACGCCTACGACATCGTCGCTGCCGATGCGTTGACGACCGCGGCCGGGCGCCGCGAGGAACGGGCATGACGCGGGTGAGTCTGAGAACGCTGCTGCAGGGGGTCGGCGAGGACGGGGTGCGCGAGTGTCTGCAGCGCTGGAGCGTGTCGCCGGGCGACAACAAGACGCGCGGTGTCGCGCGCGCGGCGGAAGCGATGGAGAACGACACCGTCGTCTTCCAGCGCATGGCCGCCCTGCCGCGCAAGCTGCAGGACCTGCTCGAGGCGTTCTTCGGCGACGGGGGTGCGGTGCGCGGAGCGCACACGCTGTTCGGCGAGGTGGGACGTCACTTCAAGAACCGCTTCGACTTCGAGGCGGCGCTGGCGGCGTTGCAGCGCGAGGCGTTCGTCTGGCCCGTGCGCGATCGCGGTGGTGTGGCCGTCGAGCAGCCGAGTTGGGCCGCGCCGAGCGAACTGGTCGAGTGTGTGCAGAAGGCGCGGCGACGGCGCCAGCACCACCTGCAGGACTCGATGACCCTGCAGGGCTTCCTCGATCTCAGGTTCTTCCGCGATCGGGACGCCGCGCGCGACAAGGCGAAGTCCGCGCCGAAGAACGGCAAGGGCAAGGCGGCCGACGACAAAGCGGCGGAGGAGAAGGCCGCCGACCACGCACGCAAGATCTACAAGCTCTACACGCTCGACTCGGCGATCGCGCAACGCCTCCAGAAGCTGCCGCGCACCGTGGGCGAGATCGTAAGTGGCGCTCTGCAGAAGCACGGCGGCGTGGGACCGTGGGATGAACTGTTGCGCGATCTGGAGCCGACCGACCCGCCGGACCCTGCGTTCGTCGGCAAGGCGCTCGAAGAAGCGCTGGTGGGGACGGTAGCCGACCTCGACCTCGCGCGGATCGGCATCCAGCCCGCGAAGAACGCGATCGTCGTCTTCCACGAGGTCGCGCTGTACGCACTGCGTCGGCGCGGCGAGGAGCAGCAACCGCAGGTAGCGGAGGAGTTGTCGTGCGGCGGCGACATGGCGACGAACGTCGTGCGCTTCCTGCGGGAACTGCAGCAGAGCAAGGTGCTGTTCACCGCCGATGGCGACCTGTTCAAGGCGTCGCAGAAGCGCATCGCGCAGATGCTGTTGCCGGTGCCAGGGGGGTTCCTCGGCGAAGAGGCGCTGCTCGAGGTCGTGTACCGCTTCTGCCTGCACCGGCGGCTGATCGATCGGCGAGGGGAGAGGGCGCTGCGGCCGACGCCGGCCGGCGGCGAGTTCGATCGGGCGCCGCTCGCAGATCAGGTGAAGATGCTCCTCGCGCACTTCGTCGAGGACCGCACGCTGTCCGGAGAACCCTGGCACCAGACCCGCATGCGGCGCGTGCTGCTGCGACTCCTGCGCCGCGCGACGCCGATGATGTGGCAGGACGTTTCGATCCTGCCCTTCCTCGCGCGCAACGCCTATCTCGCGCAGATCGACTGCAAGCAGGCGGAGGAGTTCTTCTCCGCGCGCTTCCAGGGCGGCGGCTACACGCCGACGGAGACGCTCCAGCAGATGTGCTGGAACCTGCTGCTGTGGGTACGAAAGCGCCTCTACCCGCTGGGCCTCGTCGACGTCGGCATGCACGGCGGTCGTGTGACGGCGTTGCGCCTGTCGCGTCTCGGCGCGGAACTGCTCGACACCGAACCCGCGGCGAAGGTGGGGGGCACGCGCAGCACCGTGATCGTGCAGCCCGACTTCGAAGTGCTGCTCTTCCCCGGCGACGACGTACACGACGCCGTGCACCTCTTCGACCGGTTCGCCCGGCGGACGAAGACCGACCACGTGCACCAGTTCCGGCTGGAGGAGGAGACGGTGCGGGCGGGCGTGGCCGACGGGCTCTCCGGCAGCGCGATCCTGCAGGAACTCACGGACCGGGCGCGCGCACCGTTGCCGCAGAACGTGCTCTACACGCTCGAAGAGTGGACCCAGAAGCCCGCGCCGTGAAGCCCATGCCATGGTTCGGAGAAGAGCCGGAAGAAACTTCTCCTGATCGACGCTCCGAACGACGATCCAAGTTCCTCGCCGCCGCCTGCCGGACGGCCCGTTCATGCAGAGCCCTCGCCTCGACACAGCCCCCAAGATCCTGATCCTCGGCGCCGGACCGGCGGGACTCGCTTGTGCGATGGAACTGTCGCGCAAGGGAATCCACAGCACGATCGTCGAGCGCGACGAGCAGATCGGCGGCCTCGCGAAGACGTTGACGATCCGCGAGGGGGACCAGACGTTCCTCACGGACATCGGGCCGCACCGCTTCTTCTCGAAGAACAAGTACCTGTACGACTTCATCGAGGACCTGTTGCACGAGGAGTGGCGCAAGGTGCCGCGCCTCACGCGCCAGTTCATCGACGGCAAGTTCTTCGACTACCCGGTCAACGTGAAGCAGGTCGTCAAGAACCTCGGGCTCTGGAAGAGCGCGCGGATCGGCATCGACTACTTCATGGCACGCGTGGTGTACGGGCTGTTCCGGAAGCCCATGCGCACCTTCGAGGACTACGTGGTCGCGAACTTCGGCCGCACGCTGGCCGAGTTCAGCATGATCAACTACACGGAGAAGATCTGGGGGATCCCGGTCGCCGACATCCATCCGGACTGGGCGAAGCAGCGCATCAGTGGCCTGAACCTCTGGAGCGTGTTCAAGAACGCGATCGGCCTCGGCCGCAAGAAGGGCAAGGGCTCGCCGAAGTCGCTCGTCGACGAGTTCTACTACCCGCAGTTCGGCACGGGCCGCATCTACGAGGAGATCGGCAAGCACCTGCGCGCCGAGGGCTCGACGATCGAGACCGGCGCCGAGCCGGTGGCGGTGCGGCACGACGGCAAGCGGATCACCGAGGTCGACGTGCGCACGAAGGACGGCGTGCTGACCGTGCGGCCCGAACGCGTCGTCGAGTCGGTGCCGATCACGCGATTCCTCGAACTGCTCGATCCACCGCCACCCGAGCCCGTCCGCACCGCGGCGAAGGCGCTGAAGTGGCGCGCGCAGGTCTACCTCTTCCTCACGCTCGACAAGGACTCGGTCACGAAGGACAACTGGATCTACTTCCCGAGCAAGGACATCCCGTTCGGCCGCACGAGCGAGATGAAGAACTTCAGCA
>CAZIFB010000031.1:0-60742 GCA_964538915.1 uncultured candidatus Brocadiaceae bacterium | reverse complement strand
TCGTGCCCGATCCGAACGCCAACCCGTTCGGCGCCGTGATGTCGGACGCGGCCGAGGGTGTCGTCGGCCTTCGCTGATCCGGTCGCGTCACCGGTGCGCGCTGGCCCACTCGCCGGCGCGCTGCTCCGCGCGGCGTGCGATTCGACGCAGCGGCGTCGTCTGCAGCAGGTCGCGGTGCGCGCGCAGATAGGCGCGCACGAACGTGCGCACCGTCGCGTCGCCGCCGGGTGAGCCGGCGCCGCGAAACGCGGCGAGCAGGCGGCCGAGGTCGGCGCCGCGGCCGCGTGTGTCGGTCGTCGAGGCGCGGCGCACTCCGTCGAGATCGACGATGCAGACCTCCCGCGTCACCGGGTTGCGGACCAGGTTCTCGAACTTCAGGTCGCGGTTGCGGAGCCCGTGGGCGTGCAGGCGGCCGATGCCGTTGCCGATCGATCGTGCGGCCGCCGCGATCGCGCACGCATCGAGGGCACCGGCCGTGATCTCCGTGGCGAGCGACGGCGCGCCGAGATCGCGGCAGAACACGAAGCCGCGGTCGTGCGTGAGCCGCAGAGCCACCAGGGGCGCGCTCGGCACGCGGGCAAAGACGAGCCAGTACGACGCGAGCCACAGGCGCCGTGCTGCGCCGGCGTCGCGCTGTTTCACCGCGAGTCCGCTGTGCAGCCACACGGCGCCGCGCCGGCCGCGACGCAGCGGCGGCGCTTCGGTCGTCACCAGCCGTTCGCACTCCGAGGTCAGTGCGTCCGGGTCGCCGGCGGGCAGGTGCACGAACCACCGCGGCCGGCCGCGCCGCCGTTCGTCCGCGCGGGTGTGCCGGCACGTTCGGGTGGCGCGGCGGCCGAACGCCACGAGGGCCGAGGCGCGCCAGCGGTGCGTCGCCAGCTCCAGTTCGCGGCGGAACGACTCGGGCAGCGTCGCGCCGCCCGCGAGATACGCGTCGAGCAGTTCGCGGGCGCACGGGTCGACGGCGCCGCCGTCGAGGTCCTGGCAGAAGAACGCCAGCCGCGCCGCGCGGCGGACCAGCGTCGGCGGGCCGCCGAAGCGCACGGAGGTCAGGTCGAGGGCGTGCAGGTCGCCGGCACGATCGACGAGCAGGTTGCCCGGATGCAGGTCGCCCGCGTCGATGCCGCCGTCGTGGACGCGGCGCAGCAGCGCGCCCGCGCGACGCAGCGACGGCGCGTCCATCGCGAAGGAGAACGGCACTGCGTGTTCGACGGTGCGCGTGACGACGAAGGCGCGGCGATGGTCGCCGTCCACCGCGATGCCGTACGCGAGAGGCTCGACGACCGGGATCCCGCTCTCCCGCGCGCGCACGAGGTTCTTCGCCTCGGTGGCGCCGCGCGGCCGGCGCAGGGCATCGCGCGCCCGGTCGGCGAGCGTGTCGGCGCGGAAGACCTTCACGTGCACCGGCACGCCTGCCAGCACGCCGCGGAACACGCTGCGCACCGTGCGCTCCTTGAACCGCTCGAGGCCGAGCGTGTCCCATGCCGCGACGTCGTGCGCGAGCAGGTCCTGCAACGCCCTGGCGATCGCCGGCACGGATGTGGCCCGCGCGCGGCCGCTCGCGACGGCGACGGATTGGGCAAGCGGGCCGTTGCCCTCGTCGGGAGCTTCGTGAACCATGACGCGGCGCGATGTGGAAGCTGCATCGATACTACCTGAGGGAACTCACCGCCAACGCGGTGATCACCTTCCTGGTGATGTTCACCGTGGTGCTCGTGTCCGCGATCTCGCGCGGCATCCAGCGGTCCCAGGGTGGTGATCTCGTCGACGCCGCCAAGATCATCCTGCTGTTCGCGCTCGATTCGCTGCCGCACCTCATCACGATCGCGTTCCTCGTGGCGACGGTGCTGACCTACTCCCGCGCGGCGCAGGACCGGGAACTGGTCGCGATCCGCGCCGCCGGCGTCCCGCCCCGGGTGCCGATGATGGCGGCGGTGCTGCTCGGCATGCTGCTGTCGGTGTTCGGGTCGGTCGCGCTGCACTACGTGATCCCGGACGTGCACTTCCGCAAGTACCGCGTGATCGCGGACACGGTCCGGAACGTGTTCCTGATGCTGAAGCTCGGCAGCGATCGCATTCCGATCGCGGACACCGGCTACGTGATGACGTTCCGGCACCGCGAGGGCATGCAGTTCGAGGACTGCACGATCTACTGCCCGACCGACCGTTCGCTCGACAAGGACAACAGGTCGTCGATCCTGCGGGTCGAGCGGGTGACCATCGAGATCCCGCAGGAAGGCGAAGCGGACATCGTGATCCGCCCCGAGGGCGTGCGCGACCCGATCAAGGGGACGTCGATCGGCTCCACGCCGATCACGATACCGCTGCAGGACCTCGGCGGCCGGGAGCGTCGCGACGACCGGGACGACGACCTGCGCAGCGACCAGCTGCTGGCCGAAGTCCTGCGCGACGTGCATCCACGGCCGGAGACGGCGGTCTACACGTTGTTCCGGCGCTGCTGCTTCTCGCTGATGCCGGTGATGCTGGCGCCGGTCGGGTTCTGCATCGCGGAACTCACGCGGGAGAAGGGACGCGTGATGGCGCTCGTGCTCGCTCTGATTCCGCTGGCGATGTTCTACGTCGGCGAGGTGCTCGGCGCGCGCCTGCTCTTGTCCACGAAGAGCCCGTGGTGCGCGTGGATGCCGATGCTCTTGCTCGCCGTCGTCGCGGTGCCCCTGTGTTGGAGGCAGTTGCGCCGATGACGCTGCTCGACCGCTACGTGTGGCGCATCGTGCTCGGCGCGTTCGCCGCCGGGCAGCTGTTCTTCCTGTTCCTCACGGTCCTCGTCGACCTGCTCAACGGACTCGCCAAGTACGCCGAACGCGCGGCGGGCCGCGGGCTCGGCAACTTCGATCTCGCCGTCGCCCTCGCGAGCTACTACGCGAAGATGGTCCCCGTCTTCTTCACGATGGTCACGCCGTTCGTGGCGGTGGTCGCGGGCATGTTCACCGTGGCGAGGCTGCAGAGTGCCAACGAAGTCGTCGCGATGCTGTTCGTCGGCCGAAGCATCCGCCGCATCCTGCGACCGGTGCTGCTGTGCGGTGCGCTCGCCGGTGCGGCGATGGGGGCGTGCTGGCAGTGGGTCGTGCCGCAGTTCGGTGCGTCGCTCGCGCGCGACGAGGCGTTCCTCAAGGAAGGGCGTCCGGTGCACAAGAACCTCGTGCACGAGATGTTCAGCCGCGACGGTGTGTCCGAGGAGTTGCGCCTGCAGATCGCGGAGTTCGAGCCCGGCACCAACACGATGCGCGGGATCCGGATGCTGACCGAATCGCTCACGGGGCTCGACAACACGAGCGTGAGCGCCGACGAGGCCGTCTGGGACGAGCAACGCCGCGACTGGCGGCTCACGAAGGGGGAGATCGCGAGCCAGCGCGGCAGTCGTCCCCTCGAGTGGCTGGACCGGAGCGATCTCACGCCCGAGGTGCTGGTGCAACGGAGCCGCGACGCGATCGTCCCGGACACACTCTCCTACACCGAACTGCTCGAGCTCGTTCGGACGCGGCCGAACCGCCCCGACTTCCGGTACGCGCTGCACCGCCACATCACCTATCCGCTGTCGTGCGTGCTCCTGCTGTTGCTCGCGCTGCCGCTCGCGGTGAACTACGAGCGCCGCAGCCGCCTATTCCGCCTGCTGGTCGCGATCGGTCTGTGCGGCGGCTATTCGCTCGTCGACCTGATCTGCCAGAACCTCGGACTGCGCGGCCTGCATCCCGTCGTGGCGGCCTGGTCGCCCGTCATCGTGTTCGGGTCGCTCGGCGTCGTCCTCTTCGGGGGCACCAGGACATGAGCGCGCCAGAACGCAGGGTCCGAGGGCCGCTCGTCCTGCTCGGGGCTCTCGTCCTGATCGCGATCGCCGTCGCGGTGATCCTCAGCGGACCGCGAAGGTGATCACTTCGCCGGCGCGAGCTGCGCCCGGCACGCCGCGATCTCCTCGTCGATCCTGGCTGCGGCCGCGGTGCCGGCGAACGTGCCCTTCGCTTTCGTGAGGCGCGCGAGTGCCTCGTCGTACTTCTTCGCGTCGACGAGTTCGTAGATCGCCGCGAGCTCGGCGTCCGCCGCCGTCGCGATGGCCGCGAGCATCAGGTCGACGCGGGTTCGCACGTGTTCGGTCGTGCCTTTCGCCTCGCGCAGTTTCGCCAGCACCGGCGCCGCCTTGCCCCACGTCCCCGCGTCGCACGCCGCGCGGGCCGCGCGCAGCGCTTTGCCTTGCTCCGCCGGAACGAGGCCGTCGAACCAGTCGAACATCGCGGCCCACGCTTCGGGCGCGAGGCCGTGGTCCCACGCCGGCTCGTCGCGCAGCAGCACGCGGATGCCGACGGTCTCCAGTGCCGGCGCGCTCTTCGTGCACTCGGCGTGGTTGAAGTCCTTCGCTCCCGTCGCGACGTAGAACGGCACGTGCGCGGCAGAGCGAAGCCGTTCGGCCGGGAAACGCAGCCCGGCCGCGCCGGCGGCGCACGCGGTGAACAGGTCGGGACGCTGCGAAACGAGGAAGAACGAGATCGCGGCGCCGGCCGAGTGTCCCGACAGCAGGATGCGGTCGCGGTCGATCACGTGCTTCTGCAGCACGTCGTCGACCATCGCGAGCACCTGCTTCTCGTCCGCGTCGTCGTATTGCGCCGGGTCGATGCTGGCCGGCAGGCACACGAGGTAGCCCTTCGCCACGGCGTCGTGGTAGCACGGCACGCACACTTCCGGGCGGCCGCCGGATCCGTGCAGCATCACGATCAGTCCGCGCGGCTTCTTGGGATCGCCGGGCGGTACCTCGAGCAGGTAGTACGACGACCCGAACGCCTGACGCTGGATCTCGGGCGGCGCGGTCTTTCCCTTCTTCCCCTGTTTCGACTGCGCCGGTGCCGTGGCGCACAGCAGGCCCATCAGGAGCGTCACGACGGTGGTGGGCGCACGCGGCATGGGCGGCATTGTCGGGGCGCGCGGCACCGCCGCAATCGCCGCGCTACACGAGGTCGCTGTCGCCGAGCGTGTGGTACCAGTTCTCCCGGTAGAAGTGCGTCTCCTGGCGGTCGAACGGGATCACGACCTGGAAGTACTCCGACCCGTACACGAGGAAGCCCATGCGCTGGAACCGCAGGAAGCGCGGATCGCGGTGCTGGAAGAGCGTCGCCAGCGCGTTTGCGCCGAGTGCGCCGGCGCGCTGCTCGGCCGCGGCGACGAGGGCCGTCGTGGTGTCGAGGTCGTCGGCAGGGGCGAGCCAGTCCACGACGAAGCACGTCTTCGGGAACAGGAAGTCGGAGAAGCGCACGACCATCAGGCCGCGCAGGCGGTTCGTCGCGCGTTCGCGGCACTCGAACAGTTCGTACGTCGCGTCGTGTGCGTCGGCGTACCGCCAGTTGAGGTAGCGCGCGTCGCGGATCGTCGCGAGCTGCGTCGATGGCGCGAACTCGGCCCACAGGCGATCGGCGTCCGCGTCGAACCTGCGCACGCCGCGAACGACGAGATCGCCCGGGACCGCCCGCACCGGCAGGTTGCCGGGCGCCATCTCGCGGAAGAGAAAGTCCCAGTCGCGCACGATTTCGTAGCGGAGGTACTTCTGCCCGATGCGCCACGTCGCGATCGGCCAGCCGTAGTGGAACGAGTTCTGTTCCGCACCGCGGCCGCCCCAGAGTTCGTAGTGGGCGAGCGCCAGGTTGACGAAGAGCCCGGGGCGCGGCCCGTGCCGCCGCCAGTCCGGCAGGACGTAGAGGTCGACGCACTGGCCGGCGATGCGCGGCGTGCCTTCGATCAGGAAGCGCGCGGGGATCGTCACGTAGGCTCCGACGATGCCGTGCTCTTCGTGGTCGGCGACCATCGTGTGCACGACGCCGGTCGGGTTGTCGCGGAACTTCCACTGCCAGTGCGCGAGCGTGCGCGGCGGGAACGTCGCGTTGTGTCCGGCGAGCAGTCCGGCCTCGTCGCCGGGGCGGAACGGTCGGATCGTGACGGGATCGCTCATCGCTCGGGCAGCCTATCGGCCGCGGCGGCCCGGATCCCGCAGCGCAGAACGTCACCGGTCGCCGAGCGGCCACCGCGCGAGGAACCCAGCCTTGTGCGTGCGGCTCATTGGGACGAGCGAGCCGTCGCGCAACCGCAGTTCGTGATCGCCTGACGGCACGCGCCGGACGTCGTCGACTGCCGCGAGGGCGACGATCGCAGATCGATGTACGCGCACGAAACGATCCGCCGGCAGCACCGCGACCATCGCCGTCAGGGTCTCGCGCAGGAGGAACGGCCCGTCGGCCGTGTGCAGGTGCACGTAGTTGCCGCGTGCCTCGACCCAGGTGATCTCCTCGACCGAGACGAGCCGGAGCCTGCCCGCATGGCGAACCATGAATCGGTCGCGCCCGCGTCGCCGATCGACGTCGCCGAGCAGGGCATCGAGCGCCGGACGGGCCGTGTTGCGGGCGGTCAGCCACGTGCCGGCTCGTTCGACGGCGGAGCGGAGGCGTTCGTCGTCGAACGGTTTCAGCAGGTAGTCGACCGCATGCGCCTCGAAGGCGCGGAGGGCGAACTGTTCGAAGGCCGTCACGAACACCACCGCGGGTCGGATCTCGGTAGCGACTGCCGCGAGTACGCCGAAGCCGTCCAGGCCGGGCATCTGCACGTCGAGGAGCACGAGATCGGGCCGCAGAGTCTCGATCGCCTCGACCGCTCCGATCCCGTCCGACGCTTCGCCGACGATCTCGATCCCGGGCACGCCCGCGAGGCCCTGGCGCATGCCGAGCCGCGGCAGCGGCTCGTCGTCGACCAGCAGCACACGCAGATCACGCTGCATTCGCGACCTCGGTGAAGGGGACCACGAGCGTCGCCGTCGTGCCGCCGCGTTCGTTGCGAGTCAGGCGAAGGGATGCGCGTGCTCCGAAGAGGGCGTCGAGGCGCGCCGTCGTCGCACCGAGCCCGGTGCCGTGCGGGTACCCGTCTCCCGGGCCTTCTCCGTCGTCGACGATCTCGACGACCAGGGAGTCCGTGTCCCGCCGCGCGCGCAGCAGGATCGTGCCGCCGCCCGGGCGGCGGGAGATGCCGTGTTCGAGCGCGTTCTCGACCAGGGGCTGCAGCAGGAGATCGGGCACCTTCGCGCCGAGCAGAGCCGCCGGCAGGTCGACCTCGATCCGCAACCGTTCCCCGAAGCGAAGTTGCTGCAGCTGGATGTAGGGCTGCAGCTGCTCTTGCTCCTCGGCCAGCGTGACGAGGTCCCCGGTCCGTTCGCGCAGCGTGTTTCGCAGCAGGTCCCCGAGCAGCGCGGTCATGCGGGAGGCGGTCGACCCGTCGTGGCGCGCCGTCGTGCCGATCGCCTGCAGCGTGTTGAACAGGAAGTGCGGTTGCAGCTGCGCGCGCAACGCACGCAGCTGGGCAGCGAGGAGCTCGCGCCGCCGCGCCTCGGCCTCGCGACGCTGGTGCAGTGTGAGGACGAAGCCGAGGATGCCGCCGTAGTAGAACACGTAGGTCAGCGCCACGGCGGGCACGTATCGCCACTCCAGGCCCGGTCGTGACACCACACCGTCGGCGCATGCGTGGAGGAGCGACAGGGAGCCGACGAGGGCGGCGCAGGCGCGCCAGAAGATCAGCGGCGGTCGTCCGGTGAACCGCGGGGCCGCGCGCCAGAGTATGGCCGTTCCGATCGAGAAGGGCGTGGCGAACTCCAACGCATGCTTCAGCCACGCCCACGAGAGGACGGGTACGCGTCGACCGTCCTGCGTGATCTCCACACCGCCGACGGTGTAGAAGCACAGCGACACGCACAGCCAGAACGCGAAGATCGTCGGCAACTGGAGGCCCTTGCGTGACGAGGGAGACTGCGCGGGTGCATTCGTTTTCATGACGACCCTGTAGGCAGGAGAGAGCCGCCGCCGCAGCGACCCGGGACGAACCGCACGCCCGTGCCGCGAGCCGCGCGCCGCGGCGTCACGAACTTCGGGCCGAGCGCTCCTGCCAGCGTCGCAGCAGGTCGACCGCCTGTCGCGGAGAGAGGTCGTCGAGGTCGAGCTTCTTCAGCTCCTCGAGAACCGGATCGGGCGGCGGCGCGAACAGTTCCTTCTGACGCGGGCCGGGACGCGCGCGGTCGCGGGCCGCGACGAGGGAGTCGCGCACCGTGTCGCCCTCCGCTTCGAGCTTCTGCAGCACCGCGTCGGCGCGATCGAGCACGCTCTTCGGCACGCCGGCGAGGCGCGCGACGTGCAGGCCGTAGCTGCGGTCGGTGCCGCCGGCCTCGATGCGGTGCAGGAACACGATCTCGTCGCCCCATTCGCGCACGGCGACGCGGCAGTTCACGATGCCGCTGCCCGGGCGCGCGAGGTCCATCAGCTGGTGGTAGTGCGTGGCGAACAGCGCGCGGCAGCGGATCCGTTCGTGCAGGTCCTCGGCGATCGCCCAGGCGAGCGACAGCCCGTCGTACGTGCTCGTGCCGCGGCCGACCTCGTCGAGGATGACGAGGCTGCGCGGTGTCGCGTTGTTCAGGATGTTCGCGGTCTCCGTCATCTCGACCATGAAGGTCGATGCGCCGCGGCTGATGTCGTCGGCGCCGCCGACGCGCGTGAACACGCGGTCCACGAGGCCGATGTGCGCGCCCTTGCACGGCACGAAGCTGCCGATCTGCGCCATGATCGCGATCAGCGCGTTCTGACGGATCCAGGTCGACTTGCCCGCCATGTTGGGGCCGGTCAGCAGAACGAGCCGCCGCTCGGGCGGCGCGAGGTCCGTGTCGTTGGCGACGAAGGTGCCCGCCGCGTGTGTGACTTCGATCACCGGATGGCGCCCGTCGTCGATGTGCAGCGTGAGCGAGTCGTCGACGCGAGGGCGGCAGTAGTTGCGTTCGCGAGCGACCGTGGCGAGCGAAGCGGTCGCGTCGATCGCCGCGACGGCGTTCGCGGTGGCCTGCAGGTGTGCGACGTGCGCCGCGACGCGTTCGCGCAGCGCGGCGAACAGTTCGTACTCGAGCGCCTTGCCGTTCTCCTCGGCCTTCAGGATCTTCGTCTCGAAGGTGCGCAGGTCCTCGGTGACGTAACGCTCCGCGTTCTTCGTCGTCTGTTTGCGCTGGAACTCCGGGGGCAGCGGAGTCTCACGGTGGGTGTGCGTGACCTCGATGTAGTAGCCGAAGACCCTGTTGAACCCGACCTTCAGGCTCGGGATGCCGGTCCTCTCGACGAGGTCCTGCTGGTAGCGCGCCATCCACTCGGTGCTGTCGCGCGCGAGCAGGCGCAGCTCGTCGAGTTCGGCGTGGAAGCCGGCGCGGATCAGGCCGCCCTCGCGCAAGGCCAGCGGCGGCTCGTCGACGATGGTCGCAGCGATCGCGTTCGCGAGTTCGGGCAGCGGATCGAGGTCCTCGGCGAGGCGGCGCAGCTCGGGTGCGTCGCACGCGCGCAGTCGTGCGCGCAGCGGCGGCAGGCGCTCGAGGCTCTGGCGGAGGCCCGTGAGATCGCGCGCGTTGGCCCGGCCGAAGGCCGCGCGTGCGCCGAGGCGCTCGAGGTCGAGCACGTGGGACAGATGCTCGGTGACCTGCGCGAGCAGGTCGGCGTTCGCGTGCAGCTCGGCGACCGCGTCCTGGCGGGTGCCGATTGCGTCGACGTCGCAGAGCGGCGAGAGCAACCAACTGCGCAGGAGGCGCGCGCCCATCGGGGTCGAAGTGCGGTCGAGGATCGACAGCAGCGGGGTCCCTTCGTCACCGCGCATCGTCGAAACGAGCTCGAGGCTCTGCCGCGTCGCGCGGTCGAGGCGCATGTGCGAGCCGTCGTGCCACACCTCGATCGAGCGCAGGTGCGGCAGCGCGCAGCGTTGTGTCTCCTGCAGGTACGTCGTGAGTGCGCCGGCGGCGCCGACCGCGAGCGGCATGTCCTGGATGCCGAAGCCGGCGAGGGTTCCCGTGCGGAAGAACTGCTGCAGCGTGCGCGCACCACCGTCTGCGCCGAAGTCGTACGGCGCTCGGAACGTGATCGGGAGGCCGGTGTTCGGCAGCCACGGGCGTTCTTCGCCGCGCCGTTCCTCGGGCAGGAGCAGCTCCGCGGGCTCGATGCGTGCGAGTTCGTCGCCGATCCGTTCGATCGGGCACTCGTGCACGCGGAACGCGCCGGTCGAGAGCTCGACCCACGCGATGCCGACTCGGTCCTTGCCGAAGGCGAGGGCCGCGAGGTGGTTCGCACGCTTGTCGTCGAGCAGGTTGTCCTCGGTGAGAGTCCCGGGCGTGACGACGCGCACGACGTCGCGCTCGACGACTCCCTTCGCGAGCTTCGGGTCCTGCATCTGCTCGCAGATCGCCACGCGGTGGCCCATCTGCACGAGCTTCTTCAGGTAGCCGTCGACGGCGCGCACGGGCACACCGGCCATCGGGATCGCACCTTCGCCCTTGCTGCGGCTCGTGAGCGTGATGCCGAGCGCCTTCGCCGCGAGCTTCGCGTCGTCGAAGAACAGCTCGTAGAAGTCGCCCATCCGGAAGAACAGCATCGCGTCGGGGTGACGCTGCTTCTGCGCCATGTACTGTGCCATGGCGGGGGAGAGGGTCGTGTCGGTCACTTCCTGGCTCCGTCGGCGTGACCCGTGCGAGGTTCGCCGAAAGCGGCCGGGGCCGACGTGCGCAGACGCAGCGCTTCTTCCACGAGCACGTCGGCGGCGACGTCGGCGTCCTCTTCGGTCGTGAACCGGCAGAACGAGAGGCGCACGACCTCGCGCGCGGAGCGGCGGTCGAGGCCGATCGCCGCGAGTACGTGGTTGTCCGCAGGCGCCTTCTCGTCGCCCGCTGCCTTCGCGACGCCGTGGCACGCGGACCCGGTCGAGAACGCGACGCCGCGCGCGTCGCAGCGTTCGAGCAGCGTCTGGCCGACGACGCCGGGCAGGCGAAGGGAAAGGATGTGCGGGAGCCGCCGTTCCGGGTGCGTGAGGCACTCGGCGTCGGGCATGGCTTGCAGCACGACGCCGAAGGCGCGGTCGACGAGCCGCCGCGTGTGCGCCGCCGCGGTGACCTGGTGGGTGAGCGCCGCCTCCGCGGCGACGGCGAGCCCGATCGCGCCGGGCAGGTTCTCGGTGCCGCCGCGCAGCCCGCCTTCCTGGCCGCCCGCCGGTTGGATCGCGGCGACTTCGGCCGTGCTCGACAGCGCGAGGAACCCCGCACCGCGAGGGCCGTGGAACTTGTGCCCCGAGACCGCGACGGAGTCGACGTCGTGCTCGTCCATCTCGAACGGCAGCTTTCCGTACGTCTGCACGAGGTCGACGTGCACGTGGGCGCTCGGCGCCGTGCGGCGGACGATCTCGACGAGGTCGTCGAGGCGGCTCAGCGTGCCGAGTTCGTTGTGACCGTACATCAGGGCGACGACGCGCACGTCCTGGCCCATCGCGTCGAACAGGGTCTCGGGCGCGAGATCGCCGTGGCGCGCCACCGGCAGCGCGGTCATGTGGTGCCGGCAGCGCGCGAGCAGGTTCGCCGTCTGCAGGAGCGCGGGGTGGTCGCTCGCCGCCATCAGGACGCGGCCCGGCGGCCGCGCCATCGCGGCACCGACGACGCCCAGCAGGTCCGCTTCGCTGCCGCCCGACGTGAGCACGATGCGCGCGGCTCCGAGCGTGCCGCGCAGGAACTCGCGCGCGTCGTCGAGGGCGCGGTGTGCGGGGGGGCCGAAACCGTGCGCACTGCTCGGATTGCCGAACAGCCTCGCTTGTGCGTCGGCCATCGCAGCCACGACCTCCGGCAAGGGCGCCGTCGTGGCGGCGTTGTCGAGGTAGATCGCGCGGGTCCCGGTCATCGGGGGATCATCCCGAATCCCGCGCCGCGAGGCCAGCGACCTGCGCGGGGCAGCAGAACGTCGCGCCGTGGCTAAGGCGGGCCCGTCGCGGCGGCCGATAGGCGGCGGCATGTGGCTGTGGATCGGGCTCGGTTGGGGTGCGGTCGCCGTCGGGCTGGCGATGCTGCACCACCGCCTCCACCGGCTGCAGTTCGCGGGCTCGCCCGAACTCGCGGCGTTCCTGCTGCGGTTCGAAACCGTGCTCGCGGCGAACCACCCCGAGGTGCAGTTCCTCGGCATGCTGCCCGAACGCTTCGCGTGCCTGCTCCGGGTGAACGGGCAGGAGACGCCGGTCGGGCTTCACGAAGCCTGGCGGCGCGCCGAATCGTTCCCGGACGCATTCGATCGGATGGTCGCGCGTCTCGTCACCGACGTGAAGGAGGCGGGACTCGATCGAGTGGAAGACCTCGACTTCGCGGCAGCGGCGCCGCTGCTCATGCCGCAGGTGCGCAGCCGGGCATGGGCCGAGCAGCAGGGTGCGTTCGGCGACTCGGCGCTGGTCCAGCGCGCGTTGAACGACGAACTGGTGACGGTCTACGTCGTCGACGATCCGCAGTGCATGGTGTTCGTCTGTCGCGAGCACCTGCGCCGCTGGCGCAAGAACGAAGACGACTTGCACAACCTGGCGGTGCAGAACCTGGCGCGGAGCGGCGGCACGATCACCGCGAACGATCGTGAGCCGGTCGTCGTGCGTTCAGGCGACGGGTTCGACGCTGCGCGCGTCCTGTTGCTCGAAGAGGCCGAAGGTCTGCTCGTCGCGATCCCCGATCGCGACACGTTGTGGGTGGGGCCCGAGAACGGCACGAGCCTCGAGAGCCTCATGGCGACCACCGCCGAGATCGCAGAACGCGCGGCGCACCCGGTGTCGCCCTCGGTCTGGCGGGTCAAGGACGGTCGGCTGGCACCAGCGACAGAGCGGGCGTGAGCACAACGGCGCCGTCGGCAGGGACTTCGAAGCGCTGGCGGCGCTCCGGATCGATCGGGCAGCCCAGTTCGTAGACGCCGGATCCGAGCAGCATCGTCGTCGTCGCACCCCGCGTCAGGTAGAGACCGGTCGAGGCGAGCTCCATCGGCAGCCACTGTGGGTCGTCGAGGCGGAGGATGCGCAAAGGACCTGCGCGCTGGGCCGACGGCGGCAGAGCGAACGAGACGTTCTGTGCCGTTGCGTCGAGCACGACCTCGGTCGAGCCGGCGCTGCTGCTTCGCGGGTCCCATCGCGCGAGCGCGAGGTAGCCGTGCCGCGCGAATTCACGCTTCGACGCGACGGTGACGTTCTGTGCGTTCGATCCGTGCACCGTCACGTCGAGTTCGAGCGACCCGTCGCGCTCGGCCGCTTCCGACACCGGTGTCCAGACGAATCCGGCGCCGCTCGTCGCATCGAAGCATGCGACGCCGCTGTCGGCGGTGCGCAACGAAGGCGCGATGCCCTTCATCACGATGCGCAACCGGGTCGCGACCGGGATCTCGCGGGTGCCGGTCGCCGGAGCTGCAGAGCGGGCGAACGCCGGATCCCCGGCGAGACGGGTCGGAGGCGTCGGTATCGCGAACGGGACGGGATCCGATGCCGTCGTCGTGCGACCTGGGCCGCGTCGCAACGCCAGCAGGAGCGAGGTCGACGCGATCACGATGCCGACCGCGAGGAGCAGGGCGGCTAGCGACGTTGCGAGGAAGCGGATGCGAAGGACTCCTGGGTGGTGCCGGCCGCGAGAGTCTAGCGATTCGTCGGCACGTTGCCTTGGCGGGGCGTCTGGGTCGGTCGCGCGGCACCCGGGACTTCGTTCGTCGCCTTGCCCGCGGGTACTTCGATCCTCGTCGTCCCGTCGGTGCCAACGGTCACGGGGTGCGACGTGCGCTCGCGACCGCGAATCGTGACGACGAGCAGGTGGTTGCCCGGCGGTACCGAGTCGAGCTTGAACGCTCCGCCTTGCAGGCGGGCGTCGAACGCCGCGGCGTTGCGCTGCCGTCCGTTGCCGTCCTGGGGCATCGCGCTCGTGTTGGGCAGCAACGAAACTCGGCCCGCGAGCTGCGCCGGATCCGTGCCGTCCATCACGGTCACGACGCCCTGCACGGTCGACGTGTGCACGGAGAGGGTGCGATCGACCGTGACGTCGGCGGCGACGTCCAGGGTCTCTTCGTGGATCGCGCCGCCGCGCCGCGACGACGACACACGGAGGCGGTAGCGGCCTTCCGGCACGTTCGCGATGCGGAACTGACCCGTGGTCGCGACGACGCCTTGGAACGTGCGGCCGAAGTTGGCGAACATCCCGCGCCCGCCGCGGTCGCCCGGAGCAGACGGTGCCGCGTCGTCGCCGGCGCGCGACAGCTCGACGTGGAAGCCGGCCGCCGGAGTGCCGTTGTGGAACACCGAACCGGCGACGATCCCGACCCGCGGGCGAGTCACGGTCAGGTCGAATTTGCTCGCGCCGCCTGCCTTCACCGTCACGTCGGCGGCCAGCGAACCGTCCATGAAGCTCGGGCCGAGTTCGCGCATCAGTTCCTGGGCCGATCCGATCCAGCTGCGTACGACGTAGTCGCCAGGAACGAGGTCTTCGATCGTGTACGAGCCGTCCGCTGCAACCGCCGCGTTGCGGAACATGCCGCCCGGACCGCCGCCCCGCCCGAACATGCCGGGTCCTCCGCCGGCGCCGATCGGCACTGCGCCGACACGAGCCTCCGCGAACTCGCCTTCCTTCAGACCGCGCACGATGCCGGTGATGCTGCCGAGCGGACCGAGCTGGAGTACGAAGCCGGATCGATCGGCCTGCAGGTCGAACACTTCACTCGACGCGTTCGCGAATCCGTTCGCGTCGGCCTGCAGCTTGTAGGTGCCGCGTGTCACGTGCTTCACCACGAACTCGCCCTCGCGGTCGGTCGTCGCTTCGAGCGACTGCATGCCCGCAGCGAACTGCTGCAGCATCATCTCCGGGCCGCGTCCGCGACCGCGCCTTCCGCCGTCGGAGGAGGGCTCCTCGAGGCTCGCGGCACGCAGGGTCACGCGCGCGTTTCGGATCGGGGCTCCGCTCGTGTCCTGGACGACGCCGGTCACGTAGACACCGCCGTCGAGCTTCGCAACCAAGTGGGGTGGCGCCGCGCCGAGGCGGAGCTCGATCTCCGCGGAACGGAAGCGAGCGTGGTCGGGCGACTGCAGGAACACTTCGTAGAAGCCTTCCTGCAGGCCGGTGATCGTGAACTCGCCGCGCGGGTGGGACTCGGGCCTGCCGAGATCGCGCACCGCTTGCCCCGGTCGCTGGCCGGGGCCGCCTTCGCCGCGGCGACGGTCTTCGAACTGCGCGCGAACCTGCCGCATGGCTTCCTCGGGCGGCACGTCGCGCAAACGCGCGGACATCTCCTGCCAGTCCGCGGGGGCTGGCGCGCCGAGGGCGCGTCGGCGGATCGCGCGCACCGCGAACGTCGCCACCGGGGACCCGTCCGTGTCGATCGCGACGCCGGTGAGGCGCAGGCCGTCCGGCATCGTGATCTGGAGCGGTTGGCCGAGCGTCGGATCGACGGACTCGACGCGCGTGTCGAGGTACCCGGACGCGGACGCATCGAGCGTCATCGGCGTTGCAGGCAAGTGCTCGAGGAAGAAGCGGCCCGCGTCGTCGGTGGTCGCGCGATGGTCGCGACCAGGGCCAGGCCCGCCCTGGCCGCCTGGTCCGCCGCGCCGCTCACGGTCGCGCCCTTCGCTGCGCAGGCGCACCTCGGCCTTGGCGATCGGTGCACCCTGCACGTCGCGGACGAAGCCCGTGACCTCGTAGCCGGGGCCGAGGCGGATGTCCTCGATGTCGACCGTCTGCTCGTTCTCCGCTGCGAAGACCGCCGAACGGCCTTCGGTGTGCTGCTTCGCCGTCGCGGTCACGCTCCAGTCGCCGGCGGTGAGATTCGGTCGGCGGAAGTAACCGTTCTGGTCGGTCCTGAAGGGCGCGAAGAAGTTCGCCCGGTCGCGGACCATGCGCATCGGGTTGCCGTTCTCCGCCTGGAGTTCGAGCTCTGCTTCCGGGATGCCGTTGCCCTCGAGGTCGGTGACGCGTCCGACCAGCTCGGCGCCCTGCGTCAGCACGAGGTCGCCGAGGTCGATCTCGCTCGCGCCGTCGTTCGAGCGCACTTCCCCGACGAACTTGTCGAAGACGCCGGGCGCGTGCGTCTTGTGCGACACCTGCAGCGCGACCTGCAGGTTGCGGAACGTCTGCCCCGCGAACGCGAAGCGCCCCTGCTCGTCGGTCTGCACCGGATCGGGCACCCGGCGCTGGCGAGCCATCGGCCCGCCGCGGGCACCGGCACGACCGAAGTCGAGCCACACCTGCGCCGCCGGCACGGGGCGCTGGAAGCGGTCGACGACGCGCCCGCGCAGCAGCACTGCGACCCTGGCCTCGTCGGGCGCGAGAGCCTGCACCGCTTCGCCGGCCGTGCGCTCCGTCGCGTCGGTCATCGCCGTGGTCGCGACGCTCGCGTCCGCCTCGTCGGCGATCACTTCTTCGTCCGCCTCCGTCCAGCGCATCGGCGAAGGGTCGTCGGACTGGAAGGCCTGCGGGATCACGATCGCGGCGGCGACCGCCAGGAGAAGGCTCCCGACGAGGAGGACGATGTTCTGTCGTTGCATGGACTGCGGGTGTTCGCGACGCCGCCGTTGGAAGGGCGGCTATTACGGCACCCGGCGGAGTCACCTGACAGCGGTGCGCTGTAACGACTTCGCATCCCGGCGATGCATCGGCAACGCCGCGGTCCGTCGCGTCACGGACCGAGCGTCGTCACCGCGGGGTTCGTCGAGCCGAGCGTGTTCGTCGACGACAGGAATGCGGCCTGTGCCGTCGTGGCGATCGCGGGCTGGAAGCCCGGGTTGTTCGCAGCGACGAGTGCGTGGCCCGCGGCGTCGAACGCAACCGGCAGGAGCAGCGACGCGGTGCCGAGGGCGAGGCTCCAGTGCAGTGGCTGGGGGAATCCGAGGTCGACCGCAGCTTCGCCCGGGCTCACCGCCGCTGCGACGGCAAGCACACCGAGCCCGAGCGCCGGACCGCCGTCGATGGTGAAGGCGAACGCGCCCGCGGGCACCGGCGAGGGAGTGGTCGACGCGAGAGTCGGTCGCGCCGGGCCAACGGTCGCGAGCTGGCTCGCCGAGAAGTAGTCGGTCTCGTGCACGAACAACACGGAGCCGCTCGGCTGGAACGGTTCGAACACCGCGCTGCCGGTGCCCTTCACGAAGTGCAGCGACGCCGCACCCGGGCCGAATCCGTACGAGACCAGCGGCGCACCGAGGCTCGGCGTCGGGCCCGTGGCGCCGCGCACGACGCCGATCGTGTTCTGGAACCAGTCGGAGAAGAGCAGGTTGCCGCGGTCGTCGAACGCGAGATCCGCGGCGGCGTCGATGCCCGTCGCGACGACCTGCGCGTCGGCAGTGGTCAGCGGCGTCTGAAGCAGGATCGCGTTCGTGATCGCCGCGTGGGGGAATCGCAACACCGTCGATGGGATCGGCGGCGTCGAGAACGGTGCACTGGCCGTCGCGTAGTAGAGATCACCCCCGTCGTCGATGGCGACCGGGCCCGACGGTCCTGGCAGCGTCGCGACGAGCCACTGGGCCCCCGTAGTCAGGTCGAGGACGAACACGTAGTTGTCGGGAGCGGTCCAGCCCGTGGTCTTCGCCGACACGACGACGTGCGTCGCGTCCAGCACTGCGGCGTCGTAGTTCAGGGCGAGACGGAACTCCGGTGACCGCGGTCGCGGCCCGGCGATCGGCACGACCCAGATGCCGCCGTTGCTGTTCTCGCCGAACACGAGGGTTCCCGGCGAGGGCTCGACCACGAAGGAGCCGAAGCTCGTGGTCGGGACGACGAGGAGGATGCGCGGTGGCTGGCCGGTCGTCGTGAGGACGAGGCGGCGGCCGTCGAAGGTGACGACATCGCCGTTGGAGCGGACGAAGACGGTCGCCGCCGTGAGAGGCAGTGGCGACGCGCCGTGCCGGAACCCTTCCGGCAGCTGTTGGGCGCGAGCAGGCTCGCCGCCGAACGCGACAACGAAGGAAACGAAGAACGGGACCAGGGCGCGAGCGCCCCGCGAACACGCAGTCATGAGCCACCTCGGCGTCTTGCGCGCCGGAACGGTCGATGTGCGGCCCGAAGGCCGGTCCCGCGTCGGGTGTTCTGGCTCCCGGATCGACCTACTGGCCCGCCTTCCCAGGCCGCCGACACGGCGGACCCAGTGGCATCGGGCGTTCGTTCCCGGTAACAGCTGCGGGACAGCGCCGGGTTCACACCGGCTTCCCCGCGAGGGACGTCGCGAGGGTAGCGGCGCTCGCCGCAGTGTCGAGAGCGTGCTTCGGCTTCGCGGGGCTTGTCCCCGCCCGGCGCAGCGACGAAAACCCCCGTTGGTCGCGCCGCCCAGCGCCCTTGCCTTCTCCTCCCATGCATTCGCCCCTCCTGGCCGAAGTGCGCCGTCACGCCGAGTCGGCCGGGATCAACCTGGTCGGTCTCGTCGACGCCGGGCGATTCGATGGCAGCCAGGAGAAGGAGTTCCGTGCGACGCGACTCGCGCCGCGGTGCGGCACGATCGTCGTTCTCGGGACCGCTGGCCGGGCGTTCTGGCAGCACTACGCGGCGGCGCACGACCCGACGAACCCCGATCCTTGCCGCTTTGCGAGGGAGGCGGTGCGCAACATCGAAAGGCAGTTGGCCGCGGCCGGCGTGGCATGTTCTTGCGTGCCAGCGGCGCCGCCCGGGCCGATTCGCTTCGCTCGTCTCGGTGAAGCTGCTGGATTCGGCAGCGTCTCTCCGGTGTCCGGCCTCCTGCTGCACCCGGTGTACGGTCCGTGGCTGCGTGTGCGGGCGGCGCTCCTGGTCGACGGCCATCCGTTCGGCGACATCGACGACGCGTCGATCAGCGAACGATTCCATCCTTGCTGCGGTTGTTCGAAACCCTGTCTCGACGCTTGCCCGGCCGCCGTTCACGACGGAACGGATCCGCGCGATCTGGCTCGTTGCGCCACTCACCGGCACGCCGGCAATTGCGAGTCCGAGTGTCGCGTGCGGAGCGCGTGCCCGCTCGGGGCGGAACATCGTGACGTCGCCACGGAGAATGCGCACCGCCATGGCCACGCGCTGCCCGCCCTGCAGCGGGGCTTCGGCCTCGGCGTCTGGCGCTTCGTGCCGGCGTTCCTGCGACGGCGCCTCTGAAGTCGCATGGCCGAGGTGAGCGTTCCGCACCGCGTCGTGAGCCTCGTTCCGAGCACCACGGAATCGGTGTGCGTACTGGGAGCGGGTGATGCCCTCGTCGGATGCACGCGCTACTGCACCGAACCGCCGCTGGACGTCGAGCGAGCCGTTCGCGTCGGAGGCACGAAGAACCCTGGCCGGGAGGCAATCGCCGCACTTCGGCCCGACCTCGTGCTGGCGAACGCGGAGGAGAACCGGCTCGAGGACATCACGTGGTTGAGCGAGCGCTTTCCGGTCCTGGTGCAGACTCCGCGCACCGTGGTCGAGGCCGCGGCTGCGTTGCGCATGCTCGCGGAGCGTCTCGGTGTCCTGCCGTCTGCCGTGCCGTTCTTGCTTCGGATCGAGGCAGAGTTGACGGCGGCGGCCGTCGACGCGATCGATGCGGCGCCGTTGCGCGTCTTCTACGCGATCTGGCGGAAGCCCTGGATGAGCATCGGCGCCGACACCTTCGTGCACGACGTGCTGCACAGCGTCGGTGCGACGAATGTCTGCGCAACGTCTTCGAGTCGTTACCCAGAGGTCACGCCAGGCGATGTGATCGCAGGCGGTGTGGACGTGGTGCTGTTGCCGAGTGAGCCCTGGGAGTTCGACGCGGCACAGCGAGAGGAACTGCTCGCCGCCCGCACGTTCGGCGCCGCGCAGGTCGAGTTGTGTGACGGGCGCGACGTCTGCTGGCACGGGGTGCGCATGGCCGACGGCCTCGGGCGCGTGCGGGCGCTCGTCGCCCGCCTGCGCCCTTCGCTGCGCTCACCGTGATACCGAGGCCGCGTTTCGCTTCGTGAGGTCGACGATCGGCGCGGCAGCCGCGATCGTGAGAATCGACGCGCGGATCGCGCCGAGTGCGGCCGGCGTCGCATGGATGGCCGAACGGGCCAGTGTCGATCCGTCCTTGTCCGTCAGCACGAGTGCGTGTTTGCCATCGCTGGTCGACTGCTCCGCGAGGCTCGCTTCGACCTTGAGGGCGCTGCGGGCGTGCAACACCGCGTTCTGCGCCATGATCTTGCTCTCGCACGCGCGGCTCTCGAGCAGAGCCGTGCCATCCGGACCGCGAAGTACGAAGTGGATCTTGCCGTTGCCGTCGGCGACGAGTTCGAAACGTGATGCCATGAGAACTGACTCCTCCGATGCGGCATGACGAACGCGCTCGGCCGGATGTTCCGGCGGGGAGATCTTTCCCCGGTTCACTTTGCGGTGGCCACCCACGTTCGGGCCGGGCCCGAACACACCCAAGGCGCGATCGGCATCGCCCTCCAAACGCAGATCGAGGAAGCCTTTACGCGTCGCGGCTCCCGGTGCACCATCGCGTCGATGAGCGACGTCCGGCAACCGTCGGCGAAGAGTCTCGTGTTCGTCTCGTCGGCCCTGACACTCCTCGTGACGATCGTACGCGTCGTCGGCGAACGGAGTGGTTGGCCGCCGATCTGGTTCTCCTCCTCGGCCGAGATCCCCGGTGGCCTGTTCGGCATCACATGGCTGGTGCCCGTGTTCGGGGTCCTCTTCGGCCACCGCCTTGCGGCGGGTGGCCCGCGTCCGCCGTTCGTGTCCGGGTTCTTCGTTCCGATGTTCGCCTGGTGCGCTCTGATCGCTGCGGCTCTGTTCGTGTTGCACACGAAGGACGGCGCCGCGCTGCACGAACGCATGGGGTACCTCGTCTACGCGGGGCCGCTGCTCCTCCTGCTCGGTCTGTTCGCCTGGCCACGGGCCTTCCTGGTGATGCTCCTCTACGCCTTGCTCGCCCGCGCGCCGGTCGTGGCCGTGCAATACCTCGACGTGCAGAACGGCTGGCAGACGCACTACGGCCAGCTGCCCGCCGGGATGCCCGCGATGGGGGCGGACGAACGGATCCGCTGGCTCGCGATCCTCCAGGCGTGCTTCTGGGTGCCCTTCACCGTGCTCCTGGGAGGCGGGTTCGCCGCGATCGGGGCCGCGACCGCCCGCAAGGCGTGAGCCCTACGCTGGCGGGTTCTGGGCAGCGGCTGCCGTGCTCGTTGCGGCGCGTTCGCGCCGTCGCCGCCGTCGCGCGTCCATGTCGCGGGAGTGGGCCAGCGACTCCTTCGCTGCTCGCCGCTGTGCCATCCAGAACAGGACGATGATCGCTGCCAGCAGGGTGAGCAACACGATGGCGAGGGTGTGCATCGTGCGATCGGTCTCGAGCTTGTAGACGTCCAGGTCCGCGGCGACGAAGAGGGGCGCGCGCAGGCGGTCCTTCGGTGCTTCGTAGTTGAACCAGCGATAGAGGAATCCGCGTACCTCGAGGTTGGAGCGGAGGGCGACGTTGTCGACGCGCTTCGGCACCCAGATCGGGATCACGCGACCGCCGAACTCTCGCACCTGCACCCAGACGGTCGTCCAGTACTCGATCCCTGCGGGGTTGGGTGGTGCTGCGATGACCCGGCGGCGGACCAGCGTGCCGAAGACGCGGAGCGGACTGCCGCGCGTGATCTCGCCGTCGAGAAGCTTGCGATACACCTCGGTCTGCGCGTTCAGCGACGCGATCTTCCTCCAGTCGGCCAGCGTGCGCTGGTTCGCGGTATCGCGGACGAAGGCCGCCAGATGCCACAGGGGTTCGGTCTGGTCCTCCTCGACCGTGTGCCATGCCTTCGTGCCGGGCCACAGACTCGTGTCGTCGAACGAATCGAGCAGCGACTGGTCGAGCTTCGTGACTGGTCCCCAGTCTTCGTAGTCGCGCAGCATCTCGCGCCCGACTAGGAACGGCGCGCGCTCGATCTCGAGCGGGTAGGTCGTGTCGCGCAGCTTCATCAGGAAGCCCTCGACCTTGACCCAGGATCCCGCCTTCAGGTCGTCCTTCGGTGGGATCGACAGCGCCGCGATGACGCGGTTGCCGTCCGTGAGCTTGACCGTCGCTTCCCAGATCGAGAACCCGGCGATCGGATGGCCGTCGCGCGGTCCCTGAACCTGTTCGAGTGTGCCTTCGTACCAGAGCCACCGACCGCGCCACTCGTCCACGTGCTCGCGCACTTCGTCGATGGGCAGCGGTTTCGGCGGAACACCGAGCACTGCGATCGTGCTGGGTCCGACGTCGATCGCGACGCCCAGGAGGTGGCGCAAGGGCTCCGCCTCGAGGAGCAGCCGCTGTTCCCTCGTCGTATCGCGCGCCGAACCGAGCACTTGCCGGTCGAGGCTGGGCACCGCAACGACGGGTTCGGTCGGTTCGATCTCTTCCCGCGGTGTCGGTGCCGGCGTGCGGAACGCGCTCGCGTAGAAGACCGCGGCGGCCACTGCGCCGATCACGGCGAAGCGGTAGATCGCAGGGATGCGGGGGAACAGGCGTGCGGACGGCGGCAGCATCGGCGTCGGGTCGAACGGAGTGAGCGGCCCGCCGGTTTGGTCCTGGCGCCGAGAACGGCGTGGTCGGCCCGGCGCCGCGGGGCTCCGCTCAGCTCTCCGGGCGGTCGTAGAGGCCGCCGAGGTGGAAGTTTGCGATGTCGGAACGGTCGACGATCGTCGCCGCGTTGACGCCGAGCGTGATCGCGATGACCTCGGCGATCTCGTCACTCGTCGCGCCCTCCCGCTTGGCCTTCTTCAGGTGGCCTTCGAGACAGCCCTTGCACCCCGACGTCAGGGCCGCCGCGATCGCGATGAACTCCTTCGTCTTGAGGTCGAGCTTCGTCTTGCCGTAGGTCGCCTTGTAGAAGCCCATGTAGAGCTGCTTCAGGTCGGGCGTCAGCAGCGCGTAGCTCCGCATCGCGGAACTCGGCAGGCGGCCATCGGCGAGGGTGTCGGTCGGCTTGGTCTTCGAATCGTCGCTCATTGGTGAAAACGGGTGCGCGGGGGCGGCGGAACGGGAGGTCCGTTCGCGGCGCGAAGCTACGAGCCGGGCGGCGAAACGCTGCGGACTATTGCAGGCCCAGCTGCAGCCGCACGAGGGCTTCGCGATCGCTCGGGATCTCGAGCGAACGGAACGCCTCTTCGAACGGCAACCACTGCATCTCACCGATCATCGGCCCCGGACGCAAGGCGCCGACCGGTTCCGTCGGAGTTCCGGCCTGCCAGGCGAACGGCCACTCGACGACACCGAGCTCACCGAACAGCTCCTTTTGCGGCTGCAACAGCTCCATCAGGTGAACCGGACGCCGCAGGCCGATCTCGGCGTGCACTTCGCGGCGGATCGCGTCTTCGAGCTTCTCGCCCGGTGTCACCGGCCCGACCACCGGACCGAGGGGCCACTCGTCGCGCGGCTTGTGCCGCAGCAGGAGGTACTCGACGCGGCGGTCGAGAACCTGGAACACGAAGACGCGGACCCGATGTTCGAGGCTGAACATGCTTTGGCCGCGCTCGCGCGCGGCGAAGCCTCCTAGCCGCGCTCATCGGCTCGGATGCAGCGCTGCGTGTGGGTTTTCTCCTGGCCCGTTGCGCCGCTCGGTTCGCGGCCGGCCGGTGCGTCACTTCTTCGGCGGTGTCTCCGCCTTGCCATCGGAACCGCCGCCCATCGATCCGCCGAGGCCCTCGAGTCCGGCCGCCGTGGCGCCGCGATGCTCGAAGGCGTCGCCCACGAACTTCAGCGACGTGAGCAGCGACTCTTCCTTGAAGCCTGAGCCCCATGCGTGGCCGCCGCCGTCGACGAGGTTCCAGGTGTGCTCGATGCCCTTCTTCTCGAGCACGGTGTGCAGCTGCTCGTTCGACTTGCCGAAGCCGAAGCGGTCCTCGGTCCCCGCGTCGAAGTAGATGTGCAGCCCGGCGATCTTCTTCGCGTCGAGCGACTCGGCGATGCCGAGTGGGTTCGTGGCGCGCCACAGCTTCTCGTCGATCGGATTGCCGAACACCTCGTCGAGGCCGAACTGCGAGGCGCGCTTCTGCAGACCCTCGGGCAACTGCTTCGGGTCGGCGGGGAAGACCGCGGAGCTGTGGACCGCGATCGTGCCGAACAGGTCCGGGTGGGTGAAGCCGATCCGGAGCGACGCCATGCCGCCCATGCTGATGCCCATGAGGGCGCGCTGGCCGCGCTCCGCGGAAACGCGGTACGTCTTCTCGATGTGCGTCAGCAGGTCCTTCTGCACGAGGTCCTGCCAGTTCTTCTTGTCGCCTGCGTTGATGTACATGGACGTGCGGCCGCCGTTCGCGAGCACGAAGACGCACGGCGGCAGGTCGCCCTCGCCGATCGCCTTGTCCAGCACCGGTGCACCACCGCGCCCGTGGAAGCGCATGTGGTCCTCGAACATCCCGTGCAGCCACACGACGAGCGGCCACTTCTTGTCCTTGTTCGCGTCCTCGTCGTAGCCCTTCGGCAGGTAGACGCCGTACGGCATCTCCTTGCCGACGGCCTCGCTCGCGAACTTCTCTTCACGGAACGTCAGGTTCTTCAGCTCGACGGCCGGACGCTCGCGGTTGCGACGTCGCTCGCCGTTGCCGCCGCCTTCGCCCGGACTCTGGGCTACCGAAGGAGCGACGAGCGACAACAGGACGGCAACGGAGAGCCAGCGAACGTTCATGCGATACCTCGGCGGTGCGGGGGCCGGTAGTGTTGCGGTCCCCGCCGAGTGCGCACAAGGCCCGCGGCGAAAACCCCTTGGACGCCGCTGCCGAACACCTCCAACCGCTGTTGTCGCGCCTGGTGAACTGGGAGCGCACTCGTCCCGACCGGCGGCTGTGGGATCTCGCGACGATGCGAGCGCACCTCGCGCGACCCGGCTCACCCGCGCCGCCGCGACCGGCGATCCAGGTCGGCGGGAGCAAGGGAAAGGGCACGACGTGTTCCTTCCTGGAAGCGCTCGCGACCGCCACCGGGCGGCGCGCCGGCGTCTACTCGTCGCCGCACGTCGAGACGATCCTCGAGCGCATCCGCTGCGCGGGACGATCGATCTCGATCGAGGAACTCGAGCCCCTGCTCCGTCGCATCGTCACCGCAGCAGTCGGCGAGCGTGCCCCGACGTTCTTCGAGGCGATGACGCTGGCAGCGGCGGAGTGGTTCGCCGCGCGGCGTACCGATCTGGCGATCTGGGAGGTCGGGCTCGGCGGTCGGCACGACGCGACGACTGCGATGCCGGTCGAGGCCGGCATCGTGACGACGATCGAACTCGAACACACCGACGTGCTCGGCGACACCGTGGCCGCGATCGCCGGCGAGAAGGCTCCGGTGATCCGGGCCGGCGGGGTTGGTTTCACCGGCACCGAGGGCGAGGCGCTGGCCGTCGTCCGTGCGCACTGCGCGGCGAACGGTGCGCGATTGTTCGTCCTGGGCGAAGACTTCGGGTTCCGGGATCCGCGCTGGAGCCGCGACGGGTTCCGCGCGGGGCTCTGGTTGCCCGACGGCCGCGACGTGCCCGTGTTCCTGCCCGACGCGACGGGCTTCGAGACCCATGCGGCGGCGCTCGCGATCGCGGCGTTTGCGTCGTTGTTCCCGGACTCGGATCTGCCGGTCGATCCGTTCGTGCGAGAGCGTCTGCCGTGCCGCTTCGAGGTCCACACCGAGCCGGACGGCGAAGCGCTCGTTCTCGACGGCGCGCACACCGAACGGTCGCTTGCTGCGGTCGCCGACGAACTGCGCCGCCGATGGCGGGGCCGGCGGATCGGCGTGTTGTTCGCGTCTGCCGCGGGAAAGCGGTGGCGCGAGGGTTTGAGTGCGCTGCTGCCTCTTGCCGATAGGTTCGTTGTCACCGAGCTGTCGGGCACGTCCGGCGAGGACCCCGCTGCGATCGCCGCCTTCCTGGCGGAGCGCGGCGTACCGTGCGAAGTGGCGGCGGACGTCGAGTCCGGCCTCGCGGCCTTGCGCCGGGGACCGGGCCCGCGGCTGGTCGCCGGTTCGTTCTACCTCGCGGGCCGCGTCCGCAGCCTCGTCGGCAGCGCCGCACGGCGAACCCAGCAACGATGAACGAACGACCCGACTCTCGAGGTTCCACCGCGTCGCCGGTGTTCGTCGAGGATCTGTTCCTCACCGACGTCTTCCTCGTGAAGGGGCGCCTGCCCAACAAGAGCAAGCGTCTCACGAATCTGCTCGAGGACTACGGGCGCACGTTCCTGCCCGTGCAGGACGCGACGCTCGTGTCGCTGCGGAACAACGAGGTCATCCGCACGCCGTCGGTGATGGTGAACATCGGCGAAGTGATCCTCGCGCACGAACTCGTCGAGGTCGCCGGCGACGAGACGATGCGCCGCCTCGCCAATTCGCCCGAGAAGGCGAGTCGCATTCGCGCGTTCTACAACGGCATCGTGCAGTTCGAACTCGCCGGCCAGATCGAGACCGGGGCGTACGAGTCGCAGCCTGTGACTGGGCGGCGGTGGTTCATCATGCAGAAGCCGGTGGTGCGCGGGCTCGACCTCGCACACCCCGAACTCACGCTGCTGAAGAACCTGGACTACGCGATCGTCCGCAAGGACCGCATGGCGTACGTCTACGACTTCGGCTGAGTCGCCCGCGCGGACAGCCGTCGTCCGCGATGCCGCGCCCGCCGTTCACCATCCCGATCACCGAGGGCCCCGTGGGGCCGTGGAAGGATCGCGTCGCCGCGGGTGTCGTGGCCGCCGCGGCGATCACGGTCACCTGCTTGCTCGCCTCCGTGTCTCCCGATCCGCGCGGCATCGGCACGCACGAGCGCCTCGGCATGACCGAGTGCGGGTGGCCGCTGCACTACGGCATCCCGTGCCCGACGTGCGGGTGCACGACCGCTGCGTGCCTCGTCGTGCACGGTCGACCCTTCGCCGCGTTCGCGACGCAGCCGTTCGGTGCCGCGGTGGCGATCGTGGGGCTCCTGATCGGTGCCCACGCGCTCCTCTGCCTCGTGCGCGCACGATCGTTCGCGGACCTCCTCGTGCGTTTGCCGCTGCGCCGGCTGCTGCTCGTGGCACTCGCCGGGCTCCTGCTCGGCTGGTGGTACAAGTACCTCACGTTCGTGCCCTGACGCGTCACCGCCGCCGCGGTCGTCGCCTTCCGCCGCCGCGACCGGAGTCGCGTCCCGAACGCGCCGTCGGGTCCCCCGCCTCGAGCGCGTGATCGAGCATCGTGCGGTACGAGCGGTATCGGGTGGCGGCCACCTCGCCGCGTTCGACCGCGGTGCGAACGGCGCAGTTCGCCTCGTCGGCGTGGAGGCAGCTCCGGTACTCGCACGACGGCAGCAGCGCGCTGATCTCCGGGAACAGGAACTGCAGTTCCTGCGACCCGGTGCAGAAGAGGTGGAAGTTGCGCACGCCGGGCGTGTCGAGAACGTGGCCACCGCCCGGCAGGGGCAACAGCTCGGTGTGCGTCGTCGTGTGGCGGCCCTGGCGGATGTGGTTCAGCGAGCCCGTTCGCAGCTTCACTCCGGGGACCAGCGTGTTCAGCAGCGACGACTTGCCGGCGCCGGAGAGGCCGCACAGGACGGTGCGGTTCTGGTGGAGCAGCGCCTCGAGTTCGCGAAGGGTGTCCGGCGTGGTGTGACCCTCCGCGGTGCTCGTCTCGAGCACGCGCGCGCCGGCGTGCGCGTATGCCGTGCTCCAACGCATCGCCTCGTCCGGCGCGAGATCGACCTTCGTCAGCACCAGCGACGCCGGGATGCGTTCGCGGGCGGCGGCAGCGAGGATGCCGTCGACGAGCTCGGGCTGGAACGGCGGCGATGCGACGCTCGCGACCGCGAGCACGTGCGTGATGTTGGCCGCGACGACCTGCGCCCGCTCTTCGCCTTCACTGGCGGCGCGCCGGTGGAGCTGCGAACTGCGCGGCAGCACCACATCGATCGCCCGGCCGGTTGCGTCCAGCAGGACCCTGTCTCCGACGGCGAGAGGGCGCTTCTCGTGCGAACGGTCCTCGAAGAGCTTTCCAGCGAGCGGGAGCTGACGCGTCTCGCCGCCCACCTCGACGTGGCAGACCTTCGCGTCGATGCGTAGAACGAGGGCCTGCTGCGATGATGGTTGCATCCGTGAGGTCGACGATCGGGAGATTGGCGCCGAGCCCGACGGGGGCGTTGCACCTCGGCAATGCTCGCACGTTCCTGTTGGCGTGGATGTCCGTGCGCGCGCGGGGCGGGACTCTACTGCTGCGCATCGAGGACATCGATGGCCCGCGCGTGAAGCCCGCCGCGGTCGCGCAGACGATCGAGGACCTGCGATGGCTCGGTCTCGACTGGGACGGCGAGCCCGTGCTGCAGAGCGAACGCCTCGACGCCTACGCCCGCGCGGTTGCGCGGCTCGTGGCCGCCGGCCGCGTCTATCCGTGCACCTGTTCGCGTCGCGAGATCGAGGAGGCGGCGTCCGCGCCGCACGAAACGGGCGACGAGCCCGTCTACCCGGGAACCTGTCGCGGCAAGTACGCGGACCTCGCCGCCGCGAAGGCCGCCACGGGGCGGGACGCGGCGCTGCGCTTCCGCGTCGATCCGGACGAAGTACCGTTCGTAGACGGCTTCGCCGGGCCGCAGCGCGGGACCGTTGCCGGGGACTTCGTCGTGCAGAAGCGCGACGGTGGGCCGGCATACCAGCTCGCGGTCGTGGTCGACGATGCCGCTGCGTGCGTAAGCGAGGTGGTTCGCGCGGACGATCTGCTGCCCAGCACGCCGAGGCAGATGCTGCTGTACGAAGCGCTCGGTCTCGCTCCTCCGCGCTTCGTTCACGTGCCGCTCGTCGTGGGCGCCGATGGCCGCCGCCTCGCGAAGCGGCACGGCGACACGTCGCTGCGTCACTTTCGCGAGCGCGGTGTCCCGCCGGGGGCATTGGTCGGCCACCTCGCTTTTCTGTGCGGCCTCGCGGCGCGCGGTGCTCGCGTGCGGCCCGCGGAACTGCTCGACGCCTCACCGTGGGTCGCTTTGCCGCGCGGCCCGGTGCGGGGCGACGACCACGGACTGTTCCCCGGCTGATTCGGACCGGGTCGGACTCAGCGCGTCGGGCGCAATCCGGCGCCGAGTTCCTCGGCGAGGCGGTCGGAGTCGCGATCGATGCGAGCGCGCGTCGCGGCGTCGGCGCGGCTCTTCGCAGCGAGCAGGGCTGCATCCCAGCATGCGACCGCGAACTCGTGCGCAGCGCTCCGGTCCGGCAGATCGTTCGAGCGCTGCGCGAACGCTCGCAGCTCGGCGGCCCACGTCGCGCTCCACGATTCCGCGTCGAAGGCGCCGTCGCCGCTCGCCGCACGAGCGGAACGGACGAGCCCGAGGGCACGATCGCGGACGGGAGCCGGCAGCGACGCTGCGCGCGCCGACAGCCGATCGAACGACGCACCGTCTTCGCGACCACCCGCCCGTGCGGGAGCGCCCGTGAGCCACGGCCACAGTGCGAGCACGATGGCCCCGGCCGAAGCCAGTGCTGCCGCCGCACCGACGCGCCACAGCCGACGTCTTTGCCGGCGCTCCGACTTCGCCGCGTCGTGGACCCGGTCGACCGCGAGCTGGCAGTGTGCGGCGACGGTGCGCCAGTGTTCGAGCAGTCGCACGACCCGTCCCGACGGCTCGGTGCCCGTTCCCGTTTCGGAGCCGGCGAGCCGGTCCACGGTTTCCCGCGCGATCCGCAGGCGCTCGAACGGATCGATCGTGCCGTCGATGCGGTGCTCGGCGCGTTCGGCTTCTTCGATCGCGATCTGCGTCGCGAGGTCGCGCAGGTCGCCGCCGTAGAGGACTGCACGTTCGGCGGGCGCGTTGGTCGCCAGCAGGCGCAGGCACTCGCGTCGGTCGGCGAGGGCCTGCAGCCGGTCCTCGAACGAACTCGACGGGTCGTCCTGCAGGGTCGCGTAGCGGGTCGCCAGTTCGACGTTGCGGCGCACGGCGGTGTCGACTTCCTGCTTCCGCCGACGGGCTTCGGCGAGGCGCGCGGTGAGGCGCGCTGCTTCGGCGCGGTCCGTTTCGTCGACGGGGTCGATGTCCGCGACAGCGCGCTCCATGTCGAACAGGCCGGTCGTCCAGTGGCCGCGGGCCATCGCTTGCTCGGCGCCTTCGGTCAGGCGGTCGCGCGTTGCCCGCGCCTGGTCGAGCCGGAGGCGCAGACCCTCGAGTGCGTCGAGCAGCGTGCTGCGCGGTCGGCCGGGCCGATCGACGAGTGCTTCGAGGATGCGGTACGTGTCGAGGCGGCTCAGCGCCACTTGCAGCGGGCGCACGGGCACCGGGATCGTGCGCAGGCACTTCTCCGCGTCGCCGAGCAGCTGCCAGGCGTGGTCCGTCGTGTGGGCGAGCGCCAGGTTCAGTGATTCGGCGGCCGGCGCCACCCTCGGCAGGTCCGGGAACTCTTCCCCCAGGTTGATCAGCGTGATCTGCAGGCTGCGCAGCCCGACGACGCCGGCGCCGCCTTCCGCGCGCGAGCGGCGCTGGCCCGCTGCCGAAGCGTTCGCGACGAACTCCGTCAGAGGCTTCAACGCGACTGCGTCCCACGTCGACCCGATCCGCTCGACGTTCGGCTGAGCGCGGGCGATGCGGTCGAGGTAGAAGCCGAGCCGGTGCAGGCGATCGCGGCAACGCGCGGCGGTCGGCGACGAGCCGCCGTAGTTCGCCGCCATCGCCTCGATGTGCCGCTCCGCGACGTCGAGATCCAGCCGGTTCTCGGCGTTCGTGATCGCGGCGATCTCGGCCGCGAGTGTCGATCGGGCGTCGTCGATCCGCGCCGCGAGCTGCTGCAAGTGCGCGAGCGGGTCGCGCTGCAGGAGGCCGGCCATCCCGGCCGGACCGTCGTGCGGGATCGGACAGCCACCCGGCAGACCGGCGGCGATCAGCAGCGCGGCGCGGACCTCGGTGAGCCACAGCGTCGCGTTCGCGAACTCCTCGGTTCGGCGCATCGCTGCCGTTCGAGTCGCCGCCTCGACGAGCATGCGTCCGGTCGTTGCGCGAAGCGTCTCGAGCCGGCGCCACGTCGGCTCGTGCCGCGGGAAGTGTTTCGCCAGGCGGAGAGTCGTGCGCAGGGCGCGAAGGACCGCGGCGGGTTCGGCGAGCAGCGGTGCTGCGGCGGTGAGCAGGTGCGGCAGTGCGCGGCGGGTGCGGGCGCACCTCGTGAGGAAGCGCGCGAGTCCCGGACGAGCGGGCGTTCCGGCGAGTGCGTCACCGCGCGCGGCGGCGTCGAGCATCGCTTCGTCCGGATCGTCGTCGAGTCGTTCGGCGAGTCCGCGCAGGCTCGTCGCCACCGTCGCGGCGGTCGGCGGTGTGCGACCCTCGCACCGCGCGAGCAGGGCATTCAAGTCGCCGTGTTGCGGCAGCTCGGTGAGTCCACCGCCGGACAAGAGCCAGCGCAGCGTCGTCGCGAGGGCGTTCACGTCCGCGGCGCCGTGGGTCGCGCCAGGTACGGGTGGCGGCAACGGGTGCGCGTGCTCGAAGTCCAGCAACACGGTCGTCGTCGCCGTGCGGAGCAGGTTCTTCGGTTTCACGTCGCCGTGGGCGATTCCGTTCGGTGCCGCGGGCGCGACCAGGGTGTGCATCGCGGCGAGCGCATCGGCTGCCGGTGCGAGGAGGCGGCATGCCACCGCGGCGGGAATGGCGCCCTGGGCGGCGACCAGTTTGTCGAGATCGAGCCCCTCGGCGAACACGGTCCGCGTGCGGGGCCTTCCCGACACCGGATCGTCGTCGGCCGGCAAGTAGCGGATCACGCCGGGGCCGGCGCACAGGGTTGCCAGCTCGGTCTCGCGTTCCGCGTCGGCGGTGGAGCCGACGACGAAGACCTTCGCGGCGATGCGCTCCCCGGTCGCCGGGTCCACGGTCTCGAAGACCGTGCGATGCGGCGATGCGTGCAGGAGACGCTCGGCGTTCGCGTTGGCGGCGGAACGCGACATGCGGTGAGGCGGGGACGGCGGTGGGGCGCCCGGTATGGATCTGGTGTCGGGCGCATCCGTGCCGAAGCGGCGCGGACGGAACGCAGCCTAACCGGAACCGCCGGCTCCGAGGCAGGATCGTCCGATCCGGCGGGATTCCGACGGGGGGCTCCCGTCTCGATCGTTTGCCGGCGACAATCCGACGATGCCCGTCGCCATCGAGATCACGGATCGGTCCGGAACCCGCGAACTCGAAGTCGAGGCCGACGCCTTCTGGATCGGGGGCCAGAAGTCGGGGTGCGACGTGGTCCTGGACCTGCCGGGAGTCGTGGGCCGCGTGCTCGAAGTGGCGCGCGACGAACGGGGGCGCCTTCGCGTCCGTGCCGAGCCCGGCCTCCCCTTCCCGATCCGGTGCGCGACGGGTTCGGTCGGCGCTCGGTTCGAGAACTGCCTCGAAGGCGACGTGCTGAACGTCGGGCCCGCACTCGTGAAGCTGCGCCCCCGTGCGGACGCGGGGGCCACGGCCGTCGCCGAGATCGACCCGGCGGCATTCGGGCCAGCGGCGGGATCGCCGGTCGGAGCGTGGTACCGCACGTTCATGGAGATGGCGGACCACCTCGAAGGACTGAAGAGCTCCGAGCAGATGGCGCAGGCGGCGATGGCGGCGATCCTCGGTGCGACCGGTGCAGATCGTGTGCACGTGCTGCTCGATCTCGACGACGGCGATCAGTCGTTCTTCCTCGCGCGCCCGGAGGACCGGCGCCCGTTCCGTGTGAGTCGTTCGCTCGTCGAGCAGGCGCGGCAGAACGGCCGCGTGGTGCACGTGCCCGTCGCGTCGTCCGACCCGGTCGCGCGAACGTTCCACAGCGTGCGCAGCGAAGGCATCTCCGCCGCGGTCGCGATGCCGATCCAGGCGCTCGGCAAGAACCTCGGCGTGATGTACGCGGACTGCACACGCGACGGCGCGACGCTGACGGCGGAGGACCTGCAGCGCGTCGCGTTCTGCAGCCGCATCCTCGCGACCGCACTCGGCAACCGTGTGCTGGTGCGCAGCCTGCTCGATCGTGATGCGGTGGCGTCGGCGTCGCACATCGCGCTCGAGACCCGGAGTCCGGCGTGCGCCGAGTTCGTGAAACGTGTCCGCCTCTACGCATCCGCCGACTACACCGTCCTCCTGCGCGGCGAGACCGGCACCGGCAAGGAGGTCGTCGCGCGTGCGCTGCACCAGCTGTCGCGCCGCAGCAAGGGACCGTTCGTCCCGGTGAACTGCGCGGCGATCCCCGAGCAGCTGATGGAGAGCATGCTGTTCGGCCACGAGAAGGGGTCGTTCACCGGCGCCCAGCAGGCGCGCCGCGGCCACTTCGAGGAGGCTCACGGTGGCACGATCTTCCTCGACGAGATCGGCGACATGGCGCTCGAACTGCAGGCCAAGATCCTGCGCGTGCTGCAGGACCGCGTGGTCGTGCCGATCGGCGGTCGCCGACAGGTTCGCGTCGACGTGCGCATCGTCGCGGCGACGCATCAGGACCTCGAAGGCATGGTGCGCGGCGGGCGCTTCCGCGAAGACCTCTACTACCGTCTCCGCGAACTCGAGATCTCGCTGCCCCCGCTGCGCGAACGGCTCGAAGACCTGCGGCCGCTCGCGACGCGGTTCCTCGCCGAGGCCGCCGACGAACTCGGATACGGCGAAGTGCCCGCGCTGACTGCGGAGGCGGAGACGCGTCTCGTCGAGAACCTGTGGCGCGGCAACATCCGCGAACTGCGCCACGTCGTGAAGGGTGCCGCACTGCGCGCGGGTGGTGGCCCCGTGCTGCCGACACACCTCGACCTCGATCGTGTGGCGTTGCGTGCGGGGCCCGCGGGCCAGGGGGCGGGCGGCTCCGAGCCGAGCGCCGGGGAGGGAACGTGGAAGGAGCGCCTCGAGGCGCAGGAGCGCGAAGCGCTGCAGCGCACCCTCGCTGCGGCGAACGGCAACTTGACCCGCGCCGCCGAACTGTTCGGCGTTCCGCGCACGACGTATCGCGAGAAGCTCGTGCGGCACGGCCTTCTCGAAGCCTGAGGAAGGCGGCAGGAAACTGCGTGGATCCGGCGGTTCCCCCGATACTCGCGCCGGATGCGCCGCTAGCCTCCCGCGCCTTGGTTTCCCGCGCGCACACGACGGCCAACCTCACGGTCGTGGGGGACGTCCACAAGTGGTGGCGTTCCGCCGATGCGGCTTACCTCGAACGCACGCGCCCCGACCTCACGTTGTTCGTCGGCGACCTCGGGGACGAGGACGTGGACATGGTGCGCGCCGTGGCGGGGTTGCAGATCCCGAAGGTGGTCATCCTCGGCAACCACGACGCGTGGCAGAGCTTCGGCCGCCGCGTGAGCACGCCGAAACTGCGCGAGAGTCTCGAACTGCTCGGCGAGGACCACATCGCCTACGGGGTCCGCGAAGTGCCGGCGGCGGGGGTGTCGGTGATCGGCGCGCGCCCCTTCTCGTGGGGCGGCCAGAGCCTGCGCAGCCCTGAACTGTACGACGAGATCTACGGCATCCACACGATGCGGCAGTCTGCAGCCGCCATCGCCGATGCGGCGCGCAACGCGCAGCACCGTGATCTCGTGATCCTCGCGCACAACGGCCCGCTCGGCCTCGGCGACGAGACGCACGCGATCTTCGGCAAGGACTTCGGCAAGCCGGGCGGCGACTGGGGCGACCGCGATCTCGCGCTCGCGATCCAGCGCATCGAAGGCTTCGGGCTGCGGGTGCGCGCGGTGATCGCCGGCCACATGCACCATCGCCTGGTGCATCCGCGCGGCGGAGTGCGCACGCGCTTCGTCCGCCGCGGCGGTACGCTCTTCCTCAACGCGGCCCACGTGCCGCGCGTGGTGCGCGACGCCAACGGTGACGAGCAGGCCTACTTCCTCCGCACGACGTGGCGCGGCGGCGAATGCGACGGAATCGAAGAAGTCTGGATCGACGCGCACGGCAACGAGTGCCGCGTCGAGACGCCGGCGATCGTCGACCTCGAGGGGCTGGCGCCCGTCGTCGACGAAACCGTCGAGCACGACGGCGGCAACGAGGCCTGACGGCCGACTGGTTTCGTCGTTCAGTGTTTCGCCGCGGCGGCGATCTTCTCGACGTCGTGCCAGACACGCAGCAGGTTGCCCGACCAGATCTTGCCGATCTGCTCCTCGGTGTAGCCGCGGCGCACGAGTTCGCGCGTGACGTTGCGGGTCTCGCTCGCGTCGCTCCACCCGTCGATGCCGCCGCCGCCGTCGAAGTCGCTGCCGATGCCGACGTGGTCGATGCCTGCCACCTTCACGACATGGTCGATGTGGTCGACGAAGTCGCGCACGGTCGCGCGGGGGAACTTCGCATCGATTGCCGGCACGCCGTCGCGAAACCGCTGCCAGCGCGCCTCCTGCTCTTCCTCGGATGCGTCCGCTTCGCGACCGCTGCCGACGCCACACCGTTCCATCAGGGCCTTCACCGCGGCGCTCCGCTCCGCACTCGAGCGGACGAAGTCCGCGAGCGCGACACACTGCACGACGCCGCCCTTCTTCGCGAGCGCCACGAGTTGTTCGTCGTCGAGGTTGCGTGTGTGGTCGTTCACGGCGCGCGCGCCCGAGTGGGACGCGATCACCGGGGCGATGCTCGCCTCCACTGTCTGCATCATCGTCGTCTTCGCCGAGTGCGAGACGTCGACCATGATCCCGACGCGGTTCAGTTCCGCGATCGCCTTGCGGCCGAGTTCGGACAGGCCGCCGTACTTCGCTTCTGTCGGCGTGTGCGAGTCGCCGAGCTGGGTGTGCCCGTTGTGCGTGATGCTCATGTAGCGGGCGCCGCGCTCGTGGAAGTAGGCGATGCGTCCGAGGTCCTCGCCCATCGGGTAGCTGTTCTCGATGCCGATGCAGGCGATCAGCTTGCCCTCGCGGTGGAGGCGCTCGACGTCGTCGGGTGTGATCGCGAGACCGATCGTGTCGCCGTGCAGACGGACCATGCGGTGGATCGCGTCGAACTTCGCGTTCGCCTCCGCGTACGCACGCGCGTAGCCGCCGGCGTTCAACTGCCGCTGGTCCGTGTAGACGATGAAGAACGCGCAGTCGTAGCCGCCTTCGCGCATCTTCGGGAAGTCGACCTGAGCCGAGCCGCGCACCGTCGGGTCGTAGCGCTTCCTGAACTCCTCTCGCGCCTTCGGGTCGTTCGGCAGCGACTCCGGTGCCAGCTTCGGATCGATGTCCTTGTGCGTGTCGAGCGTCAGCACGCGCGCATGGATCGCGTCGGCCGTCGCGATCTGTTCGGGTGAGAGCTGGTCGGCAGGCTTCTTCGCCTGCTGGGCTGGCACGAGCGTCGTCGACAGGAGCAGCGACAGGATCGGGAGTCGGCGCATCGCAGGAGCGTAGCGGCTCGTCCGCGCCGCGCGATCGCGCGAACGTTGCGTCGCGGGGGGCGCCGGGCATCATCCGGGGTCCCTCATGGCGGAAACCGCGGATCTCGTGGTCATAGGCGGCGGCATCGTCGGCTGCTCGGTCGTGCACCAGCTCGCGACGCTGCTGCCGCCGAGCACGCGCATCGTGCTGCTCGATCGCGGACCGATCGCCGGCGCGACGTCGGGTTCGTGCATGGGGCACCTGATGGTGACGCCGGACGACGCGCAGGAGTACGCGTTCACGCGCGCGAGCGTTCGCATGTGGCAGGAGCTGAACGAACGCCGCGGCGGCTTCGACCACAACCCGACCGGCGCGCTCTACCTCGCGGACTCCGACGCCGACATGGAACTGCTGCCCGAGCTGCAGCGACAGTTCGCGGCGGCGGGCGATGCCGCGGACGTGCTCGATCCGCAGCAACTGCGCGAGATCGAGCCGGGCCTCGCGCCGGACGTGCCGGGTGCCCTGTTCTACGCGCATGATGCGGTCGTGCTGCCGATGCTCGCCGCGGGCGTGATGCTGCGCGAAGCGAAGGAGCGGAACCCGGGCGTCGTCGTGCGCCCGGCGTGCGCGGTGACCGGGTTCGTCCGCGACGGCGACCGGGTCGCGGCGGTCGAGACCGCAGCGGGGCGCATCGCGACGCCCGCGGTCGTGATCGCGGGAGGGGTGTGGACGCCCGAGCTTGCACGGATGATGGGCCAGGACGGGATCCCGATCTGGCCGCGCGCCGGCAACCTCGCGATCACCGGCCACCACGCGTCGCCGATCCGCACGCAGCTGCTCGAGGTCAGCTACCTCCGGTTCGCGCACGGCAAGGCGACGGTCGATCCGACTCGCACCGACGATCCCGGCGGACACGCCGTCAACATGCAGCCCCAGTCCAACGGCGGCTGCCTCGTCGGAAGCACGCGCCAGTTCCGCGGGATGGACCGCACACTGAACAAGGAGCTGCTGCACCGTTCGCTCCTGCGCGCCCAACGCTATGCCCCGGCTCTCGCCGGGGCGCCGATCGTGCGAACGTGGGTCGGGCTGCGTCCGTATTCGATCGACAAACACCCGCTGATCGGGCCGTGGCCGCACGTGCGCGGGCTCTGGCTCGCGGCGGGCCACGAAGGGCTCGGGATCACGCTGGCACCGATCACCGGCCGCCTGCTGGCGCAGCAGGTCGCGGGGACGAAGTGCGACGTCGACCACCGTCCGTACCTGCCGGCGAGGTTCGCGTCGTGAGCGGTGCGGCGCGCTTGCCGGGAGCCGACGGTCGCCGCGACGTCGTGTTCACGTTCGACGGCGAACGCATCGTCGGCAAGGAAGGCGACACGATCGCGATGGCGGCGTGGGCCGCATCGATGCAGGTCCTGCGGAACAGCAGCCGCGACGGAACGCCGCGCGGCGTGCTCTGCAACATGGGCATCTGCTTCGAATGTCTCGTCGTCGTCGACGGCGCGACCGTGCGTGCGTGCACCACGCTCGTCCGTGACGGCATGCAGGTGCGCCGTGGAGGGCGACCGTGAACGGACGAGTGCTCGACGCGGACGTCGGTGTCGTCGGCGCCGGCCCGGCCGGGATGGCGGCGGCGCGCGACCTCGCCGCAGCGGGACTGCGCGTGGTCGTGCTCGACGAAGGCCAGCGCTCCGGCGGTCAGATCTTCCGCCAGTTGCCGGCGACCGCCGCGCCGCTGCCGCACGGTGCGGAGCCCCCGAGCCATCGCGAAGGGCACGATCTGCTCGCGGCGGTCGCGGCGCCTCGCATCGACGTGCGAAGCGGCAGCACCGTGTGGGACGGCAGGCCGGGGCGGTTGTGGTTCGAGCAGGACGGCGCGTCGTGGCTCCTGCGCTGCAAGGAGATCGTGCTCGCCCCCGGCGCCTACGACCGCTGCATCCCGTTCCCCGGCTGGACGCTGCCCGGCGTCGTCACCGCGGGCGCCGTGCAGGTGATGGTGCGCGGCTTCGGCGTGGTGCCCGGCCGGCGTGCGCTCGTCGCGGGCTCGGGGCCGCTGCTGCTGCCGACGATCACCGCGCTCACCGCCGCCGGTGTCGACCTGGTCGCAGCGCTCGAAGCCTCGCCGCGGTGGAGCGCGATCCGTGCGCTGCCCCGCGTCCTCGCGAACGGTGCGCGCCGGCGCGAAGCACTCTGGTACGCGCGCAAGCTGCTGACCGCCGGCGTGCGCTTGCGATGGGGGCACACGGTCTTCGCGTGCGAAGGCGACGGTCGCGTGCAGCGCGCCGTGATCGGCCGGGTCGATGCGGACGGGCGCCCCATGAGGGGCAGCGAGCGCACCGTCGACGTCGACGTGGTCGCGGTCGGATTCGGTCTCGTGCCGTCGATCGAACTCGGTCTCCTGCTCGGTTGTGCGTCGCACCACGATGTGGTGCGGGGCGGCCACTGCATCACCGTCGATCGGCTCCAGAGGACGTCGGTCGCGGACGTGTTCGCCGCGGGTGAGATCTGCGGCATCGGCGGCGCCCAGGTCGCGATGGCCGAAGGCGCGCTCGCCGCCGCAGCGATCCTCGAGAGGCGCGGCCTGGCTCCGGTGCCGGCGCGCATCGCTCATCGCGTCGTGCCGCGTGAGCGAGCGGCGGCCGACGCGATGCTGCGTGCGTTCGCGCCGCTGCCCGGTCTGCACGAACTGGCACGCCCGGACACGATCGTCTGCCGGTGCGAGGACGTGCCGTTGCACCGCGCGCGCGACGCGGCGGCGCTGCACGGCGGGTCCCACCGCGCGATCAAGCTCGGCTGTCGCGCCGGCATGGGGCCGTGCCAGGCGCGCATCTGCGGCCCTTCGCTGCAGGCGCTCGCGTGCGGGCGGCCGGCGCAGATCATGGATCTGCCGGTTGTGCAGGTGCCGGTGAAGCCGGTGCGCACCTCGACGATCGTCGACGCGCCGACAGGGTGAGTGCGGCGGTTGCCGGGGGGGCTTGTCGACTACAGTGCGGACGCATGTCAACCGCCTGGGGCCAGCGCGAATCGGCGAGCAGCCATGCTCAGGAACCCTTGCGGACCATCCCAGCACAGAGTTCCGAGATCGTCTGGGTATGGAACGTCGCGGCGACGCGAGACTTGCTTGGGCTTTGGCTGGTCAAGACCTTCGAGAGGTAGCCCCGGTCGTGACCGGTCCGAGCGCGGCGCGTCAGTGACACGCTCGAGCGGCTCCGAGCGAGATTCGCCAGTGGCCCGAGATGTCGGCCCGAGCGAAGCGAGGGCTCTTCTGGGCTGCGGCCCGATCGAGGGCGCGACGGGTCAGTGCCGCAGCACGAGCGGTAGCGCCGGACGCAGGTCGACGGTCTCGCCGCGGCCTCCGTCGAACCAGAGTTCCATCGCGGGCTCGCGCCCGTCGCGGATCTCGAGTCCCGCGACGCGGACTTCGCGCAGCAGCGACATCGGCGCCATGTCGTGCACCGTCACGACGGCGCGTTCGAGTGTTCGCGCAGCGAAGCGATGGGGCACTCCGAACGGGACGAAGGGGCGGTCGACGGCGAAGAGAAGCGGCTCACCGAGCACGCCGCTGTTGCAGGCCATCGGCAGCGACATCCCGGGCGGCAGCCACGCCGGCCGGTAGTCCCACGCGACGAATGGCGGTTCGGCGCCCGCGGTCGTCGGGCGAACGCAGACGCCGAACGGCGACGCGCCGGTCTCGCGCCAGCGGGAACGTTCCTGCAGGCCGAGCGGCTTCACGTGCGGGTCCCGCGAACCCGCTTCGTCGTCGAGCCAGAGCAGTTCGAGGTACGCGTTCGCGAAGCCGATGCATGCGTTCGCCGTGCCCTGGCCGCGGTGCTGGCGGCGCACGCCGACGGCCATGCCGTGCGCCGCGAGGGCCTTCTGCTCGGGGGCGTCGCGGTCGCAGAACACGAACAGGTGGTCGAGCACGTGCATCGCGGCGCAGCATGCCCGGGGCGGGACCGGCGCGGAAGAGACGCGAGGATCACGTCTTCGCGCGGGAGCGGCGAGCGTCGTCCGACTACCATCCGCCGGCCGCGGCAAAGGCGCGGCGCCACTCCGATCCCATGAGCGCTCCGACCGACATCACCAACATGGCCGTGTTCTGCGACTTCGAGAACGTCGCCCTCGGCGTCGCCGATGCGAAGTTCGCGAAGTTCGACATCGGCAAGATCCTCGATCGCCTGCTGCTGAAGGGCAGCATCGTCGTGAAGAAGGCCTACTGCGACTGGGATCGCTACAAGAGCTGGAAGGGCGTCATGCACGAGGCGGCCTTCGAGATGATCGAGATCCCGCACGTGCGCATGTCGGGCAAGAACTCGGCGGACATCCGTCTCGTCGTCGACGCGCTCGACCTGTGCCACACGAAGCAACACGTCGGCACGTTCGTCATCATCAGCGGCGACTCGGACTTCTCGCCGCTCGTCAGCAAGCTGCGCGAGAACAACAAGAAGGTGATCGGCGTCGGTGTGAAGAACTCGACCTCCGACCTGCTGATCGCGAACTGCGACGAGTTCATCTTCTACGACGACCTCGTGCGCGAGAAGCCGGCGCGCAAGCACGCGCCGCCCAAGAAGTCGCCGCCGCGAAGCGAGTCCTCGCCGGTGGCCAACGGCAAACGCGGCGGGGAGGACCGTCTGCAGGAGGCGCTGGACCTCATCCTCGAGACCATCGAGGCCCTCGCCAACGAGCGCGGCTCCGACGACAAGATCTGGGGCTCGATGGTGAAGCAGGCCCTGAAGCGGCGGAAGCCGGGCTTCAACGAGACCTACTACGGCTTCCGTTCGTTCAACGACCTGCTCGAAGAGGCCGAGGCGCGGGACATGGTGAAGCTCGAGCCGTCCGAGAACGGCGCCTACATGGTGCGCATGCTCGACCGCGACGACTGACGTTCGCGCGCGCCGTGGTCACTGACCGGGCGGGGCGGAGATCTCGACGTCGAACGCGATCTCGCCGTTGCCCGCGGGCCACGCGACCACTCGCCAGCCTTCGCGTTCGAGCATCCAGCAGGCGTCCTGGCTCGCGCGCGCGAAGACGCGCCACGACGCGAGTTGGCGGTTCTGCCCCTCTTCGACGTACGGCTCGACCAGCGGCTCGCCGCGCGGGCGGGCGGGGACTGCTGCGGCAGGCGTCGCGGCGAGCCGACGCAGGTCCACCGTGACGCCGCGCGGCACGCGCATCGCGCGGGCGCCGCGCACGGACGACGCGGTCGCGGTCGCGGCGCGGACGTCGACGACCAGTGCCTCCGCGGTGCCGATGCCGGTCGCCGTGCCGTGCTGCAGGTCGATCTCGACGCAGCCGTCTTCGCTGATGCCGAGGCCGAGCGGCGCCTTCGTCGTCGCCAGCGCCGCGGCGAGGCGCCCGATCCGATCGCGCTCGAAGAAGTGCGAGTCGGTGACGACGTCCGGCAGGAAGTGCATGCCGGGCCCGGTGCGCGGGTTCGCGGGCTGACCGCCCGCGCCGAGTGCTTCGGCGCTGCTGCCGCCGAGCAGCATCGTGTGGCCCATCATCGCGAGGCCGGCGCTCGATCCGGCGATCACGCCGCCGCGGTCGAGCAGTCGCTGCATCGCGAGCCACTCGGGCGACTCGGTGTCACCCGGGCGGTAGCGCTCGACGATGCGCTTCTGGTCGCCGCCGGTGAAGAAGAGTCCGGTCGCTGCGTCGATCGCGGCCACGGTGTCCGCCGCCGTGGTCTCGCGCTTCACGACGACGCAACGGACACCGGGCATCCAGGTCCTGAGCGCCGCGATCTTGCCCGTCGCCATGTCGTCCTGGTCGCCGCTCGCCGCCGTCACGACGACGATGTGCGGAGTGCCGGTGCGGCCGCGGGCGAGTTCGAGGAACCGGACGAAGACGTCGCGCTGGTCGTCGTCGAGGCCGCCGCCGATCGCGAGCAGCGCGCCGCGCGGTCGCGCTTCCTTGGCAGCGGCAACCGGAGGGCCGGCGTCCGGGGATGCGCTGCATGCGCAAACGAGGAAGAGGGCGAGCGCGCCGATGGGGCCGCGGCGGGGCTGAGTGCTGTTCATCGTTCGAAGATCGCGACTTCGAAGCGGCCGTTCGCGTCGGCGAACCCGCGATACATCCCGTCGGAGCTGTAGACAGCGACGAGGTTGCCGGTTGCGTCGACGCCGATCACGCCGCCGTCGTCCCGGTCGAGTTCGTGCATCACGACGGCATCTGCCGCCTGCGCCAGGGTCTGGCCGCCGAACTCCATCCGCGCCGCGATCGAGCGCGCGACGGTGTGCCGGAGGAACTGTTCTCCCGTGCCCGTGCCGCTGATCGCGGCGTAGCGGTTCGCGTAGTTGCCCGCGCCGACGATCGGCGAGTCGCCGACGCGGCCGAACTTCTTGCCGGTGAGCCCGCCCGTGCTCGTGGCTGCCGCGAGGCCGCCCTTGCCGTCGCGCACGACGCAGCCGACCGTTCCGCATGCCGCGGCTCGCATCAGAGGCGTCGTGGCCGCCGTCTTCTTCACCGCCCGTTCGCGCAGCACCTCGTCGAGCATCTGGCGGCGTCGCTCGGTCGTGAACCAGTCGTTCGGCACGCGCTCGACGCCGACCGACGTGGCGAACTCCTCCGCACCGCTGCCCATCAGGAGCACGTGTTTCGTCTCGGTCATCACCTTGCGCGCGAGGGAGATCGGGTTCTTCACGGTTGTCACGCCTGCGACCGCGCCGCAGCGCAGCGTGGCTCCGTCCATGATCGATGCGTCGAGTTCGTGGCCGCCCCGTTCGTTGCACGCGGCGCCGCGACCGGCATTGAAGAGCGGGTCGTCCTCGAGCACCCGCACGACGGCTTCGCACACGTCGAGCGCCGCGGCGTCCTTCGCCAGCAGGTCGCGGCCGACCGTCAGCGCCCGCTCGAGAGAGGCGTGGTAGGCGGCAAGTTCGGCTGCGGGCGCGTCGCGGCCGATCGTGCCGGCGCCGCCGTGGATCGCGATTGCCCACGCCGGGCCCGCGAGTGGGCGCGGTGTCCCGTCGCTGTCGCCGTGGATCGTGAGTGACCACGAAGTATTGGCGGGCACGGGAGCCGGAGCGGTGCTCGAGCATGCGGCCGCGACCAGCAGGAGAGGGAGGAGCGAACAACCCGACGCGGAGCTGGGGTGGCGCATGCCGCGAGTCTAGTCCTCGCTCGAGGTTCGCCGATTGCGATTCACGTGCGGTCGTGCCCGCCGTCGCCGGCGGTCACCAGCCGATCCGCGCCGAGACCCCGTTGGAGATCGTGTAGCCCAGCACGGTGGCGAGCGGGTCCAGCACCAGCGCCTGTCCGTAGAACGCATCGCCGACGGCGCCGGAGACCGCGGACCAGGTCCACGACGCAGATCCGCCGGTGCCGCTGATCGGCAGGATGACGACCGGCTCCGTGAGCAGCGCGCAAGTGGGCATGCCGAGGAAGGTGAGGTCGATCGCGGGGAAGGTCGAGAAGCCGAAGAACAGGATCGCCGCGTTCGCCGGCTGGCTCAGGTTGGTGAGATCCACCTGGAACGGCTGCGCGAGGCGTGGCGCGGTGCAAGCCAGGCTCGGTGTGCCCGCGGTGCCCGCGCAGCCAGCTCCGAACGGCGTCGCCTTCGCGCCGAACTCCCACGTCTCGATGTTCAGCACGACGGGGGTGAAGGACTGCTGTCCGCCGAACTTCACGACCTGTCGTGCGGATGGCAGGAACGCCGCGCAGCCGTCGAGCACGCCCGTGGTGGTCGTCGGCATCTGATACCACGCGGCTCCGTCCCACTCCCACGTGTCGTCGAAGCGCTGGCCCGTCGTCGGGTTCGCGCCGCACGTGAGCACGCACACGTCGCGGAACGGGTCGTACACCATGGCGGCGCCGGTTCGCGCGGGCGGGCGCAGGCCGGTCACCGGCGCGATCGTCCATGCCGCACCGTCGAACAGCCACGTCGTGTCGTTGCCGCCGACCATGGGATCGACGCCGCCGAAGAGAACCGTGCGGCCGGTCCCGACGTGGAACGCCATCGCGGCGCGGTCGAGGGGGCCGGGATCCGTGGTCGTCGCGACGGGCGTCCACGTCGTGCCGTTGTATTCCCACGTCCCGTGCTGCGCGCTCGGGAACGCGAGGCTCGTGCTGCCGCCGTACAGCACGACACGGCTCCGCGCCGCGTCGTAGCTCATCGCATAGTTGAACAGGCCGCCCGGGTCGACTGCGGGCATCACCTGCGTCCACGTCGTGCCGTTCCACTCCCACGTCTGGCTGCTCGCCGACCCGATCGCGATCGCGGACGTCCAGCCGCCGTACATCACGCAGACGCCGCGCGCCGAATCGTGCACCAGTTCGATTCCGTAGCGTCCGCTCGGCGACGTCGCCGGTGTGAGCTGGAACCAGTCCGTGCCGTTCCAACGCCAGGTCTGATTGCTCGGCGCCGGCAATGCCGTGCTGCCGCCGAACAGGATCGCGCCGCCGCTCGTCGGGTCGAACACCATCGCCGCGTTGACGCGTCCGGAAGGGCGCGCCGTCGTGTCGCGGAGATCCCACTGAGCGTGGAGATGCACCTGCGCCGCGACGAGCGCCACCGCGGTGGCGAGTTGAACCCGGAGAGGCATGGACCCCTGATGTGTACCGCGGAGGCGGCTGTTGCGCACGAGGTGGGGCACGTTCCGTCCCGTTCGAGGCGAGCCGTCGAGGCAAGGCGCGTTCGCGGTCGGGCGGTGCTATACGTAGCTGCCCTCATGCGCAGCCTGCTCGCCGCAGCGTCGTCGTTCCTCTTCGTAGCCTGTGAGTCCGCGCCGGGCCCGGCGCCTGCCCAGGTCGAGGCCCAGTTGCCTTCGACCCAGTCGCCCGAGAAGCCGGGCGAGGTCAAGAAGGACGACAAGGCGAAGGAAGAGCAGAAGGCAAAGGAGGATGCGCGTCGTCAGAAGGCGAAGGATCTCCGCAACAAGCGTCGCGAACTGGACTACGCGAAGGTCGAGGCGCAGACGACGGAGATCGATCGGCGCGTCCGTGCGATGGGGGTCGAGGCGACGCTCGCCCGAACGGCCGCCGAACTGGAGAAGGCGCGGGCCGAGCTGGACGTGTTCCTGAAGGACCTGAAGCCCCGCGAAGTCGAGGAGAAGAAGATCTCGCTCGACCAGAACACCTACCGCACGGAGCACAGCAAGGACGAACTCGGGGAGCTCGTCGCGATGTACGAAGCCGACGAGTTCGCCCGGACGACGAAGGAGCTCGTCCTGAAGCGCGGTCGGCGCGACCTGGAGATGGCCGAGCGCTACCTGGCCGTCGCGAAGAAGGAGTCGGCGCATCTCGAGAGCTACACGCTGCCGTGGCGCGAACGCGAACTGCGGCAGAAGGTCGCCGATGCCGAGGTCGAGCGGAAGAAGGCGGAACTCGAGTCCGACAAGGCGCGCATCGAGATGGATCTGGCGACGCGCAAGTCCACCGAGCGCATCAAGGATCTCGAAGACGACGTGAAGGAGCTGGAGGAGGCCATCGCCAAGGAGGAGCCGTGACGGCTCCGAGGATCGGTCTGGCCTCGTTCGCGCTGCTCGCGGCGTTGCTTCCGGGGCAGGACGCGGCGGCGGGCGCCGGGCAGGGCCCGCAGAAGCCGCGGTTCGAGACGCGCGACGACGCACTCGCCGGAATCGACAAGGCCCTGCACTTCTTCGTCACGTCGCAGAATCCGGATGGCAGCTGGGGTTCGACTTCGTGCGAGACCACGATGGAGGCGATGTTCGCCGTCGAGACGCACTACGCCTGGGCCGTCGCTGCTCACGGCCTCGCGACGATGGCGCTGCTGCACGCGAAGGAGACCCCGGAGCGCCGGCGTGCACTCGACAAGGCGGTGCGCTGGTTGTGCAACAGCCGCATGACGATGCGCGGCTCGACATGGGACAACGACGCCGTGTGGGGCTGGCTCTACGGCACGGTCGCGATGACCGACATTGCCCAGGATCCGCGCTACACCACCGACGAATGGAAAGGACCGGTCGGCAAGCGCGGTCGTGAGTTCGCGGGCTGGCTGGCGAAGAACCAGGAGCCTCTCGGCGGCTTCGGCTACTACGACGACCCGCCGTACACCCGCCGGCCGAAGTGGAGCACGAGCTTCTCGACGGCGTCGGTGCTTCCGGCGCTCGGCCTCGCGACGCAGCTCGGATGGCTCGACGACGGGTCGACCGGGGACCGCGCGGCGAGCTACGTTCGTCGATGCCGCCTGCCGAACGGCGCGTACGAGTACGACCTCAGCCCCGTGCCGCGGATGAACGGGGGCGAGCACATCAACGACGTGAAGGGCAGCCTCGGCCGCATCCAGGCGTGCAACTGGGCCCTCCGTCGCAGCGGTGACCCGGGAATCACGGACGCGATGATCAAGACGGGGCTCGAGCAGTTCTTCGAGCACCATCGGTTCCTCGCCATCGCCCGGATGCGCCCGATCCCGCACGAGGCCTACTACCTGAACGCGGGCTACTTCTTCTACTTCGGGCACTACTACTGCGGCCTCGCGATCGAGCTCCTGCCGCCGGACCAGCGCGAGCCGTTCCGGCGCCAGCTCCGGCACAGGGTGCTGGAGACGCAGCGGGCGGACGGCACCTACTGCGATTTCCTCGGGTCCAGCTACATGGTGACGTCTTCGACCGCCTTCGCCACGATGGCCCTGCAGGCCGGCATGTGAGACCTGCCCGGCGGGCCGGCTTTTTGGTCGAAAGGGATGCCCGCCGGCAGCGTTGACCCTGTCGGAGCCGGTGCCTATCGTCCCGCGGCTCTCCGCAGCCTCAGGAACCCCGAACTTCGTGCGCAAGACCGTCACCCTCGCCAACGGACTGCAGATCGGCGGCGATGCTTTCGTCGTCGCGGCGGGGCCATGTGCCGTGGAAACGCGGGAACTGCTCCTGGCTTCGGCGGAGGCAGTCGCCGGCGCCGGGGCAGGCTTGCTGCGCGGCGGAGCGTTCAAGCCGCGCACCTCGCCGAAGTCGTTCCAGGGCCTCGGTCAACCCGGCCTCGCACTCCTGACGGAAGCATCTGCGGCGACCGGACTCCCGATCGTCACCGAGGTGATGGACCCGCGCGACGTACCCGCCGTCGCCGCGCACGCGTCGGTGCTGCAGATCGGCAGCCGCAACATGCAGAACTTCCCACTGCTGCGCGAAGTCGGCCGGCAGGCGCGCCCCGTCCTGCTGAAGCGCGGCGCCGCGGCGACGATCGAGGAGTTGCTGGCCGCGGCGGATTACATCCTGCAAGAGGGCAACGAGAACGTCATCCTGTGCGAGCGCGGCGTGCGCGGCTTCGATCCGCAGACGCGCTACCTGCTCGACCTCTGCGCCGTGCCCGTGCTGCGACAGCGCACGCCGCTGCCGATCTTCGTCGACCCGAGCCACGGCACCGGGGACGCGTCGCTGGTGGCTCCGATGGCGAAGGCCGCGCTCGCGGCCGGCGCCGACGGGCTGCTGATCGAGGTCCACGCGGCTCCGGAGTTGGCCCTCTGCGACGGCAAGCAGGCGTTGCGGCCCGCGGACTTCGCGGAATTGGCGACGGAACTGCGCCGACTCGCTCCCCTGTACGGGAAGCGGTGGTCGCGCGTGCCTCGCGAGGCCGCGTGGCGCACCGGGCCGTCGGCGCCGGGCTCCGCGGTCCGCGAGGGTGGTGACGGCAACGGGCGGAGCCTCGGTCGCTCTTCGCCCGGTCCTTTCGACGACGAGGTCATGGCACCGTGATCCACCGAGTTCGCAAACCCTACATCGCCGGCAACTGGAAGATGAACCTCGACCGCGCGCGGTCGCTGGACCTCATCAAGACGGTGAAGGGGCGCCTCGGCGACGGCAACGACCGCGAAGTCGCGTTCTTCGTGCCCTCGATCTACCTCGCCGACGTCTCCGCTGTCGCACAGGGCTCGCCGCTCGGCGTAGGCGGCCAGAACCTGTGGTTCGAGGCGAACGGCGCGTTCACCGGGGAGGTGGCGCCGCGCATGCTGCGCGAGGTCGGCGCCGATCGTGTGCTGATCGGTCACAGCGAGCGCCGCCAAGTGTTCCAAGAGCCCGACGAGTGGATGGGCAAGAAGGTGCGCGCCGCGCTCGACTGCGACCTGCTGCCGATCTACTGCATCGGCGAGACGCTCGAGGAGCGAAAGGGCAACCGCACCGACCGCGTGTTGAAGCGGCACCTCGAGACCGGGTTCGAGAAGATCCGCGTCGAGGACGCGCACCGTCTCACCATCGCGTACGAACCGGTGTGGGCGATCGGGACCGGCGAGACCGCGACGCTCGAACAGATCGGCCAGGCGCATCGCGCGATCCGCAAGTGGTGCGTGCAGCGCCTCGGCGAAGAGGCGGCCAATCTGATCCGCGTGCTCTACGGCGGCAGCGTCAAGGCCGACAACGCGAAGGAGATCATGGGCGTCGACGGTGTCGACGGTCTCCTGGTCGGCGGCGCCAGCCTGCAGGCCGACACGTTCCTGCCCATCATCGAGTACGACCTTCGCTGAGAATCACGTCATGATGCAAGTGCTGCATATCGTCGGATGGGTGGTGTTCTTCGTGACCGCGGTCCTGCTCACCGTCGTGATCCTGCTGCAGGAATCGAAGGGCGGTGGCCTCGCGGAAGCGTTCGGCGGCGTCGGCGCCGAGACGTTCGGTGTGAAGTCGGGCGGGATCAACCGGTTCACGTTCCTGCTCGCCGCGTTGTTCTGCGGCTCCGCGATCCTGATCAACTCGACGTGGAACGCGTCGTGACGGGCTGGTCGGCCGCCGTCCGCGGCTGACCTCGTCGGCCATGGAACGCCCCGCGATGAGCATGACCGGTGTCGGCTTCGCCGCGGGAAGCTGCGAGGTCGGCGAAGTGCGCGTCGAGGTGCGCTCGGTCAACGGTCGCACGCTGTCGATCAAGACGCGGCTCGCGTCCGGCTGCGCGGGGTTCGAAGCCGCGATCGAAGAGCTCGTTCGCGAACGCCTGCGCCGGGGTTCCGTGTCCGTCGTCGTCGAGCGTCAGGCGAGCGCGCCGGCGGGCCCCGATCGGGCGGTGCTGCACGCCGCCGCCGCCACGCTGCGTTCGATCGCCGAGGAACTGCATCTGCCCGCGCCGTCGCTGGCCGACGTGCTGCAGTTCGTCGGTCCGATTCGGAACGAGGCCGTCGTCTCGCGGCCGTGTCCGCCCGAACTGCGGCGACTCCTGGAGACCTCGCTGACCGAACTCGAGCGCGTACGCGCCGCGGATGGCCTGGGCACCGTGCGCGCGCTGGAGGCCTTCTTCGCCGAGTTCGAAGGGCACGTCCGATCGGCCGCAGCCCGCGCGCCGGCGGTGGTCGAAGCCTACCGCGAACGGCTGCTGCAGCGCGCGCAGGAGTTCGTGGCGAAGCACGTGTCGCAGCCGGTCGAGCCAGCCGACGTCGTGCGCGAGGTTGCGCTCTTCGCGGATCGTGTCGACGTCGCGGAGGAACTGCAGCGTCTGCAGCACCATCTCGCCGAGGTCCGCGGCATCGTCGCTCGCGGCGGCGAGGTCGGCCGTCGCCTCGAGTTCCTGCTCCAGGAGCTGTTGCGCGAGACCAACACGCTCGGCGCCAAGTCGCCCGACACGACGCTCGCGCACACCGTGGTCGCCATGAAGGCGTGCATCGAACGCTGCAAGGAGCAGGTGGCGAACCTCGAATGAACGACCGCGGCAGGCTCATCGTGATCTCGGGCCCGTCGGGCGCCGGCAAGACGTCGGTCTGTCGCGCGCTGAAGCAGCACGCCGACGTCGAGTTCTCCGTGTCCGCGACGACGCGCACGCCGAGGTCGGGCGAGCGCGACGGGATCGACTACCACTTCCTCTCTCGCGACGACTTCCAGCGTCGGCTCGGCGAGAACCAGTTCCTCGAGTGGGCCACCTACAACGGCAACCTGTACGGCACTCCGCGGTGGCCGATGGACGCGGCGCTCTCGCGCGGCAAGACGTTCCTCGTGGAGATCGAGGTCAAGGGCACCCGCCAGCTGCGCGAACGCGGCGTTCCCGGCATCTACGTCTTCATCGCTCCGCCGAGTCTCGAGGAGCTGCGACGTCGCCTCGAGCACCGCGGCAGCAACGATCCCGCCGAGATCGCGCAGCGCGTCCGCATCGCCGAGGACGAGATCCGTGCGGCGAAGGAGGCGGTCGCCGGTCAGCCGCTCTACGACGTGACCCTCGTCAACGCCGACCTGCAGGCCACGATCCGCGCGGTGGAGGCCCTGCTGTGGCCGTGAACGCGCGCGTACTCCTCGGAGTCGGTGGCGGCATCGCCGCGTACAAGATCGCGTATCTCGCGAGCCGCCTCGTGCAGCAGGGAGCCGCGGTGCGCGTCGCGATGACGCCGCGCGCGACGGCGTTCGTCGGTCCGGTCACGTTCGAAGGAATCACGAACCGCCCGGTGATCCTGTCGTCGACCCAGGTGGATCCCGACGGCAAGGTGCCGCACATCGAAGCTGCGCGAGAGGCCCAGGTGTTCGTCGTCGCGCCGGCGACGGCCGACCTGCTGGCGAAATTGGCCCTTGGCGTCGCCGACGATCCGGTCTCGCTGCTGGCGATCACGTGTCGTTGCCCGGTGCTCGTGTGTCCCGCGATGAACGACGCGATGTGGACGTCCGCCGCGGTGCAGGCGAACTGCGCCGAGCTGCGGCGCCGCGGCGCGCATTTCCTCGGGCCGGTCGAAGGGCATCTCGCCGAGGGCTACGACGCGATCGGGCGCATGGTCGAGCCCGATGCGATCCTGGTTCGTGCGCTGGCGCTGGCTGCGGGCGCCGCGTGAGCAGCGTTCGTGCGTTCGTGCTGAGCGGTGTGGACGCCGCGGCGGCGCTGGACTGGCTCCACGTGCACGGCGACGTGGACGGCGTGCTCGAGGGCGACGCATCGTTCACGGTCTACACGCGGTCGTCCCTGCCCGTTCTGCCGTTCGCGGCCGTCTCGGTGCACGAGGTCGCCGTGTCCGCCGACTCGATCGAGGCGACCGGACTCGAGAACGACGCGCCGATCCTCGTCGCCGACGATCTGATGGTTCGTCCGCCCTGGGTCGAGCGTCCGCCGGGCTTCGTCGGTGTGGAACTCGTCGTGCCGCGCGGCAACGCGTTCGGCAGCGGCGAGCATGCCAGCACCAAGGCGGCGCTTCGCTGCATGCATCGCTCGTGGAACTCGCCGGCGAGTGTGGCCGACGTCGGCACGGGTTCCGGCATCCTCGCTCTCTACGCTGCGGTGCGCGGCTGTGACCGGATCGAAGCGTGCGACATCGAAGAACCCGCCGTCGTCGCCGCCCGCGAGCTGTTGTCGTCGGCTCGGGTGCAGCTGGGCGGACCGGACACGTTGGGCGCATGCGACTGTGTCGTCGCCAACATGACGGGTACCGAACTCACCGCATCGATGCAGGCGATCCTGCGGTGCTGGACCCGGCGGAGTGCGCTCGTGTTGAGCGGCATGCGGGCGCACGAGGTCGATGCGGTCGTCGCGATGGTGGACGCGCCCGTCGTCGATCGCGAGACCATCGAGGCGTTCACGGCGGTGGTGTTCCGGGCTTGAGGTAGACGTCGAAGCGCACGCGTTCGCCTTCGACCACGAACGACGGCGCCGCGGCGAGCGGCGCGCCGTCGGGGTGCCGCTTCACCACGACGCGTTCGTTCGCGACCTCGCGGGCCGCGGCGAACAGGTCGGCGACGTCGGCGGCCGGTCCGGCGAGGGCGCGGCACGCCTGCATGTCCTTCTTCACCTGCGCCCGTCCTTCGTCCGCGAACATCGGGTCCAGGTAGACGACGTCGGGGCCGAACGTCCGGCCCTCCGTGCGCAGCCACTCGACGGCGTTCGCCCGGGCGATGCGGAGGGCCTGCTCGAGCGGGGTTCTCTCGATCGCCGCGCGCATGAGCATCACGAACGCCGGGATCCGCTCGATCGCCAGGACTTCACAACCGAGGTGGGCCAGGAGGAAGGCGTCGCGCCCGAGCCCCGCAGTCGCGTCGACGACCCGCGCGGGAGCTTGCCGTCTCGGCAGGCCAATCGCCCGGGGCAGGGGGTCCGTGCGGCGTGCGGTGTGGAGGCGGCGCGCGATGGGACCGCTCGACAAACCGACCTCGATCCGCAAGTCGCCGATGGCAACGGGGGAGCGGAGTTCGAGCTCGACGGCGCCGCGGACGAGCTGCCATTCCGCCGGGTTCCGTGCGGGGGCCAAGCGGATCCCGCAGTCCGCTGCCAGCGCGAGATCGTCGCCACGCGCAGGGGGTGCCAGTGTTACTTCAGGGGGTTCCCAGCTAGGTGGCATGCACCTCGAGTGCGGTTCGCCGATCGTCGGCGACTTCGCACAGCATGCAACCGGACGATGCCCCATGCCAATGGCCAGATCGGTCGACGGCGCACTTCCGACGGTCCGGATCCAGGACACCTGAAACTCCCGAAGGCGGGCGCACTCTCCGGCGAGTGTTAGACTTTCGCAGATCGCGCTGCCTGACGCGATCGACGGTATCTGCCGGCTTCTCCCAACACCTCGACTCACCCCCCAACCGTTCCTCCCATGCGGCGTCTGCACCTCAAGTTGTTCTACCTCCGTACTCGTCTCAAGCGGGAAGCCCAGGGCGTGACCGCCCGCATCCTCGGCGTCCGCCCGGCGACGATGTCTCACCTGGAGCAGGGCCGCTCGTTGCCGACGCTGCCGATGTTGCTCGCTCTCTGCAAGCACTACGACGTGACGCCGACCTACCTGCTGGACGACGAGCGTCCGATCGATCCCAGCGGTCGTGACCGCTGGGCCGAACGCGACGCGGTGGTCGCGCGCGGGACCTGGCTCGAGGTCCCCGAGGGTTCGATGGTCTCCACCCACGACGGCGCCCGCCTCGTCGCGGTTCAGCCCGGCGCGCGCCAGTACGACGCGAGCGCCCAGGCGCAGCGAATGACCTGCCCGAACGCCGCCGCCGCCCGAGAACTGGAGTCCGGTCTCCAGACCGCCACGAAGCAGCGCGACAAGGAGCTCGAAGAGATGCTCTCGCGCGAACTGCTCGGTCAGCGCAAGCCGCGCAACAAGCCCGTTGCGAAGAGCGTGCTGAAGGGTGCGATGCAGATGCAGGGCTAGGCCCTGGCAGACCCGGTTGCCGCGCAGAGTTCCGTGAAGCGCTGCGCGAACACTCGCATCGAGTAGGCCGTCTCCGCGTGTCGTCGAGCCCGTGCGCCGAGGTCCGCACGGAGGCGCCCATCGGCGTGCAACTGCCTCAGGCGCTCCTGCAGAGCCGCTGGATCGTTGGGCGGGACGAGTACGCCCGTCACACCGTCCTCGATCAGCTCGGGGATGCCGCCGATCGAACTGGCGACGACGGCCAGGCCGGCAGCCTGCCCTTCGGCGATGGTCCGCGGCGCCGACTCCGGCGCCGTGCTCGGCGCGACCAGCACGTCGATCTGCCCGAGGAGCGCGGCGGTGTCGTCGCGGTGGCCGAGGAAGTGCACACGCTGCGCGATGCCGAGTTCAAGCGCGCGAGAGCGCAGTCGCTCCGTCAGGCCCATGACTCCTTGGCGCGAGTTCGCGAACGCTTCACCGCCGACCACGATCAGATGCGGACCCGCCGTCGTGGCGGGTAGCTCCGCGAACGCGCGGAGCAGCACCTCGTGGCCCTTGTCGGGGTCGATGCGGCCGACGATCCCGAACAGGGTCGCGCCGTCGACCACCCCGAGCGACGCACGCAACCCCGATCCCCTGGCCGCGAAAAACGGGTCGGGAACGCCGTTCGGCAGCACGACGAGGCGCCCCGAGTGTGCGAGATCGGGAGCGGCGGCGAGGGCGCCCGCACGCGACGGCGCGATCACGATGGCCGCGCGGCGCAGGGCCGCACTCGCGATGCGGGAGCGGGTCACCACGTGGAGATGCCAGACGCAACGCAGTTCGCGATGCTGCGCGAGCACCGCCGCGTAGCCAGCGATCATCGAGGTGGCGACGACTACGCGTGCCCCGATGTCGGACGCTAGAGCTCGCAGCGACCGGGCCGCTCGCGGCAGCGAGATCGCCTTGGCCAGGCGCGACCGGCCGCCGACGGGCACCGCGTGAACGGGCACGCCGAGTTCGGACGCGCGGACAGCGAGAGGTCCCGGCCCCGGGCACGCGAGATGCGGCGCGAAGCGCGACCGGTCGATCTCCTGCAGCAGGTCCGCCAGCACGCGCTCTGCGCCGCCCCAGTCGACGACGTGACTGCAGAACAGGAGCGGGGTCGGTGCCACGGCGAGAAGCTACGTGTCGCGCGGCGGGGCCGCCAAGCGTTCGTGGCGCGGAAGCTCCAGTGGCATCGGCTCCGTGCCGATGAATGCCGAGTGCGAGCCGAAGCCCCGAGCGCACCCGTCGAAGTCGCCGTCGTCGTCCCCTGTCACGGGTACGCGCGCTTCCTGCCGGACGCCGTTGCGAGCGTCGTCGCGCAGACATGGCGCAACCTGCGCATCGTGATCGTCGACGACGGCAGTCCCGACGACACCGCCGAGGTCGCTGCGTCACTGATCGAGCGGTTCCCCGAGCGGCGCATCGACCTGCTGCGCCAACGGAATCAGGGCCTGGCTGCGGCGCGCAACAACGGCATCCGGGCCACGTCGTCGCCGTTGGTCCTCGCACTTGACGCGGACGATCGCCTTGCACCCCACGCGATCGAACGTCTCGTCGCCGCGCTCGGCGCGGGAGACGACGTCGCGACTCCACTCGGACGCACCTTCGGCGACGAGGACCGGCCGCTCGTGACGCGGCCGGTCACACGGCGACGCCTTCGTGCCGCCAACTGCCTCGTCTACGCAAGCCTCTACCGTCGCGAGTTGTTCGAGCGGATCGGCGGCTATCGTCCCCGTGCTCCTGGGTACGAGGACTGGGACTTCTGGCTGTCGGCTCTCGAGCTCGGTGCGCGATTCGTACACGTCCCCGAGCCGCTGTTCTTCTACCGGAAGCACGGACGCACGATGCTGGCGGCCTCGGACGACCGTGCGATGCGGTTGCACGCGATCATCACGAGCGGCCACGCGTCGCTCTACCCGCGCTGGCGCGTCCAGCTCGCGCAGCGTCTGCTCGAGCGCGGTGATCGGGCCGCCTTGTGGCTGCGTCTCGGCATGTTGCTCACGTTCCTGCTCGATCGGCGCCTCCGCCTGTTCGGTCGTCAGGCCATCGCCTTGCGGACCACGAGCATGCTGTCGGCGTAGTGCGGCTCGACCCACAGCGGGTTGTTCGACACTTCCTGTTCCACGATGCGCCGCGGGCCTTCGTGCACGGGGTGGACGACGTCGTGCATCACCAGGTAGCCGCCGGGTCGCACGTGCGGCGCCCAGTCGCGGAAGTCCTGTGCGGTGGCTTCGGGACTGTGGTCGCCGTCGAGGAACAGCAGGTCGATCCGGTCGCGCCACGTCGCCGCGCACTCGTGGCTGAAGCCCTGGTAGACATCGACCAGTTCCCGGACTCCGGCGTCCCGGAGGTTCTGTTCGAAGGCCGTGCGCAGCGGTCCTCCGATTCCCTCGGCGCGAGCGCGGTACTCGCCCGCGCTGGACGCGTCGCCGCTCGCGTCGAATGGATCGATGCAGCAGAGGCGTGGCGCGTTCTTGCCCTGCAGGCCGCGCCCGAGGCAGATCGTCGACTTGCCCTGCCAGCTGCCGATCTCGACGACCAGCGGGTGCTCGTGGGGCAGGGATCGCGCGAGTTCGTACAGGGTGATCGCCTCGTCGACAGTGAGCCATCCGTCGATCGAGACGTAGGGCAGGATCGAGGCGTAGCGGAGGCCACGCAGCAGGACCCGGGCGCGGGTGCCGATCCGCCACGACTTCATCGGGTGCATCGCCGGTCCTATCGGCGGTTCGCAGCGCGCGGTTGAGGGCCGGCCGTGCCGCTCACGTCTGGAAGCCGCTCGCCCGGGCCAGGCCGTCGCCGACGCGGTGCATGCGGCCGCGCAGTTCGAAGAACCAGAGCCCGGTTGCGAACGCCATCGCGCCGAGCAGCAGTTGCGCCGCGAGCACCGACGCGCCGTCGACGAACACCGCCGGAAGCGCCGCCGCGGCGGCTGTCGCGGCCGCGATGGCGAGCGGGGCGGCGATGACGCTCCCACGGTCGCTCGCGGGCGTTCGTAGCGACGCGCGCCCGGTCGCCACGAGGTAGAAGGTGTGTGCGATCACGCCGACCGCGGCAGCGATTGCCGCTGTCGTCGCGGTGTCGAGGGTGCCGGCGTTCGCCGCGAACCCGCAGCAGAACAACCCGGCAACGTGCAGCAGCGAAGGACCGACGAGGGTCCGGCCGTAGTCGCGGTCGCGCCGTGCAGCGAGCAGAGCGTGGCTTCGTTGCCAGGCGGCGTGCTGGAGTGTGCCGGCGAGCAGCGCCAGGACGAGCGTCGCACTCGCGGCGCCGAATTCCGGGCCCGGCAGTGTGCACAGGCGTTCGGCGACGACGGTTCCGCCGGCGAGCATCGGCAGTGTGACGAGCGCCGTGGCCCGCGTCGCGGTGCGGAGGGTTCGCGCCGCGTCGCCGCCGTCGGCTGCGTGCAGGAGGTGGGGGAGCAGCAGCCGGGCGAGCTGTACCGACGGGAGCAGCGCCGCCGTCGCGAAGCGCACGGCAACCGCATAGAGGCCGGCCGTGGCCGTGCCGAAGCAGATGGCGACGATCCACGCGTCCGCCGCGGCGAGTGTCTCGTGCAGCGTTTGGCCGATCACGACGACGAGGCCCGGTCGTGGGACCGCGACCCTGGCGCTCGTCCGCGGCAGTCGCACGATCGTCGGGAGCGCCTGCAGCGCGTATCCGCAGCGGCTCGCCAACGCGATCGCCGCAAGCGTGTGGAGGTCCTGTCCACCGCCGCGCCACCACGCGAGCACGAGCACGAACTGCACGAGCGCGGTCGCGGTCTCGAACCTGGTCTCCACGCGGGTACGACCGATCGCGTCGAGCAGGTTCTTGAGTTCGAACGCCGCCGGCAGCACCTGGAGGATGCACAGGGTCCAGAACCACGGCAGGTCGCAGTACGCGAATGCGGCGGCGGTCCCTGCAGCGGCCAGCCCGGTTCCCGCGACGAGCCGCATGCGCACGGCCTGGCGCACGATGGCGCCGGCCTCCGTCGGGGAACGGGCCACCTCGCGCGCGAACACGTTCCTCACCCCCGCTCCGGCGAGAACCGACAGCAGCGCGCCGAACGCGATTCCCTGCGCGTACACGCCGAGCCCCTCGGGGCCGAGAGCCCGACCGATGCAGAGGAACGCGGCGAGTTGCAGCAGTCGCTGCGCGACGACTCCGACGAACAGTGTCGCGAGAGTGCTGCGTACCGAGTGGTTCACCGGCCATGACATCGGCTGTTCGGTGCCCTCGGGTCGAGTCGAGTCCGTGGTCAGGAGTCCCGGCGTTCGGCGGCGAGAGGCCATGCCGGCCCGGCTCGGTACTGCAGCCGCAGTCCTCCTGGCGAGCGTTCACCGAGACGCGCCTCGATCGTCTGGACGAGTCCGGCGAGGCCGTTGTGATCGGGGTCGGTCGCGGAGCACCACACGTGGCCGTGTCCGAACAACCAAGTGAGGAAGCGACGGCGAAGCGTCGTGCTCGACCGCCCGAGGCTCGCCGGAAGTGCATCCGCGAGCCCGGCTGTCGTCGTCGCGATGGTCGCGCCCTCGACGGCGTACAGAGCGCGGCCGAAGTGCAGGACCGGCGTTCCGGCGAGCAGGGCCGCGGCCGCACCGGGATGGTTGATCGTGACCGTCGCGATCGCGGTGGCCGCGGCCTCGGGCGCATCCCCGGCGCCGGCGAAGTACAGCGGCACCGGTGCGCGCAGGCCGCGCAGATCCCGCTCGTCGATGCCCGCGTCGGGCGCCACGACCACGAGGCTCGTTCCGTCGCCGAGGCGCGCCGCCGCAGCTGCGGCGGATTCGATGGCCGCTCGCGGCGCGATCGGCGCATCGGCGTCGAGGCGAACGCGTTCGTCGTCTGCAGGCTGCAGCAGCAGCGTGACGTAGGGCGGCTCGGGCAGCGCGATCGGCAGTGGGTGGGACCGCGCTGCGAACGGCAACGCCGCGCGCCATTCGTTCCACGCTCGCCACGCTCGTGCCGGCTGCCAGGTGGCGAGCGCCGCCAGGGCTTCCGCACCGCGCGCGAGCGGCGGTGGAGCGACGACTTCGCGGCGCGTCAGCGCGGCGGGCGTGGTCCGCGCCAGGAGGTGGGTGAGGCACGCGTCGATCAGCGACGGTTCCCCGGTGACGACCCGGAAGTCCGCGAGTGGGCGGCGCCGCGCGGATGCGTCCCCGTCGAGTCCGCGATCGTCGACCTGCATCGTGTGCGGCAGCAGGCCGTCGCCCGTCCACAGGACCCGGACACCGAGTTCGAGGGCGACGAACTGGAGGAGCGCCTGGTCGGCGGAGCGCCGCTGGTGCAGGAAGAGCAGGTCGGGCCGCTCCGCTTCGAACCAGCGGACCGCCGCGGGCAGGAGCCGCGCCAGGCGGTCACGCAGGACGCCGGTCGTGCGTGCGAAGGCGGCAGTGTTCGGTGCCATGCCGCGTCGCTGGCATTCGCGCGCGGCGAGGTCGGCGAGTGGTGCCCGCATCGCGTCGGGCGCAGTGGGCGCGAGCAGCGCCACTTCCCCGCCCTGAGCGGAGTGGAACGTGTGCTCGATGTCGTCCAGGCTCAGCACCACGGCGCGATGGCCGTTCTGCAGCAGTTCGCGGCGGAGCCGTTCGTGCAGGTGGAAGCGGGCGATGCCCGGTGCCCCGAACGCGATGACGGCCATGGAGCGTCGATCGGCCGTGACGTCGAGTCGCCTTGATTGCGGCGTTGCCATCGACGGTCTCGGAGCGAGCTCGGGCTCGCGAGCCATCGTTACGGTTCGACGGGATCGGCGCGCCGAGTTCGCGATGCCTCCCGTCCTTCCCGCTGCTACACTCCCGCACCCACAAGCCCCTTGGCGCCGGCGCGGTCGCCGTGCGCCTCGAATGCCACCACGTCCGAGGTTCCCCGCATGCTCCGTCCGTTCCTCGTCTCCACCGCCGCCGCTGCCGCGTTCGCCGGCGCTGCGATCGCGCAGAGCGTTCCCACCGGTTTCACGATCGACACGCTCGTGAGCAGCGGGCTCGCCGCGCCGCACGACTTCTGCTTCCTGCCGGACGGCCGCGTGCTCATCGCGAACCGCGCGGGCCCGGTGGCCATCTATGCGGGAGCCGCGGCAGCGACCATCGGAACGGTTCCGAGCGTGCAGACCAGCAGCGAGCAGGGCCTGCTCAGCATCGCTGCCGACCCGAACTTCGACACGAACGGCTACGTCTACGTCTGGTATGCGAGCACCGCGGACGCGTTCATGCACCTCGATCGTTTCACGTGCACGGGCACGCTGAACAACCCGGGCAGCACGGCGCTCACCCTGGACACCGCGAGCCGGCGCGTGATCCTCGGGTCCACCCCGGACAGCGCGTTCAACCACAACGGCGGGTCGCTGCGCTTCGGTCCCGACGACATGCTCTACGTCTCGATCGGAGACGACGCGAGCGGTTGCCCGGCGCAGCAGACGAACACGTGGCTCGGCTGCGTGTTGCGCCTCGACGTGAGCGGTGTCCCCGCCGGCGGCAGCACGACGGCTCCATTGCTCACGACGCTCGATCCGGGCAACAACCCGCTCAGCGCGAACACCGACATCAGCCAGCTCGTGATCGCGCACGGTCTCCGCAACCCGTTCCGCATGGAGATCGACCAGGTCACCGGCAACCTCTACATCGGGGACGTCGGCCAGAACGTCGTGGAGGAGTACGACGAGTACGTCTATCCGTCGGTGGGTGCGTTGCCGCTGCGCAACTACGGCTGGCCGTGGCGCGAGGCGAACAACACCTACATCACCTGCTCGGGCTCGCTGCCGCCGGGCCTCATCGCCCCGATCGCTTCCGTCGTGCAGACGAGTGCGAACTGGTTCTCCGTCATGGGCGGCCCCGTCTACCGCAACCAGAACGGTCTGTACGACTTCGGCGCCGGCTACGAAGGCTGCGCCTACTACCTCGACTACTTCGCCGGCGAAGTGCGTCGCCTCGTGAACACCGGTTCGTGGGTCGCGGCGCCTTCGGTTCCCGGTCAGCCCAACGCCACGAACTGGGGCACGGGCTTCGTCGGGACCACCGCGTTCCGTCAGGGGCCGGACGGCGCGATCTGGTTCACGCAGCACCCGACCACGTATGCGACGTCGGGCGGCTCGCTGAAGCGCGTGCGTCCACTCGGGCCGGTCAACAGCGTCGCGGCAGTCAGCGGCACGGGACAAGTCGCCAACTCGGGCGAGGTCTTCGCGCAGCCGGTCGTAGTCCGCGTGTTCGATCCGTCGAACAACCCCTTGCCTGGCGGCACCGTGAACTTCTCGGTGACCGGTGCGGGCACCTTGTCGACGACGAACCCGGTGATCGCCGACGCGAACGGCTTCGCGCAGACGATCGTGACGACGAGTCCTTCGGTCGGTGGGGCGGTGAACGTCTCGGCGACGACGCCGGGTGGTCTCGCGCCCGCCGTCGCCGCTCTGTTCACGCGCCGGCTGACCGTGACTCCGGTCGGTGGCCTGATGGTGTTGCAGCTCGCGAATTCGACCCAGGCCGTCCCGGCGAACGTGCCGTACATCCTGATGATGTCGTTCCCGCACACGCCGATCCTGCCGACGTTCTTCGGACCGCTGGTCACGAACCCGTTCGTGACGTCCACGATCGTGCTCGAGGACGGCTTCAACATCTTCCCGCGGCCGAGCTGGGCCGGGTCGGGTGGCACGGGTACCCCGAGCCTGTCGAAGGTCTACACGCCGCCCGTCGGCCTGCTGACCGGGTACACGATGGCGTTCCAGGCCGTCGGCGTCGACCCGATCACCGGCTGGTTCAAGACGAACGTCGAGTGGAAGCAGTTCTGAGCATGGTGGCTCGCCGTTCGGCGAGCTGCGTCAGCAAAGAACAGG
>CAZIFB010000030.1:0-60842 GCA_964538915.1 uncultured candidatus Brocadiaceae bacterium | reverse complement strand
GCATGCGCCGCATCGCCGACCACGTGCGCGCGATCACGTTCTGCATCGCCGACGGCGCCCTGCCGAGCAACGAAGGCCGCGGCTACGTCGTACGGAAGATCCTGCGGCGCGCTGCGCGCGACGGGTACGAACTCGGGCTGCACCGGCCGTTCCTGTTCGAGATGGTCGACCATGTCGGTCGACTGATGGGCGATCAGTACCCCGAGGTCCGCGAGAACGCCGGCCAGTGCCGCGCAGTCATCAAGGGTGAGGAAGAGAACTTCCTCGGCGTCTACCGCCAGGGCATGGCGCGCCTCGACGAGTTCCTCGCCTCTGCGGAGAAGCCGGTGGGCGACCAGCCGACTGCAGGCAGCGGCGACTTCGCGTTCCAGTTGCACGACACGTACGGCTTCCCGATCGACATCACGCAGAAGGTGATGGAGGAGCGCGGACACCGGCTCGACGAGGCGGGCTTCGAAACCGCGATGGAAGCGCAGCGCCAGCGCGCGCGCGCGAGCATGGCGACGAGCGACGCCGTGTTCACCGCGAGCATCGCGGTGAAGCTGCGCGACGCCGGCAAGAAGCCGAGCGGCTTCGTCGGCTATGAATCCCTCGCGACCGACACGATCCTTCAGGCGATCGTGGGGGACGGTGATGCGATCCTGCAACGCGCGGCGACCGGGCAGAAGGTGGTGCTCGTCGCCGAGTCGACGCCGTTCTACGCGCAGGGCGGCGGCCAGGTCGGCGATCGCGGGACTGTTCGCACGCCGACCGGGGAGGCCGGAATCACCGGCACGACGTCGCTCGACGGCTTCCACCTCCATCACGCTGTCGTGACGAACGGCCACCTCGAGGCTGGTCAGCGTGCGTCCTTCGCTGTCGACGCGACGGCGCGCTCCGCCACCGAACGCAACCACACCGCGACGCACCTCCTGCACGCGGCCTTGAAGCGGGTGCTCGGCGACCATGTCGCGCAAGCCGGCAGCGAAGTCGCGCCGGAGCGACTCCGCTTCGACTACACGCAGCCGGAGAAGCCGACCGCCGAGCAGTTGCAGCGCGTCGAGAACGAAGTGAATGCGCAGATCCTGCAGGCGACCGACGTGCAGGCACGGGTGCAGAAGCTCGACGCCGCCCGCGCCGCCGGGTTCGTGGCCCTCTTCGGCGAGAAGTACGGCGAGCAGGTGCGCACTCTCCAAGTCGGCGATTTCAGCAGGGAGCTGTGCGGCGGCACGCACGTGAAGAACAGCGGCAACATCGGGCTGTTCCGCATCACGACCGAGACCGCGGTGGCCGCGGGCACGCGCCGCATCGAGGCCGTCACCGGGACGGTCGCACTCGAGGCGGCCCGACAGGAGCGCCAACTCCTGCAGACGCTGGCCAACAACCTGAAGGTCGCTCCCGCGAAGGTCGTGGACCGGGTGCAGGAACTGGCGGACGAACTGAAGAAGACCAGGAAGGACCTCGAGAAGGCGTTGGCGCCGGACCTCGATGTCGAGCTGTCGAAGCTGCGCGCCGCCGCCACCGTGCACGACGGCGTGCACTCCGTCGTCTACGAAAGGCCGGGCCTCCTGCCGGCGTACGCCCAGGACCTCTGGAAGCGCGCGGCGAAGGCCCTGGACCCGTTGGTCGCCGTCGTCCTCAGCCCGGTCGAGGGCGAAGTGCACGTCGCGGTCGGCGTGAGTCCCTCGCTCCATTCCCGGCTGAAGGCCGGCGACCTCGTGAAGTCGTTGGCGACGCTGCTGGGAGGCGGGGGCGGCGGCAAGCCCGAGTTCGCGCAGGGCAAAGGCCGTGATCCCGGCAAGGTCCGCGACGCGACGCAGGCTGCGATAACCGCCCTGCAAGGGGCCGGACTACGCAGCGGAACGAGCTGACCGCAGCCAACCGGGGCGGGTTCGACTCGTCGATGCAACTCTGCGATCGCCGTTGTCCGCGCCCGCGCAAACCCTTGTCGCCGCGACTCGTACGGACTGCAGCGCGGCGGCCGTGGCAGCGACAGCGGACATTTGACTTCGCGCAGCGCGTTCGTAGGCTACCCGCCCTTTCCAATCGACCGAACCCGGCGCGCGGCCCGTCGAGGCTGAGACCGCGGCAACCACCATGGCAAATCCGAAGAGAAAACTGAGCCGCGCGAGCAAGGGCCACCGTCGTGCGCACCTCGCGCTGACCCGTGCGCAGCTCGTCCGTTGCACCCACTGCGGTGCGATGATCCGTCCGCACACGATCTGCAAGGCGTGCGGCCACTATCGCGGCCGACAGATCGTTCTCGCCGAGAACGGCTGACCGTGTCGGGGGTTGGCGCACCCGCTGGGGCCGAGTGGGGCCGAGACGGGTGGGTTCTCGGGTCGCAGTCGCCAGCCGAGGCGAAGGACCGGCGGAGATCTCCGCGGTCGCCCGGTTGGCAAGAACGGCTTGGATCCTCCGGAGGCTCTCGGTGACGAAGGTTGTGCTCGATGCTGTCGGTGGCGACCACGCTCCGAAGGAGACCGTGGCCGGCGTTGCCCTGGCGATCAACCGTGGATTCGTGAGGCCCGAGCAGGTGCTCCTCACCGGCCCGCGCGACCAGGTCCTGCAAGAACTGCGCGCCCAAGGGCTGCCCCAAGGGATCGAGGTCCACGACGCGCCCGACATCCTCACGTGCGACGACACCCCGACCGACGCGGCCCGCAAGAAGCCGAAGAACAGTGTTGCCGTCGGCATCCAGCTCGTGAAGCAGGGCCACGCCGGGGCGTTCGTGAGTGCCGGTTCGACCGGAAACGTGGTCGCGTCCGCGACCCTCGGACTCGGTTGCCTCGAAGGCATCCGGCGCCCCGCGATCGGAGCGATCATCGCGGGCGAGAAGCACCCGTTCCTCGTCGTCGACGTCGGTGCGAACCCGCAGCCCAAGGCGCACCACCTCGCCCAGTACGCGATCATGGGGTCGGCGTACTACGGCGGCGCCCTCGGTGTCGCGCAGCCTCGGGTCGGCATCCTCAACATCGGCAGCGAAGAGCTGAAGGGCAATCCGCTCGTGCGCGAGGCCCGCGCCCTGATGAAGCAGTTGCCCATCAACTTCCACGGCAACGTCGAGGGCGTCGAGGTGTTCTCCGGCGACTGCCACGTCGTCGTGACGGACGGGTTCACCGGCAACGTTCTGCTCAAGGTCAGCGAAGGCGTCGCGGAGTACGTGCTCCGGACGGCCTACGGCTTGATGAAGAAGAACGGCATCGACGGCGCCAAGATCAAGGCGGTACAGGCCGAGATGCTGCCGCGCGTCGACTTCTCGGAGTACGGCGGTGCACTGCTGCTCGGTGTCGACGGCATCGTCACCATCTGCCACGGCCGCTCGCACGCGCTGGCGTTCGCGAACGCGATCCGCTTCGCGCTACGGGCCCTCGAGGCCGAGGTGAACCTGCACATCGTCCAGGCTGCGCGTTCGCTCGCGCAGCCGGCGCCCGACTCCAACGGATGACCTCCGCGGTCCAACTCGCATGAGCACGTTGATCCCCGTCGGTCTCGCCGGACTCGGTCGCTTCGTGCCCGAGCGTCGCCTGACGAACCACGACCTCGAGAAGATGGTCGACACCTCGGACGAGTGGATCGTGCAGCGCACCGGGATCCGCGAGCGCCGGATCGCGGGCGAAGGGCAGGTCACGAGCACGCTCGCGCTCGAAGCCGCGAAGGCCGCTCTCGCGGAGGCGCGGCTCGCACCCGAGGATCTCGACCTCATCCTGTGCGCGACGGTCACCGGCGACCAGCCGTTCCCCGCGACCGCGTGCCGCGTCGGCCTCGACCTCGGGGCGAAGCGCGCCGGCGGATTCGACATCGCGGCGGCATGCAGCGGGTTCGTGTTCACCTCGCAAGTGGCCGCACGCTTCATCCAGTCAGGACAGTTCCGCAATGTGCTCGTCATCGGCGCGGAGATCCTGAGTCGGATCCTCGACTACAAGGACCGCAACACCTGCGTGCTGTTCGGCGACGGCGCCGGTGCCGCGCTGTACACGTCGCTCGAGCGCGCCGGTCGCGGCGAGTTCCTCGGTGGGTCGATCAGCATGGAAGGCGGCTCCGAGGGCATCCTCGCGCAGCCAGGCGGCGGAAGCCGCTACCCGGCATCGAACAAGACGGTCGCCGAAGGACTGCACTACATGAAGATGGGGGGCACGAAGGTGTTCCGCTTCGCGGTGCGCGTCTTCGCCGAGTTGGTGCAGAAGGTGCTCGATCAGTACGGCCGCGACCAGATCGGGCTGATCGTGCCGCACCAGGTCAACCAGCGGATCATCGAGGCGGCCATGGAGCAGGTAGGGCTCCCGATGGACCTCGTGTTCAGCAACATCGATCGCTACGGCAACACCTCCGCGGCATCGGTCCCCATCGCGCTGACGGAAGCCCGCGACGCAGGTCGGTTGCAGAAGGGCAAGCTGATCGTGATGCCGGCGTTCGGCGCGGGCATGGCCTGGGGCCACCTGCTGCTGCGCTGGTGAAGCGCCGCGCGAAGGACAACGAGGAGCGAACGGAGCACTCATGCAGTTCACGGGCAAGGTTGCGGTCGTCACCGGCGCATCGCGCGGCATCGGCAAGGCGATCGCCGTCGAATTCGCGCGCCAGGGTGCCAACGTGTTCTGCACGTCGACCAAGGAAGGCGGGTGCGCGGACACACTCGCCGCCATCGCGGCTCTGCCGGCAGGCTGCGGGAAGGGCAGCGCACTGGTGGCGGACGTCGGTGACGCAGCGGCGGCCGAGCGGCTCGGGGAAGCGGTGCTGGGCGCGGCGGGCAAGGTGGACTTCCTGGTGAACAACGCCGGGGTGACCCGCGACGGACTCTTCCTCCGGATGTCGCCCGAGGACTTCGACTCGGTGATCGGCACGAACCTGCGCGGCACGTTCCTCGTCTGCAAGGCCTTCGTGCGCGCGATGGCGAAGGCACGCACGGGCCGCATCGTGAACATCGGTTCCGTCGTAGGGATCACCGGCAACGCCGGTCAGGTCAACTACGCCGCCAGCAAGGCCGGCCTCGTCGGGCTTTCCAAGTCGCTGGCGCAGGAACTCGCGGGGCGCGGCGTCACCGTCAACGTGATCGCGCCGGGATTCATCGCAACCGACATGACGGCCGCGCTCGGCGCCGACGTCCAGGAGGCGATGCTGAAGCAGATCCCGCTCGCCCGGTTCGGGCGCCCCGAGGACGTGGCCCAGGCCGCCGTGTTCCTGTGCAGTGATGCCGCTTCGTACGTCACCGGGCAGACGCTCGTTGTGGACGGCGGCATGACCATGTAGCTACGCTTTCCCAGATCCGGCGGGTTCCTCCCGCCGGCACCGACTCTCCCAAGACAGTAGAGGCAAGCAAGTGTCGAAGGCTGACAACATCGAAGAACGCGTCCACAACATCGTCTGCGAACAGCTGGGCACGACCCGGGACAAGATCACGGCGGAGACATCGTTCATCAACGATCTCGGCGCCGACTCGCTCGACACGGTCGAACTGGTCATGGAGTTCGAGGACGAGTTCGAGATCAACATCCCGGACGAGGACGCCGAGAAGATCATGACGGTCGGCGACGCAGTGAAGTACATCTCCGGCAAGCTGGGCTGATCGGAAGCCGGCTCTGCGCAGCAGCCACCCCGGACCTCCGGGGGGCGGTTTCGTCGCGGGCCGGCCGCTGCACCCTCGAGGAGTAGACACCAATGGCAGGACGTCGCGTCGTGATCACCGGGCTCGGAGCGGTTTCGTCGCTCGGGCTCGACCTCGCGTCCAACTGGGACAACATGCTCCGCGGCGTCTCCGGCGCCGGGCCGATCACCCGCTTCGACACGAGCAAGCACACGGCCAAGTTCGCTTGCGAAGTGTGGAACTGGGAGACGGAGAAGCACTTCCCGAAGACGGAGGCGAAGCGCCTCGAGAAGTTCACGATGTACTACCTCGTCGCCGCCGACGAGGCGATGAAGGCGTCCGGCCTCGACATGGGCCGCGAGGACCGCACCCTGGCCGGCTGCATCACGGGCACGGGCATCGGCGGCATCCACGAGATCGAGGCGAGCAAGGTGCTCCAGGTCGAGCGCGGCGCCGACCGGATCAGCCCGTTCTTCATCCCGAAGATCATGGCGAACGCCATGGCGGGCCAGGCGGCGATCCGCTTCGGCCTGCAAGGCACGTGCTATGTGACCTCGTCGGCGTGCGCGAGTGCGAGCCACGCGATCGGAATGGCCATGCGGACGATCCAGTGGGGCGAAGCAGACATCATGCTGACCGGCGGATCCGAGGCGGCCACGACGGAACTCGGACTGGGCGGCTTCTGCGCCCTGAAGGCGGTGTCGACGCGCAACGACGATCCGAAGCGCGCCTCGCGTCCGTTCGACAAGGACCGCGACGGGTTCGTGATGGGCGAAGGCGCCGCCGCCATCGTGCTGGAAGAGTACGAACATGCGAAGCGCCGTGGGGCGCCGATCCTGTGCGAGCTGCTCGGCTACGGCTCGACCGACGATGCGCACCACATCACCGCGCCCAACGAGGATGCCGACGGGCCGTCCCGAGCCATGCGCATGGCGCTGCGCGACGCCCGGGTCGCGCCGGAACTCGTCGACTACGTGAACGCTCACGGCACCAGCACCTACCTGAACGACAAGATCGAGACCGCCGCGATCAAGCGCGTCTTCGGCGACCACGCGAAGAAGCTGTGTGTGTCGTCGACGAAGTCGATGGTGGGGCATCTGCTCGGGGCCTCGGGCGCGATCGAACTGGCCGCGACCGCGATGTCGATCCGCACCGGTCACGTGCACCCGACGATCAACTACGAGACTCCCGACCCGGAGTGCGATCTCGACTACGTACCGAACCAGGCGCGCGATCGCCGGGTCCAGTTCGCGATCAGCAACTCGCTGGGGTTCGGCGGCCACAACACCTGCCTGCTCGTCGGGCGCGTCTGAGGTCCAACGCGCCGTCCCGAGGCGGTGCTGTGCGCCACGGACGGTGACCGCGCCATCGCGGAGCGTACCTGCGCGATGGACGGGACGGCGGGCGGCGGCCACGCCCTCGGTCCGCGCACCTCGTCCCGTTGCACAAAGGCCGGGAGGCCTGTAGGGAAAGGAGAGATTCTCCCTCTCGCACCGTCAGGCTACCGCCAGGAGTTCCTCGTGAAGAAGAAGCTGAAGGATGCGCTCCACCGCTACAAGGTCGAAGCGTTCAAGATGTCCCACATGACCGTCGAGGAGCAGCAGGAGGTCACGAAGGAGATCCTCGACCACACCGCACAGGCACTGCAGAACGCTTACCACTTCCACTTCGACAAGGACACGAGCCCGCACCGCGTCGAGATCTTCCAGATGATCAAGGGCGTCGTGCTCGAGACCCTGCTGCCGCCCGTGGTCGAGAAGGTGATGCGACGCATCACGATCCTCGAGCACCAGAACGCGCACCTCGTCCGCCTGCTCGACGAGCTGATGGAAACCCTCTCGGAGGACTGAGTGCGCAGCGTCCTGGCTGGCGACCTCGGCGGCACGAAGTGTCGCTTCGCGCTCGTCGGTGAGGACTTCTCGGTCCACCGCGTGCAGCACCTGGCGACGGTGCGTGACCGAGCGACGTTCCTGGCGGCCTTCGATCGCGCCATCGCTGCGATCCTCGACGACGTCCCGAACGGGATCGAGCGCCCCCGAGCCGCAGGCTTCGGGACCGCGGGAGTCATTCCGGTCGGTGGACGCTCGATCGACCGCGCACCCAACCTGCCGCTCGACGGGTTCCCGCTCGGCGATCACGTCGAAGCGCGGTTCCACCTCACGACCACGCTGCTGAACGACGGCCGCGCGAGTGCTCTCGGCGAGTTCCTGCGCGGCCACGCCGTCGGCGCCGACCCGCTGCTGTGCCTGTTCTTCGGCACGGGAATCGGCATCGGCGTGGTGGTGGGCGGCCGGCCGTACAGCGGTGCAACGAATGCCGCCGGTGAAATCGGTCACACGACCTTCGTGCCCGGCGGCCGACCGTGCCCGTGCGGCGGTGCCGGTCACTTCGAGGCCTACTGCGGCGGGCGCGCGATCGTCGAGCGAGCAACCACGGAGATCGGCGCGCACGCCGAGGGTGCGTGGGATGTCGGGAAGGTCGTGCGCGCCGCCGAAGCGGGGAACGCGGCGGCGCAAGGCATCCTGGCGGATGCGCGCCTCGCGGCGTGCACTCTGGCGGAGAACGCGTGCACGCTGCTGAATCCTGGCGCCCTGGTGCTCGGGGGCGGCGTCCTCTCGGGGTGGCCGGCGCTCCGTCCCGCGATCGAGGAGCACGTGCAGAGACACACCGGCGCGGCGATCCACGGCGGCCTGCGGTTCGCGCCGAGCCTCGGCGGCTCCGACGCGATCCTGTGGGGTGCCGCGGCGGCGACCGGGGTCCTGTGGCCAGGGGCCGACGCGCGCTGACGGCGCCGATCCGTTCTCGCGCACGCCCGCGCGCTGCCTATGCTCTCGCCCTTCACCGCGGAGGGTGATGCCATGGACGTTGCGGTTCTCGCCGGCGGCCGGTCGCCGGAACACGACATCTCGCTGTCGTCGACAGCCGAAGTGCTGCGGCACCTCGATCGCTCACGCTGGCGCGTGTGGCCGGTCTTCCTCGATCGCGACGGCGGGTGGTGGCCGAACATGCGCCCTCTCGCGCCCGGTGCGTCGTGGCAGCCCCGGATCGGCGCGCTGCCCGGACGCGCGATGCGGCCGGGAGCCGCTCTCGACTGGCTGCTCGATCAGGGCCTCGCGGTCGTCCTCCCGGTGCTGCACGGGCCCCATGGCGAAGACGGCACGGTGCAAGGCATGCTCGAACTGCACGACGTGCCGTGCGTCGGCAGCGGTTGCGCTGCGTCCGCGGTCGCGATGGACAAGATCCGCACGCGTCAGGCGCTGCAGGCCGCCGGCATTCCTCTCGCTCGCGCCTACGAACCTGCGGGTCCGTTCGCGACAGCCGGAGCGGCAGCAGAGTTCGCGCGGATGCGCGCCGCCGTCGGCGTGCCGGCGTTCGTGAAAGTGGATGCGTCCGGCAGCACGGTCGGCGTCCAGCGCATCGAGACCGAAGAACATCTCGCGGCGTTTCTCGCCGAGTTCCGTGGGCGCTTCCGCCGCTGGTTCGCCGAGTCCGAGGTGCGCGGCGAGGAGATCACGGTGGCGGTGCTCGGCAACACGGGTGCCCCGCTGCAGGCGCTGCCGCCCGTCGGCATCTATCCCCAGTGCGATGGTTGGTTCACGCACGAGGCGAAGTACCGGCCCGGCGCGAGCGAAGAGGTCGTGCCGCCGCGGGGGCTTTCTCCGCAGCAGATCGCCCACGTACAGCAACTCGCGGTGCGCTGCCACGAAACCCTGGTCTGCGACGGCATGTCGCGGACCGACATGATCGTGACGCCGGACGGCCCCGTGGTTCTCGAAGTGAACACCCTGCCCGGACTGACCCAGACGAGTCTCTTGCCGAAGGCCGCTGCGGCGGCGGGCCTCTCGTTCTCCGCGTTGCTCGATCGCCTTCTCGCCCTCGCCCTGGAACGACGCAGCGGCAGTGTCGGACAGCCCGGCCGTGGAGGCGCGGATCGTCGCACGACCCTCGACGGGGGCGAGTCGATCTCCGCGTGATCGAGGCCTTCGCGGGTCCGTCGGCGTGCATCACGGCGCAGCTCGTAGCGAGCCCGCGGCAGGAGCCGCGCACCGACAGTTCCTGGTGGTCATCGCTCGCCGATCTCGTGCTGCAGCCGGGAGTGGTGGAGACGCTCCTCGCGATCACGATCCTCGCGGGTGTGCTCCTCGTGTGGTGGCGCCTCGCGCGCCTCGTCACCGGAGCCAAGAGCCGGCAAGCCCTGGCCGACTACCTTCTCGGCGTCGAACAGGCGCTGCACGGCGATCTGAAGGGAGCGCACCGTCGGCTCCAGCGCGTCGTCGAGACGGACCCGGAGAACCACTACGCCCGCCTGCTGTTCGGCAAGGTGCTCGCCGAGCTCGGCCGCCCCGAGGAGGCGCACACCCAGCACCTGTACCTGCAGCGCGCTTTCGGCGTGGAGAGCGCCGAGAACGAGCTGCTGCTCGCGAAGAGCCTGCTCGGCGCGGGCATGCCGCGCGAGGCCGCGGAGGCCGCGGAACGTGTGCTCCTGCGAACGCCCGAACACGTCGCCGGCTGGGACTTCGTGTACCGGTCGCGACTGCAGTGCGGCGACTTCGAAGGGGCCTCGGTCGCGGGGCGGCGACTGCTCGAACTGCTGCGCGACGGCCCACGCCGTTCGCAATTGCGGAGCGATCTCGCGAGCACGTTCGCACAGGCCGGCAACGCGCGGCTCGCCAAGGACGATGCCGACGGGGCCACGGTTGCGCTGCAGCAGGCCCGCCGGCTCGACGAGCGCGCGAACGCCGTGCCCGCTCTCGCCGCCCGACTCGCAGCGCGCAAGGACGGGGTCGACGCGACCGTCCGTGCGCTGCTCGGCGACGGCAGCGCCGGCGCGCAGTTGCCGGCGGTCGGTGCATCCGCAACGACGCTGCCCGCCCTCACCACGCCCGGACCGACGCGTCTGCCCGTGGCGACGTTCGCCGGTCTGGTGGGGCTCGAACGATGGAGTTGCCGCGCCTGTGGTCTGCCGCTGCCGAGCGCGACGGCCGAGTGCCCGCGTTGCGGCTGCCCCGATCCCGCGCGACTCCTCGAGCCAACTCTCGTCGGATCCGTCGGATCGCCGCTCCACACGATGGATGCCATCGACGTGAACGACGCACACGTGCAGAGACTCGTACGCTCGCTCGTCGACGGCGAAGGCGACGAGCGTCGCGCCGCGCGCGTCGAACTGCTGGAACTCCGCGAACGCGCGGTCGAGGAGCTCCTGCGTCAGGCCTGGCACCGGAGCGGACCCGCGCAGGAAGCGGCCATCGACGTGCTCCGCGCAATGGGGCCGGCGATCGCGCCCGCACTCTTCGCTTCGAGCGATGCTCTCGAACAGTCTCGTCTCCTGCCGATCGGCTCACGCTCACCGGCAGCACTCGTCGGGCGCATCGTCCAGGGCTTCGACCGTTCGGCACTTCCGCACGTCGGCGCTCTGTTCGCCTCCGCGCGACCCGACCACCGGAAGATCCTGATCGACTTCTTCCTAGGGCTCGCGGACCTTGCCGAGTTCCAGATCGTGCTCGAACGGTTCCCGCCACTCGAGATCGTCCACCGCCTCAACAAGACCGACGACGAGGTCATCCGCCGTTTCCTGGAGGCGCTGCCTCCGGGCCATTTCGTCGCCGAGTCCCTGTTGCTCGAGCCCGCCTTCCACCGCGAGAACGCACTCCTGCGGGCGATCCCCGGATCGGCCCACCCCGAAGTGCTGCGTCAGGTGCTGCTGCGTCGCGGCGCTTCCCGTTCGACCACGGAAGCCCTGATCGAAGCTCTCGGCGACGGCACCTTGGCCGACCACGCCGAAGGCCTTCTCGTGGCCCTCGGAACGCCCGTGTTGGACCACGTGCTCGCCGCTTACACCGACCTGGAGAGGGCCGCATCGGAGCGGGCTCGCCTCGCGGCGGTCCTGCGTTCCCTCGGCGACGCCTCGACGGGGCGACTGTGCGCGAGCTTCGGCCCGGAGCCGACGCATCTCGACGACGAACTGCGTGCGATCCTCGTCGCCATCGGCGACGGCTCCGTGGCGGGGCTTCATGAGGCGTACGGACAGTCGGGCTGGCTCGAGCGCGTCAGCATCGGGCTCATCTCCCGGCACACGAACCGACGCGTGCAGATCATCGCCACCCTGCGCACGATCGGCAGCGCGCGCGCGGTCGCGGCGCTGCGAACACTGGTCGCGCAGGAGCGGGACGACAACCTCCGACTGCGCCTGCAGCAAGCGTTGCACGACGCAGAGCCCCACGACGGAGGCCGGTGATGGGCGTCGGAGAAGCGTTCCGCCGGATCGCGTGGGCGCCGTTCCGGGCGCTGCTGCCGAAGAACCCGTGGCTCCGCGTGCTCGTCATCGCGCTGCCGTTCGTCCTCCTGCTGGCTCTCTTCGGCCCCGCACTCGACGTGGTGCTGAAGCTGATGGATCTGGCGATGCGCGTGATCGAACCGCTGCTGCAGACCATGCCGGGCCGCATCCTGCTGCTGCTCGTGGTCTTCACCGCGGGGGCGGTGTTCGCGGTGTGGCTGCTGCGAAGTCGTGTTCGGGACATGCGCGCCGAAGCGGCGCTGGGCCGTCACCTGCAGGCTGTGGCGTCGCTGGTCGGACTCGACCGCAAGCTGGGGCGTGAGCGGTTCCGAAAGGTCGCGCGCTACCGCGGCCCAATGCCCGATCGCTACCCGCACGTCGTACAGGACGCGAACCTGAAGCTCGCCCGGCTCTGTCTCGACGCAGGCCGCGTCGACGAAGGGCTCGCCTGGCTCACACGCGTCGTCGAGCCCGGGTTGCCCGACGAACTGCGGCGATCTCTCGTGCAGCTGCGGGTCCGCGCGCTGAGGCTCCAGGGGGAGGTGCTCCCCGCGGCGCTGCGCGCCGAGGTGGACAAGGCGGTCGCGCGGTTCCCGGAGGATCCGCTGCTGCTGGCCGAACTCCGGGACCTGATCGCGCACGGCGGCGACCTCGATGAATTGGCCGAGGTGCAAGCGCGCGTCGTCGAACAGGCTCCGCCTTCGACGGCGACGCGAGAGCGGCAGCGGCTCGTCGAGACGCTCTCCGCCGCGGGTCGTGCGCACCTCGCACGCGCCGACCACGACGGAGCGCGCAAGATCGCGAAGAAGCTCGGCGCGGTGGACAAGGAGAGTGCGGCGTCGGGGCTGCTGCTCGGCGACGTGCACCGCGCGACCGGCAACTGGCGTCAGGCGATCCGAGCGTGGGGGGCGACACGATCACCGGAAGGACTCGACCGGATCGCGGAGCTGCTCACCGAGCACCCGGACGCGCTGGATCCGCGAGAGCTTCTCGAGGCATGCCCGATGCAGGGCACTCTGCTGCTCGTCGCGCGCGAACTCGCGCGCGCGGGGGAATCGGTTCGTGCCGAACGGGCGGCTCGGTTCGCCGCCGAGTCGCTCGGTCCCACACCGACCGTCTGCGCGGTGCTGGCCGAGGTGCTGCAACTCCTCGGCAGGGAAGACAGGGCGCGCCTCCTGCGTGAGCAGGCGGTGGCGCGGCTGCTCGTGCACGAGCCGCGCAGCGAAGAACGTGGTGCCGGAGGCGGGACTTGAACCCGCACGCCTTGCGGCGCAGGTTTTTGAAACCTGTGCGTCTGCCGATTCCGCCACTCCGGCGAGTGCTTCCCGTGGCCTCTATTCGGGAAATCGACTCTCCGCAGGGTAACCCATCCGGGTAACTTGCGAACCCGTGACGAGCAAACCAGCGAAAAGGCGGTATCCGAACATAGAGCCCAAGGGGAACGGCTGGCGCGCGACGCTACGGATCGACGGCGAACTCCACAAGGGAAAGAAGCGCAGCACGCAGAAGGAAGCGCACGACGACGCCCAGAGCCTCCAGGAGCTACGGGCGACGGGCAACGTCGAGGCGATCAACTCGACGCTCGGCGACGCGATGAAGCGTGTGCTGGGCCTCTGCGAACTCCAGCGGCGCCGGCCGGGCACCGTGAACTGGTATCAGAAGCAGTTCGCCATCCTCAAGGCCGAGTTCGGCGAGGGGCAGAAGCTCCGGCTCCTGACCAAGGCGCGCGTGCAGGAGTTCATCACGAAGCGACTCAAGGACGGCGCCGGCCCGCGCACCGTGCGCCACGACCTCCAGGCGCTGCGCCGCCTGCTCTACGTCTCGGAGTTGGGTGTGGCCGTGCTCAACGTGCCGCTGCCCGACCTGGAGGAATCCGCGCCCGACGTGTTCGAGTGGGGCGACGCCCTCAAGATCCTGGAGAAGGTCCGGAAGGTCGACGAGTTCGAGTGGGCGGTTCTGTCCCTGTTCCTCTACACGGGCGTCCGCCGCGCCGAGGCGGCCCGCATCCGGATCGTGGACGACGAGAACGACATCGACTTCGGTCGGAAGGTGCTGCACGTGAAGATCGGCAAGCGCCGGCCCAGGTCGCTCCCGTGCCCTGACCAGTTGATGGAAGTCCTCGCGGTCTTCGTGGACGCCGAGAAGCGTCCGAAGTTCGACGAGGACGAGGACACGGAGGGCGACGGTCTGTTCCCCGGGACGACGGAGGCGCGGCGCACGGGCTACGTCCGGCGCGTGTTCGAGCGCTGGTCCGCGAAGCTCAAGGAACCGCGGCTGCACATGCACACGATGCGCCACACGTTCGGGAGCGAACTAGCGCGGCGGGGCGTGTCGGTGTCGACGATCGCGGCCCTCATGGGGCACTCCCTGGCCGCTGGCGGCGCGAACGCGATCACGCACTTGTACATCCAAGTCCACGGGCCGGAATTGAGGGCGGCCATGGAGAAGCTCTGGGAGTAAGCGGGATGAAATTCGTCTCGCGATCTTGAACGGCGCCCGCCGTTCGGGATAGGTTCGCCCATCCTTCGGCGCCCACCCGGCGCCTCGGATACGTGCTGCGGCAGCGGTCAGGCTGGCGACGCACGGGCGGTCCGAGCGGGAACGTGGGCGCCGTGGTCAAGCACCATGGAGACAGCACAAGCCAGCGTCGAGCGGGATATCTACCAGTTGCAGCAGGACGCCGTGCATGGCGTCGTCTCGGTGTCCGCCCTGTTGCGCCGTGCGCTCTTGTTGGCGCGGGCCAAAGGCGACGCGGAGTTCGTTGACTGGATCCGCAAGGAACTCGACGGCTATCCCGGGACAGCCGACGAAATCCCGCAGTATCGAGTGGTTCCGTGCGAACTTCGGTGCTGGAACCCGTATCACGGCTGGCTCCCGGTTCAGTTCGTGCGACCGAGCGACGCGGAACGTTGGTCGAAGCGTCCGAACAATCAGGGCGTTCCCGTTCTTGAGAGTCTGCTCGGCGATCCGCGCCACGGCTCAACGCAGCTTCAAATGCCGTTGTGGCCCAAAGCGCAAGAAGCGCTGGCGAAAACGTCTAACTACTCCAACCCAACGCACACGCAGTTCGTCTCGTCGACAACGATCGACACGATCCTTTCGGCCGTCCGGAACCGTCTTCTGGATTGGACGATGCAGTTCAACTTGGAGGGATGCGGCCCCAAGGCTCCCACGGAATCAACCGACATGGACATTCAGGCGAAGCGCTTTCAGTTCCTCGCGGCTCTGCACGATGCGGTTGGAGGCGATCGCCACGCAATCGTGAGCATGTGGGACATCGGGAAGGGGCTCGGGTTCGACAAGGGCACCACGAAGATCGTCGTTCAGTTCCTCGAAGGTGAGTCGCTCTTGGAGCACCGCACGATTGGCGGGGGAATTGGCATCACGCATCACGGCGTTCGCGAAGTCGAGGACGCGCGCTCTGCGCCTTCGACCCCAACCGAGTATTTCCCGCCGTCGGGCTCGGTGCCCGCTGTGCCCGCGTCGGTTACCAACATCCTCCACAACTTCGGCACGATTGGGGGCTCCGTTCAGCAGGCCGGCAGCGGAGCGACGCAGACGATTTCGCAAGACCAACGACAACAAATCGCGCAAGTGCTCGGCCAGTTGAAGAACGCCATGGCAGGCGCGAAGCTCGACGCAGCGACGCGGGGCGACATCGAAGCCCAGGTCGGAACCGTGGAAGCGCAATTGAAGGCTGCGAACCCGCCTGTCGGAATGATCCGCGGATGCCTGAACACGCTGCGCGACATCCTGACCAGCGCGGCCGGGCAGGCCCTTGGAACGGCGCTGCCGGACATTCTCAAGGGCCTCGGTGCTGTCCTGGGAATCTGACGCCATGAACAACAAGATCCTCGTTCACGCATACGGAGCCGAAGTCGAACCGATTCAGCAGGCGATCGCCCTAGTCGCCGATTTCGTGCAGAAGAACCCGAATTGCCGCGACGTGGGGCTCTATGTCGCGACGCAGTATCAATTAGACGAGAGGACGTCCCTCGCCCAGGCGCTCGGGCCTGGACCCTGCAAGACGCTGCTGGCCAAGCAGGCGGTGCGAATCGGTCCGGCCCGGATGCGCTTGATAACCGAGCGCAGCTTGTCGAAGGACGCGATGCCTGACGCCGTGCTTGCGATCTATGCCGACGACGCCAAGTTGGAGAAGATCGAGCGACGCGGCGACCTCATGCTCACGGTCGCGGTGCCCTGGGGGCCGGTCGAGGCCGTCCTCGGGAAGTGGATCGCGAAGTGGAAGCCTGCCGAGGTCGGGGCGGCGCGGGTCGTCGACGATTAGTCTCCTGTGCCAAGAGGTCTAGCGTGCTGAACGACGACATCCGAAGAGTGATGGAATCGACTGAAGAACTCCAGTCGATGACTCGCCATTCCGACCTGCTCCGCGACTTGGCGAAGAGTTTCGTGCCTGAGTCTGTGTCGCGGAACATCAAGCTCTTCCAGGATCTGACCCAACACTTCCGCGAGAACTCGCCATTTCAGCAACTTGAACGGCTGCGCCTCGCCTTCGAGTCGACGAGCTTCTTGCCGCCGCAGATTCAGGCGATGCAGAAACTCTCGGAGTCGCTGCGAGAGTCAACTGGCTTCTTATCGCCGCAGTTGCGGACCATGCAGAGGCTTTCGGAGTCCCTGCGCGAGTCAACGAGCTTCTTGTCGCCGCAGATCCAGGCGATGCAGAGGCTCTCAGAGTCCCTGCGAACGAGCAGGTTGTTTGACACAGTTCACAGGTTTCAGACAGCATTCGGAGGATTGGATTTTCGCGATTCGATCCTGAAGAGCTTCTTCCCTTCGGTTCGTGGCGACGTCATTCCCCACGCGCTAGCAGCACTTCAAGAAATCACGAAGTCGATCGAGCAGTTCGAACCCGACGCGACGGACGATGTTTCGCCCGGGGACGTGGATGAGGCAACTGCCGCACTAGAAGCACAGATCGGCCTTCCGACTGCCAATGCCGAGGTTTGGTTCGGCAGGATGATCGAGGCCGTAAACTCGACGAAGGACACTTGGAAGAAGGTGGTCCTGTGCTCCATTCTTCTTCCCCTTCTTATTCAGCTAATAGGCGTCTTCGCACAAGCGATGATCGCGACGCCCGTGCAGCAGGCGATTAGCGTTAGTGTCAACGTTGACGCGAAAACCCTGGTCGCAATCGCGCTGGAGACGGGTATTCCGCAGGCCGTTGGCGACCTAGGGCTAGTGGAGAGGTTCGTGCAGATTCGTTCGGGTCCGCGGCGGACATCGCGCCTGCTGGGCACTCTCATGCGTGGCGACATCGTGACGATCGTCCGGAAGGGCCGGCATTGGACGTTGATCCTGCACTACGATCGGGAAACAGGAACGTCGACAGAGGGCTGGATCTTGTCGCGCTACCTGCGGCCGATTCGGTAGCGGTGATGTTGCGTCGAATCCGGCGCAGAACGTCGAGCTAGAGGCCCTGGGGGAAGTTGCGACCGAATTCGGGTTGAGGCTACGCCGACGTCCGCAAACGGTCCCCGAGGGTTTCGTCCACGTGCCGGGGGTCGACCCCTCTCGCAATTCGTGCGCCTACTCTGAATTCCCGTCGCCCTCTGTCTCGGTGTTAGATCCAGGCTAAGGGCGTGTTGGAATTCTCAGCAGAGACCCAACGAATTGATATACTTAGGCATGCACGCTGTCTCTTACGTTCGGGTCTCCGGGGTTTCGCAGGCAACGGGCGATGGCCCCGAACGACAGAGGGAGTGCATCGAGGCACGGGCCGCCGTCCTGGGGCTCCAGATCCTGCGCCAGTTCGACGACCTCGGGGTGTCGGGCACCAAGGGGTTCGAGGACCGACCCGGGCTCCTGGCCGCAATGGAGGCCGCTGCCGAGGCCGGCGCCGTGCTGCTCGTGGAGAAGGCCGATCGGCTGGCCCGTGACCTCGTGGTGTCGGAGTTGACTCTGCGCGAGTGCCGGCGCCGCGGGATCCAGGTGGTCGAGGCCGAGAACGGAACGGACCTCACGGCCGGTGACACCAGCAACCCCACGGCGACCATGCTGCGGCAGATCCTGGGAGCCGTGGCCGAGTTCGAGAAGTCCGCGCTCGTGGCGAAGCTGCGGGCGGCCAAGCTGCGCACCAAGGCTCGCACCGGGCGCATGCCCGGCGGCAGGAAGCGCTACGGCGAGAAGCCGGGCGAGCAGATCACGATGTCGACGATCCGCGAGCTACGCGCCCAGGGGCTCACCTGGGACGCCGTGGCGGCCGAGTTGAACCGGCAGGGCAGCACCACGCGGAAGGGCACGCCGTGGACCCGGGGCTCGGTCTGGCAGGCCGTGGCGTGATGGAAGGTTGAAGCTTCCATGAGGTCCGTTGCGGCCGGCGACGGGTTGTATGGCCCTCTGAGCGGCCAAGGGGTCCAAGGCCCGGGACCGATTAGAGCACTGCCACGGGGATCCTGGACCAATGCAACATCGGCAACAGGATGTTGCAGCGCGGCCGTGCGATGCAACAACGCCCAGGGCCATCCAGACAGGTGACAGGTGACAGGTGACAGCCGGGTCAAGCGCTCGGGAGCCTATCCAGTTTCTGTATACAGAAAGAATGCTCTAAAGGGGCTATTGAGAAGCCTGTCACCTGTCACCTGTCACCTGGACCTTCCATGTGGGTGGCGCCACCTCTAGAGGCCGTCGTCCATCGCCTCACGGTGCTTTGCGACCGTCTCCGCGTAGCCCGGCGTCAACTCCAGGCCGAGACGGAATCGCGTGCCCTGCGCGCCGCGGTGGGTCTTGAACCCCTGCTGGTTCAGCACCTTGCCCATCGACGTGTCGTCCACGGGCACAGTGTCCCGCCCCCAACACCAGTGCAGGTATGCCAGCCGGATATCCTCGAACGGCACCTTCGATCCAGGCGCCAGGGTGGTGGCGGCTGTCAGGAATTGCAGGAACTCCTGGCGCATCTTGGGCGTGGACTCGTGCTCGCCCTTGGCGCCCGACGCGAACGCTTGCAGCGCGTGCGGGATCAAGTAGCGGTCCGCGAACTCGACCGCGCGCCGCACGGCATCGACGCCGATCGTCGGGACGACTAGGCCCTTCTCGGCAACGTGGAAGACGGCAGCGATGCGCGCCACGGCGCCCGGCAGCTTGCTCGCCCAACTGCGGATCTCCTGGCCAATGCCGAACTCGCCCTCGGGCCGCAGCCGGATCTCGTTCCCGAGCCGGAACTCGCGCAGGACGTCGAGAGCCTCGCCGTCGATCCGCAGCGTGACGTCGGGGCTCGTGCGTCCGTCGTAGATGCTCGCGAGGCACTTCTCGAATGCCTGCACGGCCGCGGGGATCAGGGCTTGGTCCGCCTCCGTGCGGTAACCCGCCAGCGATTTCGGGAACACGAGCAGCATGCGCGCCAGAAGGCCCGTGCCTGCGAACTGCTTGTTCGAGCGCAACTGTGCGGCCCGGTGCGGTTGCAGTGCGATCGCGAGGTTCAGCACCGGCTGACGGATGCTCAGGTGCCCGCGCTCGACGCGGTCCTCAACGATCGGATCGCCCGCGTGCCCCATGAGGAGCGGGTCGAGGTCCGGCGTCTTCTGCTTCGTGTCCGCCAGCTTCTCGAACAAACCACCCTCGGGAGCCGTCACGAAGGCCCGGCCGTTCTGGCGCGCCATGCGCATCTTGAGTGCCTCGGGCGTGGCATCGCTCGTGATGAGTGCGGGGCTCGTTGGCGGAGTCGGAGAATTTGCTTCGAGCTTGTTCAACTCGTTGAGCGCTCCCGACAGAGGGCCGAGGTCGCCCTCCTTCGCAGCCTGCTTCTTCGCCTCGGCAATCTTGGCGTCGTGGATGTCCTTCCGGTTCTTGTAGGCGCGTTCGACTGCGGCAAAGCGCTCGACGTGGCGCTGCTCCAGGTCGCGCAGCGGTCCCGTGACCAGACCGCACGCGGCGGACTTGCGATCGCCGGAATCGAGGCAGACGACCGACCAAAGCGCGGGCACTTCCGTGTGCGTTTCTCCGACCTTGATGGTCGCCACGCGGTGCGACATCGCAGCGGCCACCGTCGGGAGGACGATCATGGCGGGGAAGTCCACCGCGATCTGCACGGTGCGCGCCACGGATCGGACGTAGTCTCCGAGCACGGCGGGGAACAGATCGACGGGGCAGGCGGGTAGTTCCTCGTCCGGCTCGGGCTCGACAGCGGGAGCCGTCTCCGCTGCGGGAGCCGTCTCCGCTGCGGGAGCCGTGTCCGTCGTGGCGGCCGTTGTTTGCGACGCCGTGCGCCCGTTCTGCCGCGCGCGCTCGTTGTAGGCATCGTCCGCCTCGAACCGCTCGACCAGCGCGGCGACGTCGAACGGCTGCTTCTCGCCGTCGTTGAATCCCTTGCGCACCTGCCTTTTCTTGCCCTCGATCTTGTGCGGCTCCCGGGTCGCGTGCCGTTGCTCGATCGCGGCGATGAGCGCGACCTCGGCGTCTGGCTCCTGCAACAGATCGGCGACGGCGACCATGCGGCCGATGCCCTTGGCTTGGTTGTAGGTGGTCTTGCCGCCCTGGCCCGTCGGTGCGTCCACGATCCGCTGCGCGGCGTTGCTCAGGGATTTCGCTGCGTATGCCTGCACCCGCGCGCGCATGTTGTCCGACAAGGTGCCCAGGTCGAACGGCTCGACGGGGGCACTCCCCGTGTCGTCCTCGCGCTGCGGCTTCTGTCGGGGCTGGATCGTCGCGCAGATATCGAGCGGCGCCGCGTCTGCGAACTCGATGACGCCCGGCGCCATGTAGGACTGCTCCCACGTGGTCTCCCTGGTTCGGTCCTTGTTGACGCGCACCACGTTCGGCAGCCGGAAGTGGTTGTTCCAGTTGCCTGCCGCGTCATCCGCAACGAGGACACCACCAGCGCCGAGCCCGGCGTCCTTCGCGCGCTGGATCAAGCCGCGGAGGTAGGGCTCAATTTCGAGCACGCACACGGGCGACGCCAGCAGATAGAGGAAGCGCCAGCCGCCGCGCGTCGGGTGCATGAACCGCGGTCGTGTTAGTCCGGCAGCGAACGCAGCCTCGATCGCCGCACGCTCGGCCTTCAAGTCTTCGGCGACGTTGGTTCGCTTGGCGTGCTCGGGCCGGTCGAGATCGACTCCGACAAGGTGCTGGAATACGTCGTCGAGCGTGTCGCCTGCCTCGTCGTCGGTCCAGTGCGCCGGAGCCGTGTTCTTGTTCAGGCGGCGCTGCACCGTGCAGCCATCCCGCAGGTAGCCGACAACGTGCGCGTCGGAATCCCATCGGCGCGAGAGGGCATCGCGCAACGAGATGGTGAAACGGTTCTGGATCCCTAGCCAATCAGGGTCGCGCCAAGGCTCGTCCGGATCCTTCGGCGGGTAGCCGGGGTCATATCGCGTCGGCATCGCGAGCACTGAGAGTGCATCGTCGGCGGACGTCACAAGACGGAGGCGGCGGAGCGGGAGCGAATTAGCTGCGTTTGAATTCTGTGAGGCCATGGGTCGAATTTGTTGAATTGCCCAAGGAATTGGCCGGGCCACCGGAGGTAATTCGACCAAGAACCCTCCAGCAGCCCGGCGTCGCGCCAGCCCTTGGGCAGCCGGAGCGCTCCACAAGTCTATCCAAGAACGAGACTTCGTGCTTGTCGCTATCCATCCGCATTGGTTCTTGTCGGCCCAACGAGCCGCATTCTGGCTCTAATGTCGCGATGGTATGAGGGGCTTGTACTTACACCGGGAAGCGCGACAATCTTGGGCATGTCAACGATCGACACCCAAGCCGACCCGCTGGTGCAGCTACTCGACGAGGAACTGCACACGATCGGCCCGGAACTCGCACGTGCCGTCTGCCGCCGGCTCGGATCCCGCGTGGTTAGCGCCGGCAGCCTGTTCGCCGCTGCACGTGACGGCGCCGCGGCCAAGAACGGCGAGCGCATCAAGCTCGTCGCCGTGCGCATCGGCCGGAAGAAGTGGACTTCGGTCCCCGCGGTCCTGCGCTGGATCCGCGCATGCGAGGCGGCGCGATGAACGCCGCTTTCGCAAATCCCGGGGATCGCGCGTGGTCGCTCGCGTGGTGCGCGGCTGACGACCTCATCGAGCGCGCGAACCTGACGAAGGCCGAGCGCGCGTTGCGCGAACGAGCCACGCACGAGTTGGCGAAATCCTTCCTGCCGGCTGCGGCCCTCGTCGTGCAGACCGGCGGCACCCGCTTCGAAATCGTCGACCACGACGCGCCCGAACCCTTCCAAGACCTCTACCGGCAGTGGAGCAACGACGTCGTCGATGCCTGCCGCCGGATCCCCTGAAACCCTCACCAAAGAAATCCAATGACTCCCCAGAACGTTGCCGCGGCCCTCGAAATCATGAAGGCCCGCGGAATCTCCGAATCGCAAGCGATGGAAGTCCTGGCGCTGACCGCCCAGACGATGCTGGACGCGCAGGCCGTCGCCAAGGCGCAGCGCACCGGCCTCACGGTCGAGCAAGTCCGCTCCGCGGACCTCGGCCGGGACATCGCTCGGCGCCTGAACGCCAAGCAAGGGTGGAAGTAACATGGACACCACGATTCACCCTTCGCTGCCGGCCTACGTCGTCGAGCAGACGCAAGCGGACATCGCCGAATTGGAGTCCTCGCTCGCGAGCATGGGACCGCGCGAGAAGCTGGCCGATGGCGTCACGGCTGCACAGGCGGCCGTGACGCAGAAGGAAGCGGCGATCCGCGCGGCCCATGGCGTGCCGCTGCACGTCGACAGTCTGGGGAACGCTCACCGGCACCCGGCGCTCCGTGAGGTTCGCCGCGCGCTCGAATGCTCTCGCAGCGCGATCCGCAGCTACGACGAGACGCAACGCAAGCTGGACGGGCTCCGGCGTTTCCTCGAAACCGGCTCACGGCTGGATCGGCCGCACAGGGCGTTCTGTGCGCCATCGGAGGTCGGCCGCATCGCGCAGGGCGGACGCGGATTGCGACTCACTGCCGGCGTCGATGGTCGTCCGATCATCGAGCGCGTGGGCTCGGAGCCGCGAAAGGTCTGCACGCACGACGGACCCGAGGGCGTCGCTCGGCGGCGCGCAGCGGCCCGCGCTCGCGACAACTGACATTTGTGGTTGCCCGCGCTCGGCACCGATGGGGCGAAAGCTCTGCCGGGCGCGGGGTTTTCTCATTCGGCCGGCGCGCGCTGGCCATCGTCGTCGGCCGGGGTCGGGTGTTCGGGTAGCGCCTGATTCCGGCCGGCACGCTTTCGAATCGAGGGCGGGAGATTATGAACAAGCAGATTCCACCGGACGAGGCATTCATCGCCTACGTCACGGCCGCGGAGATCGCCGGCACGGAACGCGGGGCCTGCGCCACCGTCGCGAAGCAGTTCGACGTGCCGCGTAGCACCATCACGCGCATGGCGGCCCGCTACCGCTGGTCCGCACGGCTGGCGGGCGAGGTCGCGCCGATCGTGCGCGAGAAGACGAACGAAATCGCGGCGACGTCCGCGGCCGAATGGCGCCGGGTCCAGTCCGAGGCAGGCACCGAGCTTCTGCGGCGCGGCATGGAAGCGATCGCGCGCATGCCCATCGAATCCGTTCGTGACGCACTGTCCGCGATCAAGCAAGCGAACGACATGGTCACGAAGTCGACGGAGCCCACGACCAAGCAAGTCGCCGTGGACGTGCGGCACGTGCTGACGGAGCGGTTCCAGAAGCTCGTGCAGCAACCGGCCCAAGCTCCGGCGCCGCGACCGCAGATCACTGTCGATTTCGGCGACCTGGACGACGACATCGCACCGGAGGGCAACGACCAATGATCGCCCCTCGCGCCACGCTGGATAAGGCGGCCCTGTTCGAACTGCTGCAATACCGACCCCACAAGGCCCAACAGTTGGTCCACGACGCCGGCCCGCATGACTTCCCGGGCCGCGCCCGCTTCCGGTATGTCTGCACGGGCGTCAGGCTTGGGAAAACGACGGCTGCGGCGAACGAAATCGTCGCGGCGGCCCTGGCCCCGACCCCTCGCCAAACCGAGTTCTGGTGCGCGGCGCCGACGCATTCGCTCGCGGATCGAACGTGGCGCGCGGTCGTCGCCGCGTTCAACAACCATCTCCCAGAGCATGTGGTCCGCGTCGCCGAGCACGACGGCGAGTTGCTGATTCGGAACCTCGCGGGGTTCGAGTCCCTGATTCTGCGCCGCTCGACGGAGCGACCGATTTCGCTCGTCGGTGCCGGCGTCGATGGAATGGTCATCGACGAGGCGAGCGGCATCGGGGACGAGGCATGGGAGAACGGGCTCGCTACTCGTCTGCTCGACAAGCTCGGTTGGGTCCTGGCGATTTCCTCGCCGCGCGGTTGCCGCGGATGGTGGTATCGCGGGCTCTGCAAGGCGCTCAAGGGCGACGACCCGCAGTTGTGGGGCGTGAAGCTGCCGACGTGGGCGTCGCCGCTGATTTCGCGCGACGAGCTTCGCAAAATCAGGGAGCGGTCGGAACCCTGGGTATGGGCACAGGAGTATTGCGGGGAGCCGGTCGCGGCCGACGGCAAGGTCTTCGACCCCGCGGCGATCGCCGAGTGTGCCACCGGCCGATTCGCCGATCCGATCCCCGGCGAGTCCTACCTCGCGGGCCTGGACATCGCCGGCACCGGCAACGACCGCACGGTGCTCGTCATCGCGCGCGCTGGCGACGAGGGCTTGTGCGAAGTGGTGAAGGTCTACGCATGGTCGCGGCTGTCGTTCGAGGACATGGGATGGCGCGTGCGCGCCGTGCTGCGCCGCTACAACGACGCATCGGTGCGAGTCGACGAAACCGGGTTGGGCGCCCCGGTGTTGCAGCAACTCTGCGGCCTGGGCATTCCCGCGTCGGGCGTCACGTTCACGGCCGCGAGCAAGAACGCGATGGTCCGGAACCTCGCCGTGATGATCGAACGCGCGCGCATCCTGTTGCCGATGCCCGAGGCGGCGCCGCTGCTGCACGACGAGTTGGCCGCGTTCGAATACCTGGACAGCGACTCGGGGAGCCTGGGCGGTCTGCGCCGCATGGGCGCACCGAGCGGCCACGACGACCACGTGGCGGCGCTGCTGCTCGCGTCCTCGTGGTTCCGTGGTGGGGCCATCTCTGGCGCCCGCCTGTCGGTGCGTGGCGCCGAGGTCGACCTCGGTGCCGACAGGGACGACGACGACGAGGGCGACGGCGAGCGCGAGGACGAGAAGCCGAACCCGCTCATTCGCGGGGATGCCGTGCCCGACGACGACGAGTTGCGTCCGAAGCCGCTGGTCAGCCGGAGTCGCCTGGACCTCGGCCATCGGTTCGGTGGCGGGTCCTTCGGCCTGGGGATCCGGCGCCGGGGCTAGCGCTCGATCCTGGCCACGATCGGGGCGATGCTCGGGGCTCGGATGGGCGCCGGGATCGGGCCGCTGGCGGGCGTCTACGTCATCTCGGCGAGTCGGCACTCGACGTCGTGTAGCGCCCGTTGCACGACGGCTGAATGCTCGGATGCTTCGAAGTCGGTCATGCGCGAAGTGCTGGCCTCGATGGCCCCTTCGTCCCCCTTTGGCTTCACGCTCTTGCACGCGGCCAACGTCTTCTCGAACTCGGCGCGGACCTCTGCGGTGAGGACCCAGACGGGGACGTAGATCAGGTTGTAGACGGCTGCGGCACCGAGGCGGCGCTGGATCGAACCGATGGAGCAGAGCGTGCCGACGGCGCTGCTCAACTTCTCGTTGGCGTAGTGGAGTGACTGGATCTCGTGGCTCGGCGCTTCCAGAGCGCGGAGCTTCCGCTCGAATGCTTCCTCGGCGACGTGGCTCCAGTTCATGTGCTCGTGCTTCTTCATGCGGGCGCGGAGGTCGTCGTCGATGCTTATGGTCATCTTCATGGGTGCTTTGGAGGTCTGCATACCACCATAGACGTCCGCGGACGTCCAGAGGTTCACTTCCAAGCACAGGTTTTTCGCTGGTCGGCCCGATCGGCTGCAACCGATCCAGCGTCCGAGGCTTCCGGCGGAATACGTGGCGAAGCACAGGTTGCACCAAACCTGTGTCTCGTCGGGTGATTTGCGGGGTAACTTTCGCCCCGAAATTGACGTTGCCATGCCTCGATGGCATTGGACGTGCGGCTCTTCGATTTCACCGGAAGTTCAGCACCGTAAACGCTTTCGGCGCTGCCACCGGCTCTACAAGGACGCCGGTCGACACCCGCTAGGCCGATTTTGAAACCTGTGCGTCTGCCGATTCCGCCACTCCGGCCGGAGGGCGCAGCACGGTAGGCGCCGTTCGCGAGGCGGTCAACAACCGCACTCAGCGTGCTCGCAGGCGATGGCAGCCTCGTCCTGCTGCGGCGACGACGCCAGTCCGTTCGCCGGCCTCGAGGACGATCTTCGCATCCTCGAGGTCGGTGCCGAGGCGCTGCACGAGGGCGAACAGCAGCGCATCCGTCGTCACCGTCGCGTCGTCACCGCCGAGTTCCGCGAACACGCGAGCGAACAAACTCGGGTCCGGACCGGTCGGCACGCCTCGCGACGAGCCGGCTTCGGTCGCGGGATCGGCGCCGCCGCAGCACGGGGTCACGTTCGCTGCGCATGCCGAACACTGCTCGTGCCCGTGGACTGCGACGAGTGGGCCGATGTGGCCGCACCAGGGACACGTCGTCGCGTTCGGGCCGGGGACGCTCAAGACATCGTGACGACGAGTTCCTCGTCGATTTCCGCCTGCAAGAGGTTCTGGATCGCCATCAGCGTGCCGCTGGTCGAACTCGGGCAGCTTCCACACGCGCCCTGGTATCGGATGAACAGAATCTTGCCCTCGAGGCCCATCACCTGAAGGCCGCCGCCGTCACCCGCCAGCGCAGGGCGCACACGGTCGTCGAGCAGCGAGTTGATCTTCGCCAGCATCTCCGGATCGCCGCCCTTCGGCAGCGTCGCGAGCGGATCGACGGCGTCGTCGGGCGCAGGCGCGTGAGCCGCGGGTGCGTCGACGATGTGGCTCTCGAGCAGGCGCGTCACCTGCTCTGCCACGGCCCGCCAGTCGGCATTGGTCGTCATGCTGACCGTCACGAAGTTCTCGCAGAAGAAGAGGGTCTCGACACCGGGGATCGCGAACATGCCCTGAGCGAGCACGTCGGTTCGCGCTTGTTCCGGCTTCGCATAGGCGAGGGTCTGGCCGCTCTTCGCCAGGGGCTGGTCGACCAGGAACTTGAACGCGTTGGGATTCGGAGTCGGTTGGATGCTCTGGACCTTCATGACGACCTGAGGATAGCGGCTGACGCGGCAAGCGGCTTGTGCGTCGTACGACGCCGATCGGCAAGGGGCCATGTCACCCGCGGTGCATCCCGGCAACCTTGCGCCCGAGGTGCTCCAGGAAGGGCTCTGCGGAGAGCGGGGCACCGGTCGCGAGCGAACAGAGCTCCGCCGGCCGGTGGCGACGGCCATGCCGATGGACACTCCGACGCAGCCACTCCCGGACGACTTCGAAGCGTCCCGCACGCAACACCTCCGCGAGTCCGCCCAGCGCCTTGTCCATCGCGGCCGCCAACTGCGCCGCGTACAGGTTGCCCAGAGTGTAGGTCGGGAAGTAACCGAACAAACCGCACGACCAGTGCACGTCCTGCAGGCAACCCGAGCGATCGTCGGGGACCCGGATGCCCAGGTACGACTCGTACAGACGATCCCATCGCGCGGGGAGATCGGGCACACCGAGCTCGCCGTCGATCATCTCGCGCTCGAGTTCGAAGCGGACCATCACGTGGAGGTCGTAGGTGACTTCGTCGGCTTCGACGCGAATCAGGCTCGGTCGCACGACGTTGGCTTCACGGAACACCGACTCCGCCGTGTGACCGTTGCACGCCGTCCCGAGTGTTCGCTGCGCGACCGGCCAGCACCAGGTCCAGAATGCGGCGGATCGGCCGACGTGGTTCTCCCAGAAGCGGCTCTGGCTCTCGTGGATCCCGAGCGAACACGTCTCCCCGAGCGGAGTGCCACGGTGTGCCGGGTCGAGCCCTTGCTCGTACAACCCGTGACCCGCCTCGTGCATCGCCGATCCGAGCGCATCGAGGACGTTGTCGCGGTGGAAGCGCGTGGTGAGGCGCACGTCGTCCCCGGTAGCCGTGCAGAAGGGGTGCGTGCTGCGGTCGATGCGACCGCGTTGGAAGTCGAATCCCATCGCCTGCACGACAGCCCGCACGAACGCCTCCTGGCGCACCTCGTCGATCGCGACGTGCGCGAACGACGCGTCGCCGGTCGCACGGTCCGACGCCTTCCGTCGCAGGTCCACGAGCCGTTCGCGCAGCCGCCCGAACAACACACTCAGGTCCGCGGCCTTCGTACCCGGCTCGTACAGGTCGGCGAGTGCGTCCCAGCGCGACTGGCCCGGACCACGGAGGCAGTCCGCTTTCTGCCGCTGCAGCCGGATCATCCGATCGAGCCAGGGGCGGAAGCCGTGGTAGTCGCCCGCCGAACGCGCGGCCGCCCATGCGTGCTGCGCCTTGCTCTCCGTTTTGGCGAGTTCGCCGACGAGGGAAGTCGGCAACTTCGTGGCCCGGTCGTGATCACGGCGCAGTTCGCGCACGTTGGCTGCGCGGTCGGCATCCGCGAGCACCTCGGTGTCGCTCTCGCACGCAGCCAGCCACTCGGCCATTCGCGGCGACCCCATGCGTTCGTGCTGCAGTCGCGCGAGGAGTGCCAGCTGTTTCGCCCGCACGTCGCCCGCCTCTCTCGGAAGGTACGTCTCCTGGTCCCAGGCCAGCAACGCCGAGGAGGTGGCGAGCAGGAACGTCTCGCGCGCTTGCGCGAGCAACTGGTCGTACGCGGCGAGCGCAGACATTCCGACCAAACGTAGCTGCATTCGGCGAGGCGCGCGACGACACGACACACGGCGCGTGCGGCCGAAGAAGGTCGTGCTATGTTGCCGGCTCGCCCTCGCGCCTCGGGAAGACCATCCATGCATACCCGGTTCCGCACTCGGGTGCTGTCCGCAGCACACACCGTCCTGCTCGCTCTCCTGTTCGTCGCCGGCGGCCTCCACGCACAGTGTTCGACGCCCTGGTTGCCGATCGTGCCCGGCGTCGGCGGCGACGTGTTCACCACGATCCTGTGGGACCCGGACGGTGCCGGCCCGCTCGGGCCGCGACTCGTCGTCGGCGGTGCGTTCACGACTGCCGGCGGAGTCGCCGCCGAGAACGTCGCGACGTGGGACCCCGCAACAGGTGTCTGGGCGCCACTGAGTTCCGGCACCGACGGTCCCGTCGTCGCACTGACCGTGCTGCCGAGTGGCGAACTCGTCGTCGGCGGGTCCTTCACGTTTGCCGGTGGCAACCCGTGCAATCGGATCGCGCGATGGAACGGCGTCGCATGGTCCGCCCTCGGTTCGGGGTGTGACAACGAGGTCCGCGCTCTCACCGTCCTGCCCAGCGGCGATCTCGTGGCCGGCGGCTTCTTCGTCAACGCGGGCGGCACTCCGGCGACGTTCATCGCGCGCTGGAACGGTGCGTCGTGGTCCGCGGTCGGCACCGGAATGAACAACTGGGTCTACTCTCTCGCCACGATGCCGAACGGCGACGTCGTGGCCGGCGGCTTCTTCACCACTGCCGGCGGCTCGGCGGCAACGTACATCGCGCGCTGGGACGGCAGTTCGTGGGCATCCGTCGGCAGCGGCACCAACGGGTCGGTCAACGCGCTGACCGTCGCGTCCAACGGCGACCTCTACGCCGGCGGCGCATTCACGGGCGCGGGCGGGGGCCCGGCCAGCCGCGTCGCACGATGGAACGGCAGCACCTGGCTCTCCCTCGGCAGCGGTGTCAACAACGCGGTGCGCACCCTGACCCGCCTGCCGAACGGGAACATCGTGGCTGGCGGCGCTTTCACCGTCGCGGGGAACCAGAACGCCAACCGGATCGCACAGTGGAACGGCGTGTCCTGGGTCAGGATGGACGTCGGTCTGAGCAACTGGGCCTACTCCCTGACCGCGATGCCGAACGGCGACGTGATGGCGGGCGGCACGTTCACGAACGCCGGCGGATTCTCGGCCAACCGGCTCGCGCGATGGAACGGCGTCACCTGGCTGCCCCTCGGCTCGGGAATGAACGACTCGGTGCGCACCGTCGCACTCCGTCCGAACGGCGATCTCGCGGCTGGCGGCGACTTCACGGTCGCCGGCGGCACCGCGGCGCTGCGCGTCGCGCGATGGAACGGCTCGTCGTGGGGCCCGCTCGGGATCGGGATGAACGCGTCGGTCAGCGCACTCGTGTCGCTTCCGTCGGCGGATCTCGTTGCGGGCGGCGAGTTCTCGACGGCGGACGGGATCCCGTGCAACCACGTCGCACGTTGGAACGGAGCTTCGTGGTCGCCGCTCGGCACCGGCACCGATCTGCCCGTGCACACCATGCTCGTGCTCGGCAACGGCGACCTGATCGCGGGCGGCGAGTTCACGACCGCGGGCGGCGCGCCCGCAAGTCGCATCGCGCGCTGGAACGGCAGCGTCTGGTCGCCGATCGGCACGGGCCTGAACGACACCGTGCGCGCGCTGGCACTCACGAGCTCCGGCGATCTCATCGTGGGCGGGGCGTTCACCGTCGCCGGCGGCAGCCCGGCGAATCGGATCGCGCGTTGGGACGGCGTGTCGTGGTCGGCGCTCGGCGCCGGCCTCGACGCCGATGTCCATGCGGTCCTCGTGGCTTCTGGCAATCGCATCGTGGTGGGCGGTTCGTTCGCGCAAGCGGGCGGCCTGCCGGCGAGCCGGATCGCCGAGTGGAACGGCGCGAACTGGGCGCCCCTCGGAGCGGGCATGAACGGACCCGTGCTGGCCATGGGCGCGTTGCCGAACGGCGACGTCGTCGCGGGCGGTTCGTTCTCGCTGGCGGACGGGGCCCCCGCGGCCAACGTCGCTCGATGGGGCGGCGGCACATGGAGCCCGGTCGGAGCCGGCATGGACAACGCCGTCCAGACGATCCTGGCGCTGCCCAACGCGGAACTGGTCGCCGGCGGCCGATTCGCGACTGCGGACAACAACGTGGCGACCGGGATCGCGCGGCTCACCACGACCTGCCCGGCGACGGCGGTGACGTTCTCGCCCGGTTGCCCGAGTTCCGGAGGCAACAACCTCCTCGGCGTCGCGACCCTGCCGTGGGCCGATGGCGTGCTGCGAAGCGTCGGCACTGGCCTGCCCAACCTGGCGATCGTCGTCGTCGTGACCGGCTTGTCGCCGGTGATTCCGGGGCTGCCTCTGTCGGCGATCCTTCCGCAAGGCGCACTCGGATGCTCTCTCGGTGTCGAGCCCGTGATCCTCGGTGCGGTACTCGCGGTCAACGGAACCACGGAGTCGCAACTGGGCCTGCCCAACTCTCCGCCGATCGTCGGTCTCACCTTCTATCAGCAGATGATCCCCTTCGACGCCGGTGGGATCGGCGCGATCACGGCCACCAACGTGCTCGAGCTGACGGTCGGGATGTTCTAGCCGCTCGGAGGCGCCGGCCCGGCCCGCCCGGGAGTCGGCGGGCCCCTGGCCCAATCGGCGGGCGACAGTAGACTGCGGCACCGCAATGGCAGCGAAACGCGGTTCCGGTCGGGCCCTCGCCGCAGTGGGCACCACAGCGTTCGGCGCCGGCCTCCTGCTCGGCGCACTCTGGCCGACGCGGCACAGCGTCTACGTCACCGCGCCGCCGACGAAGGGTCCGGCGCATCCGTCGTCCTTCGCCGACGTGGTTCAGGTCGCGAGCCCGGGCGTGGTGACGGTGCGCGCCCGGATCCCGCAGAGGAGCAACATGGGCGCTCCTTCGCCACGCGACGGCACGGACCTCGCAACCTCCTCTGTCGCAGAGGGCCGCCGGTCCGGGTCGGGCTTCGTCGTACATTCGCGCGGACTCGTCGTCACGAGTCGCCACGTCGTAGCCGACGCACTCTCCATCGACGTGATCGTGCGACGCCAGGAGACTCGGGCAGCCGTAGTCGTCGGCGAGGACGCCGCCACCGACCTGGCCCTTCTCAGGCTGCTCGACCCGCCGCCGGACCTGGTCGCACTGCCCATCGGCAACAGCGAGGACCTGCGTGCCGGCGACTGGATCGTGGCGGTCGGCAACCCCTTCGGCTTCTCACAGACCGTGACCGCCGGAGTGGTCAGCTTCGTGGGCAGGCACCTGCCGCGTTCGGACCTCGGTGTGACCGCGGACTTCTTGCAGATCAGCGCGCCCGTGAATCCAGGCTCTTCGGGCTGCCCGGTGCTCGATCTCGACGGCCGCGTCGTCGGCGTGACGACCCAGGCAGCCGAAGCCGCCCAGGGCATTTCGTTCGCGGTGCCCAGCCGTTCGTTGCGGTGGGCGCTCGACGCGATGCAGCGCGAACCGGACGGCAGGGTCCGGCGCGGCTACCTCGGTGTCGAGTTCTCGTCGCGCCAGGGCCTCGACGAGTCCGGCTTGCCCTGCGAGGGGGCCATCATCACGCGGGTCGCCGAGGGGGAACCGGGAGATCGTGCAGGACTGCGGCGCGGGGACATCGTTCTCCGCATGGACGGAGAACCCGTCGTCGATGCCCGCGTGCTGCACGACCGCATCGTGCGTTCCAATCCGGGCACGCGGGTCGCGTTCCAACTGCTGCGCGACGGCAAGCTCCAGGCACCGGTCGACGCAGTGCTCGGCGAAGTCGGAAGCCCCAGGACACCGACGCAGGCGAACTGAGAGACCGACTTCCGCCGTGCGCCCCACGAATCAGGAGACCCTGGCGTTCCTCGTGCCCGGACTGCTCCATCAGTTCGGCAACTCCTTCTTGTCGATCCAGGGCGCGGCATTCCTGATCGCGGAAGGCTCCGCGCAGCGCTCCCGCGACGCGGTGAACGCGGCGGTGCAGCGCGGCGCGGCCAACCTCGACCTGATGCGGTTCCTCGCCGGCGAATCGGCGTCCGCCGCCGCGAACGGTCTCGCCGTCCTGGAGCGCCTGTGCGAGGTGCTTCGTGTGCCGCTGCGCGAGGCGAACCACGCGTTCGCGGTCCGCGTGGCGCCTTCGGCCGGCACCGCGATGGTGGACCCTTCGCACCTGGTCGTGCTGACGGCGGACGCAGTCGTACGGCTGGTCCGCAGCCTGCCGCCGGGTGTGCACGGCACCGTCGTGATCGGCGCCGACACACCGAACGGAAGGGGCTTCGGCGTCTCCGTGCACTTCGAGTTCGCCGCCGGAACGCTGCCCTTCCCGATCGCTGTCGCCGACCTGCCGGAGCAGCTGCGGAGCCTCGGGGCACGGCGCGGAGCCGCCGTGCAGTGCTTCCCCGCCGAGGCTGGCGTCGCACTGCGGTTCGCCGTCGAGCCTGTGGTACGGGCGATGGAAGCTTGAGTTAGTCTTCACGCTTCCTTCTCCATGCCTACCTAGCGTCTTGCGCGACTCTTACCCCAACGCGCACGACACTTGATCGCCGTGGCCAAGCCCAAAGTCCTGGTCATCGAGGACGAACCGGACATCCTCGAAGTCATCCAATACAACCTCGAGCGCGAGGGCCACAAAGTGCTCGCGTGCCGCAACGGAGAGCAGGGACTCAGCCGGATCCGGACCGACAATCCGGACCTCGTGATCCTGGACCTCATGCTCCCGGGAATGGACGGCGTCGAGGTGTGCCGCCAGGTGAAGTCCGACCCGGTCACGCGGGCGATCCCCATCATCATGGTCACCGCGAAGAGCGAGGAGAGCGACATCGTGCTCGGCCTCGGCATCGGCGCCGACGACTACATCACGAAGCCGTTCAGCCCGCGCGAACTCATCGCGCGCGTCAAGGTGGTGCTGCGCCGCGGCCCACTGCGCGAGCAGAGCGGCGGCGGAGAACGGGTCGTGCGCGGGGCCCTGACGATCGACCTCGGGCGCCACGAAGCCCGCCTGAACGAACAGCTCCTCAGTCTGACGCCGACCGAGATGCGCCTCCTGCACTTCCTCGCTTCGCACCCGGGCCGCGTGTTCCCCCGCGCGCACCTGCTGAGCCGCGTGATCGGCGAAGACGCACTCGTCACGGATCGGAACATCGACGTGCACGTGCGCGCCTTGCGGCAGAAGCTCGGCGACCACGCCGCGATCCTCGAGACGGTGCGCGGTGTCGGCTACCGCTTCGCGGAAGCGTTGAAGTGAACGACGGGCGGGCGAACGGCACCGGTCACGAAGCGGCCCCGACGAGGCGGCTGCCATGACCTGGGTCGCGCTCGCGCTGCTCGCGGTGACCGCGTGTCTCGCCCTGGCCTGGCAACGCAGCCGGGGCACCACGCACCGACACGAGCTGGCCCTTCGCGCAGCCACAGAGGACAACACGCGCCTCAACGATCTCGTCGAACGGCTCGTCGCCGGACTCTCCGGCGCGAGCGAAGGCCTCGTCGTCGTCGACGAACGCGGCGCGATCGTCGCGGCGAACGAAGCGGCACGCAGGCTCGCGTCGCTGCCTGGCGACCTGCGGAATCGCCTCCTGCAGGACGTCGTCCCCTGGCCGCGCCTCGAAGCGGCGCTGGGCGAGTGCCGGCGCGAGCACCGCGTCGTCGAGTTCGAACTCGACGACACCGCGAACGAGGGATTGATCCTGGCAGTGCGGGTGCACTCCCTCCCGGGCGGAGGGCTCGTCGTCGCAATCGACGACCAGAGCCGCATCCGGCGACTCGAATCGCTGCGGCGCGACTTCGTGGCGAACGTGTCGCACGAGCTCAAGACTCCCCTGGCGGCGATCCAGGGCTTCGTCGAGACGATGCTCGACGACGCGGAGATGCCGGGCGAGACGCGAGCGCGGTTCCTCGGGCGCATCGCGCGGCAGACGGAACGGCTCAGCACGCTCGTCGCCGACCTGCTCACGCTCTCTCGCCTCGACGAGGACAACGCGGTCGATCACGCGCGCGAACCGTGCGACATGGCGGCAGTCGTCCGCGACACGATCCGCGACCTGGTGCAACTCGCCGACCAACGCGGGATCAACCTCGACTCGACCCTGCCCGACGACGCCGCGTTGGTCCGCGCGGATCGTGAAGCGCTGCGGCAGGTCGCCGGCAACCTGATCGACAACGCGATCAAGTACACGCCAGGAGGCGGCACGGTCTCCGTTCGTGTCGAGCGAGCCGCGGACCTGGTCCGGCTCGAAGTTGCGGACACGGGAATCGGCCTGTCTCCGGAAGATCAGGCGCGCGTCTTCGAGCGGTTCTATCGTGTCGACCGCGCCCGTTCCCGGGATCTCGGAGGCACCGGCCTCGGCCTGTCGATCGTCAAGCACACCGTCCGCAATCTTGGTGGCGACGTGGGGGTTCAGAGTACCCTTGGCCACGGAAGCAAGTTCTGGGTCACATTGCCGCGCTCTCGTACGGAGGACACGCCATGAGTCTGCACCTGTATCGCGATCTCGACGCCTTGCGAAAGCGCCTGCTGCAGCTCGGATCCCTCGTCGAGAACACGCTGGCGAACGCGACGAACGCCTTCCTGCACCGCGACGCCTCGCTGGCGCAGACCGTCGTTGCCGGGGACCGCGACGTCGACGAAGCGGAGGTCCGACTGGAGGAGGAGTGTTTGAAGACGCTGGCGCTGCACCACTGTGTGGCGGGCGATCTGCGATTCGTCGTCGCCGTTCTCAAGGTGAACAACGACCTCGAGCGCATGGCCGACGCAGCCGCGAGCATCGCCGCGCGCGCACTCCAGATGTCTTCGCTCCCCGCGTTCGCCCTGCCCGTCGAGTTCCCGCAAATGGTGACCATGGCACTGGGCATGGCGAAGAAGTCCCTCGAGTGTCTGGCTCGCGAAGACGCGCGTCTGGCCCGCCAGGTCCTCGAGGACGACCTCGCGGTGGATGCCGCGCAGCGTCGGATGTTCGAGGTGCTGCAGGACCGCATGCGCGAGGACTCGAAGGCCATCGACGCCGCCGTGCTCACGCTGTCGACGTCGCGCCAGGTGGAACGCATCGCCGACCTTGCCACGAACATCGCCGAGGACGTCGTCTTCCTGCACGAGGGGGAGATCGTGCGGCACAAACGTTCGCAACTCCGCCTCGTCTGACCCGGTGCCACCGGACGCCGAGCGGGCAACCGGACGGTCCGGCGAGAAACCTGCGGGAATCGCGGATTTCGGCGAGCCACCTCACTTCGCGCGGCGCGTAACGCGACATGCCACACCTCAGGAGGTTCGATGTCCGTTACCGCCGTAGTCGGATGCTGGTGCCTCGCTTCCTGTTTCCTCGCCCCAGTCATCGGGCGAGCCATTCGCTGCTCCCGAGCCGACGCACTGCGCGCCGAAGTAGCTCGCCGCGGGCGCGCCAAGCAGATTCGGGTCGCCTGAGCGACCCTTCGGGTCGGCCGCGTCGGTCGGACGGCTCCGAGGCGGGGCGATGTTGCCCCTGTGGGTGGCGATGTTGCCCCTGTGGGTAGTGTCACCCAAGGCCCGCTCCAGAAATGAGGCGGAGTTGGGGGGCCAGACATGGCGCGCGATAACACCCCGCTGCACGAGGGAACGCGCCGACGGCATCGGGAGGTCACGAGCGGGGACCACCCAGCGGTCCGCCCGCGGCGCACAGCGCACCTGCGTCGCAACTGGAGAGTGGTGGGCGTTGCAGGAGTCGAACCTGCGACCCTCAGCTTGTCGAGCTGATGCTCTAGCCAACTGAGCTAAACGCCCGGTTGCGAGGCGACGCATCATGGCGAGCAGACGTCGGGAAGCAAGCGCCATTTCCCGCCGCCAAGTGCAGCACGGAGCCGAACGAGGTCCGGGCGCCTCCCGCGCACACCCCGTTCCGGCTACCCTGCGCGCCGCTCCATGGACCGAGAATCCGCATCCGTCGCGTTGTCGACGCCGCTGCCGCGGCCAGCTCGCGGGGCGGGAACGCGGGTTCGGTGCGGAGCGCACGAACTGGTGCTCGAGGGAGTGCGCGGCGGCCTGTCGCTGCTGTGGACCGACGGGCGCGAGGCGCGACGCTTCGCACTCGGCGTGGCATCGGGTGGCGACCTCGCCCTTGCGCTGCGCGCGCCGCGCCTGCCGGTGCACGTCGCCGCACGCGAGACGATCGCGCTCGGGCCGCGCGGTCGTTTGCGTGGCTACGTGCAGATTCCGCTCGTGCCGACCGTGACGCTCGGATCCGGCACGTCCGAACCGCTCGTGCTCCTCGAACTGCCGACGCGCGGCCTCGCACCCGAGTGGGACGATCGTTCGGGCACCGTGTATCGCGCGGCGTCGCCGCTGCTCGTCCGCTTCCCTGTTCCTGCGCCGGAGCCACGCGCCATCGTGCCGCTGTGGATCGCGAACCCGACCGCCTCGGTTGCCTGTCCAGGTCATCTGCCGATCGATCTCGTCGACGCCGAATTGCGCGTGCTGCGCGGTTCGGTCGTGGCACGCCCGCGACGGCTGCGCTGGTCGGGCGACGCACTTGCGTCGTTCCTCGTCGAACGCCGGCCGGGGGCGCTGCGATGAAGCTCCGCACGGCGCTCCTGATCGCCTTCTTCGCGGGTTCGTGCGCCGATCCCGGGCCGACCGCGGACAGCGAAATCGCCGCAGAGGTGCGCGCACTCCGCGAGACACTGCGGCGGAGTTCGTCCGGCGAGCCGCGCCCGACCGCGGCCGACGAGGCAGCGCGCTGGGCCGCCGTGCTGCAGCCGATGCGCGAGGCAATACAGACGCTCGCAGCGGAACAACGGCAACTCGCCGAGAAGCAACTGGCGCTCACCCAGGAGCTGCAGCGCTGGAGCCGGCTGGTCGTCGAGTCGACTTCGGTGGCGCAGCGCGAAGAGAGCAGTGCACTCACGGTGCGGCTGCAGCAGCTCGAGACCGCGTTGAAGGAACAGAACTCGCGTCAGCGCGAAACAGAAGCGGTGCTGCAGAAGGCGCTCGACCACACCGCGGACCGGCTCGAGGACTTCCTGAAGCGGCTCGAACCCGCGCCCGCCGGCGCAACGCCGCCGAGGGACCCTGCGCACTCCGAACACACCGGTGCGGAGCCGGCACCCAAGTCCGTCGGCAGCGCCGATTCTCCGCGTCGACGCGCAGGAACGATCGCCGCGTGGTGGTGGGTGGGCACGGCGGCAGCCGTGGCGGGACTCGGAGTCGCCTGGGCGGCGCGCTCACGGCGACAGACTGGCCGCGATGCGGTTCCCGCCGGGGCGACGTTCGCACCGCGCGAACCCGAGGCCGTGCCGCAGGACGTCCAGGAGATCTGGGCCGCCGCGGCTCTGCTCGGGGAAGCCGTCGGGCGCCTGCGGGAGTCGCATACGAACCCGACGCCGCTCCCCGCCAGCGAACTCGAGGATGAGCCGCCAGGACCGAACGCCCCGGCAGAAGCGCCGACCGACGGTGCCGACGAGGAGACGGAGTTCGTCGTGCTCGACGACGAGTTGCTGCATCCGCCCGTTTCCGGCGTCACCGCGCCGCGACGACACCCGCCGGAGAGCAGCGTCTGCCGCATCCGGACCGAAGACCCCGCTCGAGCGTTGCAGGCAGCGCTCCACGTACTCGCCGACGACCCCCGCGTACTGCGCCGGCCGGAGCCGTCGGTGCGGTGCGGACGCGACAGTGTCGAGGTCACGTTCCGGGCGGTGCCCGGGTTGCCGGCCGGCGAACGCCTACACCTCGAACAACGGCTGCGGGACGCCTGCGCGTAGGGCGCCGGACGAGGACTCTGGACGACGCTCGCGGGCGAGCAGCCCGCTCGCTATCGTCCCCGCCCTCGTTTTCCCCGTTCGAGCAGGAGTCGTAGACAGATGATCATCGGCGTTCCCAAGGAGATCAAAGCCCAGGAGAACCGCGTCGGCGCGGTACCCGCGATGGTGATGGAGCTCGTCGGAGGCGGGCACAAAGTGCTCGTCCAGAAGGGCGCGGGTCTCGGGGCCGGCGTGACCGACGAGGCGTTCCAGAGCGCGGGCGGCACGATGGTCGACTCCGCCGCCGACGTCTACGGCAAGGCCGACATGATCGTGAAGGTGAAGGAGCCGCTGCCCGCCGAGTACCCGCTGATCAAGAAGGGCCAGCTCCTGTTCACCTACTTCCACTTCGCCGCGAGTCGCGAACTGACCGACGCGATGCTGAAGTCGGGTGCGCACTGCTTTGCGTACGAGACGCTGATCCACAAGGGCACGCTGCCGCTGCTGACGCCGATGAGTGAAGTCGCGGGCCGCATGGCGGTCCAGGTCGGTGCCGTGTGCCTCGAGAAGCACCACGGCGGACGCGGCATCCTGGTCGGCGGCATCCCGGGCGTCGAGCCCGCGACGGTGCTGATCCTCGGCGGCGGCGTCGTCGGCACGAACGCCGCGAAGATGGCGGCCGGCCTCGGCGCCGACGTACGCCTCATGGACATCGACCTCGATCGACTGCGCTATCTGAGCGACGTGATGCCGGCGAACGTCACGCTGCTGCACAGCTCGCCGATCGCCATTCGCGAACAGATCCTGCACGCCGACCTCGTCATCGGCGCGGTCCTCGTGCAGGGTGCACGCGCGCCGCGACTGATCCGCAAGGACGACCTCAAGACGATGAAGGAAGGCGCGGTGATCGTCGACGTCGCCGTCGACCAGGGCGGCTGCATCGAGACGTGCAAGCCGACGACGCATGCGGATCCGACGTACGTGGTCGACGGCGTGCTGCACTACTGCGTCGCGAACATGCCCGGCGCGGTGCCGCGCACGTCCACGTTCGGCCTCACCAACGCGACTGGCCCGTGGGCCAAGCGCCTCGCCGGCATGGGAGCCAAGGCCGCGGCCGCCGATCCGGTCCTCGGCACGGCAGCGAACGTGCTCGCCGGCGCGTGCACGCACCAGGGCGTCGCCGAAGCGTTCGGCATTCCGTACCGCGCTCCGGGCTCGGTGCTGTGACAGTGGCCGCGCTGATCAGCGGCACGCCGCCGATCTCGCTGTTCGACGCGCTGGTGCTCGGCCTCGTCGAGGGACTCACCGAGTTCCTGCCGATCTCGAGCACGGGCCACCTGATCGTCGCGGAGAGCCTGCTCGGCTTGCACGACTCGCCGGTCGGCAACGTGTTCACGATCGGCATCCAGATGGGGGCGATCACCGCGATCCTCGTCATCTACTGGCAGCGCTTGTTCGACGCTGCCCGCACGATCCTGCGCCCGGCATCAGGGGCGCCGAACCTGCTTCTGCAGATCTTCGTGGCGGCCATGCCTGCTGCGGTTCTCGGGCTTCTCGCGGACGACTGGATCGACGGTCACCTCTTCTCCGTGTCGGTCGTGGCTCTCACGATGGTGGCGGGTGGAGTCCTGCTGCTCTGGCTCGAAGGGTTCGTGGGGGGCGGCAGGGCACTCGGCCGCGAACTACCGGAGATGTCCTACCGGACGGCGCTCTGGATCGGCCTGTTCCAGTGCCTCGCCCTGGTGCCGGGAACGAGCCGTTCCGCTGCGACGATCGGAGGCGCGCTGGTCCTCGGTCTGTCGCGCACGGCGGCCGCGGAGTTCTCGTTCCTCGTCGGCCTCCCGATCCTCTACGGCGCGTCGCTGTGGAAGCTCGTGAAGCACCGGGATCTCCTCACCGGCGACGTGGTGCTGCCCTTCTGCACGGCGACGCTCGTCGCGTTCCTCAGCGCACTCGTGGTGGTGCGCCCGTTCGTGCGGTTCCTGCGCGGCCACACCTTCGCGCCGTTCGCGTGGTACCGGATCGCCGGCGGGCTCCTGCTCGGCACGGCGAGCTGGCGCGGCTGGGTCGAGTGACCCCGCGGCCGCGGTCTGCGTCACTCGCGGCGGTAGCCGAGCTGGCGCACGATCAACAGCACTTCGCTCCAGCTCGGGAACGGTCGGCCGTGCTGCTTCTTGAAGCGATCGACCGCTTCGATGAACTCGAGCACTTCCGCGTCGACCTCGGCCAGTGCCGGAGCCGAGCGCTCCGGCCCGACGATGTCGTCGAGCGCGTCGTCGACCCGCGGCGCAGACTTCTTCGCACGGTTCTTCGCCGGCGCTCGGCGCGGCTTCTGCCTTCCGGCCTTCGGAGGCTTCTTCGTGGCACTGACCATGGCGCTCTCATCGGCCCGTGGCGAACAGCGCCTTGATCGCGGCGTCATAGGGGGCCTCGACGCAGCCGCGCTCGGTCACGAAGCTGCTCACGAGGCGAGAAGGCGTCACGTCGAACGCCGGGTTGCGTGCCCCGACGCCCGCCGCAGCGACCCGATTGCCCATGACGGCCAACACCTCGTTGGCATCGCGCTCTTCGATCGGGATCCGCGCACCGTCGGGAATCCGCGGGTCGAAGGTCGACGTGGGGGCGACGACGTGGAAAGGCACCCGATGCGCGGCACATGCGAGGGCGATCCCGTACGTGCCCACCTTGTTGGCGAAGTCGCCGTTCGAGGCGATCCGGTCGGCACCGACGAGCGCGACGTCCACCACGCCGCGGGCAACCAGGCCGGCGACCGCACCATCGACGACGAGTTCGACCGGGATCCCGGCGGCGTGCAGTTCGAGCGCGGTGAGTCGCGCTCCCTGCAGCAAGGGACGAGTCTCCGTCGCGAGCACGCGAAAGCGCACACCGCTCTGCCACGCGGCGAAGAGCACCGACAAGGCAGTGCCGTCGCCCGCAGTCGCGAGCCGGCCCGTGTTGCAGTGGGTGAGCACCGTCGCCCCGTCGCGCACGACGGCGAGACCGTGGCGGCCCATGGCACGGCACGCGGCGGCGTCCTGTTCGTGGATGGCGCGCGCTTCGCGCAGCAGACGCTCGACCGACGGCTCGGACTTGGCGGCGGCGATCCCGCGATCGAGCGCCCACTGCAGGTTCACGGCCGTGGGCCGTGCGGCCATGAGGCGGGCGGCGATGGTGCGCGTGGCATCGACGAACGCGTTCGGAAGCGGATTCAGCGCGCGCACGCCCAACACGAGTCCGTAGGCGGCTGCGACACCGATCGCCGGAGCGCCGCGAACCCGAAGACGGACGATCGCGTCGATCACGGTGTCGACGTCGTCGCAGCGGACCACGACGCGTTCGTGCGGCAGGCGCGTCTGGTCCAGCAGTTCGAGGTGCCCATCGAGTCCGCCGGCCCAGGCGATCGTGGGAGGCAGCGCAGACGGAACCGGACCCATGGACGCACTCACGCGGTGAGGCGCTTCTGGATGTCGAGATAGGTGGCCGCGGTCTTCGCGACGACTTCGGGTGGCAGGGTCGGCGGCGGGGGAGTCTTGTTCCAGCCGGTGCCGATGAGCCAGTCGCGCAGGTACTGCTTGTCGAACGACGTCGGGTTCGCGCCGGGCCTCACTTCCTGCGCTGGCCAGAACCGGCTCGAGTCCGGCGTGAGGCACTCGTCGATCAGGATCACCTGTCCGTCCAGCAGGCCGAACTCGAACTTCGTGTCCGCGATCACGATGCCCCGCGACTTCGCGTGCTGGCGTCCCTTCTGGAACAGGCGCAACGCCGCCGAACGAGCGGCCTCGGCGTTCTCCTTGCCGACCATGTCCACGACGCGCGCGAAGGAGATCGGTTCGTCGTGGCCCGATTCTGCCTTCGTCGACGGCGTCAGGATCGGCGGATCGAGTTCGCTCGCGTGGAGGAGGCCCTTCGGCAGCGACACGCCGCTGACGGCTCCGGATTGCTGGTAGTCCTTCCAGCCCGAGCCGGTGAGGTGGCCGCGCACGACCCACTCGACCGGCATGGGCGTGCAGCGTCGACACCGCATCGTCCGCCCGCGCAGCACCGGCTTGTACGCGTCGGGCACGTCCGACCAGCTGTCGACATCCGTCGAGACGAGGTGATTGCTGCACACGTCGCGCAGGTGCCGGAACCAGAACGCCGAGGTCTCGGTCAGGACCCTGCCCTTCCCCGGCACACCTTCGTTCATCACGACGTCGAAGGCCGAGATGCGATCGGACGCGACGAGCAGGAGATCGCCGCCGAGGTCGAAGATCTCGCGGACCTTGCCTCGACCGATGCGTTTGCAGAAGGGCAGGTCGACCGACATCACGGGGACGGTGCTCACGCGCGCGATCATGCGCATGGCCAACCGGCCTTGGAAGCGACAACCTGCCCGCCCGACGCGGGCACGTCGTTCAGGTGGTCTTCTGCCGCACGGCGAACCCGAGGTTCAACTCGGGGATGTTGTTCGCGCGCACTTCGACGAAGTCGTCGACGAACAGCAGCGTCTGGTAGCTCCGATCGATCGCGGCGTGCCACGTCTCTCCGGTGCCCGGGATCGTGATGGTGAGCGCACCGTCCGTCGCGAGCGTGTAGCTGCCCGTGTAGGTGAAGTCCGCGCCGGACGCACCGGTCGCTTCGAGGCGGAACGAGCCGCCGAGCCCGAGGGTGACGAGGCCGACGAACGAGTCGGAGCCGCAGTTCGTCGGGTTCACGAAGAACGTGTGCCCGCCGACGAGGAACGTGCCAATGACCCGCGCCGAATCGACCGGGGTGGCCGGCGGATCGAACTTGCGCACGAGGAAGAACATGCCCGCCTCGCCATCGGTTTCGTCCTCGTCGAGGGCGAGCACGAGATTCGAGGAGGCGACAGCCTGCATCGCTCGGGTGTCGGCCGCTTGCGAACCGATCTGGTACGAGACCTCGAGGTTGCACGTGCCGTCGCCGTTGCCGCCGCCATCGAGCACGTTCTGGATCGTGCCTCCGAAGACGAGCCCGCTCGTGCCCTGCGTGCCCGTGCCGCTGATGGTGCGCAACGTTCCCGCCGCGCCGGCCGTGATCGACACGCCGCCGAATGCGCCTCGCGCCACGTTCTCCGGCGACTGCAGCACCTGGCCGAACACCGCGTGCAAGGACAACACGTGCCACGCGCCTTCGAGTTCGACCTGGCCCTGCACGATGCGCGTGCCGTAGTAGAGACCGACGGACGGCGACGAAGTGGTGGAGACGCGGTCCGTGAAGCAGAACTCGGGTGTGGCGGCGATCAGTCCGTACGCGCCGCGAAACACCACGGATGGCTCGCTGCCGGTTCCGGTCACGAACACCGAGAACGCGCCGTCCTTGGCGAGGGCGTAACGATCCGCGGCGGACGTGCCGGACGTGCGCGTGATGGTGTAGGTGCTGTCGCTGAAGAGGTTCAGCTTGCCGCGGTCCGAGAACGCGACCGACGTCTGCACCGGGAACGTGCCGAAGCCGCGGAGGCTGCGAAAGCCGTACATGTGGTGCTGCGCCGTGATCTGGACCTCGCTCTGCGGCCGATCCTCCTTGCCGCCGTCGGCGCACGCGGCGAACGAGAGGGCGACTGACGCCGCGAGAACGAGCTTCTTTTGGTGCTGGAACAAGGCGCGGCAGTGTAGCGAGGAACTCGGGTCCGGAAACCGCGGTCGACGCTGCAACCGCGCGGAGCGGCGGAATTCCGGCGTGGCCTTGCCACGCAGCAGCGCTAGTTTGCGGCAACGTGCCGACCCGTTTCCCCATTCGTCTCGTTCTGCCCATGGTGTCGGCCGCCTGTGTCGCGAACCCGGACCTGCAGGGCCCATTGCCGGTGCGCAACCAGCATCCCGCCCAGCTGACGGTGCTGCACCTGCCCACGACGGGTGCGCGCTCGCTGCCGACCGGCCGCGTCCTCATCCGCGGCGACGCCGCCTACTCAAACCTGTTCCTCTCGGGAACCGGGGCCAACGGCGCAACCTGGATCATGGATGGCGAGTACCTGCGCACGGCCGCGACCGTCCGCGCGGGATTGGGAAGCGGAGTCGAACTCGGCATCGAAGTGCCGTTTGCGCACACGTCGGGCGGGTTCCTCGACGCCTTCGTGATCGACTTCCACGACACGTTCGGGCTGCCGGACCAGAACCGCGAAGGCAACCCGCGCGACGCGTTCGAGATCCGGGCCCAGCGAAACGGCCAAGACGCCTGGCGCGTGGAACAAGCTGCCTGGACGCCGCTCGACCTGCCGCTGACCCTGGCGTGGCAGGTCACGGACCCGGCCGACGGACTCGGCGTCGCCATCCGGGGCGGCATCGAACTGCCGACCGGGGACCAAGACCGGGGCTACGGCAACGGCGAGGTCGACTTCGCCGCAGGAGTCGTGCTCGAACACCACGCGCTCGGGGCCGGGTTCTACGGACACGCGCAGCACACGCTCGCCGGGTCACCACGGGCGCCGCGAGCGGGCACCCTGGCATCCGGATCGACCGTCGCGCGCCTCGAGTTCGCCGACGTGACATCGGCCGGCGCCGCTGCGGAAGTTCCACTCGGCGCCGTTCTGACCGCGCTGGTCCAGGTCGAGTGGGAGACCTCGACGCTCCGCCGACTGGGGATCCCGAACACGGACCGCGAACAGTGTCTCTTGTGGGTCGGCGGGCGCTTCCAGGTGGATCAGGACACGACGCTCGAGATCGGCTTCGGGGAGGACCTCATCGGGCTCGTGTCGCCGGACTTCACGGCCTGGCTCGGCATGGCTTGGGTGCCGGGCGGTCGACACCGCCCGTGACGGACCCCCCCCGCCAAACTTTACATAACATATCTTATCGGAACTATTCGAAGGGGAGGACGGGGCAGCCTCGGCGCTGGTGCGTTGCGTGGATCCGCGCAAAGAGCCGACCCTAGCCGCCCTTGCGCGCCCTTCCCGATGCCGTGGCCACCGTCGGCGCCGCGGCGGCGAGACGCGCCAACTGCTCGCCGAGCGCAACCTGGAGGCTCGTGAACCCGGCGTAGTGGACCGTGCGCGCCGGGACCCCGGCCGACCGCGCGAGTTCGAGGGCCGGCTCGGTCGTCTCGTGCCGGTTCCAGTGCAGCAGCAGCAGGACGTCGAGGCCCTGGCGGATCCGGTCCGCGATCGTGCCGACGACCTTCTGCGGCGACGTGTAGTTCGTCATCAGCCACTCGGTCGCGAGGCCCCACTCCTTGCCGAGGGTGTCGAGCCTCGGATGGTGCCGGCGCTGTCGCTCGTTTCCGCCGACGACCAGCACCCGGGGCTGCCGCCCGAGGCTCTTGGCCAACGCGGAAGCAGCGTCCTTGCCTCCGTCGCCATCCGCCGGCGTCTGGTCGTTCAGTTCGAGCAGCTTCTCGAGGGCCGCGAGGTCGTCCTTCGCGAGTTCCGGGAAGCCGCAGGCGACTTCCTGCAGCAAGCCGTGCGCCTGCTGCAGGGACTCGACGTCCTTCCTGGCCCGCAGGGACCTCGCGATCGACACGAGCAACTGGGCCCGGTCGTAGTCGCGCCCTTCCATCTCCTCGTAGACCGACGCCAGCTCGACCTTGATCTCGACGTGGTCGAGCGCCTGGCCGACGAAGTCCTCGTTCCGAAGCAGCTTCTCGAGCACGTCGAACTTGCCCCTCTGCTGCAAGAGCTCACGCATCTCGGCATAGCAGGCGCGCGACTCCTCCCGCTCGCCGAGCATGTTGTGGGCGGTCAGCACCACGCGCAGGGCGTCGATGCGCTGATCCAGATCGACGGCCACCTCCAGCACGCGCCGTGCTGCGAAGGCGGCGGGTTGCGCCTCCCCCAGCGACAAGTACTCGAGGGCGACGAACAGGAGCTGGTCCGGCGACGAGCCGCGACCGACGTCGACGGCATCGAGGAAGCGCAGAGACAGACGGCGGTCGAGCTTCTTGAGCGCTTCGTGCACAGCGTAGAAGCTCTCGAGGTCGGGCTTCACGGTTTCGAGCGCCTGCTCCATGAGACGCAGCGCGCGAGAACTCTCCGCGGCGTCGCCCGCCGCGAGCAGCGCGGCGGCCTGGAAGAACCGCGCGCGATCGCGGAGGAGCACGTCCCGCCCTTCCAGCCGCCGCAACCCGGCGATCGCACGGTCGAATCCGCGCGCGGCAGCCTGGAGATCGCCCGACTCGTAGGCGAGCAGGCTTCGCAGATAGACCGCTTCGGGCGCCGCTTGCTCGGGCTCCTCGGCGACGTGCTGCAACCTTCGCAGCGCCGCGGCGCGCTCCGGCCGCTCCTGGCGCGGCGCAACCGCCGCTGCGTCGTGCTGCCGCAACTCCGCGAGCGACGCCACGAGGGCCGCCGAGCTGGCCAGACGAACGTGACCGCCGGCGAGCTTCTCCGCGCGTTCCGCTGCTTCGATCGCCAGCGCCCATTCGCTCGCGGCGAGCAGCCGTTCCGCCAGCGCCCGGTGATAGCCGGACCGCACATCCGTCGGCAGGCGATCGAAGCCCGCCATGCCGAGGATCTTGCCGAGGATCGACGCGGTGCTCTCCTGGTCGTCGGAATCGACGCGAGTCTCCAGCCTGCCGAGCAGATCGGTGACGGCGGCATCGACGATCGTCTCGAGCTCCACGGCACCGGGCTCTGCTGCGAGGTACTGGATCGCACGCACCGCGAGCTTGAGATCGCCAGACCAGAAGAGCGACCGCACGACGAGCGGCAGGACGTTGCCGGCGACCGCGCTGTCGCTCAGCAGATCCAGCAGAGCCTGCGGATCCTGAAGCGTCTCGGCGATGCGTTCCCGCTCGCCTTTTCGATCCAGGGCGCGCAGCGAGCCGAACAGCTCCCAGCGCCGGCCGGTGGCGTCGCCGCTCGACTCGGGCATGTCCACGCCGAGGAGCACCCGTGCGTAGCCGCACAGGAAGTGCGCCCCGGGCCGCTGCCCGCCCAGGCTGCGGTAGTCGAGCACCTGCTGGCGCACCGACTCGGCCTTCTGTTCCCCCTTCTCGGCGGAATGGACCTGTTGCAACAACAGACGATCGAGCGCGGTCTCCCAACCCATCGGCGCAGTGCCTCCGGTCCGCCTATCGGCCGCCGCCGCGCGGTCCTCGCCGCGCACCCGGAAGCCGCGTTGGGATCGGCCTCACTCCATCATCGCGCGCGCGTCCGCGGGAAGGACCACGACGAGTCCGCGCAATCTCGCGCGGCGATCCACCGCATCGAGGATCCCGAGCAGCAGGTCCCCCGCCCGCAGGAGGCCGAGCGTCGTGGCCGGGGCTTCGATCCAGTGATGCCCACCGTCGTCGTCGCGAACACCGAACCCGTTCGGCCCGATCTCCTCGATCTCGACGATCCGCGGCTTCCCATCGACGGCCGACGTCGACAACGCGAGCCCCGCGGCCTGGAGCCGCTCCACCTGTTCGACGATTCCACCGCGGCAGTCGCGCAGGACGTGGGCGAGATCGAACTCGTGTACCTCGACCGCCCATTCGAGGAAGCGCTGCATCTCGCCGACCGCGGCGTTCACGGCCGCAGTGCGAGCCGCCGGCTCTGCGCCGAGATAGCAGTGCAGCAGGAACCGCATCACGTCCGCACCGGTGACGGTCTCGAGGTCGCTGTGCGGCACGGCGGCGTTGCCCTGCAGTTCGACGAACAACTGCAACGTCCCAGCCGCGGGCTCCTGCTCGCGACCGGTCTCCCACAAGTACTCCTGGACGAGCGGCCCGAGGTTGCCGACGGTCGCGCCCGTCGCGGGCTCGGCTCGGTCGCCTTCGTCGTCGGCCTCGTCCTCGTCGTGATCGAACGGGTTCTCCTCGTCGTCGCTCGCCCCGGGATCGAGTCCCGCCATGCGCTCGAGCCGGGCGAAGAGATCCTCCACGTCTTGATGCCGCCTCAGCCCTTCGTCCAGCGTCCTCACGAGCTGCTCGCCGAGCGTCTCCCCCGGCGGCTGTTGCGCGACGGCGCCCGGCGCGTCCGCTCGATGGTGGGCGTTCCAGATCTCGAGGAGAATGCGCCGCGTCGCGTCGAGATCGACGGACGAGTCGAACGCGAGCTGGTCGAGCAGCGGCCCCATCACCTGGCCCGGACGATCCGTGGACGCGAGCTCCTGACTGATGGCCGCCGCGGACCAACGCCCGCCGGCCTTCTGCAGCAGCGACTCGAGACGCGCTTCCAGGTGTTCGAGAGGCACGGTGTCGACGGGCGCGGTGGGACGCGCAGTCGGACTCGGCGCCTGATCGGTCCTGCCGAGGAGCAGGTGTTCGATCTCCACCTGGAAGAGTCGTCGTTCGAGCCCGGCGCGCGCGAGGTCGCGGCGGAACGCTTCGCCGATCTCGCGGCCCGGCCGGAACACTGCGGCGGCTGCCGACGGCGTCCATCGCCCGTCGTCGGTCGAGAAGACCCTCCCCACCAGCAGATCCCCCACGCGGAGCGACGCGCGGGGCACCACGAGGTCGAACGATTCGCCGTCCTGCAGGTCCTCCGCTTCGGCGCCGCGATCGTCCGTCGCCACGACGAGCAGCACACCGACGACCGAGCCGGAGAGGCACGCGGTGTCGCGCCCGAACCTGGGGACGTCGATCGGCACCGCGCCGAGTACTTCGCTCTCTCGCTCGAGGGCGAACCACTCCAGGAACCGCTGCTCCTGGGCGTCGCCCGTGGTGCGTCCGGGCGATGCTTCGCCGAAGTACTGGCGGCGAGCCCTCTGCATCTCCGCGCGGAGATGCGAGTCGGCCGCGAATCGTTCGGCCATGTTCGCCAGGGCGGCTTCGACCGGGCGTGCGTCGTCGGGAACCATCGCGCACAAGCGTGACCCCGGTTCGCGGCGAAAGCAACGCGGGGCGCGGGCTTTCCCTCATGGCGCCCCGTGCGACCCATGGCATGATCCCGACGTGCTCGCGTTCCCGCAGAATCCCGCGCCCGCCGCCGCCCCCGAAGTCGTCCAACAACTGGAGATGCTCGGCTGGGTCGACCGGACCGCGCTCGCCGTGCTCGTCGTGTTCTTCGTGCTCGGGATCTTCAAGGGCCTGATCTGGCAAGTGAGCAGGATCGTGATCCTCGCCGCCGCGTACGCGCTTGCCGGGCGCTTCGGCGCCGATGTCGGAGCGTTCCTCGCACGCACACCCGCAGTCGGCGGCAGCGACAGCCCGCTGCCGATCGACACACCCGAGACGACGCTCTATCTCGCGTACGTGCTGGTCTTCCTCGGTGTGCTGATCGTGCTGAGTCTCCTCGCGATGCTCGTGCAGAAGCTGGCGCAGAAGGCGGGGCTCGGCTTCTTCGATCGCCTCGGCGGCGGTGTGCTCGGCGTCGCGACGGGGGCGTGCGTCGTGCTCTTCGGTCTGTTCGTCGTGCACATGTTCTTCCGCGGCAGCCAGCTCGCGCACGCAGCCGAGACGTCACACTCGCTGCGCCTTTCGCGCACTGCGATCGAGTGGCTCGGCGAGACCGTTCCCGACGACCTGCGCACCGTGTTCTCCTTGCGTCCGCTCCGCGAACCGCAGGGCGCGAGACCCGACACTGCCCCCGAGCCGGCCGGCGGCCAGGGACTGCCGGTACCGGCCCTGTCCCCCGCCGAAGGCGGAGTTCCCGCCGAAGCGACGACGCCTCCGGCCCAGGAACCACCCGTCGAACCCGCGGAACCCCCGCCGCCGCTGCCCGGACAACGTCCCGGCCGCTGAGCGCGCACCCGGCGCCTTGCACCGGGCGAACGCGTTCGCGATCCTGTCCCACCCACTGCTTGGGGGCGCCCGCCGAAGCGGGCTGAGATGCACCCCTCGTACCTGATCCGGATCATGCCGGCGTAGGAAACAGCAGCCATGACGACGATTCCCCAGAAGGGCCTGCGCCCGCTCCACGAGTCCTTCCCCAACTCCGCCAAGCTCGCGGTCGGCGACCTGCAGGTGCCCGTGCGCGACATCCGCCTCACGAACGGCGACGTCGTGCGCGTCTACGACACGACGGGGCCGCAGGGCCACTCGCCGCTGCAGGGACTGCCGAAGCGGCGCCAGGAATGGATCGACGCCCGCGTGCGGCGCGGCGACGCGAACTTCTCGCAGATGCACTACGCCCGCCGCGGGATCGTCACCGAGGAGATGCGTTTCTGCGCGATCCGCGAGAACTGCGATCCCGAGTTCGTCCGCAGCGAGGTGGCCCGCGGCCGCGCGATCATCCCCGCCAATCGCAACCACCCGGAACTCGAGCCGATGATCATCGGCCGCAACTTCCTGGTGAAGATCAACAGCAACATCGGCAACAGCGCGCTCGGCAGCTCGATCGAGGAGGAGGTCGAGAAGCTGCAGTGGTCGATCCGCTGGGGCGCCGACACGGTGATGGACCTCAGCACGGGCAAGAACCTGCGCGAGACGCGCGAGTGGATCCTGCGCAACAGCCCCGTGCCGATCGGCACGGTGCCCATCTACGAGGCCCTGGAGCGCGTGCAGGGCAAGGTCGAGGACCTGAACCTGAAGATGTACCTCGAAGTGCTCGAGGAACAGGCCTCGCAGGGCGTCGACTACTTCACGATCCACGCCGGCGTGCTGCTGCGCTACGTGCCGCTCACCGCGGACCGAGTCACGGGGATCGTGTCGCGCGGCGGGTCGATCATGGCGAAGTGGTGTCTCCACCACCACGAAGAGAACTTCCTGTACACGGGCTTCCGAGAGATCTGCAAGCTGATGCAGAAGTACGACGTGTCGTTCTCGCTCGGCGACGGCCTGCGACCCGGCGCGACGAAGGACGCCAACGACGCAGCCCAGTTCGGCGAACTCGAAACGCTCGGCGAGCTGACGAAGATCGCGTGGGAGCACGACGTGCAAACCATGATCGAGGGCCCTGGCCACGTGCCGATGCACCTCATCAAGGAGAACATGGACCGCCAGCTCGCGGTCTGCCACGAGGCGCCGTTCTACACCCTCGGTCCGCTCGTCACGGACATCGCGCCGGGCTACGACCACATCACGTCCGGCATCGGCGCCGCGATCATCGGCAGCATGGGCACCGCGATGCTGTGCTACGTGACGCCGAAGGAGCACCTCGGGCTGCCGAACCGCGACGACGTGAAGCAGGGAGTCATCACCTACAAGATCGCCGCACACGCCGCCGACCTGGCCAAGGGACACCCCGGCGCGCAGGACCGCGACAACGCGTTGAGCAAGGCGCGCTTCGAGTTCCGTTGGGAGGACCAGTTCAACCTGGCGCTCGATCCGGAGACCGCGCGCAGCTACCACGACGAGACGCTGCCGCAGGACGGCGCGAAGGTCGCGCACTTCTGCTCGATGTGTGGCCCGCGCTTCTGCTCGATGAAGATCACCGAGGAAGTGCGCGACTACGCGAAGAAGGGCCTGCAGCAGAAGAGCGCCGAGTTCGCGGAGCGCGGCGGCGTCATCCAGTGATCGCGTTCGCGCTCTAGCTACGCCCCGCGCCGCCTCAGCTCGTCTCGAGCCCGAACGACCGCGCGACCACCGCGCGGTCACCCTGCACCGCGGTGCGCTGCAGGTAGGGATGCAGGCCGCGCAGGCCGCCGAGCTCCTCGCCGCCACCGGCGCGCCCCGGCCCGCCGTGGATCGTCGCCGGAAGCACGGCCCCCGGACCGAGCGCCTGCCCCTGCGTCTTCTCGCTCCCCAGCCACACGCGGCCGTGCCACGGCGCGATGCCCGCGACCAGCGCTTCGACGAACGGACGGTCGTCGCTGTACGCGCTCGCGACGAGCCCGCCGCCGCCGCGGTTGCACAGGTCGATCGCGGCGACGACTTCGCCCGAGTACGGGACGATGGTCGCACACGGGCCGAAGACCTCGAGTTCGTGGATCACCGCAGCCCCGGCATCCCGCGCCCGGAGCAGTGTCGGCGACACGAAGTAGCCCTTGTCCTGCATCGGCGCCGAGCCGCCGAGCCGGACGTCGGCGACCGCAGCGAGGCGATCGATGCCCGCCCGCACGTCGCGCAGCTGGTCCTTGCTGGCCACCGGCCCCATGCGCACGTCGCTGTCGAGAGGGTTGCCGATGCGGACCGCACGCAGCCGTTCGATCAGCGCCTCCTCGACCTCGACGAGAATCGCCTGCGGCACCAGGATGCGACGCACCGCCGTGCACTTCTGGCCGGCCTTCTGCGTCATGTCGACGGTGACGTTGGCGAGGAACTGCTCGAAGGTGTCCGTGCCGCTCTCGACGTCCGGACCGAGGATCGCCGGGTTGATCGAGTCCGCCTCGATGTTCACGCGGACGTTCTTCGCGACGAGGTTCTTGTTGCCGCGGATCAGCGCGCCCGTCACGGAGCTGCCCGTGAACGCGACCGTGTCCATCGGACCGAGGTGGTCGAGCATGCCCGACACCGAGCCGGCGACGAACTGGAACGCGCCCTCGGGCACCTTGCCGCTCTCGACGACCAGCTGTGCGATGCGATGTGCGAGCATCGCGCTCGGGGTCCCCGCCTTCTCGATCACGGGGACGCCGGCGAGCAGCGCGCATGCCATCTTCTCGCCCATTCCCCATGCCGGGAAGTTGAACGCGTTGATGTGCACCGCTACGCCGGGGCGCGGCACGAACACGTGCTGCCCCCAGAACCGAGGCGTGCGGCCGAGCTGCGTGCCAGAACCGTCCGGGAGCACGTTCCCCGCGGGCAGCGACGCACCGAGCTGCGCATAGAAGGCCAGCGTGCCCGATGCACCGTCGAGGTCGAACTTGGCGTCACCGCGCGTGTTCCCGCCGTTCCTGCCTGAGATCTCGATGAGCTCGTCGCGCCGTTCGTGGAGGAGTGCCGCGATCGCCTTCAGCATCTCGGCCCGCTGCACGAACGTCATCGCGCGGAGGGCCGGACCACCGACGTCGCGCGCATGGCGCAGCGCGGCCGCGTGGTCGATGCCGCCCGGACGCACGTCCCCCAGCACGGCTTCGGTGGCGGGGTCGTGGAGGGCCACCGGATCACCGCTGCCGGCGATCCACTGACCACGAACGTAGCTCTGCAGCGAGGTCATCGGGGGCGAAGAGGATAGCCGTGCCCCGCCGGGGATGCACCCGTCGCGCCCGCTCAGGCGCCGGACACGAACTGCTGCAGTTCCTGGTAGCGGCGGTCGACGGTCTGCCGATCGGCCGCCGCGATGCGGTCGACGCCGAATCCTTCGACCGTGAGGCTCGCCGTCACGGTGCCGTAGGCGACCGCGCGCTTCATGTTCCAGAGGCTCACGGAGTCGCACGTCGCGAGGTAGCCCATGAACCCACCCGCGAAGCTGTCGCCCGCGCCGGTCGGATCGACGACGGTCTCGGTCGGGTACGCGGGCAGCGCGTAGTGGAAGAAGTTCGAGAACACGAAGCAGCCGTGCTCGCCCTTCTTCACGATGACGAGCTTCGGTCCCAGCGCGAGCGCGGCACGGCCGGCCTGGATCAGGTTCGTCTTGCCGGTCAGCATCTTCACTTCGCCGTCGTTGACGATGAGGCCGTCCAGGTGCCGCAGCAGCTCGAGCAGGCCGTCCTTGTGGTGCTCGATCCAGAGATCCATCGTGTCGGCGACGCAGAAACGCGGCGCGTCCATCTGGTCGAGCACGGAGCGCTGCGTGGCGGGCGATCCGTTCGCGAGGAAGACGAACGGAGTCGAGCGGTACGAAGCCGGCACCTTCGGCTGGAAGTCGCCGAACGTGTTGAGCTGCACGTCGAGTGTCTCGCGCGAGTTCATGTCGCTCGAGTAGCGGCCGTGCCACCGGAACGTCTTGCCCGGCTTCGACTCGAGGCCCGCTATGTCCACGCCCCGTTCTTCGAGGAGCTTGCGGTGTTGGGCGGGAAAGTCGGCGCCGACGACGCTGACGAGCCGCACCTGCGTGAACAGGCGCGCCGCGAGGCTGAAGTAGGTCGAGGATCCGCCGAGACAGTCCTTGGCGGTGCCGTGGGGCGTTTCCACGGTGTCGAACGCGGTCGAGCCGACGACGAGGAGTGACATGAGGCGGCGGAAGGTAGCCGCGTCAGGGGCCGCCTTCCATGTCGTCCTTCTCTTCGAGCGCCACTTCGGTCTCGATGTCGGCCCGCGTGACGCGGTCCTTCTCGAAGAGCACGAACAGCCCGCCGAGCAGCGACCAGAGCGACAGGTGCAGGCGATATAGCAGCGACAGGGCGACACCGCGCGTCCCCATCACCTCGCCGGCATCGGCGACGCCGGTGAGGTACTGCGCGCAGTAGGTGCCGAACAGCGTGTGGTAGAGCTTCTCACCGATACCCCAGCCATTCGGCGCAATCGGGATAGCCGAGACGATGTTGATGACCGGGATCAGCACGAAGTAGTCGAGCGTCGGCACACCGATGTCGAGCGCCTGGCCCATCAACACGACGCTGAGGACCGAGATCAGATGGTTCGGGACGCCCGCGAGCAGGCTCGCGAGGATCGTGCGCTTGTGGTTCCGGTAGAAGAAGACTGCCTGGTCGACGAGCTTCAGCACGTGGCTGAGCTTGTGGGGCAGGCGAGTGAGCAACGGCCCGAGCAACGCCTGCCGCAACCGGCGGCTGAACGCGATCACGCCGACGCACGCCACCCCCGCAATCACGCCCCAGATGCCGATCGCGACGGCACGGAACTTCTCGAACTCGAAGAGCACGACGAACGCACCGAGCAACGCCAGCGACGCGAGCCCGAGCACACGATCGACGATCACCGAGACCAGCACCTGCACGCGGTGGCCGGGACACCGCTTCATGATGTAGAGCGCCTTGATCAGGTCGCCCCCGGTCGCGCCGGGCACGACGGAGTTGAAGAACACGCCGATCCACGTGAAGCGCAGTGTCTCACCGAGTGAGACGTCGGTCCCGTTGACGCGCAGCAGCCACCACCAGCGGGCCCCCGCGATCAGAACCGAGACCATGTAGCAGCCGGCGCCGGCGAGGAACAACAGCCGGTCGAGGTTGCGCCAGTACGTGAGGAAGCCGGGGTTCACGCCCAGCACGGTGCCGTCGGCCTGCGGACCGCGTCGCGCCTCGCGAACGGTGGCGTCGTCGGCGGTCACGTAGCGCACGGGATCGGCCTTCCAGGGCCCCACGATCTCGACGACCTGCGACCGCTCGACGTTCTTCTCGTCCGCGCCACGATGCCACTCGAGCCTGTCCTCGAACGCGATGGTGTGGAACACCCACCACATCAGCCCGACGACGAACAGCAGTTTCAGCAGCCCGATGACGCGCTTGTTCATCGCCACTCCCCCTTCGCGCGAACCTTGGCGCGCGCCACCGCGATGGACGCCTGCTCGTCGACGACTCGCTGCAGCAGAGCCTTCCCGAAGGCTGCGCCATCGACGCCGAGTTCGGCGAGGTGCGCGATGGGCACGGGCGCGCCGCCGGCCGCCGCATTCACGGCGAAGTGGACGAGGGAACTGACGGGAGACACCGTGGCGATCGAGATCGAGAGCTTGCCGGCCCCGACCCACAAGTCGTCGCCGTCGCGGCGGACGATGGCGGCAGGCGCGAGTTCGTGCAAGACCTCGACCGCCTGTGCGGACAAGAGGCGCTGGCGGTGCACGGCGAGGAGCAGATCCGCCGCCGTGAACGACTCCCACACGAAGTGCACCATGTCGTCCGCGGCGATGCCCGGGCCGTCGACGTCGGCGAGATCCGCGATCTCTTCACTGCGGACACGACATGGGCCGCGAAACCCGACGATCGCATCGCCGGCGATGCCGCATCGGTCGAGGACCCAATGAGCACGCAACTGCGACCCGTCGTACGCGACCCGTTCGTCGATCCAGTGCTGTCTCATGTCGTCATGCGCGGCGTCGCCGTTCGCGGAACCACTCGCGAACCCACGCCGGGTCGGGATCGAAGGTCGGTCGTCCGAGCGACAACGTGAGGGCCGCCATCGCCGGGACACGAAGCTTCGCGTAGAAGCCCTCGTCGTTCAGGATCGTCTGCGCGAGGAAATCCACCGGCGCGAGAGACTGCCAGTCGGCGCGGCCCGGCAGCACCAGCTCGGCTTCGGCGAGCGCGCCCTGCAACTGGCCGCAGTAGCGGACGAGGCGAAGCTGCACGAGCGGGCTCGGGTCGAAACGCGGTTCGCCGCGCGCCATCTGCTCGGGCGTCGCCGACATCACGGCGAGCAGCCAGGGCACGACCTCCGCGCCCCCGAGTCGACGCGCGTGCTCCATGGCGCAAAGCCGGACTTCGACGAGCCGCGGGTCGCGCGACACGATCGACCGCGACAGCACGCCGCGAACGCACGACCCAACCGCGGCCCGCAGCGCGTCGCGGCACGCGAGAGCAAGTTCGCCATCGCCCTCGGCGCGCAGGATCTCCACGAGGTCCTGCACGAGGAGGAGGCGATGGCTCCATTCCGACAGCGGACGAGCGACCAGCCCCGCCAGTGCAGCGCGGTACGCGTCGCGTTCGTCCGCCGACAGCGTTCGCCCACCTCGACCCTCCGGCCGCGCCGCCTGGATGGTCGCGCGCAAAGCGGCGAGTTCGGGCCCCTCCGACGCGGGGACGACCTCGGCGAACCCGGACGGGAACACGGCAGCGCCCATTCGCTCGGCCGCGGCAACCAGGCCGTCGAACGAAACGACGCGGCTGTTGCCGTTCGCATCGAGTTCGGCGATCCAGCCGAAGCGCAACACGGCCTGCGCACACCGGACCTCGTCGGAGTCGAGTTCGTCGGGAAGCTCGCTGAGGAGGTCGCGCACGTGTCCCGACGGGTTCTCGATCGGACCGGTGTGCCGTACACCGAAGAGCCAGCCGAGCGGGGCGCGAATCGGCATCAGCCAGAACATGCGCATGTACCACGCCGAGGTCGGCGCGTTCTCCGCATAGACGACCGTTCGCTCGGCGCCCTCGCCACTGATCGTCACGATGCCATCGAGTTCGGTGACGATCTCGTCGTACGACAGGTTGTCCGCGACGGAGCACGCCGACACCGCCAGTGCCGATGCGAACAGGGCGCCGCGGGCCCACACGTGGCGGATGCGAAGCAGGGACTCAGTCGGTGTAGCCATTCGGATGGTCCCTGTGCCACGCCCACGCCGTCGCCACGATCTTCTCGGGGTCCGAATAGCGCGGGCGCCAGCCGAGCTCCCGCTCGATCGCCGTGGAGCTGCCGACCAGGCGCGGCGGATCACCGGCACGCCGCGGCGCGATGCGATGCGGCACCGGGCGCCCGGTGACCCTCGCGCACAACTGCACGATCTCGGCGACCGAGGTCCCGCGTTCGTTCCCGAGGTTGAACGCACGGAAACCCGTCGCACCGTCCAGCATGCTGCGCAAGGCGAGCACGTGCGCATCGGCGAGATCGGTGACGTGCACGTAGTCGCGGATGCACGTGCCGTCGGGCGTCGGATAGTCGGTGCCGAAGACCGCGAGCGGTTCGCGCGTCCCGGCTGCCGCGGCAAGAGCCAGCGGAATGAGGTGTGCCTCGGGGCGGTGGTCCTCACCGACACGCCCCTTGGGATCCGCGCCGGCAGCGTTGAAGTAACGCAGCGCCACGCTCGCGAGCCCGTGCCCGGCGGCGAAGTCGCGCATCGCGAACTCGCACGCGAGCTTCGTGTGACCGTACGGGCTCAGCGGCACCTGTGGACACGACTCCAGGATCGGGATCTCGGCCGGCTGCCCGTAGGTCGCACAGGTCGAACTGAAGACGAGCCGCTTCACGCCCGCCCCCACCATCTCCTCGAGCAGGTTCAGCGTCCCGACGACGTTGTTGCGGTAGTAGAGCGCCGGGTTCTGCACGGACTCGCCCACGTAGGCGCGCGCCGCGAAGTGCACCACGGCGTCGAACCGGTGCGCAGCGAACGCCTCGCGTAGCGCCGGACGATCCAGCAAGTCGACGCGCAGCAACGGCACTGCGCCCACCGCGCCGCGATGGCCGGTGCTCAGGTCGTCCAGCACGACGACCGCGAAACCCTGCTCCTGCAGGGCGAGCACCGTGTGGGAACCGATGTAGCCGGCGCCGCCGGCGACCAGGATCAACGGGCGCATCGCGCCCTCCAGGCTCTGGCCAGGTCGGCGAGAACATCGCGGGTCGGGGCGGCGCCTTCCGGCCAGGCTGGACCATCGGCCACGAGACGCGACAGCGCGCGGTGGATCGCGGCGCCGACCTGCACGTCGGACTCCGCCTCGAGTCGATCCAGCAGCAGTGCCTTCCCGGCGGCGCCGAGCGCCGCGACCGAACGATCCGCTGCCGCCACCCTGACGGCCGACGCCGGATCCGCGAACGCCGCAGCGATCGCGGCCTCCGCGACGCCGCCGGGCTGGATCGCGCCGACTCCGAGCGCACGAACCTCGGCAGCGTCGTCGGCGACGGCGATGGCGACGACGCGCTCCATCAGGTCGTGCGCCGCCCGATCCCCGTAGGAGCGAACGATCGACGCGAGCATGCCGAACGCCGAACTCCGCGTGCCGACCTCCGGCGCACCTCGCAGGTCGCCGAGGAGATCGTCGATCGACAATGCGGGTCGCAGGTTCCGCTCGACGCCCGTCCGCACCGCCTCGATTGCGACGCGGTGCTCCGCGCACCACGGATCGGCTGCGTGCGCCGCGTCGAGGCTCGCGAGCGCAGCCTTCGCCATCGTGCCGTCGCCTTCGACCCAGGCCAGTTCGGCCCACTCGAGCAGGAGACCCGGGTGCAACGAGCCGCCGCCGTGCTCCTTCACCAGGTTCGCGAGGAGCGCCGCCGCGTCGCGGCGCCGGCCGACATCCCTGAGGAGGCCGGCCCGCGCAACCTGGAGCCGCGGGTCCGCGGTGCGGGGCAGAGCCGATTCCACGACCGCCAGCGCTTCCGCGTGTCGTTCGGCTTCACACAGCCATGCGGCGAGGTCCAGGGCGGGCTCGGTCGGGTCCGCGGCCTTCGCGAGCGCAGAGCGCAGCCGCCGCTCCTCCGCCCTCGCCTCGTCGCCGACGCCGACGAATGCGTCCGCCACCACCGCTGGCGAAGCGGCGAGTTCGCCCCGCTCGGCGTCCGCCACTCCCACCGACGAGCGAGGCAACGCACCTTCGGCAGGCTCCGCGGACGGGGGCGCACTGGCAGGTGCGGCGACGTAGGACTCGCCCGATCGACCGAACGCACCGCCCGCAGCGGTCGGGCCGTCCGTCGCGCAGCCGGCGACCGCGCAGGCGACGGCAGCCGCGAACGACTTCGGTACGACGACGGGCCGCAGTGGCATGCCGTTCCCTTGTAGCAGAGGCGCGCGCCGTTTTCCGCGGCATGCGACGGCACTTTCCGTTCGCGGCAAGCGGCCCTCAGCGGCGACGATCCGATCCATGCCACGTTCGTCTCTCGCCGCTGCCCGCAGCCGGTCTCGCGCGCTCCGTCCCGCGGTCACGAGGATCACGGCAGCCGTCGGGCAGTGGATCCAGCATGCGCGCCGCCGCCTCCGCCCTGGCGACGTGGTACGAAAAGGCGTCGGCGACTTCGTCACGTCGATCGACGTTCGCGCGGAGCGGCGCCTGCGGCGCGAACTCAGCCGCCTCGTGCCCGACGCCGGCTTCGTCGGTGAGGAGACGGGCGGAGCCGCGATCGATCGCGACTGGGTCTGGGTGGTCGATCCGATCGACGGAACCAGCAACTTCGCCCACGGACTCCCCCATCACGCGGTCTCGGTCGCGCTGCTGTGGCGCGGCCGTCCCTTGCTCGCGTGCTTGCATTGTTTTCCCGAGAACGCCACCTACCACGCCGTCGACGGCGGCGGGGCGTTCCGCGGCCAGCGCCGCATTCGGATCCCGAAGGGCCGGTTCGACGACGGAGCCATCGTCGGCGTGCAATGGCACCGCGGACAACAGCGCCTGCCGCTGCTGCCGAGGATCCAGGCCAGCGGAGCCCGCGTCCGGACCTTCGGTTGCACCGTCGTCCAGCTCGCCGACGTCGCGTGCGGCCGGCTGGACGCCAACGTGCAGGAACAGGGTCGGGTGTGGGACATCGCCGCGGCGGGCCTGGTCGTGACCGAGAGCGGCGGTCGCTTCACCACGTGGAAGGGCGATGCGGTGTTTCCCTTCGCCAGCCTCGCCATCGGCCATACCCCCACGATCGCCGCGGCGCCGTCCGTGCACGCGAAGCTCGTCCGTCGTCTACGCGGCTGCCGGCCCGGCGCTGTCGTTCCCGCCACGTAACACCTGGGCGACGAGAGCGCCCTGCGTGTCACTTCCAGGGCGCGGCCTTGCTTTTGCTTCGCGCCGCGCGCGCCGGGTAGCATCCGGCCCCAGTCCCATGTCGGCCGCTCGGCCGAGCCGCTCGCCGGCGAACCAAGGAGTTTCCTCGATGAAGAAGTTCGTTCTGTCCGGGCTCTGCTGCGCAGGCCTCATGTTCCTGTTCGCGGAGCAGGGCCACGCCCACGGTGGCCAATACCGCGGTCCTGGTGACGTCGTCCCCCCCGGCGGCGGCGGCGGCGGCGGCGGATCGAGCGGTGGCCCCTCGGGCCCGACGACCGGCGGCCCCTCGGGCCCGAGCGCTCCGGCACCCACCGGCCCGACGACGGGAACGTAACCCGGGGCGTCGGCCCGCACGGCGACAATTGGCAGGAATTCGCCTACATGGTCGAAGGCGGCATGAAGCCGATGGACGCCATCAAGGCCGCCACGCTCAACGCCTCCCTGCTGCTCGGCATCGACAAGGATCTCGGCACCGTCGAAGCCGGCAAGATCGCCGACCTTGTCGCCGTCGCCTCCGACCCCCTCGCCGACATCAAGGCG